>NZ_JAGGOK010000130.1 GCF_018614615.1 Streptomyces sp. ISL-100 | reverse complement strand
TCTCCCTCTCCCTCTCCCTCTTCCGCGGAACTGCTCGAATTCGTGCGCCGTACCGCCGCCGACGCTTCGCTGGTGGCTTCCCTTCCGCTCGATCCCGAAGGCCGTACCTGGGTACGGCTCGACGGGCCCGGCGGAAGTGAGGCATGGCTGATCGGGTGGCCGCCCGGCACCGGAACGGGCTGGCACGACCACGGCGGCTCGCGCGGTGCCTTCGCCGCCGCGGCGGGCACCCTGCGGGAGGAGTCGCTCGCGGCGCGCATCCCCACCGAGGGCTGGAAGACCCTCGAACTGGCCGACGGGGTGGACCGGGAGCGGCAGCTGACGGCCGGCCGGGGCCGGGCCTTCGGCGCGCACCATGTGCACCAGGTGCTGAATGAATCGACGGACGAACACGCCGTCTCGGTGCACGCCTACTACCCGCCGCTGCCGATGATGCGGCGCTACAGCCGCACGGGCGCGGTGCTGCGTCTGGAGCACGTCGAACATCCCGAGGAGTGGCAGTGAGTGGCGAACGTGTCGGCATCGACGAACTGCTGGAGCGGGTACGCGAAGGGCTCGACCGCGTCGGGCCACAGGAGGCGTACGACGCCGCGGCAGCCGGTGCGCTGCTGGTGGACATCCGGTACGCGGCGCTGCGGGAGCGGGACGGACTGATCCCGGGGGCGCTCGTCGTCGAGCGCAACGAGCTGGAATGGCGGCTCGATCCGCAGGGCAGCCACCGCGCTCCGGAGGCCACCAGCCATGACCTGCGGATCGTGGTGATCTGCAACGAGGGATACGCGTCGAGTCTCGCGGCTGCCTCCCTGCGGCAGTTGGGGCTGCACGGGGCGACGGATCTCGACGGTGGGTTCCAGGCGTGGCGAGCGGCGGGGCTTCCGGTTACTCCCTAAGAGGCACGCGGTAAGGGGCGTCCGTGCTGGAGGGCGCCCCCTTACCGCGTTGCTGTCCCTGCTGCTTGGCGGTGGTGACTTCCACCGGGCGCGACTTGAGGTCTGCCCGTCATGCCGGCGCGCTGAACGCGGTGAGGACGGCGAGCGCGATGCCGGTGCCGACGATCGCGCCCATCAGCAGGGCCGTCAGGGCTTCGATGTGCAGCATCCGCAGGACCTGTCGGAGCGTGGCGCCAGCCAACCTGATCATCGCGGATGCGGTCGTAGACCGACATGGCGCCGCCCAGGCTGAAGAGCCTGACGCGCGCGCCGACGGCGTCCAGGAACTCGACCGGGCATGACGTGGCCGGGGCCGGCGGCCAGCCGCTTCCTGCGCCCCGCCACAACGATCCGCCGCGGCTAGAGCGGGTCGTAGTCCAGCCCCTCCGTGTTCTCGCCTTCCTCTTCGAGGGCGCGTCTGACCACCCGCAGGGCCATGCCCTCGGGGTAGCCCTTGCGGGCCAGCATGCCGGCGAGTCGGCGCAGCCGGCGGTCGCGCTCCAAGCCGCGGGTGGAGCGGAGTTTGCGGGCCACCAGCTCGCGGGCCCGCTCTTCCTCCTGATCGGCGTCTAGCTGCCCCATCGCGTCATCAATGAGGGTGGGGGCGACGCCCTTGTTACGCAGCTCCCGCGCGAGCGCCCGCCGGGCGAGGCCCCGGCCGTGGTGCCGGGACTCCACCCAGGCGTCCGCGAAGGCCGCGTCGTCGATGAGCCCGACCTCCTCGAAGCGGGACAGCACCTCGTCCGAAACGTCGTCAGGGATGCCCCGCTTGTGGAGAGCGTCCGCGAGCTGTTTGCGGGTGCGCGCGGTTCCGGTGAGCAGCCGCAGGCAGATCGCCCGCGCCTGCTCACCTGGATCCTGAGGCGGCAGCCCCTTTCCGGCCCTCGACGGGTCGGGGCTGCCGCTGTCCTCGGCATCCATGCCTTCGCTTGCGCTTCCCGGCCAGTCCGTCCTCCGGGTCACGGTCTAGCTCTTGGCTGCCGCGGGCTTGGCCGTCTTGGCCTTGGTCGCCGGAGCCGGTACCGACTTCGCGTCGGCCGCGGCCGGGGTGCTGACCGCCGCGTCCGCGCCGGGCTCGGCTGCCGGGGCCACGGGCTTGACGCCGACGCCCAGCTTCTCCTTGATCTTCTTCTCGATCTCGTCGGCGAGATCGGGGTTGTCCTTCAGGAAGTTACGGGCGTTCTCCTTGCCCTGGCCGAGCTGGTCGCCCTCGTACGTGTACCAGGCACCCGCCTTGCGGACGAAGCCGTGCTCCACGCCCATGTCGATCAGACCGCCCTCGCGGCTGATGCCCTGGCCGTAGAGGATGTCGAACTCCGCCTGCTTGAACGGCGGCGCGACCTTGTTCTTGACGACCTTGACGCGGGTGCGGTTGCCGACCGCGTCCGTGCCGTCCTTGAGGGTCTCGATGCGGCGGATGTCGAGCCGCACCGAGGCGTAGAACTTCAGCGCCCGGCCACCGGTCGTGGTCTCCGGCGAGCCGAACATCACACCGATCTTCTCGCGGAGCTGGTTGATGAAGATGGCCGTGGTCTGGGACTGGTGCAGCGCACCGGTGATCTTGCGCAGCGCCTGGCTCATCAGCCGGGCCTGGAGACCGACGTGCGAGTCGCCCATCTCACCCTCGATTTCCGCTCGCGGCACCAGGGCTGCGACGGAGTCGATGACGATGAGGTCGATGGCGCCCGAGCGGACCAGCATGTCCACGATCTCGAGTGCCTGCTCGCCGGTGTCCGGCTGGGAGAGGATCAGGTTGTCCGTGTCGACGCCGAGCGCCTTCGCGTACTCCGGGTCGAGCGCGTGCTCGGCGTCCACGAAGGCGACGGTGCCGCCGGCCTTCTGCGCGTTCGCCACGGCGTGCAGCGTCAGCGTCGTCTTACCGGAGGATTCCGGTCCGTACACCTCCACCACACGCCCGCGCGGCAGCCCGCCGACGCCGAGCGCGATGTCCAGAGCGGTCGACCCGGTAGAGATGACCTCGATGGGGTCGTTCGGCCGGTCGCCGAGGCGCATGACTGCGCCCTTGCCGAATTGCCGTTCAATCTGCGCGAGCGCGGCGTCGAGCGCCTTCTCGCGGTCGGTGCCTGCTGCCATGGGTTCCACCCGATTTGCTTGAGTCGATCGCTTCACGTCAAAGACGCTATCTCCTGCCACTGACAACGCGTCCCGGCGCCGTCCTGACCTGTGGATAAACCCTCGCAGCTTCCCGGCCAGAACCCCATCAGAATGGATGTTCGATTTCGGTGTCAAGCGCACCACGCCCACCGGCCCGGCCCCGTCGCGCGCCTATCGGGTCATGTTCTCGGCCTTCATGCTCAGCCCGGACCGGATGCTCCAGCAGTTCGGCCTCGGCCTGGCGGTCGCGATCCTGCTGGACGCCGTCGTCATCCGCTGCCTGATCGTGCCCGCGGTGATGCAGCTGCTGGGGCGTCGCGCGTGGTGGCTGCGCAAGGCACTGCCGCGGGTGGAGCTGGAGCGCCACTGACCGCGCGTACGTGACCTCAGGCGTCGTCGTCCGAGGGCGGCGGCGCCTGGTCTGTGCGCGGCTCCCGCCGGGGCTCGTGGCGCCCCGTGCGCCGCAGGCGTACGAAGGCCGAGACGCCGCGGCGCCGCGGGTGTCTGCCGTGCACACGCGGGTCGTCCGTCACGGCGTACCGCTTCACATACGCGCCCAGGAAGGCCTGCAGCGTCGCGATCGCCGGAATCGCGATCAGCGCGCCCACCGCCCCCAGCAGCGCCGTGCCCGCGACGACCGAGCCGAAGGCGACCGCCGGATGGATGTTGACGGTCGTCGCCGTCAGCTTGGGCTGCAGTACGTAGTTCTCGAACTGCTGGTAGACGACGACGAATCCGAGCACCCACAGCGCGTACCAGGGGTTGACGGTGAAGGCGACCAGCATCGGCAGTGAGCCCGCCAGGTACGTACCGATCGTCGGAATGAACTGCGAGATGAGCCCCACCCACACCGCGAGGGCGGGCGCGTACGGCACGTCGAGGATCAGCAGCAGGATGTAGTGCGCGACGCCGGAGATGAGCGCCATCAGACCGCGTGAGTAGATGTAGCCGCCGGTCTTGTCGACCGCGATCTCCCAGGCGCGCAGCACCTCGGCCTGGCGGGCCGGCGGCAGTACAGAGCACAGGGCGCGGCGCAGCCGTGGTCCGTCGGCCGCGAAGTAGAAGGAGAACAGGAAGATCGTCAGCAGCTGGAACAGCCCGCCCAGCACAGTCGCCGACACGTCCAGGACGCCGGTCGCGCTGTTCTGTACGTACCTGCGCAGCCAGTCGGAGTTCAGGACGCTGGCCTGGATATCCACCCGGGAGAACTCCGTGCGGAACGTCTGGTTGATCCAGTTGATCACCTGGTCGACGTACTTCGGGAAGTCCTCGACCATCTCGATGATCTGGCCGGCCAGCATCGAGCCGAGCAGCACGATGAAGCCGACGCCCGCGACCAGCACTCCGATGAAGACCAGGAAGGTCGCGAGGCCGCGCCGCATGCCGTGGGCCGCCATGCGCCCGACGGCGGGCTCGATCGCGAGAGCCAGGAAGAAGGCGATCAGGACGTTGAGCAGCAGGCCTACGAGCTGGTGGAACGCCCAGTTGCCGAGCTGGAAGCAGGCGTAGAGAGCGAGCGCGAGCACCATGGCGCGCGGCAGCCACCGGGGCATGCGGGCCGGACCGCTGTCCGCCCTGGGGCTCGCGGGCGGCGGTGCGGTCGGCGAGTCTTCATGCCCGGCGGGCTCGTCAGTGGATGCCACGGGGTCAGTCTGGCCCATGCCTGTGACATCCGGCCCCTCCGCCCCTTGCCCCCCATGCACGTCAGCGCCTGTCGGCGGGCACGTCCATCGCGACGCAGACGCCGCGCCAGACGCTCTTCGCGTCCCAGCCGGCCGCCAGGGCCTGGTTCACCGTGCGACCGCCGAGCTCGGCCATCACGTGATCGCGGGCGAAGGAATCGGCGTACGCCTCGCCGAAGTGCTCCGCCATCCGCTCCCAGAAAATCGTCAACCGCATGACTCCAGTATCGCGCCCCTGAGAGTGCAGACCGGTCCCCGGAGCTTCCCGAGAGCGCTTTCCGTCCTACGGTCGTTCCATGGCTGGATCCGGAGCATCTCCCCTCGCACGCGCCGAGCACTTCATCTGGCTGACGGCCCGCGTGCTCGAACAACGGCGGTTCGCCTACCACTTCCTGGACGGTGGCCCAGACACGGTCGAAAGGGCGCTCGCCCCGTACCAGGGCGATGACGGCGGCTACGGCTACGCACTGGAACCCGATCTGCGCGGTCCCGTGAGCCAGCCGCTGCACGTCGCTCACGCGCTGCGTGTCCTCGATTCCATCGGCCGCTGCGAGGGCGTGCGGGTGGAGCGGATGTGCCGCTATCTGTCCGACGCGTCGACGAAGGAGGGGGCACTGCCTGCGGTAGCCCGTTCGTTGCGCGGCTATCCGGCCGCACCGTTCGTCCCGGTCGTGGACGACCCTCCGGGCGATCTCCTGGCGACGGGCCCTGTGGTGGGCCTGCTGCACCGCAGTGAGGTGTGGCACGCGTGGCTCTTCAGGGCCACCGATTTCTGCTGGGCCGCGGTCGGAGCGCTGGAGAAGTCCCATCCGTACGAGGTCCAGGCGGCGGTCGCCTTCCTGGACGGCGTGCCCGACAGGACCCGGGCGAAGGCCGCCGCGGACCGGCTCGGCCGGCTGGTGCGCGAGCAGCGGCTCGTCGTCCTGGATCCGGCGCGGGCCGGGGAGCAGCCCGTCGCCGCGGGGTACGCGCCGGGCGAGCACCATTTCGCGTACGACTACGCCCGTACGCCGGGATCGCTCGCCCGTGACTGGTTCACCGACGAGGAGATGAGCCGCTCGCTGGACTTCCTCGCGGGCGGACAACTGGAGGACGGGGGCTGGCCGATCCGCCGACGGGAATGGGCGCCGGGGACCGCGCTGGAGGCGCGTCCGATCGTGACGATCGACGCGCTGCTGACGCTACGGGCGTACGGACGCGTCATCGGCTGATTCCGGCGAGCCGGCGCGCGGCGACAGGGCGGCGGTTGTACGTCAGCCGCTGATCGCCCGTACACCCGCCGTGACGACCACCGCAGCCCCGACCACCACGAGGAAGGGGGCGCGCAGGACGAGCGCGAGCGCTGCCGCCACAAGTCCCGCGCCCCTGGCGTCCAGAACCAGGTGCTGACCGGTGCTGAAGGTCTGCTGGGCGGTGAGCTCCGCCAGCAGGGCGACCGTCGGCGCACGTGCGGGCAGGCTCTGGCCGTGCCGGCGCAGCAGCCTGGCCACGGCGATCCGCAGCAGACTGTCGGCGGCGAGCGCGTTGCCCTCCTCGGCCGCCCTGTGGACCCCGCGGATGAGTCGCGCGGTGTCGGCGTCCTCGACGATGGTCTCGGCGAAACCGGCCGTTCCGCGCAGGCTCGTCGTCTCCTCGGCGATGCCGGCGACCACCTGCGCCGAGGGGTACAGGGTGGCGTACGACCAGCCCTCGGGCACGCCCGCGTGCGCGGCGTGCGGCACCTCCGGGTTGATCATGACGACGGTGCCCGGGCGTGCTTGGATCGTGCCCTGCGGCATGACCACGTCCTCGATTCCGCGGAAAACCGCGCCGAGGACGAACCCCTCATGGCTGTGCCGCGAGAAGGAATGACGCACATAGCGAGCCCGCAGCAGATCGAGGCCGGGCACACCCGGGTACTGCCAGTGCCGCGCCCACTCGTCCTTCCCGCCCGTCACCTCACGCACGTCCCGCATGTCTCCCGCGTCTCCCGCGCCTCCCGCCTCCTTCGCCATACAGCCATTCTGCGCCCCGCCCGCACGCCGCTGACCTGCACGTCCATGTCCTGGACGCCCGTTGTCAGTGGTCGGGTGCACGATGGGGGACATGTCCAGGACTGCGCTCGACTCCTTCTCCCCCGCGACCCGCGGCTGGTTCACGGGGGCCTTCAGGGCGCCCACCGCGGCGCAGGAAGGCGCCTGGCAGGCCATCTCCGAAGGTTCCGAAGTCCTGGTCGTGGCCCCGACCGGCTCCGGAAAGACCCTGGCCGCCTTTCTCGCCGCCCTCGACGACCTGGCGTCCAAGCCCCCGCCCGCCGACCCCAGGCAGCGCTGCCGGGTGCTGTACGTATCACCGCTCAAGGCCCTCGCGGTCGACGTCGAGCGCAACCTGCGCAGCCCCCTCACCGGCATCCGCCAAGAAGCCGTACGACTCGGCATGACCGAACCCGACGTCCGCGTAGGCATCCGCTCCGGCGACACTCCGGCCGCCGAGCGGCGGTCGCTCGCGACGAAGCCGCCGGACATCCTCATCACCACACCCGAGTCGCTGTTCCTGATGCTCACGTCCGCCGCGCGCGACGCCCTGGCCGGCATCGAGACGGTGATCCTGGACGAGGTGCACGCCGTCGCAGGGACCAAGCGCGGCGCGCATCTCGCCGTATCTCTGGAGCGGCTCGACGAGCTGCTGCCGCGCCCCGCCCGCCGGATCGGCCTGTCCGCGACGGTCCGGCCGGTGGACGAGGTCGCCCGCTTCCTCTCGCCCCGGCGCCAGGCCGCCATCGTCCAGCCGCCTTCGGGCAAGGAGTTCGACCTGTCGGTGGTCGTCCCCGTGGAGGACCTGGGAGAGCTGGGCGGTGCCCCGGCCAAGGGCGACGACGCGGGCGACAAGCCGTCGATCTGGCCGCATGTCGAGGAGCGCATCGCCGACCTCGTCCAGGCGCACCGCTCGACGATCGTCTTCGTGAACTCCCGCCGCCTCGCCGAGCGCCTGTGCAACCGGCTCAACGAGATCGCGTACGAACGGGCCACCGGCGAACCACTGCCCGATGACCAGTCACCCGCCGAGATCATGGCTCAGGCGGGCGCCGCCAAGGGCGCTCCGCCCCTGCTCGCCCGTGCCCACCACGGTTCGGTCTCCAAGGAACAGCGCGCCCAGGTAGAGGAGGACCTCAAAGCCGGCCGGCTGCCCGCCGTGGTCGCCACATCCAGCCTGGAGCTGGGCATCGACATGGGCGCGGTGGACCTCGTCGTCCAGGTCGAGTCACCACCGTCCGTGGCCTCCGGTCTTCAGCGTGTCGGCCGCGCGGGGCACCAGGTCGGCGCGGTCTCGACCGGCGTCGTCTTCCCCAAGTACCGCGGCGACCTCGTCCAGTCGGCCGTCGTCACCGAGCGCATGCGCAGCGGCTCCATCGAGGCCCTGCGCGTCCCCGCCAACCCGCTCGACGTCCTGGCGCAGCAGCTCGTCGCCATGGTGGCGCTCGACACCTGGCAGGCCGACGACCTGCTCGCCACCGTCCGCCGCGCGGCCCCCTTCGCCTCGCTCCCCGAGTCCGCCTTCACGGCGGTCCTCGACATGCTCGCCGGCCGCTACCCGTCCGACGCCTTCGCGGAGCTCCGCCCCCGCGTGGTCTGGGACCGCATCGCCGGTACGGTCACGGGCCGCCCAGGGGCACAGCGCCTGGCCGTCACCTCCGGCGGCACCATCCCCGACCGCGGGCTCTTCGGTGTCTTCCTGGCCGGAGCCGACCCCAAAAAGGGCGGCGGCCGCGTCGGCGAGCTCGACGAGGAGATGGTCTACGAATCACGGGTGGGTGACGTCTTCACCCTCGGCACGACCTCCTGGCGCATCGAGGACATCACGCGCGACCGCGTGCTGGTCTCCCCCGCCCCCGGTGTGCCGGGCCGGCTTCCCTTCTGGAAGGGCGACCAGCTGGGCCGCCCCCTCGAACTGGGCCGCGCGCTCGGCGCGTTCGTCCGCGAGGTCGGCTCCCTCACCCCCGAGGACGCCCGGCTGCGCCTGACGGCCGCCGGCCTCGACGCCTGGGCCGCCGAAAACATCCTGTCGTACCTCGACGAACAGCGCCGCGCCGCCGGTCACATCCCCGACGACCGCACCATCGTCGTGGAACGCTTCCGCGACGAGCTCGGCGACTGGCGGGTCGTCATCCACTCCCCCTTCGGCGCCCAGGTGCACGCCCCCTGGGCGCTGGCGCTCGGCTCCCGTCTGACCGAGCGGTACGGCATGGACGCCCAGGTCATGCACGCCGACGACGGCATCGTGCTGCGCCTGCCCGACGCCGACCTGATGGGCTTCGACCTCCTCGACGACGAACCGTCCCGGCAGAGCACGGCGTTCGACAGCGACCAGGCTCCGCTCGGCGCGGCAGACGTCGCGTTCGACAAGGGCGAGGTCAACCAGATCGTCACCGACCAGGTCGGCGGCTCGGCGCTGTTCGCCGCCCGCTTCCGCGAGTGCGCCGCCCGCGCGCTGCTTCTGCCGCGCCGCAGCCCCGGCAAGCGCACCCCGCTGTGGCAGCAGCGCCAGCGCGCCTCCCAGCTGCTCCAGGTCGCCTCCGAGTTCGGCTCGTTCCCGATCGTCCTCGAAGCCGTGCGGGAGTGCCTCCAGGACGTCTTCGACGTTCCCGGCCTCACCGAACTCATGGGCGACATCGAGTCCCGCCGCGTCCGGCTCGTCGAAGTCACCACCCCCGAGCCGTCCCCCTTCGCCCGCTCCCTCCTGTTCGGTTACGTCGCCCAGTTCCTGTACGAGGGCGACTCACCCCTCGCCGAGCGGCGCGCCGCCGCGCTCTCCCTGGACTCCCGGCTCCTGGCCGAGCTGCTCGGCCAGGCGGAGCTGCGCGAGCTGCTCGACGCCGATGTCCTGACCGAGCTGGAGCAGGAACTCCAGTGGCTCACCGAGGACCGCCGTGTCAAGGACCTGGAGGGTGTAGCCGACCTCCTGCGGGTCCTGGGCCCGCTCACCGACACCGAGCTGGCCGCGCGAGGCGCCGAACCGGGCTGGGCCGAGGCCCTGTCGACCGCCCGCCGGGCCATCCACGTCCGTATCGCCGGGGCGGACCACTGGGCGGCCGTCGAAGACGCGGGCCGGCTGCGCGACGCACTGGGCACCGCGCTCCCGGTCGGCGTGCCCGAGGCATTCACCGAGCCCGTAAAGGACCCGCTCGGCGACCTCCTCGCCCGTTTCGCCCGCACCCACGGCCCGTTCACGTCCGCCACAGCTGCTGCCCGGTTCGGTCTGGGAGCGGCCGTGACGGACGGCGCCCTGCAACGCCTCACCGCCAACGGCCGGGTCGTGCAAGGCGAGTTCCACCCCGCCGGGATCGGCCAGGAATGGTGCGACGCGACGGTGCTGCGCCGCCTGCGGCGCCGGTCCCTCGCCGCCCTGCGCCACGAGCTGGAGCCGGTTCCGCCCGCCGCGCTCGCCTCATTCCTCCCTCAATGGCAGCACCTGGGCAGCAGCAGCCTGCGCGGCATCGACGGACTTGTGCGCGCCGTCGAGCAGTTGCAGGGCGCCTCCGTGCCCGCGTCCGCCCTCGAAAAGCTGGTCCTCCCTTCCCGCGTGGCGGGCTACTCACCCGCCATGCTCGACGAGCTCACCACCACCGGCGAGGTCCTGTGGGCCGGGTCGGGCGCACTGCCCGGCAAGGACGGCTGGGTGTCCCTCTACCTCGCCGACGCGGCGCCCCTGCTCCTCCCCCAGCCGCACCCCCTCGAACTCACCGCACTGCACGAGTCCGTCCTCACCACGCTCTCCGGTGGGTACGGTCTCTTCTTCCGCCAGATCGCCGACCAGGTCCGCGCCACCACTCACCCGGACTGCACCGACCCGCAACTCGCCGACGCCCTCTGGGACCTGGCCTGGTCGGGCCGTCTCACCAACGACACGCTCGCGCCCCTGCGCTCCCTCCTCGGATCGGGCCGTACGGCGGGCTCCACCGCCCACCGCGCCAAACGCACGGTCCCGCGCGGGCGTTACGGCACCCTCAGCGCGGCCACCCGTCCCGCTTCCCGCACCGGTCCGCCCACGGTCTCCGGCCGCTGGTCCCTGCTCCCCGCCCACGAACCCGATCCGACGCACCGCGCCCACGCGCTCGCCCGCACGCTGCTCGACCGGCACGGCGTGGTCACGCGCGGCGCGGTCGCCGCCGAAGGGGTCGAGGGCGGCTTCTCGGCGACGTACCGCATCCTGGCCGCTTTCGAGGACAGCGGGCAGGCCCGCCGCGGTTACGTCGTGGAGGGCCTCGGGGCCGCCCAGTTCGCGATGGACGGCGCGGTCGACCGCCTGCGGGCCGCTGCCACCGCGCGCGAGCGCGCCGAAACGGATTCCCCGAACCGCGCGGTGATCCTCGCCGCTGCCGACCCCGCCAATGCGTACGGAGCGGCCCTGCCCTGGCCCGAACCGCCCTCCGACGCGGGCCACAAACCCGGCCGCAAAGCCGGGGCCCTCGTTGTCCTGGTCGACGGCGAGCTGACCCTCTACATGGAGCGCGGCGGCAAAACGCTGCTCGCCTGGCCCACCGACCCGAACGACCCGGCAGCCCCCGACCCGCGCCTCACCGCGGCTGCCGAAGCCCTGGCGAAAGCGGCCAGGGAAGGCGCCCTGGGCACGGTCACAGTGGAACGCACCAACGGCGCCCCCGCCCTGACGTCACCCCTGGGTAAAACTCTGGAAGCAGCAGGCTTCCATCCCACCCCCCGAGGCCTCCGCCTCCGCCCCTGAGCCCACCTGTCGTGCGGTCCCTGCCGGGCTCGTTACCCTGCCCCGTCCCACTCCACCGCATGATGGACCCATGCCCGAAGGAGACTCCGTCTGGCAGGCCGCCCAGCACCTGCACTCCGCCCTCGCCGGACACACCCTCACCCGCGCCGACCTCCGCGTCCCCCGGTTCGCCACCGCCGACCTGACCGGCCGCACCGTCCTGGACGTCACCCCTCGCGGCAAACACCTCCTCACCCGCATCGAGGGCGGCCTCACGCTCCACTCCCACCTCGGCATGGACGGCGCCTGGACGATCTACGCCCCCGACGAGCGATGGCGCGGCGGCCCGGCCCATCAGATCCGCGCCGTCCTCGGCACCCCCGAACACACCGCCGTGGGCTACCGCCTCCCCGTACTCGAACTCATCCGGACCCAGGACGAAGCCCAGGCCGTCGGCCACCTCGGCCCCGACCTCCTTGGCCCGGACTGGGACGCCGACGAAGCACTCCGCCGCCTCCTGGCAGACCCCGCCCGCCCCCTGGGCGAAGCCCTCCTCGACCAGCGCAATCTCGCCGGCATCGGCAACGTCTACAAGTCGGAGCTGTGCTTCTTCGCCCGCGTCACCCCCTGGCTCCCCATCGGCGAACTCCCCGCCCCCGAACGCCTGGTCGCCGCCGCCAAACGCCTCCTGGAGGCCAACCGCGACCGCCCCGGCCGTCGCACCACCCTCCGCGAACGCGCCCACACCCCACTCCTCTACGTGTACGGCCGCGCCGGCCGCCCGTGCCTGCGCTGCGGCACCCCGATCCGCCACGCCGACCAGGGCGACGGAAGCCGCGCACGCCCCACGTACTGGTGCCCCCGCTGCCAGTCGGGCCCCACCCCGTAAGCACGGCGCCCCAACGCGTCCTCAACCCGACCAACGCGCGAAGCACGCTCGACGAAGCACGCCCGACACCCAGCCCAGACCCGACACACCAGTTGACGCCCCGTCAGGTCCAGCCGTACCGTCCCCGCATGCCCCTCAAGGCGTACGACCTCACCGGCCGCACCGCACTCGTCACCGGCGCCGCGAGCGGCATAGGCCGGGCCTGCGCACTACTCCTCGCCGAAGCCGGCGCCACCGTCCACTGCGCGGACCTCGACGAGAGCGGCCTCCACGAGACCACCGCCCTGATCACCAAAGCGGGCGGAACCGCGCACCCCCACCGCCTGGACGTAACCGACCGAACCCAGCTCGCGGCGGCGGTCTCCGCAGCCGGCCCCCGTCTCGACATCCTCGCCGCCATCGCCGGAATCATGCACCGCAGCACCGTCCTGGAGACCCGCGACGAAGACCTCGACCGCGTCCTGGCGGTCAACTTCAAGGGTGTTCTGTACGCATGCCAGGAGGCGGCCCGCGCCATGATCGCCACCAACACTCCTGGCAGCATCATCACCATGGCATCGGGCGCAGTCGACGCGGCGAACGCCGGCCTGCTCTGCTACAGCACGGCCAAGGCAGCCGTCGTACAGCTCACCAGGACACTCGCCACCGAGCTCGGCCCCCACTCCATCCGCGTGAACGCCGTGGCCCCCGGCTGGATCCGCACCCCCATGACCGACCGCCACGACGCGGTACTCCAGCACCGGGCCGAAGCCGCCGTGGTCCGCGCGTCCCCGCTGGGCCGCGTCGGCGAGCCCGAGGACATCGCGCACGCGGTACTCCACCTGGCGTCGGACGCCTCCGCCTTCACGACGGGCCAGATCCTCCACCCGAACGGCGGCGTCGCAATGCCCTGGTAACCGCCCCGGTAACCCCGCACCGCCGCAATACCGCCCCCGGCGTACGCCCCCGCCCGCGTCGCCGACGCCGCGAATCCACCCCGGCCGCGGCTGCCGAAACCACGTGAACCGGCAGCAGGCTCAGCCCCCAGCCGCCCGCCGCCACCGCGCCCTCCACGACCCCCGTCCGCTCCGGCACCAGCACCATCCGCAGCACGGCACCCCACCACACCACGCCGAACACCAACGCCGGCACCAGCACCGCCCCGCGTCCGCGGAAGTCACGCCATGCCATGGCCGCCTCCTCCGCCCGACGCTATGCGGGCCCCCGCACACGGCGGGAGGGCGCACCGGAAGCACACCCGGCGCACCCACCCGAACCGCGCATCCACCAGCACCGCACACCAACCGCACCAACCACGCCTCGCGCTCTACGCGCTCTCGGCCTGGAACATCCACGCATGCTTCTCAAGGTCCGCCGTGAGCCCGATGATGATGTCCTGGGTCACCGGATCCGGCTCAGCGGTTACGTCGATCCGCTCCCGCATGCGCCCGACCACGACCCCGAGCGCGTCCACCAGGATCCGTACGGCGTCCACATCCTTGATCCACCCCGACGGCACCTCCCGGATCGCCGTCGCACGCGCCACGCTCGCTGACCGCCCGTCCGGATTCACACCCAGCGCCGAGGCCCGCTCGGCCACCAAGTCGGAGTGCTGCCGCGCCGAGCCGACCACGTCGTCGAGCTGCAGGTGTACGGACCGGAATCGCGGCCCCACCACGTTCCAGTGGACCTGTTTGGCGACCAGCGAGAGATCCACGAGGTCCACCAGCGCCCCCTGCAGGGCCTCGCCCACCACCTTGAGATCCGCCTCGGCCAGGCTGCTCTTCACGACAGACATCCGTTTTCCTCCTCAGGAAACCGACTGATTCGACCGACCCTTCACAGTTCCCACCACCATGGCACATACCCCCCAAAACGGTCACTCGAAGGCATGAAAAAGCCCCGGGGGTCCCTCAGGACCCACCGGGGCTCTTCCGCAAGCCTCAGACCGAAATCGCCGCAATCAGGCGGCGACCACGTCCACCGCTTCCGCGGGTGCCTTGATCGTCACCCGCTCCGGTGGCACACCTGCCACCGACGTCACCGAAACGGAATTGAGCATCGGGCGTACCGGTGGACGCACCGGCTCGCTCGCAGCCGACTCCGCCAGCTCAGCCAGCGACAGCTCATCACTCACTTCGCGCATGAGCTCGGACATCCGTACGTCAAGCGCGTCGCAGATAGCGGAGAGCAGCTCGGAGGATGCCTCCTTCTGCCCCCGCTCCACCTCGGATAGATAGCCGAGTGAGACTCGGGCGGACGAGGAGACTTCGCGCAGAGTACGGCCCTGGCGCTGGCGCTGCCGACGCAGCACGTCACCAAGCAGGCGACGGAGCAGAATCATCGGTGGCTCCCTCCTCGGACCGCGTAGCCGCATCCTTCACGCCCCACCGTACCGCCTCGCGCTGCGGCCGTGCGGGGAGCGATGTCGTGTTCACTCAGGGCTGCAAACATCAATTCCCCCCGTTCTGTTCCGTATCCTGTGCCCGCGCATTTTCATTCAGTTCGTCGCAGAGCAGGGTCAATACTCTCCGTACACTCTCCATACGGATTACCGCCCGGTCACCGTTCAACCTCAACCGGGCCACTTTCCCGGCGCCGTCCGGCCCCGCGACCGCCACGAACACGGTCCCGACAGGCTGCCCGTCCTGGGCTTCGGGCCCCGCGACACCCGTGGTCGCGACTCCCCAGTCGGCCCCGAGGACCCGCCGCACCCCTGCGGCCATCTGCCGCGCGACCTCACCGTCCACGGCTCCGCGCTGCTCCAGGAGGGCCGCGTCGACGCCGAGGATGTTCCTTTTGAGCTGCGTGGCGTACGCCGTGACGGCTCCGCGGAAGACTCTTGAAGCACCAGGCACGGAAGTCAGCTCCGCGGCCACCAGGCCGCCCGTGAGCGATTCGGCGACAGCGAGCGTCTCGCCCCGGCCGGCCAGCAGCTCCAGCACCTCCGCGGCACCACTCGCCCGTACAACAGCGCCACCCGTCACCGCGACGACTCCTCCGCCGCGATCCCGGCCCGCCGCAGCACCACGGCCTGGCGCACATAGTCCAGCCCGGTCACCACGGTCAGCACGACCGCCACCGCCATCACCCAGAACCGCAGCGTCGCGAGCGGCCCCGTCAGCGCCAGCACGTACATCCCGACCGCCACACCCTGCAGGAGCGTCTTCATCTTGCCGCCCCGGCTGGCCGGAATGACCCCGTGCCTGATCACCCAGAAGCGCAGCACCGTGATGCCCAGCTCCCGGAAGAGGATGACGCCCGTCACCCACCACGGCAGGTCGCCGAGCGCCGACAGGCAGATCAGCGCCGCGCCCATGATCGCCTTGTCGGCGATCGGGTCGGCGATCTTCCCGAAGTCGGTGACCAGGTTGTACGTGCGGGCCAGATGCCCGTCAAAAATATCGGTGATCATCGCAACGGCGAAGGCCGCCCATGCCCACGCACGCCAGGCCGGGTCGTACCCGTCGTCCTGAAGCATCAGCATCACGAAGCCGGGCACCAGCACCAGCCGCATCATGGTGAGGATGTTGGCGATGTTCCACAGACTGGCCTGATTGACGGCCGCAGCGCCCAGCTTGCCGCCGGGCGCCGGCTTCGCGCCGGTTCCACCGGCAGCGGATGCCGGGACTCCGGTCATCTGCCTGCCTCCTCGTCGGGGGTCTGGGGGTCGCCTCCCAGAAGGTCGCAGTGTTCCGCCACCAGGTCCACGCCCTCGGTACCGACCACCTTCGCCTCGACCATACGGCCGACCGTCAGGCCCTCGCCGGACGTGAACAGCACCTGTCCGTCCGTCTCGGGCGCCTGGTGCGCCGCACGCCCCACCGCGCCGTCCTCGCCGTCAACCGACTCGACGAGCACCTCGACCGTCTCACCGAGCCGCTCCTCGGCCCGCTGGGCGGTCAGCTCGTCCGCAAGCCGCGAGATGTGCTCGAGCCGCTCGGCGATGACCTCGCCGTCCAGCTTGTTGTCGTACGTGACGGCCTCGGTGCCCTCCTCGTCGGAGTACCCGAAGACGCCGATCGCATCCAGTCTGGCACCCGTGAGGAAGCGCTCCAGCTCGCCGAGGTCCGCCTCGCTCTCGCCGGGGAATCCGACGATGAAGTTCGACCGCACACCGGCCTGCGGCGCCTTGTTCCTGATGGTCTCCAGCAGCTCCAGGAAGCGGTCGGTGTCACCGAAGCGCCGCATCGAGCGCAGCACACCGGCCGCCGAGTGCTGGAAGGACAGGTCGAAGTACGGCGCGATCTTCGGCGTGGACGTCAGTACGTCGATCAGGCCAGGCCGCATCTCCGCGGGCTGCAGGTAGCTGACCCGTACCCGCTCGATGCCGTCGACCTCCGCCAGCTCCGGCAGCAGCGTCTCAAGCAGCCGGATGTCACCGAGGTCCTTGCCGTACGACGTGTTGTTCTCGGAGACCAGCATGATCTCCTTGACGCCCTGCTCGGCCAGCCAGCGCGTCTCCCCCAGTACGTCGGAGGGGCGCCGTGAAATGAAGGATCCGCGGAACGACGGAATGGCGCAGAAGGAACACCTGCGGTCGCACCCGGACGCGAGCTTCACGGAAGCGACCGGGCTGTTCCCCAGACGCTGCCGCAGCGGCGCACGCGGTCCCGAGGCCGGCGCGAGGCCCTCGGGCAGGTCCTCGGGAGGCGTGTCCTGAGCGTGCCCGGGAAGGGCCACATCGGAGGCGCTGGAGGCGTCCTGGCGCTCCGCGGGGCTGATGGGCAGCAGCTTGCGCCGGTCACGCGGGGTGTGCGAGGCGTGGATGCCGCCGTTGAGGATGGTCTGGAGGCGGTCGGAGATGTCGGCGTAGTCGTCGAATCCGAGTACGCCGTCGGCCTCCGGCAGCGCTTCCTGGAGTTCCTTGCCGTACCGCTCGGCCATGCATCCCACGGCGACGACGGCCTGGGTCTTGCCGTGATCCTTCAGATCATTGGCTTCCAGCAGGGCGTCGACGGAGTCCTTCTTGGCGGCTTCGACGAATCCGCAGGTGTTGACGACGGCGACGTCCGCGTCCGAGGCGTCCTCGACGAGCTGCCAGCCGTCCGCTGCCAAGCGGCCTGCCAGCTCCTCCGAGTCCACCTCATTACGGGCGCAGCCAAGAGTGACAAGGGCGACGGTGCGGCGTTCGGGCATGGGCTCAAGACTACTTTGTCCCGGCGCGCGCCCCCGCCGCGAGGGTTCCACGGGGCCGGCGCCCCCGAAATCCGGGCCGGGCCCCGCCTTCCCGGCCTGCTCGCGGCCCGGGAGGCGTCCAGGTCAGCCGACCTCGGGGTCGCCCTTCGTGTACGTCAGCCGCTCGACCTGTCCCGGCTGGAACTTGTCGCCGACCTCCTTGCCGTTCACGAACAGCTGCATCGCCCCGGCGTCACCGAGCACGAGCTCGATCTTCTCCTTGTCCGTGAAGGTCTTGGAGTCGCCCTTCTCCAGCAGGCCGTCGAAGAGCAGCCTGCCGTTGTGGTCCTTCGCCGAGATCCAGCTCTTGCGGTCCTTGGCGGTGAGGGCGACCGTCACCTGGTCCTGCGGGACGGCCGCGATGGCACTGTCCGACGGGTCGGGCTTCGGGTCGACGGGCTTGGTCGGGGCCGGCTTCGCGGGCTTGGTGGCGGCGGGCGTGGAGCCGCCGGCCACGTCCGTGGAGCCGCCGTTGCCGTTGCCACCGTTGAAGAGCGTGAAGCCGACGAAGCCCACGACGGCGACGATCGCGGCGACCATGGCCGCGGTCCAGTTGGGCCGGCGCGCCTCGGGACGGATCCGTTCCGCCTCGAAGAGCGGCGCGGCGGGCGTGGGCGCGGGACGTCCGCCGTGCTCGTCGTCGTACTGCGCGACCAGAGCGTCCGCGTCGAGGCCTACGGCGCGCGCGAGCGTACGGATGTGTCCGCGTGCGTACACATCGCCGCCGCAGCGGCTGAAGTCGTCCTGCTCGATCGCGTGCACGATGGGGATGCGCACCCGGGTCGAGCCGCTGACCTCGTCGACGGTCAGACCCGCGTCAACGCGGGCCTGCTGGAGAGCGCGTCCGATCGAGGGCCGGTCGTCTTCGATCGAGGGCCGGTCGTCTTCGATCGAGGACCGGTCATCTTCGATCGAAGGGCGGTCGTCTTCGGGAGAGTTGCCGATGGACACGAGGGCGCCTTTCGAGCGTGAGCCACCTGCTGGGTGTTCAGTCTAGGGGTGGTACGAAAGCGTGAGGCAACTGGGAGGGCGGACTTTGTACGCCATCAGAACCGCTCGTCAGAACGGCCGGGCAGCCCGATGGTGACACCATCTGTCTCCCCCTCCCCTCAACTGGACGTACGAACACGGGAAACGGTTGCTCGCCGTTCTCTTACGGGTGAGAATCTCCCCGGATCATAGCGAGCATTTCATCCAATTCATCCGGTTTCACGAGTACATCGCGCGCCTTCGATCCCTCACTCGGCCCCACGATGTTCCGAGATTCCATCAGATCCATGAGCCTGCCCGCCTTTGCGAAACCGACACGCAGTTTCCGCTGGAGCATCGAGGTCGAGCCGAACTGCGTGGACACCACGAGCTCGGCCGCCTGGCACAGAAGGTCCAGGTCGTCACCGATATCCTCGTCGATTTCCTTCTTCTTCGCCGTCCCGACCACGACGTCTTCCCGGAAGACGGGCGCCATCTGGTCCTTGCAGTGCTGGACGATCGCCGCCACCTCGTCCTCGGTGACGAACGCGCCCTGCATACGGGTCGGCTTGTTCGCGCCCATCGGCAGGAAGAGACCGTCGCCCTTGCCGATGAGCTTCTCGGCGCCCGGCTGGTCGAGGATGACCCGGCTGTCCGCGAGCGAAGAGGTCGCGAAGGCCAGCCGCGAAGGCACGTTCGCCTTGATCAGACCGGTGACGACGTCCACGGATGGCCGCTGGGTGGCGAGCACCAGATGAATGCCCGCCGCGCGGGCCAATTGGGTGATGCGGACGATCGAGTCCTCGACGTCGCGCGGCGCGACCATCATCAGGTCCGCCAGCTCGTCGACGATGACCAGCAGGTACGGGTACGGCGAAAGCTCCCGCTCGCTGCCCTCAGGCGGCTTCACCTTGCCGTTGCGCACGGCCTGGTTGAAGTCGTCGATGTGCCGGTAGCCGTACGCCGCCAGGTCGTCGTAGCGCAGGTCCATTTCCCGTACGACCCACTGGAGCGCCTCGGCGGCCCGCTTGGGGTTGGTGATGATCGGCGTGATCAGGTGCGGGATGCCCTCGTACGCCGTGAGCTCGACCCGCTTCGGGTCGACCAGCACCATCCGTACGTCCTCGGGGGTCGCCCGCACCATGATCGAGGTGATCAGGCAGTTGATGCAGGACGACTTTCCCGACCCGGTGGCGCCCGCCACCAGCACGTGCGGCATCTTCGCGAGGTTGGCCATCTCGTAGCCGCCCTCGACGTTCTTGCCGAGCGCGACCAGCATCGGATGGTCGTCCTCGGCGGCGTCCGCGAGCCGCAGCACATCGCCCAGCTTGACCATCTCGCGGTCACTGTTCGGGATCTCGATGCCGACGGCGGACTTGCCGGGGATCGGACTGATGATGCGTACGTCCGGACTGGCGACGGCGTACGCGATGTTCTTCGCGAGCGCCGTGATCCGCTCCACCTTCACGGCCGGGCCGAGCTCCACCTCGTACCGCGTCACCGTCGGCCCCCGGGTGAAGCCGGTGACCGCCGCGTCGACCTTGAACTCCGTGAAGACGTTCGTCAGCGAGGCGACGACGGCATCATTCGCCGCGCTGCGCGTCTTGCCGGGACCGCCGCGCTCCAGCAGGTCCAGGGAGGGCAGGGAGTACGTGATGTCCCCGGCGAGCTGGAGCTGCTCGGCGCGAGGCGGCAGCGGCTGGGAGACCTCGGGCTGCGCCTTGGTCAGGTCGGCCACCTTCGAGCCGGCCCCGGACGCGGCACCCGCACCCACCGCGGGAACGGGCGTACGCTCCGGTTTCCCGGCGCCCTCGCGCGCGGGCGGCACAGCGGCGGGACGCTCGGTCGTGACCCCCTGCGTCAGATCGGCCACGAGCGCCGAGGGCGGCAGCCCGTTCAGTACGGCGCCGTCCAGCGCGGCAGCGGCCGCCGCGGCGAAGTCGATGGGGTCCATGGGCTCCATGGCACGCGACGCCGACGCGGGCTGCGCGGCGGCCCTGCGGGGCCGGCGGCGCCGGGTGAGCGCCTCCTCCTCCGCGAGGTCCGCGTCGTACTCCGCGGGCGCCGGCCCCCGGCGCGCGGACGAGCGGCGCGCGCCGGCGGGAAGCGCTTCGCGCCACTGCTCGTCGTACCGCTCGTCGTCCTCGAAGTCGTACTCCTCCGGCGGCGCCGGGAGGATCCCCAGCATGATTCCGAGCTGACGCAGCCGCTGCGGGATGGCGTTGACCGGCGTGGCGGTCACGACCAGCAGCCCGAACACGGTGAGCAGCAGGAGAAGCGGTACGGCGAGGACGCTGCCCATGGTGAAGATCAGCGGCGTGGAGGCGGCCCAGCCGATCAGGCCGCCGGCGTCCTGCAGCCCTTCGATGCCGTCGCCGCGGGCGGGCGATCCGCAGGCCACGTGGACCTGTCCGAGGACGCCCACGACGAGGGCCGACAGCCCGATGACGATCCGGCCGTTGGCCTCGGGCTTCTCCGGATGCAGGATCAGCCGTACGGCCATGACGCCCAGCAGTATCGGCACCAGCAGATCGAGCCGCCCGAACGCACCGGTCACCAGCATCTCGACCAGGTCGCCGACCGGGCCGCGCAGCTGCGCCCACGTACCGGCGGCGACGACCAGCGCGAGGCCGAGCAGAAGCAGTGCGACGCCGTCCTTGCGGTGCGCCGGGTCAAGCCCCTTCGCGCCACGCCCTATTCCGCGGAACAGCGCGCCCACGCCGTGCGCGAGGCCCAGCCAGAGAGCGCAGACGAGCCGGTACACGCCGCCGGTCGGCGACGGCGCCGCCTTGGGCGCGGGCCTGGCCGCCGCCTTCTTGGCAGGCGCCTTCTTGGCGGGCGTCTTGGGCGCGGTCTTCTTCACCGCGGCGGCGGTCTTCTTTGCGGGCGCCGCCTTCTTCGGAGCGCCGGTGGTACGGCCGGCGCGCGGCTTCGCGGTGCCCGCCGTGCCCTGGGAACCCTTGCCGGACGTACGTGAGGCCATGGTGGTGAGGTTACCGGTGCGGGCCGCGACGGACACGTGTGCCCACCGCTTCACCCGTTCGTGTCGTGGCGCGGGAGGCGAGAAACTGACGCCGCCTCACGCGGCCTGCCGTGCCCGACAGTACGTCGTCGGTACGTCCGTCAGTGCTGCGAAGGAAACGGGGGCGCCGCGCCGGTGGTACCAGGTTCGAGCGCGTCGAGCGCCCGGCGCAGGCCCGTCAGCTTACGCTCGAGGTGAGCCGCAGTGGCGACGGCCGCGGCGTCCGCGGACTCGTCGTCGAGCTGCTTGGAGAGCGCCTCGGCCTGCTCCTCAACGGCGGCGAGCCGCGCGGAGAGTTCGGCGAGGAGCCCGGCGGGCTCCTTCGTGTCGCCCACGCCGCCCGCCTGACCGCCGCCCTCCAGCTGGAGGCGCAGCAGCGCGGCCTGTTCGCGCAGTTGGCAGTTCTTCATGTACAGCTCGACGAACACCGAGACCTTGGCGCGCAGCACCCACGGGTCGAACGGCTTCGAGATGTAGTCCACCGCGCCCGCCGCGTAACCCCGGAAGGTGTGGTGCGGACCGTGGTTGATGGCGGTGAGAAAGATGATCGGGATGTCCCGGGTCCGTTCTCGCCGCTTGATGTGCGCGGCGGTCTCGAAACCATCCATTCCCGGCATCTGAACGTCCAGCAGAATGACCGCGAAGTCGTCCGTCAGCAGCGCTTTGAGCGCTTCCTCCCCTGACGATGCCCGTACCAGTGTCTGATCGAGCGCAGAGAGGATGGCCTCCAGCGCCAACAGATTCTCCGGCCGGTCATCGACCAGGAGGATCTTGGCCTTCTGCACCATGGCCCGCCCTCCTCGCCCCGGCAGTGCACCGGGCGCCGCCCCAGGGGACGACTCTCTTGCGTCGCCCGTCCTTGTGCCGGTCATGGTAGCCGCACCCCGCCTGTCGCCACACCCTGTCACCGCGATGTCACTGCGCACGTAGCAGAAACGCGGTGGGAGACCAGAAGGTTCCCCGTATACCGCCGACTCACACGCCTTCGGCCACAGTCAGTCAGCAACCCGCCCAGATTCGCACAGCCTACGATCACTCCCCACGCATCCACTGGTCCATTACCGAGAGCAAATGGTCGGGATCAACCGGCTTCGTGACGTAGTCGGAAGCACCGGACTCGATGGCCTTCTCCCGGTCGCCCTTCATCGCCTTCGCCGTCAGCGCGATGATCGGCAGCCCCGCGAACTGCGGCATCCTGCGGATCGCCGTCGTCGTCGCGTAACCGTCCATTTCCGGCATCATGATGTCCATCAGTACGACCGTCACATCGTCGTGCTGCTCCAGGACTTCGATGCCCTCGCGGCCGTTCTCGGCGTACAGCACCGAGAGCCCGTGCTGCTCCAGCACGCTGGTGAGCGCGAAGACGTTGCGGATGTCGTCGTCGACAATCAGCACCTTCTCGTTGGAGAACATGATGCCGCGACGCGTCTGTGGCGCCGCGGCCTCCTGACCGCTCGCGGACCACGACTCCTGGGGAGCCTGCGCCTGCTCCCCGGCCGAGGCCTGACCGGCCTGCCCGGGCTGACCGTTCTGACCGGCCTGCCCCGGCAGCGCCGTCCGCTGATCCGCGGCGCCCACCGCCTTGCGACGGCGCCGGAAGAGCCCGGCGGGACCGGTCTGCGGGTCCGAGGGCAGCCGGGCGGGCCCGTTGTCGGCCGGCGGCGGAACGTCCGTCGACGACGCGTCCTCCGGGAGGCTCCCGCGCAGCGGCTCCATGCCGCCGGGCGCGAGCTGCGGGTAGCCCTGCGGCGGCAGTTCGCTCGGGTGCAGCGGCAGGTAGAGCGTGAACGTCGACCCGCGGCCCGGCTCGCTCGCCGCGTGGATCTCGCCGCCCAGCAGCCTGGCGATCTCCCGGCTGATGGACAGACCCAGGCCCGTGCCGCCGTACTTCCTGCTGGTCGTCCCGTCGGCCTGCTTGAACGCCTCGAAGATCACCCGCATCTTGCTGGCCGCGATCCCGATGCCGGTGTCGGTCACCGAGAAGGCGATCAGATCGGCGTCCATGTCGCGCAGCGAGCCGGCCTCCAGCAGCTGCTCACGGATCGCGTTCGGTACGTCGGCCTTGGCCGGCCGGATGACGAGCTCGACGGCCCCGCTGTCGGTGAACTTCACCGCGTTGGACAGAAGGTTGCGCAGGACCTGGAGCAGCCGCTGCTCGTCCGTGTGCAGCGTCGCGGGCAGCTCCGGGGACACCCGTACCGAGAAGTCGAGCCCCTTCTCCGCGGTGAGCGGCCGGAAGGTCGCCTCCACGTAGTCGACGAGCTGGACCAGCGCGATCCGGGTCGGGCTGACGTCCATCTTGCCCGCCTCGACCTTCGACAGGTCGAGGATGTCGTTGATCAGCTGGAGCAGGTCGGAACCCGCCCCGTGGATCGTCTCGGCGAACTCCACCTGCTTCGGGGACAGATTCCCCTCCGCGTTGTCCGCGAGCAGCTTCGCCAGGATGAGAAGCGAGTTGAGCGGCGTACGCAGCTCGTGCGACATGTTCGCCAGGAACTCGGACTTGTAGCGCATCGAGACCGCGAGCTGCTCGGCGCGCTCCTCCAGGACCTGCCTGGCCTCTTCGATCTCGGTGTTTTTGACCTCGATGTCGCGGTTCTGCTGAGCCAGCAGCTCCGCCTTCTCCTCCAGTTCGGCGTTGGACTCCTGAAGGGCCTTCTGCCGGTTCTCCAGCTCCGCCGAGCGCTCCCGCAGCTGCTCGGTCAGCTCCTGCGACTGCTCCAGCAGCACCTCGGTCTTCGTATTGACGCTGATGGTGTTGACGCTCGTCGCGATCATCTCGGCGATCTGGTTGAGGAAGTCCTTCTGGATCTGCGTGAAGGGCTGGAACGACGCCAGCTCGATCACCCCGAGGACCTTCCCTTCGAAGAGCACCGGCAGCACGATCACGTGCGCTGGCGGCGCCTCTCCGAGACCGGAGGAGATCTTGAGATAGCCCGGCGGCACGTTGTCCACCAGGATCGTGCGCTTCTCCTCCGCCGCGGTGCCGATGAGCGTCTCACCCGGCTTGAAGGAGGTCGGCATCGAGCCGGCCGAGTAGCCGTAGCTACCGCGCATGCGCAGCTCGTACGGGCTGTCCTCGTCCGCGCCCACCTCGGCCGTCCCGCGCGTCGTCAGGGCCAGGAAGAAGGCGCCGTGCTGCGCCGAAACCACCGGCGTCAGCTCGCTCATGATCAGCGAGGCCACGTCGTCGAGATCGCGGCGGCCCTGCATCAGACCCGAGATACGGGCCAGGTTGCCCTTGAGCCAGTCCTGTTCCTTGTTGGCGAGAGTGGTGTCGCGCAGGTTCGCGATCATCGTGTTGATGTTGTCCTGGAGATCCTGGATCTCGCCCGACGCATCGACGTCGATCTTGAGATTGAGATCGCCGCGGGTCACCGCGGTGGCCACGGCCGCGATGGCGCGCACCTGCCGGGTCAGGTTCCCGGCCATCTCGTTCACGGACTCCGTGAGGTCGCGCCAGGTGCCGTCCACGTCGCGTACGCGCGCCTGGCCGCCCAGGATGCCCTCCGTACCCACCTCGCGGGCGACCCGGGTCACCTGGTCGGCGAACGACGACAGCTGGTCCACCATCGTGTTGATCGTCGTCTTCAGCTCCAGGATCTCGCCGCGGGCGTCGATGTCGATCTTCTTGGTCATGTCGCCCTTGGCGATGGCCGTGGTGACCATCGCGATCTGGCGGACCTGCCCGGTCAGGTTGGACGCCATCGAGTTCACCGACTCGGTGAGGTCCTTCCACGTACCCGAGACACCGGGCACGCGCGCCTGGCCGCCGAGCTCGCCTTCCGTACCCACCTCGCGGGCCACTCGCGTGACCTCGTCGGCGAACGAGGACAGCGTCGTCACCATGGTGTTGACGGTGTCGGCGAGCTGCGCGACCTCGCCGCGCGCCTCGACCGTCACCTTCTTCGTCAGATCGCCGTTGGCGACCGCCGCCGAGACCTGCGAGATGTTCCGTACCTGAGACGTCAGGTTGTTGGCCATCAGGTTGACGTTGTCGCTGAGGTCCTTCCAGATGCCGGTGACGCCGCGTACGCGCGCCTGGCCGCCCAGGATGCCCTCGGTGCCCACCTCACGCGCGACCCTCGTCACCTCGTCGGCGAAGGACGACAGCTGGTCGACCATCGTGTTGACGGTGGTGACCAGCTCCAGGATCTCGCCCTTGGCATCGACGGTGATCTTCTTCGACAGATCGCCCTTGGCGACCGCCGTCGTCACCTCGGCGATGTTGCGGACCTGTGAAGTCAGGTTGTTGGCCATGGAGTTGACGGACTGGGTGAGGTCCTTCCACGTACCGCTGACGCCCTGGACCTCGGCCTGACCGCCCAGCATGCCCTCGGTGCCCACCTCGCGGGCCACCCGGGTCACCTGCTCGGCGAAGTTCGACAGCTGGTCCACCATCGTGTTGAGGGTGTTCTTCAGCTCCAGGATCTCGCCGCGCGCGTCCACGTCGATCTTCTGCGACAGGTCACCACGGGCCACCGCCGTCGCGACCTGCGCGATGTTGCGGACCTGAGCGGTGAGGTTTCCGGCCATTCCATTCACGGAATCGGTCAGATCGCGCCATACGCCGGCGACACCCGGCACCTGCGCCTGGCCGCCCAGCCGGCCGTCCGTACCCACCTCTCGGGCGACCCGAGTCACCTGGTCGGCGAACGAAGACAGCTGGTCCACCATCGTGTTGATGGTGTTCTTCAGCTCCAGGATCTCGCCGCGCGCGTCCACGTCGATCTTCTGCGACAGGTCACCACGGGCCACCGCCGTCGTCACCTGCGCGATCTGCCGCACCTGCGAAGTCAGGTTCCCCGCCATGAAGTTGACGGAGTCGGTGAGTTCCTTCCACGTACCGCTGACGCCGTCCACCCGCGCCTGACCGCCGAGGCGGCCCTCCGTACCCACGTCACGCGCCATCCGCGTCACCTGGTCGGCGAACGACGACAACTGATCCACCATCGTGTTGACGGTGTTCTTCAGCTCCAGCATCTCGCCGGAGACATCGACCGTGACCTTCTGCGACAGATCACCGTTGGCGACCGCCGTCGTCACCTGCGCGATGTTGCGCACCTGCCCGGTCAGGTTCCGGAAAGCGGTATTGACGGAGTCCGTCAGATCCTTCCAGGTCCCCGCCGCGCCCGGCACCTGCGCCTGGCCGCCCAGCAGACCCTCGACGCCGACCTCACGCGCCACGCGTGTCACTTCGGAACCGAAGGACTGAAGCTGGTCCACCATCGTGTTGACGGTGTTTTTGAGCTCCAGCATCTCGCCCGCGACATCGACGGTGACCTTCTGCGTCATGTCACCGTTGGCCACTGCCGTCGTGACCTGCGCGATGTCCCGCACCTGTGTCGTCAGATTCCGGAAGACCGTATTGACGGAGTCCGTCAGGTCCTTCCACGTGCCCGCCGCGCCCGGCACCTGCGCCTGACCGCCCAGCAGACCCTCGCCGCCGACCTCGCTCGCCACTCGCGTGACCTCGTCCGCGAACGTACGCAGCGTCTCGGTCATCTGGTTGATCGTCTCCGCGAGCTGGGCGACCTCGCCCCGCGCACTCACGGTGACCTTGCGCGACAGATCACCATTGGCGACCGCCGTCGTCACCTCCGCGATCCCGCGCACCTGAGCCGTCAGGTTCCCGGCCATCAGGTTGACGGAGTCCGTCAGGTCCTTCCACACACCCGCAACGCCGGGCACCTGGGCCTGCCCGCCCAGCTCACCCTCCGTACCGACCTCACGCGCGACGCGAGTCACCTCGGAGGAGAAGGACGACAGCTGGTCGACCATCGTGTTGACGGTGTTCTTCAGCTGTAGCATCTCGCCGGCCACATGCACGGTGACCTTGCGTGACAGATCGCCCTTGGCGACCGCCGTCGTAACGAGAGCAATGTCACGCACCTGAGCCGTGAGCCGGTACGCCATCGTGTTGACGGAATCCGTGAGATCTTTCCACGAACCGGACATACCGCGCACCTGGGCCTGGCCACCCAGTTTGCCCTCGGTACCCACCTCGAGCGCGACCCGAGTCACCTCGTCCGTGAACGCAGACAACTGGTCGACCAGGTTGTTGACCGTACGCCCGACCTTCAGGAACTCGCCCCGCAGCGGATGCCCCGCACCCTCGGTGCCCTCGGAGCTCTGCGACCGCAGTTCCATGCGCTGGTCCAGGTCACCGTCCGCCACCGCGGACAGCACCCGCCCGACCTCGGAAACAGGCCGCGCCAGGTCGTCGACCAGCGCGTTCGACGCATCGATCGCAGTGGCCCAGGAGCCCTCACAGGCCCCCGTCTCCAGCCTCTCGGCCAGCTTTCCCTCACGCCCGACCATGCGCCGCACCCGGGCGATCTCACCCGTCAAATGCAGATTCCGGTCAGCCACCTCGTTGAAGACAGCGGCGATCTCGGCCATCACGCCGTCGCCCGACACCGTCAGACGTTTACGGAAATTGCCGTCCCGCATCGTCACTAGGGCCTGCAGCAACCTGTTCAGGGCCGCCGTATCCACTTCGGTTGTCCCATTGTTCCGGGACCGTCCGCCTTTTGCGCGCGTGCTGGTGCTCCGCGCGGCTGCGCCAGACTCCACCGTGTCCCTCCCGCAGGGGTTGACCGTACTCATCGGGCTTCGCCCGAAGCCTTCCCAGTGTTTCACCATGGCCGAACCAGGCCATAACAGTTCGGCAGCTTCGCACACCCCTCCCCGGACTCCCGAGGCGGAAACACTGGTGACCGGCATCCGCTCGGACAGCGAAGGTAAGTAACCTGGCTTCCGGCTGTCCAGCCGCCCCGGTCCGCCCGGCGGGGGCGGGTGACGCGAGATCCACAACCGGGCACCGGAGGGGCGGGCCGATCATGGCAGAGCGGGGCGTCGAGACGCGTACGAGGAGTTCTGTGATCACCGCGCGGGCGGCTGCCAGCTTCGACCCCGTGGGACGGTCCGTCGCGACCGCCCGCGCCTTTGTCAGGGACACACTCCAGGGGTGGGGGTATTCCGACATCGTGGACGACGCCGTCGTCCTCACCAGCGAGCTCGTCACCAACGCCGTGGTCCACGCCGGCACCACCGCCGACGTCCTCTGCCTGCGTACGGAAGAAGGCGTCCGCGTCGAGGTCGGCGACCGCTACCCCGAGCGCGAGGTCCCCCTCCAGGGCACGGCCCAGTCCTTCGGCAGCCCCGACCGCGAAGGCGGCCGCGGCCTGCTGCTGTGCGCCGCCCTCGCCTCCCGCTGGGGCGTCGAGTACGCCCCCACCAACAAACACGTCTGGTTCCAACTCGACCTCCCCGAACGCCCGGTGGGCATCCGATCCGCCGGCCCCGTACTCCCCGTCGAGCTCCTCCCGGTCGCCGACGGCCGCATCCGCGTCGCCGTCGTCCAGATCGACCGCTCCGGCGCCATCAACGCCTGGAACGAAGACGCGGAAGAGCTCTTCGGATACGCCGCCGACCAGGTCACCGGCAAGCAGCTCACCGACTTCGCCGCCTGGCCGCACACCCCCGGCATCGCCACCGGCATCGCGGACGCCCTCCAGCTCTCCCGCTGGGAGGGCAGCTACGGCGTCCGCGCCGCCGACGGCCGCACCGTCGCCGTCTACGCCTCCCACCTGCGCGTACGGGACACCTCCGGCGAGCCCTCCACCATCTGCCTCCTCGTACGCGACTTCGAGCGCGCCGTACTCCAGTCCCCCCAGCGCACCCCCAGCGACACCGCAAAGGGCTCGCTCTCCGAGGGCCGCACCACGGACCCCTTCGAGGTCTTCATCGGCTCCCCCGCCCCCGACGACCTCGACGGCCTCCTCCAGCGCACCGTCGAGCGCTCCCGCGACATGCTGGACGCCGACTCGGCGTTCCTGCTCCTCGCCACCGACGACGAGACCGAGCTGGAGGTACGGGCCACCACCGGCCTCCCCTCCGCCCGCCAGCGCTTCGCCCGCGTCCCCGTGGAGGCCGGCACCGGCCGCTACGGCTCCGCGCGCATGCCCGCCGTCCACGAGGACCTCACGGCCGTCCCGGGCGCCGTCCCGCTCCTCAGCGGCACCGGCATGCGCTCCGTCGTCACCGTCCCCCTCAAGGTCGAGGGCCGCCTCACCGGCTCACTCGGCGTCGCCGCCGAAGCCCCCGGCCGCTACTCGAACGAAGAAGCCCTGCGCCTCCAGTTCGCGGCGGACCGCATCGCCCTGGCCGTCGAATCCGCCCGCCTCGGCGAGCTGGAACGCCTGCGCAGAGGCTCGCTCTCCTTCCTCGTCGAGGCCTCCGACCTCCTCGCCGGTACGCTCGACCGCGACCAGACCCTGGCCCTCATGGCACAGATGACGGTCCCCACCCTGGCGACCTGGTGCGCCGTCTACACGATCGCCGACCAGTCCTCCGAGCCGTACCTCTCGTTCGTACTCCACGAGGACGAGGAGCGCATCGACGGCCTCAAGGCCCTCCTCTCCAAGATCGACCCCCCGGAGCCGGTCCCGACCCCCGGCGCCCGCATCTGGAACGGCCCCAGCGAAGCCGCCCACCAGGCAGCCCTCCGTACGTCGATGCGCAGTCTCGGCCTCGGCTCCACCCCGCACCTCGGCTCGGGCATCGGCACCACACTCGCCACAGCCGCAGCAGTAGGCGGCGAGACGGTCGTGCTCCCCCTGGTCGCCCGCAACCGCGTCATCGGCATGCTGACCCTCGGCAAGCCCACCGACGACCACTTCCGCCAGGAGATCCTCGAACTGGCCGAGGACCTCTCCCGCCGCGCCGCGCTCGCCCTCGACAACTCACGCCTGTACTCCGAGCGCATGGCCATCAGCCAGTCCCTCCAGCGCAGCCTGCTCCCCCCGGAGCTCCCGCACGTCCCGAACGTCGAGGTGGAGGTCATCTACCGAGCCGCAGGCGAGGGCAACGAGGTAGGCGGCGACTTCTACGACCTCTTCCCGATCCGCGACGGCGCGTACGGCTTCGCCATCGGCGACGTCTGCGGTACGGGCCCCGAGGCCGCCGCCGTCACCGGCCTCGCCCGCCACGCCCTGCGCCTCCTCGCCCGCGAAGGCTTCGGCGGCCCCGCCGTCCTGGAACGCCTCAACGCGGCGATCCTCGACGAGGGCGCCCGCAGCCGCTTCCTGACGCTCCTGTACGGCGAGCTGTGGCCCCAGGAGGACGGCAGCGCCATCCTGAAGGTGGTCTGCGCCGGCCACCCCCTCCCGCTGCGCCTGCGCCCGGACGGCTCGGTCGAACCGGCCGCCGAACCCCAGCCGCTGCTCGGCGTCATGGAGGACCTGGAGCTGTACGAGCAGATGGTCACCCTCGACCCCGGCGACGTACTCCTGTGCGTCACCGACGGCGTCACCGAACGCCGCGAGGGCACCCGCATGCTCGGCGACGACGGCCTGGCCGACGTCCTGGCCACCTGTACGGGCCTGACGGCCGGCGCGGTCGCAGGCCGCATCCTGCGTGCGGTCGAACGCTTCGCGGCGGAACCTGCCTCCGACGACATGGCCATCCTCGCCATGCGCGTCCCGATGCCGCACAACCCGTAGTCGGGTACGCGAAAGGCCCCCGCCAACCGGCGGGGGCCTTTCGTGTGTTGAGCCCCAATACGGAATCGAACCGTAGACCTTCTCCTTACCATGGAGACGCTCTACCGACTGAGCTATTGGGGCCTAGCTGCGCTGCGGCAACGGGATAGATCATACCCCGAATCCAGCCATGCTCTGAACCTGCCATTCCTCTGGACCGTCCACGCCCCCGCTGCCACCATGCCCGGATGCGGACCCGCCCCGGCACGCTCACGCACATATCGCTGCTCTGGTCAGCTGTAGTAGCCATACTCCTCTCACTCACCGCCTGCGGACCGGGCGACGCCAAGAAGCCGAGGAAGCAGCCGAAACCGACCGCCGCCGCGCGCGAGACACCGCGCCCCGGCGACCAGAAGGTGACGATGACCTGGGACGGCAAGAAGCGCGTCTACAGGGTGCACGCACCACCCGGCTACACCCCGGACAAGAAGCTCCCCCTGATCGTCGCCATGCACCCGTACCCGAGCACAGGCGAGTTCGTCACCAAGCTCAGCGGCCTCAACAAGAAGGCCGACAAGGCGAACCTCCTGGTGGCGTACCCCGACGGCATCGACCTCGGCTACAACGCGCTGAGCTGCTGCGGCGACGAGGACGACGTCGGCTTCATCCGGGCCATGACCAAGCGCCTGGTCGACAAGTGGAAAGCCGAACCGGACCGCGTCTACGCCACAGGCATCTCCAACGGCGCCGACATGTCGTTCAAGGTCGCCGTCGAACTCCACGACGTCTTCGCCGCGGTCGCCCCGGTGAGCGGCGCCTACAGCGGCCCAGCCACACAGGACGCCGCCTACATACCCAGGACACCGGTCCCCGTCATGACCTTCATCGGCGGCCTGGACAGGATCTACGACACAGCGGACACGGCCATCAAGTCGTGGGAGAAGCGCCTGGCCTGCAAGGGGTCACCACCCCAAAAACTCATGGAAGAGATCACACGAACGCACGCCAAGTGCGCGGACACGTCAGAAGTGGTCACCTACCGGATCCCCAACATGGGCCACAACTGGCCGGGCGCCGAACCGGGTGACATGGCCGAGCCGGAAGCCGGCGTCAACGCAACGGACCTCATGGTGGAGTTCTTCACCTCACACCCCAAACAAAGGTCCTAAAAGGCAGGTTGGAGGAGCCCACCCAGCGCATTGCAAGCAGACACGACGCGCTGGAGATCACGCCGGGACAGCGAGCCGCCGACGGACAGCGCGAGCGTCTCGTCCGCGGCATGCTCGGCCTCCGGCAGACAGATCTCCCGCCGGAAGGCGGCCAGCCGGTGTACGGGCGTCTTCACGGGCACCTCACACTCCACGCCCCTGCGCCGAACAGCGCGGGCAAAGGCATCACGATCGGGCCGCCCGTTCCCGGGAACGCGCACAACGTACTGCTGATACGTGTGCCCCGCGCACGCCTCCGGAGTCCGTACGCCGGTGAGCCGCCTGTCCAGATAGGCGGCGTGCACCTGCCGTTGAGCGACCGCACGCGGCTCAGGAGTCGCCTCTTCACGATGTTCCAACACAAGCAGCCCCCGCCGACGACCGAGCTCCTGCAGCGGCCGCAAGCCGGCCAGGTATCCGAACCGTGGTACGGCGACGATGGCAGCCGTACGCGACGTCACGGCAGCCTCCACCGCGACCGCATCCAGGCAGTACGTCGCACCGTCGATGTCCGCGAACACGGGCAGCGCCCCGACGGCCAGCACGGCCTCGGCCACCTCGATGTTCCCGTACGCCGACACGATGACCTCGTCGCCGGCACCGACACCCGCGGACTTCAGCATTCCGATCGTCCCCATGTCTGGGGATGCTGGTCGTACAACATGAACGCCAAGTAACAGGGCATAAAAAAACGCTGGTCCCCGAACCGAAGTTCAGGGACCAGCGTTCAATAATTGTTCGGCGGCGTCCTACT
>NZ_JAGGOK010000013.1 GCF_018614615.1 Streptomyces sp. ISL-100 | reverse complement strand
GTCCTCTGGGAGCGGGCCTGGAGCGAGTTCGTGCCCTTCCTCGGCCTGCCCGACGCCATCCGGCAGATCGTCTACACCACCAACGCGATCGAGTCCCTCAATGCCCGCTACCGGCGCGCGGCCCAGGCATGCGGCCACTTCCCCAACGAGCAGGCCGCCCTGAAACGCCTCTACCTCGCCACCCTCGCCCTCGACCCGACCGGCCGCGGCCGCCAGCGCTGGAACAACCGCTGGAAGAGCGCGTTGAACGAGTTCGACGTCCTCTTCGACGGCCCCCTTACCGCCGGACGAGTGCAAGCCGCACAGCCCAACCAGAAACCTGTAGGCCAAACAGACGAACCACACCTGAATCCTGATAGACCTGGCCTTGGGTTGTTCTATGAGGCGGTGTGCCGTGCCGTCCAGGGCCTGGGTGAGGGCGTGGGTGGGCCGGGTGTGCCAGCTGCTGAGTGCCGCCCCTCATCGGCTGATCCCGGCTTCCGTGCCCCTCCCACCGCCGGGATCAGCTCAGCCCTTCGACCACGCCCGCCCGTCCAGCGTCCAGTGCGAGTCGGGGTCGCGGCCCAGGGACGTGAACACCTGGGCCGCGACGTCTTCGTGGCGCAGCGGACGGTCGGGGGCGCCGGCCGCGATGCGGGGACCGCACGAGGCGATCCACGCGGTGGTCTCCAGGTCCGAGCGGCCACCGTGGCCGCCTTCGGGGCGGTGGCCGTGGTCGGTGGCGACGATGAGGGTCCACTCCTCCCCGTCGTACGAGGGCCGGGCGCGCAGAGCCGCGAGGAGCCGCCCGAGCCGCTCGTCGGCCCGGGCGACGGCCGTTTCATAGGCGGGTCCGCAGCCGAGCACATGACCGGTCTCGTCGACGGCGCCGAGGTAGACGAAGGACGCCTCGGGGTCGTCCTCGGTCAGCACCCGCACGGCGTCGACGGTGATCGCCTCGTCGGTGGCGTCCCAGGCCTCGGGGGTCTCGGCGGGCGCGGCGACATGGCACATCCGGCCCGGCGCGCGGAACAGCGGGCCGCCGTCGGCCACGGTGAGCAGCGGCTGCCAGCCGGCCGCGACATAGGTGTGCCGGCCGTCCTGGCGGTGCAGCCGGGTGGTGAAGTCGGGGAAGACGTCGAGGCGGTGGCCGGTGAAGGTGTTGCTCCACACGCCGTGCTTCTCGATGCGTACGCCGGTGACGGTCGTCGCCCAGCAGGGGCCGGACATCGTGGGGGTGCCCGCATCGATGGTGACCGGGGTGAGGAAGCCGGCCGCCGCCACCGAGTCGAGGTGCGGGGCGGCGACCCTGTCGAGGGTGTCCAGACGTACTCCGTCGATCCCTACGACCAGGACACGGGGGCGGGCGACAGGCATGCGGATCCTTTCGGCGGCAGGCATACGGATCCCTTCAAGAAGGCGGGAAGCGGTTCAGGCCGAACGTTCGAGCGTGCGCGGGTCCACCCGGTGGCGGAACGGCAACCCCCGGGCGTACAGCTCCAGTTCATCGAGGGCGGCGTCCGCGAGACGGTACAGTTCGCCGCCGATCGAGCCGGCCAGATGCGGGGTGAGGAGCACGTTCGGCAGGTCGTACAGCGGTGAGTCGGCGGGCAGGACCTCCGGCTCGGTGTGGTCGAGCACGGCGTGCAGCCGGGCTGCCTTGAGCTCCTTGGTGAGCGCCTCGGTGTCGACGAGGGAGCCGCGCGCGGTGTTGATCAGCGTCGCGCCGTCCGGCATCAGGGAGAGCCGGGGCGCATCGAACAGGTGGCGGGTGGCGGGCAGTTCGGGCGCGTGCAGGGAGACGATGTCGCTGCGCAGGGCGAGCGAGTCCAGGTCGACGAGGTCCGCGCCGAGGGCCCGGGCCTCGTCCGCGCCGAGATAGGGGTCGTGGACGAGGACGCGCAGGTCGAAGGGCCCAAGGAGTTCGATCACCCGGCGGCCGATGCGCGAGGCGCCGACGATGCCGATCGTGCGCCGGTAGTTGCCGACTCCGGGGAAGCGGTCGAGGAGGTTGACGTGGCCGCCGCGCTGCTGCCGGTAGGCGTGCGCGCCGTCCAGGACCCGCTTGTTGGCGAACAGGACCGCCGCGACGGTGTACTCGGCGACGGGCAGTGCGTTGGCGGCGGCGGCCGTGGTGACGGCGATGCCGCGCTGCCAGCAGGCCTCGGTGATGTGGTGCTTGACGCTGCCGGCCGCGTGCACGACCGCCTTGAGCTCCGGCATCCGGCGCAGCGCCGCCCGGTCCAGCGGCGGGCAGCCCCATCCGGTGAGCAGCACCTCGGCCTCGTACAACCGCCGCCGTTGTACGTCGTCGGGGTCGGTGAAGTCCGTGACCAGCAGGCCCGGGTCGAGCTCGGCGATGCGGTCGAGGCGGTGCAGTGCGTGCCGGCCGAACACCGCGGCCCTGGTCTCGGCGCTCATCGCGAGGACGGTGCGAGGGCGGGCTGCGGTGGTGCTCGGGGTCACTTGACGGCTCCGGCGGTCAGGCCCGAGCGCCAGAAGCGCTGCAGGGAGAGGAAGGCGATGATCAGCGGGATGACGGCGACCAGGGAGCCGATGATGACGAGCGGGTAGAGCTCGGGCTGCTGGTAGACGCTCTTCATCAGGGTGTACAGACCGAGGTTCACCGGGTAGAGGGCCTCGTCGTTGAGTATCATCAGCGCGCTGTAGAAGTTGTTCCACGACGCGGTGAACGAGAAGAGGAAGATCGTCATGAAGCCGGGGGCCAGCATCGGCAGGGACACCGAACCGAAGGTGCGCAGTTCGCCCGCGCCGTCCATCCGCGAGGCTTCCAGGACCTCGCCGGGTACGTAGCCCTCGGAGAAGACCCGGGCCAGATACACCCCGAACGGGTTGACCAGGGACGGGATGAGCACGGCCCAGTAGGTGTTGACCAGACCGACCTCGGAGGCCAGCAGATACAGCGGCAGCGCGGTCACCGTCGACGGGACGAGCAGCCCGATCAGGACGACGCCGAACAGCTTCTCCTTGCCGCGGAACTCGTACTTGTCGAAGGCGTATCCGCAGACCACGGAGATCAGCGTGGACAGCAGGGAGCCGATGACCGTGTAGAGGACGCTGTTGCCGAGCCAGCGCAGATAGACGCCGTCGTTGTACGAGAACAGCTCGCCGAGGTTGGAGAAGAAGCTGAAGTCGCCGAGCGCGAACGGGTTGGTGGCGAACAGGTCCCGGTAGGTCTTGGTCGACGCGATGACCAGCCAGGTGAGCGGCAGCAGCGTGTAGAGCGCGAAGACGACCAGGACGGCGTTGACGACGGCCTTGGAGGTGAACTCCCGTGGTCTGCGGGGGCGTCGGGACTTGATGGCGGCGGTCGTGGCGGCCGGGGAGTCGGCACGGATCTTCGCCGCGGGAGGAGCTGTCTGAGTGCTCATGATTCCTTCCACCGGTTGCCGAGCTTGGTGACGAGGAAGGACAGCACGCCCGCGACGAGGGCGAGGAGCAGGGAGGCCGCGGCGGCGAGACCGTAGTCATGGCCGTCGAACGCGACGTTGTAGATGTACATCGTCGGCGACCAGTCGATGCCGAGCTCCGTGGCGCGCAGTTGCACGAGCTTGGGGGCGTCGAAGAGCTGGATGGCGCCGACGCAGGTGAACAGGACAGTGAGGACCACCGTCGAGCGGATCATGGGGATCTTCACCTGCAGCGCGGTGCGCAGTGCGCCGGCGCCATCGACCGTGGCCGCTTCGAGCGTCTCGCGCGGGATGGCCTGCAGACCCGCGTAGAAAATGATCACGTTGTACCCGATCCACTGCCAGGCCGAGACATTGATGATCGAGTAGAGCGCCTCGTCCTTGCCGAAGAAGTTCCAGCCGAGGCCGAGGTCCTGGATCACGTCGACGATCGGGCTGATGCCGGGGGTGTAGAGGTATAGCCAGATCATCGAGGCGACCAGGCCGGGCACGGCGTGCGGCATGTAGTACGCGATCTGGAAGAACCGCTTCGCGCGGGCGAGCGCCGAGTCAACGAGGAGGGCGAGCGCGAGCGCCGCGCCGATCATGACCGGGATGTAGATGAGGCAATAGACGGTTATGTGGCCGAAGGAGCGCAGAAAGGCCTCGTCGCCGAGCGCCTCGGTGAAGTTGCCGAGACCGACGAACGACCGCTCGGTTCCCCCGAATCCGAGCCCAGACGCCTTCTCGCTGTACAGGCTCATGTAGCCTGCGTACACGATGGGCGCCACGGTGACGGCGGCGAACAGGACGAAGAACGGCACCATGAACAGGGCGGCGGCGCCGCGCTCGTTACGTCGGGCGGACTTCTGCCCCGCCGACTCGGCCAGCTTGCTCGCCTCCTGCGAACCCCTCGGTGGTGCGGGTGAGTTGATGACTGGTGCTGCCACCGGCTGACTCCTTCGAGTGGAGGACGGAGGGCCTGGCGTTCCCCCACGGAAACCGGGCCCTCCAGCTGGTGCGGACTTGGGCCGTGGCCGGCGGATCGGGCCCTACGGCTGCCGTGAGCTCACTTGGCGAGCTTCAGACCGCGGTCCGTGATCGCCCTCTCGCCCGCGGCCTGGCCGTCGGTGAGCATCTTGCCGTGGTCGGCGCCGGCGGCGTTCTGCTTCAGGTTGACCTGCTGGTTCACGGGGCCCCAGGTCCAGCCGGGGACGATGGTGTCCGCGGCCGCACTGGCGATCTCGTAGGGGTCCTGGCCCTTGAAGTACGAGGCGTCGAACTCTTTGGCCGCGACCTCGCGCATGCCCTCGTTGGCCGGCAGCGCGCTGCTCGGCTGCTTCAGGGAGCTGAGCCGCGCCTTCATGGCCTCCGAGTCGGTGGTGACCCACTTGATGAACTCGGCGGCCGCCTCGGTGTTGCTGCCCTTGGGCGCGACGTAGGACGTGCCGCCGTACATACCAGTGGCGGGCTTGCCGTCCCAGGCCGGCAGCGGGGCGATGCCCCACTTGCCCTTGGTGTCGGGGTAGCTGACGGAGAAGCCGCCCGCGCTCCAGGCCGCGCCGATGATCGTGGCGACCTTGCCGGTGGCGCGCTCCTTGTTCTCGCCCTCGCCCCACAGCGGGGTCTTGGAGGCGAGGCCGTCCTTGAGCAGGTCGTCCCAGTACGTGGCGACCTTCTTCGAGGCCGCGTCCGTCATGTTGACCTTCCAGGCGTCACCGGACGTGCCGTACCATTGGGCGCCCGCCTGCCAGGAGAGGCCCGCGAGGATGGCAGGGTCGCCGCCGCCGAAGTTGGTGATCTTCACCTTGGGGTCGGCCTTGTTGATCTTCTCGGCGGCCTTGCGGTACTCGTCCCAGGTCTTGGGGACCTCGACGCCGTGCTTCTTGAAGATGTCCTTGCGGTAGTAGAGCTCTAGGGGCGTCGCGTCGAAGGGCACGGCCCAGGTCTTGCCGCCCAGGTTGACCAGGGACTGGATGTTCTCCGGGAACTCGTTCTTGACCGTGTCGCCGGCGACCTGGGACAGGTCCTCCAGGTTGCCGCCGCTCGCGTACTCGGGGAGCGCGGAGTAGTCCATCGTCGCGACGTCGGGGGCGTTGCCGCCCTTGACCGCGTTGGAGAGTTTGGTGACGCCCTCGGGCCCGGACGGGATCAGCGAGAACTTGACCTTGACGTTCTTGCGGGTCTTGTTGAACGCCTCCGCCGTCTCCTTGGCGCCGCTGGTGGCGGACCAGTAGGTGATGGTGACCGGCTTGCCGTCTCTGCCGGCCTTGCCGGAGCCCTCGTCCTCGCCGCCGCCACACGCGGTGGCGAGGAGGGCCAGGGAGGCGATGGACGCGGTGAGGGCTATGCGGGCGGTACGGGAAGTGCTCGGCATGGCACGGCTCCTACGAGACCTCGAACTGCGGCAGACAACTGCCTTGTTGCAGCTGCGGAAGAAGAGGTGAACGGGTGCCATCATTTGCGCCAGACCAATCACCGTCAAGAGCGAACGACCAACTCAATCAAAACGATCGGGAGGCGATAGCGTCATGCACGGCTGGTCGCACGCGGCTGGGCGGCCCGCCGAACAGCACAGGGCCCCCCGCAGGACAGCCTGCGAGGGCCCTTGAAGTCGGTCACGGCCTACCGGGTCAAGGTCGCGCGATCCCCGTCCCGCAGGACGCGCGGATCCTCAACTCCGGGAGCAGATCCAGGTGTTGACCGTGCGTGGGCACGGCGTCCGGGGCCACGGTGAGGCGCGCGAGCAGCAGCGCGGCCGCCCGCGCACCCACCTGGCGCTTGGCCGGCGCCACCGCCGTGAGCGGCTGGTCGGCGAGACCGGCCACCTCGTCGTCGTACGCCACCACCGCCAGGTCCTCCGGGACGCGAATGCCGCGTGCCTGCAGACGGGGGATCAGCACCAGGGCGTCGGCGTCGCTGTGCAGCACCACCGCGGTGACCCCGTGCTTCTCGATGATCTCGCAGAGATACGCGAAGGTCCGATCGAAACGGTCGCCCTCCCCCGCGGGCGGATCGGCGTCGAGCGGCGAGGCCGGCACCCGTTCGAGTCCGAGCGCGTCGACCGCGGCCGCGTAGCCGAATCTCAAGTGCCGTGCCGTGGGCGAGACCTGGACAGCGAGGCCGATGCGGCGATGGCCGAGCGAGGCGAGATGGCGCACGGCTTCTGCGGCACCGTGCGCATGGTCCGAGCGGGCCCGGTCGAGGGCCGCGGCGGGGTGACCGTGCGGCGCCCAGCGCTCCATCAGGACGGTGGGCACCCCGAACTCAGCGACCCACGACCCCTCCATCCCGTCCGGCGCGCCCTCGTCCCAGGTCGGAGTGAGTAGCAGGCCGTCGACACCGGCGGCGACGAGCCGCTCGGCCTGCTGTACGTCCTCGCCGGGCAGGTAGTTGGAGATGCCGATGGTGAGTTTCGCGCCGTGCGCCTCGACCACTTCCCGCGCCCCGCGCACGACTTCCGGGTAGTAGTAGTTGTTCGTCGGCACCACGAGCCCGATGACCAGGCTCTCGGCGTCCGCGCCCGGCGCCCGCCCCGCTGCCGCCTCGGTGCCCGAGCCCGGCCAGATCACCGCTCCGTGCATCCGCTGCACCCGCCCCTGCGCCGCCAGCGCCTCGACGTCCCGGCGCAGCGTGACCGGTGAGACGCCCAGCGCCTGGGCGAGTTCGGCGACCCGGACGCTGCCCCGCTCGCGGACGAGTTCGAGGACACGCTCATGGCGCTGGTCTACGTGGAGTCGCATCGTTCCCCCAGGGGTGCGGCGGGCTGTGCTGTCCGGGCGGCGCCTCGGGCGTCGCACACTGTACGCGTCAATCGTATTGATCGCTTGCGATCAAAGCGATCCCTCGATCATGGACGGCACGGAACCGGCTCCTGACGGCACAGAACCGGCTCCCTAGTGCTGCCCCGCGGAAGTTCCGCCGATGGCCATCGCCTCGTTGACCGGGCATGGTGCTTGATCCTGATGATCGTCGTGTGCTCGAGGAACGCGTACGGGCGCATACCACTCCGCAGCGTGCTGCGCGCCGGGCTCGCATCGCGACCTGGCGGATCGCGGAGATCGTGCGGGCGGATGTCTCGACGGCGGTGCGGTGGCGGGACCGGTACGACCGGGAGGGGCTGGCCGGGCTGGAGGACCGGCCCCACTCGGGCCGGCCGCCGGTCTACGGCCCTGAGGTGCGGCTGCGGATCGTGGCAGCGGCCACCAGCGAGCCTCCGCACCCGCACGGCTCCTGGCCGCACCGGCTGATCGCCGACCGCATGACGGACACCGGGAAATCGGCCTTGCAGGTCGGACGGATCCTCGCGGCACTGGACCTCAAACCGCACCGGGTGAAGGGCTGGCTGACCCGCACGCACGACCCGGGATTCTTCGTCCGTGCCGCCGAGGTGTGCGACCTGTATCTGAACCGCCCCACCGGGTCGATCGTGGTCTCGGTGGACGAGAAGACCGCGATGTCGGTCCGCTCCCGCAAACACCCCGACCGGCCGTGCGCGCCAGGCAGGCCCCGACGGCGGGAGTTCGAGTACGTGCGCCACGGCACCCTCTCGATCACCGCCGCACTCGAGGTGCACACCGGACACGTCGTGGCCGAGGAGCTGCCCCGCAACGACTCCGCGCACTTCACCGCCTTCCTCAACCGTCTGGACAAGTGCGTCGATCCGGCGCTGACGATCCACCTGGTCCTGGACAACGGCTCGTCCCACACCTCCCAGGCCACCCGCGCCTGGCTGAAGAGGCATCCGCGGATCGTCGCGCACTACACGCCCAAGCACGCCTCCTGGATCAACCAGGTCGTGCGACACGAAGTCGCTTGAGAAGAGTGGTAATCACCAAGGAGGTTCGACTGATGTCGAAGGTGTAGGACCCGAGCCAGTGCACAGGGCTCGTTCCCGCCCCAGCGTGCGTCGTGAGTAATCGCGGGGTGCGAAGCCTGGGGAATTGCCCAAGGACCCTCGTTCCATCCGGGGGTTACAGGCTGGGAAATGCCGGACGGGTGAATGCGAATGAACCCTTGATGATGCCTCGTCATGATCACTCTCGCCGATGGGTTGTTTAAGCGGGAGATAGGGACTGGCCGTTGGAAAGCGGCAGGCGCCGACTGGGGATACTTGACCGGTCGGGAGTGCACCGCCGTCCCCGGGGTGCAGAGGGCGCCCTCCCCGGCAGCATCTCTCTCATGCGGAACGTGACAACCCCGATGGAGTCCAGGCCATGCAGTTCTGGCCTGGTAAGCCAACCGCAAGGAAGGCCCAACCCTCCAGCGGGCGCAGGAAGACCCAGCAAGCGAATGCCGGTCGCCGAAAGGCAGCAGGAAACCGGGAACCATGTGCCGACACCTCCGTTGGTGGCTCCCGCATAACTGGCCGGATAGGGGCCAATGCCCCGACCTGAAAGGGTGCTGACGTGGGTCTGGTGAGCCTGTGAGGAAACGAGGACCGAAGACACCGGAACCGAAGGGCAAGTTGGACGTCATGGCGACACACGCGGCTGTGGTGGCACACGCCGCAGCGGCCGTCGCCGGCATGGCGAACGGACCGGAGGACGAGATCACCGACTGGCCGTCAATCGACTGGCGGAAGGTCGAGGACGACGTACGGCGTCTGCGGCAGCGCATCTTCACGGCATCGCAGGCAGGAGACCTGGCCAAGGTCAGGAATCTGCAGAAGCTGATGCTCCGCTCCCGCGCGAACACACTCGCGAGTGCGCGGCGGGTCACGGAGATCAATGCTGGCCGCAAGACGGCGGGAGTCGATGGGAAAATCGTCCTGTTGCCCCAGGAAAAGGCCGAGTTGGCCGACTGGGTTCAGCATGGCGCGGCCCCGTGGAAGCCCAAGCCCGTCAAGCGGGTGTATATAGCCAAGGCGAATGGAAAACAGCGCCCACTCGGAATTCCCGTGATCGCCGACAGATGCCTTCAAGCTCTGACGCTGAATGCACTGGAACCCGAATGGGAGGCGCGACTGGAACCGAAAGTCTATGGCTTTCGTCCCGGTCGTGGCTGCCATGACGCGATCGTTGCCATCCACACGACGGCGAGCGGCAGGAACGCCAAACGCCTGTGGGTGCTCGACGCCGATCTGAGAGCGGCTTTCGACCGAATCGACCACGATCACCTACTCGCGTCACTGGGATCATTCCCTGGAAGGGGAATGATTGCCGGATGGCTGAAGGCAGGTGTGGTCGAGAAAGGTTGGTTCACCCCCACGGTGGAGGGAACTCCCCAGGGCGGCGTGATCACGCCCCCAACGCAAT
>NZ_JAGGOK010000129.1 GCF_018614615.1 Streptomyces sp. ISL-100 | reverse complement strand
TGAGATTGATCTTGGTCGGCTCGCCGTGACCCTTTAGCACAAGTGATCTGTTGCGTACGGATGTTCGCTGAAAGATCCACAGTCGCTCGCGGGCAGGTGGTTACGTCCGCCGTATGCCAGTGGAGTTCTTAACTGATGAGCAAGCTGAGGCGTACGGGAAGTTCGCCGAGGAGCCGACGCAGCCCGAACTGGAGCGGTTCTTCTTCCTGGACGACGTGGACCGGGATCTGATCGCGCTGCGGCGTACGCAGCACCATCAGCTGGGGTTCGCCCTCCAGATGTGCACGGTGCGGTATGTGGGCCTGTTCCTGGGTGAGGACCCCCTCGACGTGCCGTGGTCGGTGGTGGAGCACCTGGCCGGGCAGCTGGGCATCGAGGATGCCTCGTGTGTGAAGCGGTACACGGACCGGCGGCAGACGGTCTACGACCATGCGTGGGAGATCCGTGAGGCGTACGGCTACCACCTGTACGAGGACCACGAGTGGGGCCGGAAGTTCCGGGCGTTCCTGCACGGGCGGGCCTGGACGGCGCACGCCGAGGGGCCGAAGGCGTTGTTCGATCATGCGGTGGGCTGGCTGCGCAAGAACCGGGTGCTGCTGCCCGGGGTTTCGGTGCTCGCACGGCAGGTCGCCGAGGTCCGCGGGATTGCGGACAAGCGGCTGCATGCCACGGTGGCGAAGGCGGCCTGGCGAGCGGATGCGGCGCTGCCCGGGGATCTGGTGGCGACGCTGAAGACGCCGGAGGGCAAGCGGTATTCGGAGCTGGAGCGGATGCGCCGGCCTCCGACGCGGACCACGGGCACCGCGATGAAGGGTGCGTTGCAGCGGGTCGATGACATCGCCGGCTTCCAGCTGGGGCGCCTGAAGCTGGACAAGATCCCGCCGAACCGGCTGGCGGCGCTGGCCCGGTACGGGCTGGGCACGAAGGCGCCGAAGCTGGAGCGGACGTCGGAGCCCAAGCGCACGGCGATGCTCACCGCGGTGATGCGCCACCTGGAGGCGAAGGCGATCGATGACGCGCTGGACCTGTTCGAGATCCTGATGGCCACGCGGCTGATCAGCACGGCGAAGCGGTCAGCCGACAAGCAGCGCCTGTCGACCCTGCCGCAGTTGGAGAAGTCCTCGCGGCTGGTGGCCAGGGCGGCGAAGGTGTTCATCGAGGAGCTGGAGCTCGTCGAAGAGACCGGCTGTGATGTGGATGTGAAGGCGCTGTGGCGGGCGCTGGAGGAGGTCGCGCCCAGGGCGGCGCTGTCCAGCGCGGCCGCCATGGTGGTGAGCCTGGTGCCGGAGGGCGACGACGCGGCGGAGACCGCGTTGCGCGGGGCGCTGGCGTTGCGCTACAACACCGTCAAGCCGTTCCTGTCCCTGCTGGGCGAGACCTCCGCATTGGGGGCGGCGACCGGCGGGATGCGCATTCTGACCGGGGTGAAGCGCCTGCCGGTCCTGTCCCGGCGGAAGGTGAGCGAGAAGCCGCTGCTGCCCAGGGAGATCGACGACAAGCTGGTGCCGCCGCACTGGCGCAAGGCGGTGTACGCGAACGCCGAGCTGCCCGAGGGGGCCGTCGACCGGGACGCGTACGTGGTGTGCGTGCTGGAACAGCTCTTCCACGCCCTCAAGCGCCGGGGCATCTACGCCTCTCCCTCGCACCGCTGGTCCGACCCGCGCGCCCGCCTCTTGCAGGGCAAGGGCTGGGAGGCGGTGCGGGAGGACGTCCTGGTGGGCCTGAGCCTTACCGAGGACGCCGAGGAGCACCTCAAGGAGTTGATCGAGGTGCTGGACGGGACGTGGAAGCAGATGGCCGAACGCCTCAAAGAGGCCGGCGACGACGCGAAGATCAGCATCGAGGTGCAGCCCAACGGCCGCGCGAAGCTGAACGTGGAGAAGCTCCACGCGCTCAGCGAGCCGAAGTCGCTGGACTGGCTCCGCAAACGGGTCGAGAAGATGCTCCCGAAGATCGACCTGCCGGACCTGCTGTTCGAGGTGCACGACTGGACCGGGTTCCTGGACGCCTTCGTGCACCTGGGCGACGGCAAGACCCGCATGAAGGACCTCACCACCTCGATGGTCGCGCTGCTGGTGAGCGAGGCGTGCAACATCGGCATGACCCCGGTCATCAACCCGAACTACGAGGCACTCACCCGCTCCCGCCTGGTCCACGTCGACCAGTACTACCTGCGCGCCGACACCATCGCCGCGGCGAACGCCGCCCTGATCGAGGCCCAGGCGCAGGTGCCGATCGTCAAGCACTGGGGCCAGGGACTGCTCGCCTCCGTCGACGGCCTGCGCTTCGTCGTCCCCGTCCGCAGCATCAGCACGGCCCCGAGCCCCAAGTACTTCGCGAAGAAGAAGGGCATCACCTGGCTGAACGCGATCAATGACCAGGTGATCGGCATCGGGCAGATGGTGGTGCCCGGTACCCCGCGCGACTCCCTGTTCATCCTGGACGCGCTGCTGAACCTGGACGGCGGAGTGAAGCCGGAGATGGTCGCCACCGACAACGCCTCCTACTCCGACATGGTGTTCGGCATCTTCAAGATGCTCGGCTACCGCTTCTCCCCGCGCTTCAAGGACCTGGAGGACCAGAGGTTCTGGACGGCCCAGATGCCCGACGGTGAGGCGCTCGGCGGGTACGGGCCGCTGGAGGCGATCGCCCGGAACAAGGTGAACGTGAAGAAGGTGCTCACCGCCTGGCCGGACATGCTCAAGGTGGCCGGCTCCCTGGTCACCAACCAGGTGCGCGCCTACGACCTGCTGCGGATGTTCGGCGCCGAGCGCCGCCCGAACCCGCTGGGGGCCGCGTTCATCGAGTACGGGCGGATCGCCAAGACCCTGCACCTATTAGTTACGTGGAATCTGGCCGGGGAGGATCATGTTCCTCTCCGGCCTCACCACGAACTTGGGAGCGTTGTTGAGTACGAAGGTGCTGGAGAAGTGGCCCGTCATTGCACGGCACGATCGGGCTGCCGAGTGGTTGCAGATATGGACCGACCTCGGGCGGGCGCCCCGGACGATCGACGCCTACGCCCGCGGACTGGCCGAGTACCTGGAGGTCTGCGACCGCGAAGCCGTCGACCCACTCAGGGCGAACCGCGCGCATCTGGCGAAGTACGTACGGGAGTTGTCGACCCGCCCCAGCAAGCGCGGGACCAATGTGGTGTCACTTGACTCGGGGGCGGGGCTGGCGAACGCGACGCTGCAGCAGCGGCTGGTGCCGGTACGGCTGTTCTACGACTTCCTCATGGAGGAGGGCCTGCGTGAGTCCAACCCGGTCGGCCGCGGTAGGTACACGCCGGGGAACCGCTTCGGAGGCCACCAGCGCGGACTGGTGCCGCGCCTGACGAAGCTCCCCTGGATACCCAGCGACCAGCAGTGGCTGGACGTCCTGACCGTGGCCCGGGACGAGCCGGTCCGCAACCGCGTGATGCTCGCACTGGCCTACGACGCCGCACTACGGCGCGAGGAGCTGTGTTCCTTGCGGACCGATGACCTCGATCCGGGCCGCCGGACGCTGCGGGTGAGGGCCGAGGCGACGAAGAACCGGCTGGAGCGCGTCGTGCCGTACTCCGCCACGACCGGGGTCCTGTTGTCGGGCTACCTGGCGCATCGGGCGACGATCAGTCGAGCGCGCGGGCCGCTGTTCCTGTCGGAGTCCCGGCGCAATCACGCCCAGCCCCTGACCTTGTGGACTTGGTCGAAGGTCGTCCGGCGGCTCGCGCTGGCTGCCGATTTGCCGAGGTTCTCCACCCACACGACCAGGCACTTGTGCTTGACCGACCTCGCCCGCATGGGGTGGGAGCTGCACGCGATCGCGACCTTCGCCGGCCACCGGTCGACCGAGTCCACGATGCAGTACATCCACCTGTCCGGCCGGGACCTCGCGGAGAAGCTGCAGCGCGGCATGGACCAGATCCACGCCTGGCGGGTCGAGAAACTGGCCATGCTCGGGCCGGACTTGGTGTCGGCAGGCTGGAAGTGAACCAGGCGCCGCTCGCCTTCACGACCGAAGTCGAAGCCCCACCGTCCACGTGGACGTGGCCTGTCGTCCCGGCGTCCTACGACCGTTCACCGCTGACCCGTGCCGAGGCGAAGGCCCTGGACTCCCTGGGCTGGGACGTGCGACGACAGCGCGGCTACCAGCGGGAGAACATCGCCTGGCGACGCATCGGACGGCTGCTGCGTCCGCTGGACGATGCCCGCGCCGTGCTGGAGATGCCCGACGAGCGGCTGCACCGACGGACCTCGGACGACGCCATCGGCCTGATCCTGTGGACCTGCGCGCGGACCAGGTCGGCCTTCTGGGAGTGGACACCGCAGACCTGGGCGAACCTGATCGGGACCAGCACGAAGTCCTTCACTCAGCCCTGGCCCAGGTGGATCGACGGGACAAGCCGGCCTTACGTGGCCTCCTACGCCTACCTGCTGGCCGGGTTCACCGACTTTCACCGGCTCGGCAAGTTCCGGCGCCTCTCGGTGGCACGGAGAGTGTTCGGCAGCACCGAGATCGAAGCCACGCTCGGCTCGATCCTGGCCGTACTGAACGGCTGGGGCTATCAGACCGCGAAGAGGGATGCCGAGAACAAACTGCACGCAATCATCACGCAAGTGCTGCTGGTCAACGGCAGTCCGCGCCTGGAAGACCTGTCCACCGAAGTGCTCACCGCTCTGCGTGACCACCCGGCGATCGGACCGTGGGGTCGGTCCACGCTCTACGGCATACACCGCGCCGTGGCCGCCCTCGGGCACGCCGATGCGCCCCCACCCGCCACTGGTGGCCAGCGACACGAGATAGAAGGGGCCGCTGCGGACTGGCTGACCTGGGTCGAGAAATGGGCGGCGACCTCAACCCTCACCCCGCGCGTCCGGCAGAACTACTACGGGCAACTGACCAAGGCCGGGCGGTGGTTGGCCGAAGAACAGCCCGAGATCGCCGGGCCGGCCGACTGGAGCCGGGCGACGTGCGCTGCCTGGGTCGCCCGCGTCGACCGGATGCTGATCGGCGAGTTCATCCAGCGCAGCATCGTCGTGGCCAGCCGCCTTGGCGAGCCGCTGTCTCCGAAAGCGTGAAGGCGCTGATAGCCCCCAACCCGCGAGTGATCGCCGATGACATCTGGGCCAAGCTGCTGTGGGCCGGGCTGAACCTTGAGCCCGCTGACGTGCCGCCCAAGTCCGGGCAGGCATACCCCATCGAGCTGATCCGCGCTATCACTCTGACCTGGCTCTTCAGCGGGCAACGCAGCGATGAAATAGCCCGGCTGCGGGTCGGCTGTGTCCGCTGGCAGCGTGAGGACGTGGCCGTCCCCGGGCGGCCCGGCGACGTGCTCGCGAAGGACGCCGTCTGTCTGCTCGACATACCGACCCACAAGACGGGGACGGCATTCACCAAGCCCGTCGATCCGATCCTCGGCCGTGCTGTCGAGGCGTGGCAGGCCCTGCGGCCGGTCCAGCCGCAGATGCTCGACCGCAAGACGGCCGAACGCGTCGACTTCCTGTTCGCCTACCGGGCCAGAGTGGTCAGCAGGACCTACATCAACCTCACGGTCATCCCGGTGCTCTGCCGCAAGGCTGGTGTCCCGACCAGCGACGTGGTCGGCCAGATCACCAGTCACCGGGCTCGCTCTACGATCGCGACACAGCTCTATAACGCCAAGGAGCCGATGACCTTGTTCGAGCTGATGGCTTGGCTCGGACACCGCACACCGGCGGCCACGCAGCATTACGCGAAGATCATGCCGACGACGCTGGCGAAGGCGTACGACGACGCCGGGTACTTCGCACGCAACGTGCGCACGGTCGAGGTGCTCGTCGACCGGGACGCCGTCGTCTCCGGCGCTGCCGCCGCCGGAGAGCCCTGGCAGCACTATGACCTCGGACACGGATACTGCACCTACACGTTCTTCGAACAGTGCCCGCACCGCATGGCCTGCGCCCGCTGCGACTTCTACACGCCGAAGGGGTCGAGCAAGGCCCAGTTGCTGGAGGCCAAGGACAACCTGCAGCGCATGGTCGCCAACATGCCGCTCAGCGACGAAGAACGCGCCGCCGTCGACGACGGCCAGGGCGCCCTCGACCAACTGCTCGACCGCCTCGCCGATGTGCCAACGCCATCAGGTCCCACGGCGCGGGAACTCAGCATTCCGTCGTCGGCTTCCCTACTGCCGATCGTCGAGGTCAACCAGGGCAAAAGCTGAAGTTACTTGACAAATTTGATTCCACAGAATGCTCGCCGTCGTCGACCCGATGGACGACACCTACCGCCGCCAGATGCACAAGCAACTCACCGTCCAGGAGTCCCGCCACAAGCTTGCCCGGGACATCTGCCACGGCAAGAAGGGCACCATCCACCAGGCATACCGGGACGGCATGGAGGACCAACTCGGCGCGCTCGGCCTGGTCCTGAACGCCGTGGTGCTCTGGACGACGCGCTACATCGACGCCGCGGTCGCCCAGCTCCGAGCCGAGGGCCACGACATCAAGGACGAGGACATCGCCCGGCTCTCGCCGCTCAAGCACAAGAACTTGAACGTCCTGGGCCGCTACAACTTCACCGCCTCCCAGCCAGTCAACGGACTACGGCCACTGCGTGATCCGGACGCGCCCGACCTCGACGACGATGACGACGGCACCGACGAATGAACCCGGGGGCCGCCGCGGCCGTGCTGCGGCGGCACTTGGGCGGCGCCAGCTCGTTGAGCACGGCATGGCGATGTGCGGTTCGAGGAAGTCCAACAGCGACGTGTGCCACGAACTGGCGATGGCGACGCTCCACCTGCTCGCCGCCAGGAGGAAGCTGCATGGAGCCGAGTCCTGCCCTTCCACGACCGCCCTGGTCGAGATGTGCGACCTGCTCCAGGGACATGCCAGTGAGATCCGCGCGCTCTTGGTGGCCATGGGGATGACGGACGCGGACCTTCAGGCGCTCCTGAGCGGCACCACCGAATAAGCTGCCGCGCGCCTGGCTTTCGCGATCACCGGTCCTGAGAGAGTTTGTACAGTTCAGCGAAGATTCCGCCCGCATCCAGGAGCGCCTCGAACGTATCGGACTCGGCAATGCGGCCCTGGTCGAGAACGATGATGCGGTCCGCGATCCGGGCGTTCTCAAGTTGTGCGTGACGAACACGGCGGCCTTGCCCGCGGCAACTACGCCGAGCACCTCACGCGTGACAACAGCGCGATGACCCTGACGGTGGCGGTGAACCACGGAGGCCGCGCCGAGATCGTGCGCGCGGCGCGCACCCTCGTCGAACAGCAGGTGCCCGCCGAGGAGGTGACCGAGGAGAGCTTCGCCCAGCACCTCCAGCACCCCGATCTGCCGGACGTCGACCTCGTCATCCGCACCTCCGGGGAGTTCCGGTTGTCCAATTTCGCGCTGTGGCGGTGCGCCTACGCCGAATTCGTCTTCCCCGAGGTGCTGTGGCCGGACTTCCGCGCCGAGCACTTCAGGCAGGCCCTTGAGGTGTACGCCCAGCGGCGGCGCCGGTTCGGCGGGACGACGGCGCCGATCCCCGCCCCCCGCTCCCCCGAACCGCCGTTGCCGGGCGGTATCGGTGCCGGCCTGCCGTCCCTGTCCAGCGTGGTCACCCTGTCCGGCGGCATCGCCACCCGGCTGGGCATGCACCTGATCACCGGCTTGTGCGACACCGCCCGCTACGCCAAATCCCATTTCGACCGGCCACCCGCGCATGTCCCGATCGGCGCCGCGCCGGCACCGACGGCGCAACCACGCCCCTGGTGACCGGATGCGTCAGTCGCGAACCGAGGCGGTGATCATGTGATAGCCGACGTGTCGGTCCGCCGCCGCCAGTTGTTCCACCAGCACCGTCATCCGCTCGGCGATCGCGGGCCCATGGGCCTTGAGAAGCCGGTCCCGGCGTTGGTGAATGGCCTGAAGGGTCTTGTGGCCGGTGGGGCGCACCCGCTCGGTCAGGTCGTCGACGTGGAGCACGTCGAACCCCGCGGCGTCCAGCAGTTCAAGGTGGTGTTCCGGTGTCGCCAGATGCACGGACGGCGCTGCGGTGAGTTCGCCGTCCTGACGTCCTGACCGGGAGAGCAGGACCAGGTCGGCGAGCAGGAGGCGTCCTCCGGGTCGGAGCACACGGGCGGCCTCCGCCAGCGCCCTGGTCTTCGCGCAGGGGAGCACGCCGTGCGGCAGGTGACTGGCCACCTCCACCATCAGCACCTGGTCGAACCCGTCGGCCGGGAACGGCAGCGCGGTGACACAGCCCTGATGGAAGGCCGCCGCCTCGGCGTTCTCCGTCTGTGCGGCCCGATGCCGGGCGGCGCGCACCAGGGCCTCGCTGGTATCGACGCCGGTCACGGAGCAGCCGGTCTCCGCGGCGAGGAGCAGCGCGGGCTGACCCGTGCCGCAGCCGATGTCCAGCAGCCGGTCACCGGGGGCGAGCCCGAGCCGGTCTCCGGCGAGGCGGGTGAGGCGGTCGGCTCCCTCTGCCAGGGATGCCGGATCCTCAGGGCCGTGGAAGTACCCCTTGTGCAGAGCCGCGGTGCCTGCCGCGGTGGCGCAGAAGTCGGCGACGGCCGCGTAAAAGGCGCCGGCATCGGCCTCGTTGACGGTGCCCTCGACCGGTGGGGTCACCGCGGCCGCTGTGGTCCGTGGGGCCGGTGCGGTCACTGCGCGTCCCTTTCTGGTGTCGCGTTCACCGGTGCGAGGTCGCCGCTTGTGCCGGGTCGTCACCGGTGCCAGGTCATCACCGGCGGCGGCGCATAGGTGGTGCGGCTGCTCCGGAGTCCGAGGCGCACGGCGGTGTGCAGGGCGAGCAGCGCCGCGCCAGTGGGGTCGACGACCGGTACGTAGGGGCCATGGGCGGCCAGGCGGTCCTGAAGGAGGGCCGCGGCGCCCAGGAACCCGGTGCAGCCGAGCACGAGAGAGTCCGCCTCCCCGGCGGCCACTGCCTCGGATGCCTGGGTGAACAGGTGGTCCACCAGGGTGTCCTGGTCGTGCAGCGAGAGCTCGGGGGTGTTGATCACCCTCACCGACCGGCAGCGTTCGCTGAGTCCGTCGTGGCGGATCAGCTCGTGGAAGATCGGTACGACACTGGGCAGCACACTGATGACGCCCACCCGGTGGCCCAGTGACAGCGCGGTGAGCAGTGCGGGCTGGAAGCCGCCCATGACGGGGATGTCCACCACCTCGCGTGCCGCGTGCACCGCCGGGTCTCCGGCGCAGGCGATGAACACCCCGTCGCTCCCGGCGTCCGCCGCCCGGGTGACCTCGGCCAGGAGCACGGGGGCGGCCATGGCCATCTCGTACCGGGAGGCGACCGATGCGGCTTCGCCGACCGCGGCGACCTCCAGCTTCGTGTCATCGCCGACCCATTGCTCGCACTCCTGCCGGAACAGGTCGAGGTGGTCGGAGCTGCCGGGCATGACCACGGTGAGACGCATGGTGTCTCCGTTCTGCGCTGCTTGGCGTGGTGCGGTCCGGCTGCCGTTCAGGGCCGGTCGGGGCGCTGGGACACCGGCGTGCGCGGCGGCTGCGGTCGGGGGGCCGGCCGCGGTCCGGCGGTCCGGCGGCCGGTCCGGCGGCCGGCGGTGGCCCGGACGTAGCCGAGGGTGAAGCCGGCACAGGACGCCGTGGCGCAGGACAGGCGGGCCCGCGGGCGGGGGTGGAAGATGTCGTGGCCGGACCGCTGGATCTGCTCCAGGGAGATCCGGCCGAGGCGTACGTACTGCCGTGGCAGCTCCTGGGCGGAGGGATGCACCAGCCGCCACCAGTCGGCGGCCTCGGCGAAGCACCGCCGGGCGCGCCGGGTCTGGAACTCCACCAGCTCCCGCAGCGGCGGGGTCATGCGCCGGTCCCGCGCGGCCTGTTCCACCTCCGCGCGGCTCAGGCCGAATTCCCGCAGGTCCTCAACCGGCAGGTAGAGGCGCCCGTCGGCGAGGTCTTCGCGCAGGTCTCGCAGGTAGTCGGTGAGCTGGAGCCCGAAGCTGGCGGCGACCGCCCGGCTGTCGGCCTCCTCGTTCTGCGGCTCGAGCAAGGCGTTGCCCCAGATCGTGCCCTGTCCGCAGACCCCGTCGATGTACTCCGCGAGGTCCGCGTACCGGGGGTACTCGGTGACCCACAGATCGGTGCGGATCGTTGTCAGGAACCGGTGGACGGACCGGGTGGGTATATTCCACGTGCGGGTGAAATGACGGAACGCGAGGGCCAATTGGAGCCCAGTCCGGTCCCGCGCTGTTCCTGGCTGTCGCGGCCAGTCGCGCTCTCCGGCCAGGAGGCCGAGGAACTTCTGTACGTAGGCGTCGTACTGGGCAAGCCGCTCCGCGGTGGGCTTCGCCTGGTCGTCGATGAGATCGTCCACGTATGTGGAGAAGGCGAGAACGGCGTCCCAGTACGGGCGCTTTCCCGGTGGCAGCAGGAGGCGTGCCATCGGATATGCCGCGGAGTTCCGCCGGGAGAGGTACTGCCCGCAGCAGGTATAGGCGTCGGCGAGTCGCCTGTCGTGCAGACCCGCGGCGGTCAGTTCGCGCGCGTGCATGCGCTCTCCTGGAATCGGGACGCCGGTCCGGAAGGGCGGCGTGACGGGCGGATGACCGCGTATCCCTGGCCCGGGGCAGGAGCCAGATCCGTCTTCCTTGAGAACAGGATGTCAGCGAGCGGGATCGGCTTGTGGTAAAAGCACAGGGAGGACGGCACACCGAATATCTGGGAAGACCCGAGAAAGAACGGCAGTTCGGCCAGTGGATAACGGATTCCCGCCCGGACCTGGTCCTCCGTCGGTGCGGCACCGCCGAGGTACTTGCCCAGCGCGAGTCGGCTCATCCGCAGGCAGGCCCGCCGGATCTCCCCGTCCTGGTGCAGCGCCGCTTCGGCGCGTTCGCGCAGGGCGCGGTAGACGGAGCCGCCCACCAGGTCCGACAGGAGATGGACATGGGGCGCGCTGGAGGGGGGGATCCGCGCCGCGAGCAGTGCGCGCACCACGCGGTTGCGCACGGCGTTGGTCTCCTGCCGGGATTTGCGCTCCGCGTACTCGGCGGACCGCCCCAGCACCAGCAGGTTCTCCCGAAGTGCTATGTCAGGGATGACGACATCGACCCGGGTGAACCTGACATGGCTCCAGCGCAGCAGCTCACTGAGTAGTTTGACGCTGAAATAGCAGTTGCCGTGACTGACTCCGACGACGATGTGCCGCCCTTCCTCGTACACCCGGCGGCAATTGTCGGTGATCGGGGTGACGGAGAACTCTCCCGACGTGTCGGCGGGTATGTTCTCGGTGGTGATATCCGGAGGTCGTTTGCTGCTGTCCGCACGCATCGGTACTCCTTCGAAGCAGCTTCTGCCGAGGTATCCCCGAAGTGGCAGTCATCGCTACTCCAGCATGGAACCGATGGTGGCGCCAGTTCTGGCCCGACGGCACCGGCCCTGAGACCATGGTGACCGGCCGACAACAGGATGAATCCGCATGGGAAAGCCCACCACAGCAGACGGCTATCCCTTCGCCGTCTACAACACCGCCGCGGCCCTCGTGGACGGTGCGGGCGCCCTGCTGACCACGTCGAGCCCCGTCAGCCGCCTGCCCTCGTCCCCGGCCGGGTCGCCGGGCCCGCGGTCTCGGGGCGCACCTTCAGCAGGGCCGCGACCTCTACGTGGGTGCGGCCGCGCGCCAGCAGGCGCAGGATCACGATCTCGTGCTCGGTGAGCTGCGGCGTCCACGTCGCGCGGAGGCCGGCGGGTCGATGCGGTGCAGCGGCTGATCCCCGGGGCGCATCGTGGTGTTCGGGGTCGAGGCCGGGTAAGTCGTTGATGGAGGCCAACCGGAATACGCCAGAAACAGGCAATAGAGCCGTGAGGGTGATCCGTCTGGGTGATGCCCTGGAAGTGGCTCACCGGATGTCTTCCCAGGTAACGAGGGGGTTTACCGGCCGTAGGGCGCGGAACGCGTGTGCTCCGTCTGGGTGACGCGTCGGGATCATGCGGTGCATGGCTTCGGTGGAACGTACCGCGTACCCGCGCTTCAAGCGCTCGATCTCTTCTCGCGAGTTGCATGAGTCGTTCACCCCCGGCACGGCCGAGGTGGCGTGGGCGCGGGGCAAGGCGCGGTCGCCGGAGCATCTGCTGGCGCTGGTGGTCCTGCTGAAGAGCTATCAGAAGCTGGGCTACTTCCCGGATCTGGCCGAGGTGCCGCCGCTGGTGGTCGGGCATGTACGGGGTCTGCTGGGGGTGGGCGAGGAAGTGGAGCCCACGCATGACTCCGCCCGTACGCTGCGGCATCACCGCACGATTGTGCGCGAGCGGCTCGGTGTGGTCTACGACCAGGAGAAGGCCCGCGAGATCGCCGCTGCGGCGATCTTTGAGGCGGTGCAGACCAAGGACAATCCGGCCGACCTGATCAACGTGGCGCTGGAGAAGCTGGTCAAGGCCCGTCAGGAGCTGCCCGGCTACACCACGCTCGACGCGATGGCTGCGGAGATCCGCAAAGAGGTCAACGAGGACTTCTTCGAGCGGATCGTGTCCCGGATGGACGAGGTCGAGCAGGCCCGGCTGCTGGGGTTGCTGCGGGTGCCTGTCGGCGGGCGAAGCCGGTTCGACGAGCTGAAGCGGCCGGCGAAGGCGCCGACGGTTTCCCATCTGCGCGAGCACCTGGCCCACCTGGACAGGCTGGAGTTGCTGGGGTCGACGGCGAAGTGGCTGGATGGGGTGCCGCCGGGGAAGGTGGAGCACTTCGCCGGGCAGGCGAAGGTGCTGGACGCTGCCGAGATGTCCAAGGTCGGCGTGGTGAAGCGGTGTGCGCTGCTGGCGAGTCTGCTGCATATGGCTAAGGTGCGGGCCCGCGACGAGCTGGTGACGATGCTGTGCAAGCGCATGGCCTCGGTCACGAAGAAGGCCAAGGAGGATCTGGAGAAGATCCGTGAGCGGCACCGGGCGGAGTCCGAGCGGCTGATCGCGGTGCTGGGTGAGGTGCTGGAGGCGGCCAAGGATGCGGTCGGCTTCGACGGCGAGTCGGTCACCCTCCCGCACCGTGGCGCCAACCGGCCAGGAGGCAGGGCGCGCCGCAGCTTGTCATTGGCGGGACAGAGCCCGTCAACCGCACGCCGTGCTACGGCTGAGCCGGGAGCAGGGTGATCCGGACACTGCGGTCCAGGTACAGGCTGAACGGCGCCACCAGGGCCTCGTCCACCGTGCCCATCAGCCACTCGTCATCGCCGTCCTCGCCGCAGCGCACGTACCAGTGCCCGTCGATCTCCAGAAGCAGCGCGGCCCGTTCCAGTCGCTCGCGGACGTGATCGGCAAAGGCGACCTTCCCTGTCTCCCAGGCGTCGCGGACATGCTTGTGCACGGTGGGCAGCTTGTGCGGCACCAGCGGCCAGGCGTAGCCGGGGCCGGGAAGGCGCGCGACGCGGAAGCTCTGCCAGGTGTCGGCCCCGTTGCTGCCCTCGGGGTACCCGCACTCGCGGGCCAGATCCGCCCACCGGTTCGCCTTGATGTGGCGGCGGCACCGTTCACACGCGTACCAGAGCCCCGGAGGCGATGGGCAGGCTCAGGGTGAAGCCGCCTGTCCCGAGTTCGGCCGACCGCGTGGCCTCACCCGCGGGGAAGGCCCACACGACCGGATCGGGTGGGGCCTCGGCAAAGAGGTCGGTCGGACAGAAGTCGCAGACGGTTCCATCGACTTCCATGTTCATCGGCTCGGCGACCGCGTCGCCCCGTGGGGCGGGTACGCCGGTGAACGCCTCGAAGAGAGTGCCGGGGACGGGGTTGGGCTCCATGTCCTACATAACTACCGGCCGCCCGGGAGGTGATGGCCCCGAACTCGGTTCTCACAAACGGTCACTTGCCCGAGCAAGATCAAATAGAGCCGCACGGAGGCCGCCGAGAGCCGGATCGGTTCGCAGAAGCCGTTCTCACTCAAGAGTGCCGGGAGGGTCGTTCTGCGACTTGGGTTGTGCGAAAATCCGGGGTTGTGACGGTCCCTCAAGAGCCTTCCCCGACCGACGCGTCGGAAGCCGATCTCGTCGAACGCCATCCGTGCCCGAAGTGCAAGGCGGCCCCCGGCTCGCCGTGCCGCTCGCGCTCCGGCGCGGTCGCCAGCGCCTACCACACCGGCCGCTTCACCAAGGTCCCCAAGCTCAACAAAGAGCTGCGGGTACAGACCCCGGCCGACCGCGGTCCCGGGCAGCCGTGGCGGCCCGGCAAACCGGTCCCCGCGGCCATCGACCCCAACCTGCCGAGCGCGGACATCCGCATCGGCTATGCCCGCTGCTCGGCGCTGGGGCAGGAACTCGACTCACAGCTGGACGCGCTCGCCAAGCACGGCATCGAGCGAGAGAAGATCTTCAGCGAGAAGATCAGCACCCGGATCAAGGTCCGCCCCGCCTTCGAGGAGGCGCTGAAGACCGCCCGGGAGATCAAGGCGCACGCGCCGCACTGCCGGGTCCTGTTCACGGTGTACGAGATGAAGAGGCTGGGGCGCGACGCGGCAGAGCTCACCGCCCTTGCCGATCACCTGACCGAGCACGGCCTGGTGCTGGAGATGCTCGCCGGACCGCTGCCCGGCATCTACGACCCCACCGGCCCGGGAAGGCTCCTGTTCGGCTTCTTCGCCGCGATCGCCGAGACCGAGCGGGAGAACATCCGCGAATCGACGCTGGAAGGGCTCGACACCGCGGCCCGCAAGGGCAAGCACGGCGGCCGGCCCCCGGTCATCACCGACGACATGCTCCACACCGTGCTGCGGCGGAAGGCGAACGGCGAGTCCGTCGAGCAGATCCAGCCCGACCTGATCATCCCCACCGGCAAGCGCAAGGGACAGAGCCCGTCCGTCGCCAGCATCTACCGGGCCCTCACCGAGCACGCCAAGGCCCGCGCGTACCCCGAAGCCATCGAGGCGGCCCGCGCCGACTTCGCCGCCCTCCAAAGCGACGACATCCCCCGGCCACGTCCCGCACTCACCGGCGCTGGGGAAGTCCCGACGGTGGAAACCTCGTAAACCTGCTGGTCAGCGCCACAACGGCAGAGGCAGGATGGTCATCTCGATCACCTTGTGAAAGGACCGTTCCCCATGGCACTTCCTCCGTTGACCCCATCCCAGAGGGCCGAAGCACTTCAGAAGGCGAAGGCCGTCCGTAAGGAACGCGGCGACCTGATGGCCGCGTTGAAGGCGGGAACCCTGCCGCTCACGGACCTGCTCGCCCGGGAGGACACCGTGGTCGGCAAGATCCGGGTGCGGCGTGTCCTCGAATCGCTCCCCGGCATCGGCGCCGTCCGCGCCGGCCAACTCCTCGCCGACCTCGGCATCTCCGAGAGCCGCCGCGTCCAGGGCCTCGGCGCCAACCAGCGCGTCCGGCTCCTGGCGCTCTTCCCGCCCAAGGACTGACCGGTCGCGCCCTGTCGGCGCGCGCCGGGGTCGGGCAGGGTGGACGCGTCCGCGAAGCGATCAACGGGAGGGGACACAACGATGGCGTACGAGGACCGTACGTACCACGGCATCCAGGGAGTCGGCAGCGACGAGGACGAGTGGCAGCCCGCCCGCCTCCTGGTCGAGAAGCCCGAGGACGGGCCCACCCAGCGCGAGAACGTGCAGGTGCTGCGCGAGCTCAAAGCCACGGACGAGGACGAACTCGGCGGCTACGGCTGGGGCTACAACGGCGGCGGCACCAGCCGCACCGCTGCGGCGGTCCTGGCCGACGCCCTCGATCTCGGCACCCCGGAGAAGGCCGGCCTGTCCATGAGCGAGTGGCCGCAGGACGACACCCTCGTCGCCCTGCGCGAAGACTTCTGCACCGACTTCCTCTCGCAGTTCTGCGACGAATGGCGCCTTGGCCGCGCCGCCGTCCTGCGCTGGGCCCGCGGCTGGTACGTCCAGCGCGGCATCACCGAACTGCCCGCCGCCCTCCGCCAATTGCCGCCGCTCGTCGACATCGACGTCTGATCCCGGCAACGCAGTGGACCCCGGCCCTCCGCCGGGGTCCACTGCCGTTCCCACGGCCGTCATCACCAAGGGGGTTCATCCATGAGCAAGCACACGACCAAGAAGACGCCGCCGCTGTCTGCGGACCGGCTGAGAGCAGGCTGGCAGGGCCCGGCAGGTACCCGTATCCGCCTGGCCCGCCCCAAGGACGTCGAGGCGGCCGACGCGCTGATGGCCACCACCGGCGACGGAATGGCATTCATGCCGGTACTGCGCGCCGCCCTCGAGGACGGCTCGGCGGCCTCCACCATGCTCGCCGGACTGGGTGGCGGCACGACGGCGTACCACGACGCCGCCTCCATCGCCTTCACCGGGCAGCCCATGAACGAGGCGCTCACCACCGTCTCCCTCACGCTGGTCGCCACCAACGAGCAGGACCGCGTCGTCGGCGTGCTGTCCGCCACCGCCCCCGGCACCGTCATCGACCTCGCCGTGAAGAGCGGGTACACCCTCCCGCAAGCCATGGCCCAGAGCCTGTTCATCGCCAAGATCCACGGCCTGGCGGTGGCCGAGCCCGCCCGCGGCCAGGGCATCGCCGCCACCCTGCTCAAGCGGACCTGGCAGGTCTACCAGCAGCTCGGCTACTACCTGCTGTACGGCTCGTACGAGACCGACCGCGACCTGGCCGCCTTCTACACCCGGTGCGGCTACACCGTCCACGCCCCCGGCCAGAGCTTCCCTCTCGACCGCGTGGCCCTGCCCTTCATGCTCGGCGCGGGCGACGACCAGTGCATGTTCACCCGCTGGCGCCCGCGACGCTGAACCCCCGGCGCCGTGCGGTCGCCTCCACGTACGGCACATGCGTCGGGCAGGTCTCGATCACCGCGACCTCCACTCCGGCCGCGTCCACCAGGGCCAGACGCTCGGCCGCGGCCGGGACCTGCCCGTACCGGTCGCGCATCCCACGCCCGACACACACCTCGCACTCGGTGTACGAGCCGGCGGGCAGCGGCGGGGCAACCACCTCCACCGTGATCTCCCGAACGACCTCGACGACTTCGATACGGGTCATCGCGGCCCGCTGCGCGGCCATGACCTCCTCGGCGGAGACCTCCGCTGCGGGCATCGCCCACTTCGCCTCGATGCTCGCGGCCCGCGCCGCCAGCCGCTCCTCCGGCGGCAACGCGAGGCGGGCCTGCCGCGCCAGCTTGGCCGCCCGGTTACGGTCGTTCTCCGCCCGCCGCTGGGCCTTGAGCGCCTTCCTCGCCTCGGCCTCCTGCTGCTGGCGGGCGCGGACCTGCTGAACATCCTGGGGAGTTGGCATAGCGGCATCCTGCATGGAAGAGGGGACTCCTACGCGCCCGGCCGCTCACCGAGCAGTGCCGCCAGGCCCAGCTCCGCGTCCGGGGCGGCCATCACCGTGTCGATGGTGCCCTTCGCGAGCTCGTCGGCGAGACCGAGGACCTGCTTGTTCAGCTCCCGCAGCCCTGCGAGCTGCTCATTCAGGGTCGTCAGCTTCGCCCGCCGCGACGGGCTGAGGTTGGTGAGCTGGCCCCACTTCTCCGCCTGCTCCTCGAACAGGGCGAGGTCGCCGGCCTGCTCGGTGTAGACCCGCTTGATCCGCGCCACGTCGCTGTCCGCCAGGACGTGCGGCTTGATCCGAGCCTCCTCCAGCGTCTCCAGATTCTCCCGCACGTCGACCGCCCACCGGCGGGTGTGGTCGACGAAGAACTCCAGCTTGCTGATGGGGTGCCAGATCCGCTCGGGCATCGCGCACTTCCTTCTCGTACGACAACAGACCCGGCGACCCTAGCCCCAGGTCACAGCCCGCTGCCCGGGATCAGCGCAACGTCGCGTGATCGGGTGGCCGGTGTGCTAGCCGACCAAGATCAATCTCA
>NZ_JAGGOK010000128.1 GCF_018614615.1 Streptomyces sp. ISL-100 | reverse complement strand
GGTCAGCAGCGCCCCCAAGCCCCCTGCACCCGCCCCCCACACCGCACCCAGCAGCACCGCCATCGGCACGCTCCCGTGCAGCTCGATCCCCGCGCCGAACGCGTCGACCCCCAGCACCGACAGCGACGCATCCGCCGATACGTCGGTCAGCCACACCAGCAGCGGCAGCGCAACCCCCGTCGCCACCCCCAGCCGCACCGCGCACCGTCCCGCGAACCCCACCACCGACAGCTCCCCCCGAGCCCGGTCCGCACCCGCCACCGAAAGGGGCGCGCCGTGCCCCCGAGGCGTACGCGCCGCCGTGAGCACCCCGGCGTACAGCATCATCACCGCGACGGCGATGCCCAGCAGCCACACCCGCCCGTCCAGCCCCGCCAGTCTCCCGAGCGTCACCGGCTCCGCGGCGTTCACCCGCAGCAGCTCGTCCAGCGGATCGGGCAGCACCTTCGCCAGCTCACCCGTCGCCCGGCCGTCCCACGGCACGAGCAGCCCGAGCGGGATCCCCAGCCACACCCCGTTGGGCGCGCCGAGCAGCGCCGCACCCGCGATCCGCTTCGGATGGTCGTCCCCGACCGCCGCGTACGCCGCCGCGGCGAGTCCCGCGAGAACCGCGACCACGAGCACCGTGACCAGAGCGGACACGGCCGGCCGTACGACCCGGTGCACCGCGTCCCACCCGCGCGGCAGCGGCGTACGACGCGACGCGAGCAGCGCCACGACCAGTACCCCGAGCACCCAGCACGCCGCGCCCACCAGCGACTCGCCGGTGTTGACGCTGAAGCCGACCGACGCCTTCGCGTCCGCGAGGTCGGCCAGCCGGTCGGGCAGCTGGTCGGGCAGCAGCCCGCCGATGTCCCCGAGCCCGTCGGGCAGCAGCTCTCCGATCCCACCGGGAGCGTCGCCGCCCGGCACCTGGTCGAGCCCGAGACCGGGCCCGAGCGCATCCCCGTCGATGGTGATGACGTCGTGCCCCGCCCAGGCGAGCCCGCCCATCGTGGCGACGAACAGCACGGCCACCGCTCCCGCCCTGGCGGCCAGTTCGCCCACGGAGATCGTCTTTCCCGCACCGCGCAGGGACCGCAGGAAGAAAAAGGACAGAAGGAGCGCACCGGCCAGCCCCACTCCAAGTGGCGTGATGTCGACGGCGGTCGTCGCCTCCGCGCCTTCGAGGCCGAACGCCGAGACATCGCCGGACGGACTGACCGAACCACCGGCCCCCAGAACCACAACAGCCGCGGTCATCGGCCCGAGCGACCCCGCCGAATCCGCGCCCAGCAGATGAAGCCCGAGGGAAGCCACGCCGGCCATGCCCACCAACGCCCAGCTCACCGCGGCAATAGAGGCGAGCAGTACATCGCCCCACCGCACGCCGCTATTGCCGCTCGCACTCATCAGGGTCCCCCGATCCGTGCCGAACTGTCCTAAGTTGTTCTATTCGCGCATGATCCGTACGCACTCATGCGTGCTTACCACTCTCCGGAGGTATTTCTCCCACGTCAACGGGCAGCCCCTGCGCGGTCTTCGCAGGCCTCGACTTTCTAATTCGGGACTGGGCCTGAAATAGTTCCTCCCGATGTTCAGCATCCCTAGACTCCCTGCGACGGGGGTAACTCGGGGGACAACTAGTGGGGCGCGGAGTGCCGGAACTCGTACTGGAATTGAATGGAAGGACCTGGACGCTCGATCCGTCCCGGTCGTACACCCTCGGACGTGATCCGCAGGGTGATCTGGTGATCGACGACGCCAGGGTCTCGTGGCGGCATGCCACCGTCAGCTGGGGCGGCCGCAGTTGGGTCATCGAGGACCACGGCAGCACCAACGGCACGTACGTGCAGGGCCAGCGGATCCACCAGATGGAGATCGGCCCCGGCTCCGCCGTGCACCTGGGCAACGCCACCGACGGCCCGCGGCTGAGCCTGTCCGGCGCGGGGGTGCCCAGCGGGCAGGGCGCCATGGCCGCCCAGCAGCAGGCACCGCACCAGCAGGCGCCTCAGCCGCAGCAGCCGGCACCTCAGCAGCAGGGCGCACCCGGCTGGGCGGCCAAGGCACCGCACCAGCCGCAGGACCCGCACAACCAGCAGCAGCACAACCAGCACCAACAGCCCCAGCAGGCATGGCAGCATGCGCCCCAGGCGCACGTGCCACACCAGCAAGGAGGCCCGGGCGGCGCCCCGGCCGGCGGTGTCGCGGGGGCTCCGCCGGTGTACGGCGACCGCAGCCCGACGACGTTCCACCAGGTGGCCATGGGCCGCGTGATGCGGATCGGCCGTGCGCTGGAGAACGAGCTGGTCGTCTCCGACCTCCAGGTCTCCCGCCTCCACGCCGAGTTCACCGCCACACCTGATGGCCGGTTCCAGATCCGCGACCTCGGCAGCCACAACGGCACGTACGTCAACGGTCAGCCGATCCCCAAGTCCGGCACCGCGCTGCTCGGCCCCAGCGACATCGTCGGCGTCGGCCACTCGACGTTCCGCCTGGTCGGCGACCGGCTCGAAGAGTTCGTCGACACCGGCGAGGTCTCCTTCTCCGCCCGCCACCTCACGGTCACGGTCGACGGCGGCAAGCAGATCCTCAAGGACGTCTCCTTCGGCGTACCGGAGAAGTCGCTCATCGCGGTCATCGGCCCGTCCGGCTCCGGCAAATCCACCCTGCTCAAGGCACTCACCGGCTACCGGCCCGCCAACCAGGGCGACGTCCTCTACGACAACCGCAACCTCTACAAGCAGTTCGCCGAGCTCCGCCAGCGTATCGGTCTGGTCCCGCAGGACGACATCCTGCACAAGGAACTGACCGTCAAGAAGGCGCTCAAGTACGCCGCCAAGCTCCGCTTCCCCGCGGACACCACGGAGGCCGAGCGCGAGCAGCGCATCAACGAGGTCCTCGGCGAGCTCAAGCTGGACATCCACAAGGAGAAGAAGGTCACCTCCCTCTCCGGTGGCCAGCGCAAGCGCGTCTCCGTGGCCCTGGAGCTGCTGACCAAGCCGTCGCTCATCTTCCTCGACGAGCCGACCTCCGGCCTCGACCCGGGCATGGACCGCGACGTCATGCAGCTGCTGCGCGGCCTCGCCGACGACGGCCGTACGGTCCTCGTCGTCACGCACTCCGTGGCCGAGCTGGCGATCTGCGACAAGCTCCTCGTCATGGCGCCCGGTGGTTCCGTCGCCTACTTCGGCCCGCCCGAGGAGGCACTCAACTTCTTCGGCTACAGCACCTGGGCCGACGTCTTCTCCGCCTTCGAGAACTACCGCGACTACGACTGGGCGGGCCGCTGGCGCGGCTCCCAGCACTACCAGATGTACGCCGCGGACATCGACGCCGTTGCCGCACAGTCCGTACACATGCCGCCCGCGCAGCAGATGCGCCCGCCCAAGCCGCAGAGCTGGGGTTCCCAGCTGTGGACCCTGATCCGCCGCTATGCGTCGGTCATCGTGTCCGACAAGGGCTTCATCGGCCTCATGCTGATCCTGCCGGCGGTGCTGGGAATCGTCAGCACGGTAATCCCTGCGGACAGCGGCCTGGGCTTCGGCCCGGAGAAGAACAGGCTGGTCAACAAGGACGTCGGTACGATCCTGCTGATCCTTGCGGTCGGCGCGTGCTTCTCCGGCGCCGCGAACTCCGTGCGTGAGCTGATCAAGGAACGGGTCATCTACGAGCGGGAAAGGGCCACCGGCCTGTCCCGTTCCGCGTACCTCATGTCCAAGGTCATCGTCCTCGGACTGATCACCGCCCTGCAGGGCATGATCATCGCGGCGATCGGTTTCGGCGCCCGCTCGAAGCTGCCGACCGAGGGCGTGATCTTCGAGGAGTACCCGGTCGTCGAGATGACGATCGTCATCAGCGCGCTCGGATTCACGTCGATGATGTTCGGCCTGATCATCTCCGCACTGGTGAAGACCGCCGAGAAGACCATGCCGCTGCTGGTCATGTTCGCGATCATCCAGGTCGTCTTCACCGGAGTCCTCTTCCAGCTCCACGACAGCCCCGGCATCGAGCAGGTCGCCTGGCTGATGCCGTCGCGCTGGGCCGTCGCGGCCCTGGGCACCACCGCGCAGCTCAACGTCACCATGCCGTGGGACCCGCTCAACCTCGACGGGCTGTGGGACCACAGCGCCGGCCAGTGGGTGCTCGACATGGGCGTACTGCTCGGGATCGGCATCTTGTGCGGCTTCGTCGTGGTGCGCCTGCTGCGCCGCCACGAGCCGGAAGTCATGCGCAAGTAACCACGCCGCACCCGTAGCGGCGACGCGAGAAGGGCGGCACCCGTGCGGGTGCCGCCCTTCTCGCATGCTTCCATGCTTCGCCTGTGTCAGACGTCAGACCTGTGGCCTGACTCAGTAGGCGCTGTTCACGTTGTCGATCGAGCCGTAACGGTCGGCCGCGTAGTTGGCGGCAGCCGTGAGGTTGGCGACCGGGTCGTACTGGGAGTGAGCCGTACCGGGGACGTGGTACGCGTCGAAGGTCGGCTTGATGACCTGCAGCAGACCGATCGACGGGACGCCGTTCTGGGCGTTGATGTCCCAGTTGTTGATCGCGCGCGGGTCACCGGCGGACTCACGGATGATGTTGCGGTGCAGGCCCTCGTAGGTTCCGGGGATGCCCTTGGCCTTCATGATGGACAGAGCCTCGCGGATCCAGCCGTCAAGGTTGTTGGCGAAGACGGGCTTGCGCGCGGCGGCGCGGCTCGCGGCCGCGCGCTCGTCGGCGCGCTTCTTCGCCTCGGCCTTGGCCTTGGCGTCAGCCTTGGCCTTCGCGGCGGCCGCGGCCTTCGCCTGGGCGTCGGCCTTGGCCTTCGCGTCGGCCTTCGCCCGAGCCTCGGCCACAGCCTTGGCCACCTTGTCGGCGCCGACCTGCTGCTGCGTGATGCTCGTGTGCACTGTCTTGGCCTGGGCGCTGTCGGCGGCCGCGGCCCACGCCACCGGGGCGACAGCGTCGACAGCGCGCGTGTCGGCCTCGGCCGACGCGTTGCTGGGGACGAGCGAGAACGTGAGGGCGGCGGCGCCGAGGGCGGCGACACCAGCGATCGAGAACTTGTGGTTCTTGTTCAGGCGGCTATAGCCAGGGGTGCGAGACGCGGACATGCAGACGTACCTCTTCGAATAGCGGAAGCCGCGGAGTCCGCGACGGCAGCCATTGTTAGCGTCCGCAAAATCCTGTGGCAAAGGTGTGACGTACGATCCCCGGTAGTGGACGTATGCCCTCGCACAAGTGCGTGGCGCGGGGCGATACCCAGCCCATACGCCCCTTATTAACCAACTACGGCCCTTCGTAAGTGACGTGTGTCCTATGCGCGGGCTCACATCGGGCACGTTACGAACTCACCAATAGTTGCTCCTTCGATGCTCAGAGTGAGCACCTTTTACCGGTCTGCTCCGGGAGGAGGAGGTGTACGTCGCCGAACTCGTGCCAGAGGTAGCGATGCCTCAGAGCCTCGGCGTATCCACGGCGCAGAGCGGCCCGCCCCGCGACCGCCTCCAGCATCAGCAGATGCGACGCCTGCGGCTCGTGCAGCCCGGTCAGCAACCCGTCCACGACGCGTACGCCGCGCTCCGGCGTGACCACGAGCCCGGTCCACCCCGCCGCCTCCCGCACCACCCCGTCGGGCCCGGCCGCCGACTCCAGCGCCCGCACCGCTGTCGTCCCGACCGCGACGATGCGCCCGCCGGCCGCGCGCGCCGCGTTCACCAGCCACGCCGTGGCGGCCGGCACCTCGAAGCGCTCCGGGTACGGCGGCTCGTGCGCCTCGGCCGAAGCGACCCCCGTATGAAGAGTGAGCGGAGCGAACTGCACGCCCCGGCTCACCAGCTCCGCCACCATCGCCGCTGTGAAGGGCCGCCCGGCACTCGGCATCTCCGCCGAGCCCCCGCCGTCGGCGGACGGCAGGGCGAAGACCGTCTGGTACGCCGCCAGCGGCTGGTCCCGCTCCGTATACCCGTACCGGATGGGCCGCCCGTACCGCTGCAGCAGCGCCGCCACATCACCGCCGAAGACCCGAGCCCACCACAACCGCTCCCCACCGGGCCCGACAGGCTCCTCCAGCACCAGCCCTCCACCCCCGGCCAGCCGCATCACGGTCCCAGCGGGCCCGCCGCGACGGGGCAGGGTGGCCCCCGTCTCCAGGGGGCTGCGCAGCTCGACGGCCCAGCGCCGGTCGTCCCCCCTGGTCGAAAAGTGCACCACCAGCCGCTCGCCGCCGCCACTGCCGGCGGCCGCCTCCACCCGTCCGTCCACCGCTGCCGGCAGCGTGGCCGACGTATTCACCACCAGCACGTCTCCGGCCCGCAGCAGCCCCGCCAGCTCCCGGAACGCGTGATGCGAGACCTCCGTACCCCGCGAAACGAGCAGCCGCACATCATCGCGCCCCCCACCACGCTCCTCAGCAGGCACCCGCGCAGCCAGCCCCTCAGGTACCCGCACCCCACAAAACACCCCCGCCACCCCACCGACCCCATCCACGCCCGCCACCACCTGCCCCAACCCGGCACACCCACTGCCCACCTCCGGCCCGGCCTGTGGGCTCAGCCCCCGCCCTGTCCCGCCTGCCCCGGTTTCCGCGTCCGGCGTCGCCCGCCGTGACCCGGCGTCGGTGCTGTCCGCCTGCGGCCGTGTGCCGACCTCCACCGCCGAGGCGCGTGCGTCGGACCTGGCCCGTCCCGCCGAAGCACTCGCACTGACCGCCTCCGGGCCGGCCTGTGCGGTCGGCCCCTGCCCTGTCCCGCCTGCACCGGCCTCCGCCGCCCCGGCCCTCGCCCCCGAGACCCCTATTCGGCGGCTTCGCACCGCCGCCCCGGTGTCCGGCCGCCAAGTGGTCGCCTCCCTCATCGGTCCCCCTCCAGCTCCAGCAGCGCCGACGCCACATAACGCCCGCTCGCGGGCCGTGGCCGCTCGTCGAGCAGTCGCAGAAACGCCGGAACCACAGAATCCGGCTCCGGCCGCCGTGCGTCGTCGTCCGGTACCGCCGCCGCGTACAGATCGGTCCCCATGTCGCCCGGGTCGACCGCCCACACCCGCAGCCCCGGCTCCTCCGCCGCCAGCACCGCCGACAGGTGGTCGAGGGCCGCCTTCGAAGCCCCGTACCCGCCCCAGGTCTCGTACGCCTCCACCGCCGCGTCCGAACTCACCGAGACGACCGCGCCACCAGCGCCGCCGCCCTCCCCGGCCGCCCGCAGCAGCGGCAGTGCTTCCCGTACGAGACCGAGCGCCGCCACCACGTTCGTCTCCAGCGCCGCCCGCAGCCCCTCCAGCGGCAGCTCCTCCAGCCGTACGAGCGGCTCCGCGCCCAGCGCGCTCGCGTTGTTCACCAGCAGATCCAGTCCGCCGAGCCCCCGCGTGGCGGCCACGAGATCCGCCCGGTGCGCAGCGTCGTTGACATCACCGGCCACGGCCACCACACGTGTCCCGTACTTACGCGCCTTCCGCGCCGCGTCCTCCAGTACGGGACCGGTCCTGGCATCCAGCACCAGATCCCAGTCCCGCTCCGCGAGCGCCGTCGCCAGCGCCCGCCCCAGCCCCTTCGAAGCCCCCGTGATGATCGCAACCGGCATGCCAACCGTCCCCTTTACATCTACGTCGCACCACACCGCATCGGTGCCCCCAACGTAGGAACCCGCCCCCGTCCCGCGCCTCAGCCGAGCGTCCCCCCGCACCAGGGCCCTTCGGCCTACGCCCACCGCACCAGGCACTTTCGACCTAGGCCCCGCGCCCTAAGCAGAGGCCGCCGCCGGCCCGATACGCGGCCCCACACCCGCCGGTACCGTGACCACATGAGCAATCCCCAAGCTCTCAACTGCGTTCGAGCAGGGGAGACGCCATCCCCGCGCTCCGGCCTGACGGCCGTGAGCACCGCGCTGCTCGCCATGAGCCGGCACCTGGAAGTGCGCGACGTCCTCAAGACGATCGTCGCCTCCGCCCGCGAGCTGCTCGATGCCGAGTACGCCGCACTGGGCGTCCCGGACGACCACGGTGGCTTCGCCCAGTTCGTGGTCGACGGCGTCAGCGACGAGCAGTGGAAGGCCATCGGCCCGCTGCCCCGCCAGCACGGCATCCTCGCCGCGATGCTGCACGGCGCCGAGACCGAGCGTCTCGCCGACGTACGCAAGGACCCGCGCTTCGAGGGCTGGCCCTCCGCGCACCCCGAGATGTCCGACTTCCTGGGTCTGCCCATCCGCGACGGCGACGACGTCATCGGCGCGCTCTTCCTCGCCAACAAGCGCTGCCCCAAGCCCGACGGAGCCTGCGGCTTCACCGAGGAGGACGAGGAACTGCTCGGCATGCTCGCCCAGCACGCCGCGATCGCCCTCACCAACGCCCGCCTGTACGAGCGCAGCCGAGAACTCACCATCGCCGAGGAGCGCTCCCGCCTGGCGCACGAGCTCCACGACGCCGTGAGCCAGAAACTCTTCTCCCTGCGCCTCACCGCCCAGGCCGCCGCCGCCCTCGTCGACCGCGACCCCGCCCGCGCCAAGGGCGAGCTCCAGCAGGTGGCCGCACTCGCCGCCGAAGCGGCCGACGAACTGCGCGCCGCGGTCGTCGAGCTCCGCCCCGCCGCCCTCGACGAGGACGGCCTGATCGCCACTCTGCGCACCCAGATCCAGGTCATGGACCGCGCCCACACGGCCAGGGTCACCTTCCACAGCATGGGTGTACGGGCGCTGCCCGCCGCCCAGGAGGAAGCCGTCCTGCGGGTCGCCCAGGAGGCACTGCACAACGCGCTGCGCCACTCCGGCGCGGCCCACGTCGACGTCGTACTGGAAAAGAACGGCCAGGGCGCCCGCCTGAAGGTCCGGGACGACGGCAGCGGCTTCGACCCGAAGACCGTACGCAGAGCGGGCCGCCACCTCGGCCTGGTCTCGATGCGCGACCGCGCCGGCGGCGCGGGCGGCACACTCACCGTGGAATCGGCGCCCGGCAAGGGCACCACGATCGAGATGGAGGTCCCCGGTGGCTGAGGCGGCCGCACGACCGGCGAAAAACGGCATCCGCGTACTACTCGTCGACGATCACCAGGTCGTACGCCGAGGCCTGCGCACCTTCCTGGAGATCCAGGACGACATCGAGGTCGTCGGCGAGGCCGGCGACGGCGCCGAGGGCGTGGCCCGCGCCGAGGAGCTCCGCCCCGACGTCGTACTCATGGACATCAAGATGCCGGGCACAGACGGCATCGAAGCACTCCGCAAACTCCGCGAGCTGGCCAACCCCGCCAAGGTCCTGATCGTCACCAGCTTCACCGAGCAGCGCACCGTCGTCCCCGCCCTGCGCGCCGGTGCCTCGGGATACGTCTACAAGGACGTGGACCCGGACGCCCTGGCCGGCGCCATCCGGTCCGTCCACGCCGGGCATGTTCTCCTCCAGCCGGAGGTCGCGGGCGCCCTGCTCGCCCAGGAGGAAGGGAACGGCGGCACGGGCCGGGGGAGCGCGCTCACCGACCGGGAGCGGGAAGTGCTGACCCTGATCGCCGACGGCCGCTCCAACCGGGAGATCGCCCGCGCCCTGGTCCTCTCCGAGAAGACCGTCAAGACGCATGTTTCGAACATCCTGATGAAGCTGGATCTCTCCGACCGCACCCAGGCAGCGCTGTGGGCCGTCCGACATGGGATTACGGGCTAATCGGACGGTCTACGTCCGGTCCGAGATTCATACCGTCGGGTGTATGTCCCCCACATGGCGCATCCTGATCGACGCCTGGACGTTCTTCATGGCGTGCTGCGGCGGCTGGCCGCAGCGACGTCTAGGAGGATCCTGAAGTGAAGAACCTGAAGAAGGCCGCTGCCGTCACCATGGTCGCGGGTGGCCTCATCGCCGCCGGAGCCGGTGTTGCCTCCGCCACCGACAGCGGTGCGCAGGCCCAGGGCAAGGCCGTCCACTCGCCGGGCGTCGGTTCCGGCAACCTGGTCCAGGTCCCGGTCCACGTCCCGGTGAACGCCTCCGGCAACACTGTCAACGTCATCGGCGCTCTCAACCCGGCCTTCGGGAACCACGCCGTCAACCACTGACCGACTCCGGTCGAGCGGTGACCACCGGCCCCCAGGCGCAGAGCGCCTGGGGGCCGGTCGCGTACTGCTTTCAAGAGGGCACTCACCGCCCCCGTTCCCGCTCCTCCACCCACGCGTTGTACGCCGCCACCTGCGCCCGCCGAGCCACCCGCTCCACCGGCCGCAGCGCCTCCCCCCGAGCCGCCATCTCAGACGCACTCACCGCACCCCCGTGCCCGTTCTCGTACGCCAGCGAGATCAGCAGCCCGACCCGCTGCGCCAGCTCCAACACCCGTACCGCACGCGGCGGATACCCGGGCGCCAGCACCTCGCGGCCCGCCTCGGCCCGCGCCCGGTACGCGTCCAGCGCCGCCTCCGCCACCGGACCCGACCCGGCCACGTCCAGCCGCGACAGCACCGCCGTCGCATCCCGAAGCCCCTCCGCGAGCTCCCGCTCCGCCTCCCCGAGCGAGGGCACATCGGCGGGCGGCGCCTCCCGCACGGCCAGGCAGTGCCACGTCACCTCAACCCGCACATCGCCGGCCGGCCCCACCTCGTACATCTCCGGCACCAACCCCACCGCCGCCCCCGAGCAGACCACTGCCTCCTCCGCCTCCAGCGCCCGGGCGTTGAACTCCGGCGGCCCACTGAGCCCCAGCGGATGGCCGGGCGCGGGCAGCGCGACCCGGAAGCCGGTCACGCCCAGCGCACGAAGCCGCCCCAGGGCCAGCGTGAGCCCGACAGGCCTCGCCTCCCCGGGCACACCTTCCACCCGGTGCACCGCGTCCTCCCCGACGATGGCGAGCGCGACATGATCCGGCGAAGCAAGTCCGGCCAAAAGGGCATTTCCCCATGCGGCCAGTCGTCCTGAGCGAGGTTCGGAAAGCATGCCCCCAGCCTAGGCAACGGACCTAGCAACCGGATCACTCGACCGGTGGCGTAGGTTTTCCCCTGGAGCTGTGCCTACAGGCACGCCCGACATTCTCGAGACTGCATGGGGAGACAACGCGCTCATGAGCGATGTACTGGAGCTGGTGGACGTATCCGTGGTCCGCGACGGACGCGCTCTGGTGGACGACGTCTCCTGGTCGGTCAAGGAGGGCGAGCGCTGGGTGATCCTCGGCCCGAACGGCGCCGGCAAGACCACCCTGCTGAACGTCGCCTCCAGCTACCTCTTCCCGTCCACCGGCAGCGCCAAGATCCTCGGAGAGAGGCTCGGCAGCCCCGGCACCGACGTATTCGAGCTCCGCCCGCGCATTGGCATGGCCGGCATCGCGATGGCCGACAAGCTGCCCAAGCGCCAGACCGTCCTCCAGACGGTGCTCACGGCCGCGTACGGCATGACCGCCACCTGGCACGAGAACTACGACGAGGTCGACGAGCAGCGCGCCCGCGCCTTCCTCGACCGCCTCGGCATGACCGACTTCCTGGACCGGAAGTTCGGCACGCTCTCCGAGGGAGAGCGCAAGCGCACGATGATCGCCCGCGCGATGATGACCGACCCGGAGCTGCTGCTCCTCGACGAGCCCGCCGCCGGTCTCGACCTCGGCGGCCGCGAAGACCTCGTCCGCCGCCTCGGCCGCCTCGCCCGTGACCCGTACGCACCCTCGATGATCATGGTTACGCACCATGTCGAGGAGATCGCCCCCGGCTTCACCCACGTCCTCATGATCCGGCAGGGCAAGGTCCTCGCCGCCGGTCCCGTGGAGACGGAACTGACATCCCGAAACCTCTCCCTCTGCTTCGGCCTCCCGCTCGTCGTCGAGCGCAGGTCCGACCGCTGGACGGCCCAGGGCCTGCCGCTCGCCTGACATTCCACAGCAACGCCCGCGCCCTGTCCGCGAAGACCACCCGCACCTACCATGACCATGTGGACATCGACGCATGGGTGTGGTGGCTGATCGGCGCTGTCGGGCTGGGAATTCCGCTCGTGGTGACCGCGATGCCCGAGTTCGGAATGCTGTCGGCGGGCGCGGTCGCCGGCGCCGTGACAGCGGGCCTGGGCGGCGGGATGGTCGCCCAGGTACTGGTCTTCGCCGCGGTCTCGGTCGCGCTCATCGCGGTCGTACGCCCTATAGCGGCCCGCCACCGCTCCGATCGGCCCGAACACCGCACCGGTGTGGACGCGCTGAGAGGACGTCAGGCGGTAGTCCTGGAACGGGTCGACGCCAGCGGCGGCCGCATCAAACTCGCGGGCGAGGTGTGGTCCGCGCGGTCCCTCGACACGGGACAGAGCTTCGAACCGGGCCAGCAGGTCGACGTAGTCGAGATCGACGGAGCAACAGCGGTAGTGATGTAACCCGGCCAGGTAAGCCGAACACCCCGCACACCGACCCGCGTTCTGGGAAGATTGATCATCAATCACAGGTCTCTCCCGAGAAGCACAACACGAAGGGCACGGGAAACGCGATGTCATCCGTCATCATCGTCCTGATCATTCTGGTGGTGCTGGTCTTCATCGCCCTGATCAAGACGATCCAGGTCATCCCGCAGGCCAGCGCCGCCATCGTGGAGCGCTTCGGCCGCTACACGCGAACGCTCAACGCCGGCCTGAACATCGTCGTCCCGTTCATCGACTCGATCCGCAACCGGATCGACCTCCGGGAACAGGTCGTGCCCTTCCCGCCCCAGCCGGTGATCACCCAGGACAACCTGGTCGTCAACATCGACACCGTCATCTACTACCAGGTCACCGACGCCCGGGCCGCGACGTACGAAGTCGCCAGCTACATCCAGGCGATCGAGCAGCTCACCGTCACCACCCTCCGCAACATCATCGGTGGCATGGACCTGGAGCGGACCCTGACCTCCCGCGAGGAGATCAACGCGGCGCTGCGCGGGGTTCTCGACGAGGCCACCGGCAAGTGGGGCATCCGCGTCAACCGCGTCGAGCTCAAGGCGATCGAGCCGCCCACCTCCATCCAGGACTCGATGGAGAAGCAGATGCGCGCCGACCGCGACAAGCGCGCCGCGATCCTCACGGCCGAGGGCATCCGGCAGTCCGCGATCCTCACCGCCGAGGGCGAGAAGCAGTCCGCGATCCTGCGCGCCGAAGGTGAGGCCAAGGCGTCCGCGCTGCGCGCCGAGGGCGAGGCCCAGGCCATCCGTACGGTCTTCGAGTCCATCCACGCGGGCGACCCGGACCAGAAGCTCCTCTCGTACCAGTACCTCCAGATGCTCCCGAAGATCGCCGAGGGCGACGCCAACAAGCTCTGGATCGTCCCTAGCGAGATCGGCGACGCCCTCAAGGGCCTCAGCGGCGCCTTCGGCAACTTCACGGGTGGCGCCCCGGGCTTCAACACGGGCCAGGAACGCCGCCAGGAACCCCCCATCGACTGACCCCGTCCACCGGCGAGCGCCCACCGTCGTGCATGATCGATGCATCAAGCAACGATCATGCACGAAGGGCACACCGTGACCATCTGGGAGATGCTCGCCGTCTTCGCCGCGGGTGTGGGCGCCGGGACCATCAACACCATCGTCGGTTCCGGGACCCTCATCACCTTCCCGGTCCTGCTCGCCACCGGCCTGCCGCCGGTCACCGCGACCGTCTCCAACGCCCTCGGCCTGATCCCCGGCTCCATCAGCGGCGCCATCGGCTACCGCAAGGAACTCACCGGCCAGCGCCGCCGCATTCTGCGCCTCGGCGCGGCAGCCGCCACCGGTGGCCTGTGCGGAGCCGTACTGCTCCTCGCACTCCCGGCGACCGCCTTCGAAACGATCGTGCCGGTCCTGGTCGGCCTCGCCCTCGTCCTGGTAATCCTGCAACCCCGCATCACCAAGGCCGTCCAGCGCCGCCGCGAACGCAACGGCACCCACACCGACGCCGACGGCGGCCCGCTCCTCATCACCGGCCTCGTCCTCGCCAGCGTGTACGGCGGCTACTTCACCGCGGCCCAGGGAATCATCTACGTCGCCCTCATGGGCATGCTGCTCACCGACACCCTGCAACGCCTGAACGCCACCAAGAACGTCCTCGCCGCCGTCGTCAACACCATCGCCGCGACGTTCTTCCTCTTCGCCGCGGAATTCGACTGGACCGCCGTAGCCCTCATCGCGGTCGGCTCCACCCTCGGAGGCCAGCTCGGTGCCAAGATCGGCCGCCGCCTGCCCCCGACCGCCCTGCGCGCACTCATCGTGGCCGTAGGCACGGTAGCGATCGTCCAACTACTACTGCGCTGACACACAGAAGCCCGCCTCCCCACAACGAAGGCGGGCTTTTACCGGCCGCTACGCGGACTGCGCCAGCCACTCCGGCAGCGCCGACCGCTCGTCCGCGCCCAGCGCCAGCAGCATCGCGTCGGCGGGCGAAGGTACGAACGGCTTGCGCAGCAGCGGCATCCCCGCCTCGTCCGGCGTACGGTCCGCTTTGCGGTGGTTGTCCTCCGCGCAGGACGCCACCGTATTCATCCAGCCGTCCCCGCCGCCCTGAGCCTTCGGCATCACATGGTCGACGGTGGTGGCCCGCCGCCCGCAGTACGCGCACCGGTGCTGGTCCCGTATCAGCACACCGCGCCTCGACCACGGTGCCTGTCTTCGGAAGGGCACCCGCACATAACGGCACAGCCTGATCACCTGCGGCACCGGAAGCTCCACGGCGGCAGCACGCATCAGCAGTCCGGGATGGGCCTGTTCGACGACGGCCTTGTCCGTCAGGACAAGCACCACCGCCCGGTTCAGTGTCACCGTAGACAGCGGCTCGAAGCTCGCGTTCAGTACCAGCGTGTCCCGCATCCCGCCCACCCTCCCTGCGCCGGCCCACCTCATGGCGGGCTTGGATCAACTCTGACCGGGCACACCGAGATGGACAACGCAATAAAAAGATGCCCGTCCCTGATCTCTTCCAAGACCAGGGACGGGCAAACAGAAAGTGAACGCTCAACTCGCTGCGGGAGCCTCGTATTCGGCGACCAGCTGCGCCCGCCCGAGCGTGTGGAACCGGAGGTTGAATCCCACAGCGGCGGGGGAGGCGTCGGCGTCAGGACCGAGCTTCTCCGTGTCCACCGCGTACACGGTGAACACATAGCGGTGCCTCTCGCCGGCCGGCGGCGCCGCCCCGCCGAAGTCCTTGGACCCGTAGTCGTTACGGACCTGAACGGCGCCCGGCGGCAACCCCTCGAACTTCCCGCTGCCCGCCCCCGCCGGCAGCTCCGTCACCGACGCCGGAATGTCGAAGACGGTCCAGTGCCAGAACCCGCTGCCGGTAGGCGCGTCGGGATCGAAACACGTCACGGCGAAACTCTTGGCCTCGGCGGGAAACCCTTCCCACCGCAAGTGCGGCGACGTATTACCGGCGGCGTACACCTGGGCGTCCTTCAACACCGCCCCGTCCGCGACATCCTCACTCACCACAGTGAACGAGGGCACGGGCGGATGGAAGTCATGGGGAAGCGGCGGCCTCTTCGCCTCGGACACGTCTGAACCTCCGATGTGAACTGTGCTGCTACCTGACGGCTCCCGAGCCTAGAGCCAGTTGCGCTGACCGCCGACCTGGGCAAGCCACTGGTTGAGGTAGGCGACCCAGTCGGTTCCCTGGAAGTCGTTCAGCCCGACCTTGAAGGCCCGGTACGAGTCGCTGCTCTCACTGAACAGCCCCGGCTTCTTGTCCATCTCCAGGACGACATCCATCTCACGGTCGTCCGCTACGAAGGTCAGCTCGACCTGGTTCAGCCCGCGGTACTGCTGCGGCGGCTGGAACTCGATCTCCTGGTAGAAGGGCAGCCGCTGGCGCGTCCCGCGGATGTGACCGCGCTCCATGTCCGCACTCTTGAAGCGGAAGCCCAGCTGCACGAAGGCGTCCAGGATCGCCTGCTGCGCCGGCAGCGGGTGCACATTGATCGGGTCCAGATCACCCGAGTCGACGGCCCGGGCGATCTCCAGCTCCGTCGTCACGCCGATGTTCATGCCGTGCAGCTGCTGACCGGCGATGCTGGTGACCGGGGTTTCCCAGGGGATCTCCAGCCCGAACGGCACGACGTGCACAGCGCCCGCCTTGACCTCGAAGGCACCGCCGAGCCGCTGCTTCGTGAACTCGATGTCCTGCTTGACCTCCTGGTCACCGCCCTCGACCTCGACGCGCGCCTGCAGACCGACGGAAAGCCCCTCGATCTGCTGATCGACCGAACCGCCCTGGATACGCACCTCGCCCTGAACCACACCACCAGGCACGACGTTCGCCTCGGTCAGCACCGTCTCCACCGACGCGCCACCGGCACCCAAGCTCGCGAGCAACTTCTTGAAGCCCATGACTTCTCCCAGATCTTTGGTTCTGACTCTGACTCTGACCAGTACAAACGCGGAAGGGCCATGCCCGGTTCCGTGGCCCTCACCCTGGCAAAGCGCGCGCCTCAAGGCCACCTACCCGAACGCACGATTTCCACTACGCTCGGAGGGCATGATCACGGACCCCGACCGTACGCCGCTCCCCAGGACGTTCTTCGACCGCCCCGTACCGGAGGTCGCCCCCGACCTGCTGGGGCGCACCCTCGTACGACTGACCGATGACGGCCCGATCGAGCTCCGCATCACCGAGGTCGAGGCCTACGACGGCCCGGGGGACCCCGGATCGCACGCCTACCGCGGAAAGACCCAGCGCAACGCATCAATGTTCGGCCCACCCGGTCATGCGTACGTCTACTTCATCTACGGCATGTGGTTCAGCCTCAACCTGGTCTGCGGCCAGGAGCACACCGCGAGCGGCGTCCTCCTGCGAGGAGGAGAGGTGACGCGCGGCCAGGATCTCGTGCGTAAACGACGACTCTCGGCCCGAAGCGACAAGGAACTGGCCAAAGGCCCGGCCCGCCTCGCCACGGGACTCGCCATTGACCGCACCCTCGACGGCACCGACCTCTGCGCCGGCCCCGAGTCCCCTCTCTCTGTACTGCACGGCACCCCCGCACTCGCTGACCTGGTGCGGAACGGTCCACGCACGGGAGTGGGCGGCGAAGGCGCGGACCACCCCTGGCGTTTCTGGATCGAAGGAGACCCGACAGTGAGCCCTTTCAGGGCCCACACGCCACGCCGCCGCCGAACTTGACGTGGCCCCGGCGGACGCCTAATGTGGCCCGAGCCGCTTGAGACGGGCACTGCTGTCGGTACGGACTTTCGAGTCAACCGAGGCGGACCCCGAAGCGGCCAAACCACTACCTTCGACTTCCCTGACGGGTTCGATTTCGGCATGCCCGAATTCCGACTCACCGGCCCGATTATGAGCCGCAAGGGAAATCCGCTAAAGTAGTGACCACGCCGAAAGGGAAACGCGAAAGCGGAAACCTGAAAGCAACCCCGCCGACGGGGAATCGGACACGAAAGAGTCTGAT
>NZ_JAGGOK010000127.1 GCF_018614615.1 Streptomyces sp. ISL-100 | reverse complement strand
TCGCACCATGCGACCACCGTAAAGGCGAGTTGAGAGGAGTCCGCCAGAACGGCTTGACCTCAATCTTGGTTGAGGTACGAGTCTTTCGGCATGGACATCACGACGCACGAATCAGCCCAGGCCGGCACGTCTTCCACCGCCAACTCCGAAGCGCGCGCCCCGCGACTGCGCGTCGCCGTCATCGTCGCCAGCAACCGCGAGGGCCGCTTCGCCCCCGTCATCGCCGACTGGTTCGTCTCCCGGGCCGCCGAGCACGACGACCTCGACATCGACGTGATCGACGTGGCCGGCATCGACCTGCCGACCGCCCTCTCCTTCAACCCGTCCGACGAGATCAAGGCCGTCCTCGCGCAGGTCTCCCCGCGGCTCGCCGCCGCCGACGCCTTCGTCGTCCTCACCCCCGAGTACAACCACTCCTTCCCCGCCGGCCTCAAGAACCTCATCGACTGGCACGGCAGCGAATGGCACGCCAAGCCCGTCGGCTTCGTCTCCTACGGCGGAATGTCCGGCGGCCTGCGCGCCGTCGAGCAACTGCGCCAGGTCTTCGCCGAGATGCACGCCACCACCATCCGCGACACCGTCAGCTTCCACGGCCCCTGGTCCCACTTCGACGAGGACGGACAGCACAAGGACCCGTCCGCCCCCAACACCGCCGCCAAGGCACTCCTCAACCAGCTCACCTGGTGGGCGCACGCCCTGCGCGACGCCAAGTCCGTCCGTCCGTACACCGGCTGAGGGCGGCGCACACCATGCTGATCCGACTTCTGCGCACCCGACTGCGCCCCTACGCCCCCACGATCGCCCTGGTCGTCGTACTCCAGCTCATCCAGACCCTCGCCACCCTCTACCTGCCCACCCTCAACGCCGGCATCATCAACAACGGCGTCCTCACCGGCGACACCGGTTACGTCCTGTCCACCGGCGGCGTCATGATCGCCGTCACTCTCCTCCAGATCCTCGCCGCCGCGGCCGCCGTCTTCTTCGGCGCCTCGTCCCTCATCACGCGCACCACCAACGACGTACAGCAGATCCAGATGCTGACGGTCCTCGGCCTGACCATGCTGGTCGCCGCACCTCTCATGTGCGTGGGCGGAATCGTCATGGCCGTCAGCCAGGACGTCCCGCTCGCCGCTCTGCTGCTGATCTTCGTCCCGCTGCTCGCCGGGGTCGTGGGCCTGATCGTCCGCCGGATGCCGGCTCTCTTCCGCGGCATGCAGAAGCGCGTCGATCAGGTCAACCGGATGATGCGCGAGCAGATCACCGGCATCCGGGTCATCCGCGCGTTCGTCAAGGACGAGCACGAGCAGCGCCGTTACGCCGATGCCAACGCCGAGCTGATGGGCGTAGCCCTGCGAGCCGGCCGCCTGATGGCGCTGACCATGCCCGCGGTCGTGGTGGTGTGGGAGCTGGCGACCGTGACGGTTATCTGGTTCGGCGGACACCGCATCGGCTCCGGTGAGCTCGAGATCGGCTCGCTCGTCGCCTTCCTCAGCTACCTGATGCAGATCCTGATGGCCGTCATGATGACGACCTTCCTGATGATGCAGGTGCCGCGCGCCGCGGTCAGCGCCGAACGCATCGGGGAAGTCCTCGCCACCGAGTCCAGCGTCGTCCCGCCCGCCGCACCCGTCACGCGCTTGAGCGAGCACATGCGCGGCCGGCTCGACATACGCGGCGCCGACTTCAGCTACCCGGGCGCCGAGGAACCGGTCCTGCGAGGCGTGGACCTGACGGCGCGCCCCGGCCGTACGACGGCCGTCATCGGCTCCACCGGCAGCGGAAAGACGACCCTGCTCGGCCTCGTCCCCAGGCTCTTCGACGCGACGGGCGGCGAGGTGCGGGTGGGCGGAGTCGACGTACGGGATATCGATCCCGAGGTGCTGTCCCGCACGGTCGGCCTCGTACCGCAGAAGCCGTACCTCTTCTCCGGGACGATCGGCTCCAATCTGCGGTACGGAAATCCCGACGCCACGGATGAAGAGCTGTGGCACGCGCTGGACATCGCACAGGCCAAGGGCTTCGTCGAGGCCCTGCCCGAGGGTCTGGACGCGCCTGTCGCCCAGGGCGGCAGCAACCTCTCCGGCGGGCAGCGTCAGCGCATCGCGATCGCCAGGGCACTGGTCGTCAAGCCCGGAATCTACCTCTTCGACGACTCCTTCTCGGCCCTCGACTACGCCACCGACGCGGCACTCCGGGCCGCGCTCGCCAGGGAGACGGCCGACGCGACCGTCGTCATCGTCGCCCAGCGCGTGTCCACGATCCGCGGGGCCGACCGGATCGTCGTACTCGACGAGGGCCGGGTGGTCGGCGCCGGCACCCACGAGCGGCTCATGCGGGACAACGCCACTTACGACCTTGGGGGAAATTGAGATCTGGGCGTGCTGGCCTGGCGGTTTGGCTGGTGGGTGATCAGCCGGCGGTGTCGCGGACGAGGACGAGTTCGGTGCTCGTCTGTCGGCGGGTGGCGCGCTGGGCGGATCGGTCGGAGACAAGACCGGCGATCGCGAGGTGGGTTTCGGCGTAGGTGTCGCGCCGTCCGGTGAACCTGCGCAGGGGCGCCCACTGTCGGAGCTCGGCGTTGGTGTGCTCGACGCAGATCCGGGCCGAGGACTGGCGGCGCCTGGCCTCCTGCCAGGCGTACCTGTCGCCGTCGCACGCCTCGTCCGCGGGCTTCTTCGGGGGTGCGCTGACCTGGTCGGGGAACTCCTTGGCCAGCCCCTGGTACCCGGAGTCGCCCCGGGCCTTGACCGTGGGACGGGTCCGGAACTGTTCGGCGATGCCCTCGGTGCGTAAGGCGGTCTGGTCGTGCATGCGGCCCGGCCGGACTGCGCCGGACAGCAGTATGCGGCCCTGGCCGTCGCTGATCGTGGTGGTCTTGATGGTGTTCTGCCTGCGCTTGCCGGAGACGAACGTCCGGCGGCCCGGGCGCCCCGCCTGAGGGCGGCGGACCTGGGTCTCGGCCCCGTCCATCCGCAGCTCGACGCCCTCGGCCTCGGCATAGGCGAAGACGTCCTCCAGGGTCTTCAGCCGCAGTCCCGCCCGGTCGGGTACGGCGAACCCGCGGGCCGCGAGAAGCGGACGGATCTGACGGATGGCCTCGGAGACGGTGGAACGGTCCACAGCGAAGAGTTCGGCGAGGACCGCGTGCGGCAACTGGTGGCGCAGATGTACCAGGGTCACTAGCAGCCGATCGACGAAGACCAGCTTGGGCTTGCGCCCCGCCCCGGCCGCTCGCTGGCGTGGCCCGCCACGCTCTTCACGGAGCGCGGACTCACGTGCGGCCTCCCACGGATGAGCCAGTTCCGCGAGCAACTCGCCGAAGTGCGCGCGGGAAACGCCGGACATAGCAGGGTGGGCACAGACCGCACGGGCCCAGGTCAGCTTCACAACTCACCAAACCCGTACGGTCCTCCTCACGTCACGCCCCGGCAGTGCCCATCTACACGCTCCCCGGTCGTAGAGCCGTGTCCCCTCGGCTCATGCCGAGGGCAGTGGAGAAACGACCGAGTTCGCAACGCGGTCGAAGAATTTCACAGCCATGTCTTGGCGTTCGGGGCAGCCGTTCAAGCCCAGCCCTGGCCTAGGACATGACGTCGAGCGGCCGCAGGAAGCGGCGCTCATACCGCTTGATGCAGCGGGTGTTACGAGCCAGTTCGAAGGCATCCTGGCACTCCGGGTCGGTCATGCTGTCCGTGCGGTACTGCTCGTACGCGGCGAGACTGGGAAAGGAGAAGAGGGCGTAGGCGATGTCGCTGTCGCCCTCACTCGGCAGGAAGTAGCCGTGGTGCGTCCCGCCGAACCGGTTGACGAGCCCGACCCAGCGGCGGCCGTATTCCTCAAAATCCTCAAGCTTGTCGGCGTCAATCTCGTACTTCAGATGAATGGTGATCACGCCCACATAATGCTGCATGCCGGTTGGGGCTCGAAGGCGGCCTATGTGCCTTGGCGCTCGCCTGGCAGATGAGGATGGGTCTACCTCCCGGGCCACCAAGCAGCCCACCCGCCGCCGGACGAGCGCGGAGCTCCTCCTCGCCCGGCAGTCCCCCTGCTGATCACACACCAGCCGAACTGCCAGGCCAGCACGCCCCGAACTCAATTCTCCCCAAGGTCGTTACCGGGAGATCGTCCTCTCCCAGATCTCCGAGGAGGAAGCCGCATGAGTACGGTCCGTGCTGTGCCCACGGTGCCCGAGCGCAAGGGCCCGGCCCCGCAGCGAGGTGTCCCCGGCACCCCCGCCGCCCCGCCACTCGAACGTTCCCCCAACTTCCGCGCCTCCGGCCTGCGCCTCCTGAAAATGATGGCGCCCGAGCGGGCTCTGCTCCTCGTCGTCCTCGCGGCGGGCGTCGCGGCCGTTGCCCTGGCCGTACTGAGCCCCAAGATCCTCGGCCACGCGACGGACCTCGTGGTCGCGGGCGCCACCGGCCCGGCCGGCATCGACTTCCGGGCGGTGGGTGAAGTCCTCGCCCTGGCCCTCGCGGTGACGGCAGGCTCTGCCCTCTTCATCTGGGTGAAGCTGCGGCTGGTGATGGTGGTCGTGCAGCGGGTCGGCTACCGGCTGCGCGAGCAGGCCGAGACGAAGCTGGCGCGGCTGCCCTTGTCGTACTTCGACAAGCAGCCGCGCGGCGAAGTCCTCTCCCGCACCACCAACGACATCGACAACATCACGCAGACCATGCAGCAGGCCTTCAGCCAGATGCTGCGGGCGCTGCTGACCATCGTGGGCGTACTGGCGATGATGGTCTGGATCTCGCCGCTGCTTGCGCTGGTGGTGCTGGCGACCGTGCCGGTGTCGGTGCTCGGCGCCGTACTCATCGGCAAGCGCGCCCAGCCGCAGTTCGTTAAGCAGTGGGCGGTGACGGGCAAGCTCAACGGTCACATCGAGGAGATGTACACGGGCCACGCCCTGGTGAAGGTCTTCGGTCGCCGCGAGGAAGCGATCCGTACCTTCGAAGAGCACAACGAAACCCTCTACGCGTCCAGCTTCAAGGCGCAGTTCATCTCGGGCGTTATCCAGCCCGCGATGTCCTTCGTCGGCAACCTCAACTACGTTCTGATCGCGGTGATAGGCGGCTTGCGCGTAGCATCCGGATCCCTGTCGATCGGCGACATCCAGGCGTTCATCCACTACTCCTACGAATTCAACGGCCCGATCACCCAGGTCGCGGCGATGGCGAACCTCCTCCAGTCGGGCGTCGCCTCGGCGGAGCGCGTCTTCGACCTCCTGGACGCGGAGGAAGAGTCACCGGCGCCGCAGAACCCCACCCGCCCCACCCGCCTCACGGGCAAGGTCACCTTCGAGAACGTGGCCTTCCGCTACGAGCCGGCCATGCCCCTCATCGAGGACCTGACTCTGAAGGTCGAGCCCGGCCAGACGGTCGCCATCGTCGGCCCGACGGGCGCGGGCAAGACGACTCTGGTGAATCTGCTGATGCGGTTCTACGAGGTGACGAGCGGCCGGATCACCCTTGACGGCACCGACATCGCCGCCATGACCCGCGAGGACCTGCGGTCCGGCATTGGGATGGTCCTCCAGGACACCTGGCTGTTCGGCGGCACGATCGCGGACAACATCGCGTACGGCGTGGCGGGCGGCGACGTCCCGGTCCCGCGCGAGCGGGTGGTGGAGGCAGCGATGGCGACGTACGCCGACCGCTTCATCCGTACCCTGCCCGACGGGTACGACACGGTGATCGACGAGGAGGGCGCGAATCTGAGCGCGGGCGAGAAGCAACTGCTCACGATCGCCCGGGCGTTCCTCACCAAGCCCTCCATCCTGATCCTGGACGAGGCGACCAGCTCGGTGGACACCCGCACGGAGGTCCTCATCCAGCGCGCGATGAACTCCCTGCGCGAGGGCCGCACGTCCTTCGTCATCGCCCACCGCCTCTCCACGATCCGCGACGCGGACGTGATCCTGGTGATGGAGGACGGAGCGATAGCCGAACAGGGCACGCACGACGAACTCCTGGCGGCGGGCGGCGCGTACGCCCGCTTGCACGCGTCGCAGTTCGCGGCGGTGTGACCACGGGAATGCAATCGGAGTGCAACACATCACATCGATCAAAACATGCGAGTGTCGCTTGTGCCATCACCCCAGCTCATCGGATGATCACTCATGGCTTCCTGGCTGACACATTCAGCCGCGCCTGACCCGCGCGCGAAAGGGAGCCACTCACTAGGGGGAATCATGCGTATTTCGCGTAGGTCTTGTGCTGTGTTGTCGGGGGCTCTTGCCGTAGTGGCTCTTGGTGCCGTCCCGGCACATGCTGAGGGAAGCAAGACATCGTACATATCGAACTGGGCGACCGGCGATGAGTCAAGCCGCTGGCGTGACGGCAACAACGATGCGGTAAGCACGACAGTCCGGCTCTCCAACTGTAATACGCCCAGCTCGCCCGGCACCTCGACCACCGCGCATGTCACGGTGTTCAGAGATGTGGTGGGTCCGGACGTCAATAAGGGCCAGAAGAGCAATGTGTGCAGCGCGACGAAGTCGTGGGGCGACCTTTCGACGGGGAATTACTACTTCAGGCTCGACAAGATCAATGGCGCTCAGGGACCGGGGACGTTCCATCTCAACGCCAGGCCCGTGAAGATGACCTGGTGAATCACTAGGTGACACCGCGTCGGCCGGGAGCGCACTGTGCGCTCCCGGCCTCTCTCGCAGGCTTCGCGAAAAAACAAGGACGGCATGTCTCTGCAATTCACCCGGTGTTCCTTCCAGTACGGCCGGAAGGTCCCGGTTCTCAGCCGGCTCAGTCTGTCTATCGACCACAGAGCCACTGTCCTTCTCGGGCCGAACGGTGCCGGCAAGTCGACGCTTCTGGGCATCGCCTCGTCATGGATCACACCCACACAGGGCGCAGTGAACTGGCGAGGGATCAATCCTGCGCGGTCGAAGGACCAACGCGCCTACCGCAGGGCTGTCGGCTGGCTTCCGCAAAACGTCAAACCCATGCCGGGGTTGACGGTTCGGGAAAACGTCGCCTATATCGGGTGGCTGAAAGGCATGTCCCGCAACGAAGCCTGGGACCAATCAAGCGCCGCGCTGCACCGCGTGAAACTGAGCAGCCTCGCGGATCGCAAGAGCCACCAGATGTCCGGCGGTCAGCTACGGCGCATGGGCATCGCCGGGACCCTCGTGCACGAAAGCGAGATCATCCTCCTCGATGAGCCGACCGCGGGCCTGGACCCCTCGCAGCGGCAGAACTTCCGCGACCTGGTGACGGAACTCCTGGCCGACGTCCGCATCGTGGTGTCGACTCATCAGACCGAAGACCTGGACGCGATGTATGAACGCGTCGTCATCCTCGACCAGGGGAAGGTCCGCTTCGACGGAGACACGCACAGCTTCCTGTCCCTGGCATCGCCGGATGTCCCCGAAGCCCGCCGCGCTGAAGGCGCGTACACCCAGATGATCGCCCGGGAAGTGTGAGTCATGCTGTGGCGTACCGTATTCCGCTCTTCATCCGCCTCCTGGATGGCGCCGCTCCTGGCAGGCTTTGTCGCTCTCCTCCTGCAGGACGATCTCACCTCCGGAGTCACCCAAGGATATTGGCCCAGCGCCTTGGGCGCCGCCACTTTCGCCCTGGCGTTTGTCGCCCCAGCATGTGCTGCAGCCGGTGCTTGGGAAGGCTCACGACTTTCCCGCGGGCACGTCGCATCCTGGGCGCCGGCCCGGTCCGGGATCGGTATCGCGCTGCCGCTCCTCCTTCCGGTGTTCACCCTGGGGATCGTCGGCATGGCCGTGGCGGCGAGCCTCACAATTGCCGTAACAGGACCGGGCTCCGGGCTGCCGCCGCTGGGTGTGGCCCTGATGTGGTTGATCATCCTGGTCGCACACGGCATGGCGGGATTCCTGCTCGGTAAACGGCTGCCACTGGTGGTCGCAACACCACTGGCCCTCATCCTCAGTTTTGTACTCACCGCTTACCCGGCAGCCCTCGAACCCCTGTGGCTGCGTCACATGGTGACGGGGGGAGCGTCCTCCTGCTGTGCCCTGGACCAGTCTTTGGACTGGCGTGCCGCAGCAAGTGCCACGGTTCTCGCTCTCGGCATCATTGCCGCCGCGGCCCTGGCGCTGACCGCTCTGCGACGGCGTACCCGCACTGTTGCCGCTACAGGTCTACTGGTGGCCGGCCTGCTCGGCAGCGGAGGACTGGCCTACGGGTTGCCCGCCGACCCCGCGACCGCACGCTCCGCCGACGAACTGCAGTGCGCCGGAAGCGATCCGCGTGTGTGCCTGTGGCCAGAACTTGCCACTCACGCTGAAATGATCCGCCAGAACGCATCCGAGGCCCGAAAGCGACTCCAGCGGGCTGGGATTGTCGTTCCCCGCGAGCTCACCATGCAAGACCGCCCCGGCCCCCAGGCCTTGTTCATCGGAGCCTGGCCTCAGCCGACGCCGTCCGTAGTGCGTACAGGCGTAGGGACCGCACTGCTGCCTGCCGAACCACCCACGTGCGCCCAGAACGGTGATCCCTTCCCCGGAGAAACAGCCTTCGGCCCAGTGGCCTCCTGGCTGGCGCTCACCGCCGGGGCGGACAAAGAGGAAACCGCCGCCCGCTACGGCGAGGGGGAGACCGCTGTCGCACAACGCGTCATGCGCGCTTCCGCGGCTCAACAACTGACCTGGTTCCGTCACAACAACCAAGCCCTCCGCAACTGCACCAGCAAGCCCTCCGCAGTCCCGCCGGCATCCACAACCCGCTCCGCGAAGGCGTCTCGATGATCTGGTGGCTCAAGGCCAGGGGCGTACCCGCAATCGGGGCGGCCATCCTTGGCACCTTTCTGCTCGCCCTTGTCGTCCGGCAAGAAGCCATTCCCGTGCCGTCGGTCCTGGGCTCCTCCAGCCAACTACTTGTCACGCAGATCCTCGGGGTGTTTCCTGCGGTGCTCCTGCTTCACGGCATCGACCGCGGAGACGTCATATCCGAGGAAGTAGCACTTCGCCACAGAGGGCGACGCAACGTGGCACTGTGCTTCGTCTTCGCTTTCGTCTCCGTGGCCCTGGCAGCAGCCGTCCAATTGTCGGGGGATCGACCAGAAGCCCTGTCACTCGCCCGCAACAGCGTGGGGTTCCTCGGAGCAGCGCTCATCATGCGCGCACTCCTGGGACCAGGAATCGCGGCGATCTGCGTCGCAACCCTCCCACTGGCCTGTGCAGTCGCCGGACGCAACGCGGGAGGAACAGTTCAACCGTGGGCCTGGCCCATCCACGAACCGAGCTCCGACCTCGGGGCCGCCGAAGCCGCCATCCTGTTCGTGGTCGGCTGCGCTTTCCTGCTCTGGAGACGCCGCCCTGTGCTCGACCCTCTTGGACGACCTGCGTGACTAATGCGCGCAGGGAAGGCTGCGTACGCCGAGCCGAACTGCGGTCCCGCGATCACCGGCACGCCGGAGGACCTCTCGCGGATTGACGCTCGACGGAACCGCGGCCGGACCCCATCGGCTGAGACGGCACACGGCCTCTCCTCCGGCGCTGGAGACGACTGCGGGCGGCGCGTGTTTGCCTGCTCTCAGGCGCGGTGGTCCGAGCGGTGGGTGAAGGTGCCGGTCGTTCGGCGGGTGTGGGGGAGAGACGGACGTCGGGGGCGACGCTTTCGCGGATGCGGACCGTTCCGTCGGGTGCGGAGCGGCGATGTTGAGGCAGGCGTTGCCCTCCGCACAGTAGTACGACTTCTGCCATTCGCTGGCGGTCGGCATGCTGGCCCCTTATCAGGCGTCGGCGAAATGAGTGCTGAACCGGTCGGCTTTGAGGCCGAGTATGAGGCCGCGTATTTCTTGGGTGGTGGCGGTCAGGATGACTCCCGGGTCATCGCTCTCGCGGAGTTTGATGGCTCCCCTTTCGGCGGCGACGATCTCCAGGCAGTTGGATCCGTCTGGGCTGAAGGACGATTTCTGCCAGTTGAACGAGGACAAGGTCATTCCTTCTCAGAGCTCCTGTGCGATGCGGTGAATGAAGTCCCGTGACTCAGCGGGCTTGAGGGAGCTGGCTTCCATTCGGTCAAGTACGGTCCGGTACTTGGCCAAGTGGGCCTCGGAGTCGAGGAACGCGCAGCCATGGTGCGTGTCGAGCTGCACCGTGTCGAGCTCGGGGACAGGTCCGGAAACGTAGTCGATCGACTGGCCGTTGCCCGGGAAGCTGGCGCGCGCGAACGGGATCACGCGGATGGAAACGTTGTCCTGCTTGCTCAATTCAATGAGGTGGCCGAGTTGAGCGCGTGCGGTCGGGGGGCCGCCGTACTGCATGCGGAGGGCTGCTTCGTGAAGGATGGCCGAGTAGCGGACGGGGCGTTCGCGATGGAGTACCACCTGCCTCTTGATCCGGTGGGACAGCCAGTGCTCGATCTCGTACGGACGAAAGGGCGGAACGGCCTCCCGTAGTAGCGCCCGTGCGTGGTCCGTGGTCTGGAGCAGCGCCGGGATATGGATGGCCAGTGCCACGCGCAACTCGGCAGCGCGATGTTCAAGTTCGGCGATGTCCATGAGTTCAGGCGGCAGGAACTCCCGGTACTCGTCCCACCATCCGCGAGTCCGTCCGCCCGTCATGGAGGCGAGGGCGTCCACCAAGTCGGTGTCCTGGCAGGTGTAGCTGCGAGCCATGGCCCGGACGCGATCCGCGCTCACCGGGTACTTGCCTGCCTCGATCATGCTGATGCGTGCTTGGTTGATGCCCAGCCGTGCGGCGGCCTCGGTGGAAGAGAGGTCTGCGCGTTGGCGAAGCTTTCGCAGCTCAACGCCCAGGCGTCGCTGCCTCAGTGTGGGAACGCTGATGGGTGGCATCGCCCCTCCTCTTCAGTCGCACACAGGACGGCATGGTCACTCACATGAGTCAATTGAGTCAGAATCTCACCAGAAGGGTAGTAGTTCTCTTACTTCTCGCCCTACGGTATGACTCAAGCCACTCACTGTTAGGTGTCGCGAGCCCGGAAGTGCACCGCCCCGATCGGGGCGGCATTGCCACCGCGCGGTAACGAGCGTGGGTGAGGTCAACTCCGTCCTTTCCTGGGAGGCGTTCATGGCCACCGTATCCTCGTCAGAACCCTGGGCGTACGCCCTTCACTTGCCTCATCACCCCCGCGCTCCGCGCGTTGCCCGGATGACTCTCCGGGCCGTTCTTGGCGGGCACGGGATAAGCGAATTGATCGACGTTGCGGAGCTGTTGACCTCCGAGGTCGTCACCAACTCCTATCGTCACTCCGACGGGCCTGCCTCGCTGCGGATGCGGTCCATGGAAGGGGGGCGGCTGCGGGTCAGCGTGTGGGACACCAATCCCGTGATTCCGGCGCCCTTCGACAAGCCGCCGACGCTGCTGCCGTTTCTCCCGGAACCGGACGACTCCACCGGTGGGCGTGGGCTGCTCCTCGTGCAGTTGTGTGCCGACAACTGGGGTGGCTTCTCCGTCGGGGCTGGGCTCGGGGGGAAACTGCTCTGGTTCGAGCTGGGGCAGCCCGACGTGGCATTCGCCTTCGCGGCGTAGCGGCTCCGGCAGAAATCCGTCCGTTAGGAGAACGCCCGTGACCGTGGCCGAATGGCTGAGCGTACTGACCATGACCGACAGCAGGGAGAAGGCGCTGGCGCTGGCGCGCGGCGCAGTCGACGCGCGGTTGGCGGCCTGTGCGCAGGTCATCGGGCCGGTGGCATCCGTCTACTGGTGGGAGGGGGCGACGGAGACCGCCGAGGAGTGGCAGGTGGTGTTCAAGACGGCGGGTGTGCGGTACGCCGATCTGGAGGCGCACCTCAAGGACGCGCACGATTACGAGACGCCCGAGATCATCGCTACGGCGGTGGTGCGCGGCAGCGCGGAGTATCTGGCGTGGGTGGCGCAGGAGACCGCCATCCCGGAGAACAGCGGCCCGTGAGCCCGGTCAGTCGTGCGCGCGCTCGACCCTTACCGCGCACACCTTGAACTCCGGCATACGTGACGTCGGGTCCAGCGCCGGGTTCGTCAGGGTGTTGGCCCGGCCCTCGCCCGGCCAGTGGAACGGCATGAAGATCGTGTCCGAGCGGATCGCATCGGTGATCCGGGCCGGGGCGACCGCCCGCCCGCGCCGCGACACCACCGCCAGCCGCTCGCCCTCCGACACGCCCAGGCGCTGCGCGAGCCGCGGATGCAGCTCCACGAACGGGCCGGGCGCGGCCGCGTTGAGTTCGTCGACGCGGCGGGTCTGGGCGCCGGACTGGTACTGGGCGACGACCCGGCCGGTGGTGAGGAGAACCGGATATTCGGCGTCCGGTTCCTCCGCCGCCGGGCGGTGAGTGACAGGGACGAAGCGGGCACGCCCGTCCTCGGTCTCGAAGCGGTCGAGGAAGAGCCGGGGCGTACCTGGGTGGTCGTCACCCGCATCGCCCTCCGGGCAGGGCCAGAAGACGCCGTCCTCCTCGGCGATCCGGCGGTACGAGATCCCCGAGTAGTCCGCCGGGCCGCCCGCCGACGCGCGGCGCAGTTCGGCGAAGACCTCCTCGGGGTCGACCGGGAAGCCCTTCTCGTGGCCGAGCAGCGACGCGAGGGAGTGCAGGACCTCCAGGTCCGTACGTACACCGGCCGGCGGGTCGATCGCCTTGCGCCGCAGCAGGACCCGGCCCTCCAGGTTCGTCGTCGTGCCCGTCTCCTCCGCCCACTGGGTGACGGGCAGGACGACGTCCGCCAGCGCCGCCGTTTCGGACAGGACCACGTCCGCCACCGCGAGGAAGTCCAGCGAGCGCAGGCGCTCCTCGATGTGGGCGGCGCGCGGCGCGGAGACGACCGGGTTCGAGCCCATGAGGAGGAGGGACTTGATGTCGCCGCCGAGGGCGTCGAGGAGTTCGTACGCGCTGCGGCCCGGGCCCGGCAGGCTGTCCGGGTCCACGCCCCACACCCCCGCGACGTGCTCACGCGCGGCGGGGTCGGTGAGTTTGCGGTAGCCGGGCAGCTGGTCGGCCTTCTGGCCGTGCTCGCGGCCGCCCTGGCCGTTGCCCTGGCCGGTGAGGCAGCCGTAACCGGACAAGGGGCGGCCGGCGCGGCCCGTGGCGAGGCACAGATTGATCCAGGCGCCGACGGTGTCGGTGCCCTTGGACTGCTGCTCGGGGCCGCGCGCGGTGAGGACCATGCCGGTCGCCGCGTCGCTGAACATGCCTACCGCTTCGCGGAGCTGAGGGACCGGGACGCCGGTGATGCGCTCGACGAGCTCGGGCCAGTGCCCCATGGCGGCCGCCCGCGCCTCGTCCCAGCCGGCCGTACGGTCCTGGATGAAGGCCTCGTCCGTACGCCCTTCCGCTACGACGATGTGCAGCAGACCCAGCGCGAGCGCCAGGTCCGTGCCGGGGCGCGGTGCGAGGTGCAGATCGGCCTGTTCGGCGGTACGGGTGCGGCGCGGGTCGACGACGATGAGCTTGCCGCCGTTCTCCTTCAGCTCAGTGAGGTAGCGGAGTGCGGGCGGCATCGTCTCGGCGAGGTTCGAGCCGACGAGGATCACGCAGCCGGTGCGCGGGATGTCCTCCAGGGGGAAGGGCAGGCCGCGGTCGAGGCCGAAGGCCTTCTGGTGCGCGGCGGCGGCGGACGACATGCAGAAGCGGCCGTTGTAGTCGATCTGCGATGTGGACAGGACTACGCGGGCGAACTTGCCGAGCGCGTACGCCTTCTCGTTGGTGAGCCCGCCGCCTCCGAAGACCCCGACGGCGTCGCGGCCGTACACCTGTCGTGTACGACCGAGCCCCTCCGCGATCTTCGAAAGGGCCTCCTCCCAGGTGGCCGGTTCGAGCCTGCCTGTGGCGGGGCGACGGACCAGTGGCTCGGTCAGGCGCACCCGGGAGGAGAGCACTGCGGGCGCCGTACGGCCCTTGCCGCACAGGGCGCCCCGGTTCACGGGGAAGTCCGTACGCTCGACGACTTCCACCACGTCGCTGCCTCCTGCTGCGCGCAGGTTCATTCCGCACTGGAGCGCGCAGTACGGGCAGTGGGTGGGGGTCGAGGCGGGGGGCGTGGCCTGGGTGGGGGC
>NZ_JAGGOK010000126.1 GCF_018614615.1 Streptomyces sp. ISL-100 | reverse complement strand
GTCTATGACTTCCAGGCGTACGGGTGGGGAGAGGGTGAGTGGGGGTGCCTGGGAGAGGGCGCGGGCTCGGGCCTCTGTGAGGGCGTGGGGGGTGGGGGGCGGGAACGTTACGACTTCGGTGTCGGGGTGGTGGGTCAGTTCCCATTCGTACCGGCGGCGGTACCAGGGGCCGGGGGCCTCGCGCATCAGGATGCGGGGGTGGCGTCGCAGGGCCTCGTTGAAGGCGGCGCGCAGGCGGGCGGGGTCGGGGCGGCCGGGCAGGTGCACTTCGATGTGTACGGTCTCGGGCACTCGGGGGTGCAGGCAGTGCCGGGTGACTTCGTCGACGACGGTGAAGGGCACGCGGCGGGGGTGCCGTTGCTGGAGCGCGGTCACGTTGTCCTCTCCTCGCCGGGGGCGGCTCCTTGGTCCGGGGCGCCGGTGTCCGGGGTGCCGGGGTTCGCGGGCTTCGGGGTCGGTCCCGCGCCGGGGCGTCTCCTCGGTCGCCGAACGTTCGGGTACTGCGTTGTTCCTTCGGGCGCGTTGCGTTCGGCGCCCTGCGGGGAGCGCCCCGACACGTCCCCTCCTGGCACCGCAATGTTCGGGGCGGTGCTGTGGGCGTTTCGGCCTGTCGTCACCAGGGCCGCCGTCAGGGCGGTCAGGGCCAGGAGTTGTGCTGCGGGGCCGAACGCGCCCTCCGAGGCCGAGGCCGGCGCGCCCGCTTGCAGGGCCGCTGTCGTGCCCGCTGCCGTCATCGCCAGCAGGGCTATGGGGGGGAGCAGGGTGTGGCGGAAGTGGGCCACAAGGGCCAGCACCGGGACCAGCAGGGCCACGGGGCCTGCTGCTATGGCGATTGTTACGGTCAGCGCGGCCAGGCCCAGGACGGGGCCTGGGGCGGGGGGTGGTGGCGGGGGTGTTGTGGGTGGGGTTGTGCGGCGGTACAGGGTGAGCGCTGCCAGGGCTGTTACCGCCAGTGCGCCGCCTATCAGGCCTGCTTCGTACAGTCGCGCCGGTTTGTACTCCAGGTTTACCTTGCCGCCCGCGCCTTCCGGGATCAGCCAGCCCTGCTGCCAGCCGTCCAGTCGGACTGAAGGCAGCTTCCGGCCGTTGAGCGTGGCTTGCCAGCCGGGGTTCGCGTTCTCGTAGGTCTGGAGGTACGACGCTTCGCCCGGGCCCACCGTCAGGGAGCGGCGGTCGCCTGCGGCGTCCTGGACCGTAAGTTCGCGGGACTGCTTCACGGGGGGTGTTGCCTTGTTTCTGGTCAGGGTGATGTCGGTCAGGGCCAGCGGGCCCGCGTCGCCTGCCTCTATGCGGTGGGTGCCGGGGGACAGGCTTGCTCTGCCGTTGCGCTGGGTGCCCGCGCAGAGCGAGACCTCGACGGGGCGGCGTTCGGTGAGGTCGCTGAGCTTTCCCTTCGCGCTGGTGGCGTGGAACGTGCCGTCGATGGAGAGGATCGGGCCCTTGCCGCAGGGGAGTTGAAAGGTCTGGGAGGGGCTGGGCTGTGGGACCTGGAATTCGGCCAGTGCTGGGATGTATACCTCGCTCAGGCCCACGGGGAGCTGCATCTCGCCGTCCGCCACCGGGTTGTGGACCGTCAGCGGTGCTGAGCGGGTGACGGTGATGTCCAGGCGGTCGGTGGTGATCGGCTCGAAGCGGGCCAGGCCGTTTTCGTCGACGGAGGCCGTTGTCGCACCGTTCGGAGAGCTGATCTCCACTTGTTCCGGACGGGTGGACAGGCCGCCTGCCGGGGCGAACACAATCTCGGCTATGGGGCGCTTTCCCGGCCAGCGCAGGTGCACGGTCGGGTTGCTTCCGGCTATCCATGCCGTGGTCAGATCGCCGTCGACCAGGTTGCGCGGTGTGAGCGACGCGCCCAGGCGGGCGGTTGAGTCGGCTGTGGCTGTGAGGCGGCGGCGCTGGTCGGGTGCGAGGCTGAAGAGGAGTTTGTCCAGTTCGTCGCCCGGTACGGGCAGGGCGGTCGCCCGTAGTGCGTACGCGCCTGTTGTGGCCGTCGAGAACTGGCGGTGCAGGCCCACCTCCGCCGATGCCGGCGAGAGGCCGCCCGGGTCGCTGCCCCGGTGGAGGGAGATCAGGTCCGGGTTCGAGTCCAGGGGGAGGGAAAGCAGGCGGGTCACCTGGACGCCGGGGATGTCGATGCTCGTGAAGCCCGCGCCCATCAGGCCCGGGCGGCCCTGCTGGGCGCTGATGATGGTCAGTTTGAAGTACGTCGTCCTGCCGGGGGGTGCGTCTATCTGCTGCGGTTCGCCGTTGGGGTGCAGGGCGCTTGTCCTGCTGCCGGTGTCCGTATCTACTCGTACGGCAGTCGGTGCGGCCCTTACGCCGTCTGAGGGCAGGGGCGTCACCTGAATTTTTGAGGGGATGTTTGTTTTCTGGGTGAAGTCCGCGCGCAGCCATTCGCCTGTTGGGTTTGCCGCGCTGCCCTCCGCCCACGCCGTGTCGGCATTCCCGTCGAAGGCGTTCACCGGGTCGTACTGCGGCAGATGGAACAGCCAGTTGCCGCTGCTCGACGCCGTCACCGACTCAGCGCCGCGCAGCACCGCTGTCGTCTGGTGCTCGATGCCCTTGGTCGGCAGGATCTGGCGAGGGGAACGGCCGGGGTCCTGAAGGCTGTTGGGGTGGTTCTTCTCTGTGGTTGTGTAGGTGTAGGACGTGTTGGAATTGACCAGGCCGAAGCGGGTGTCGGCGCGTCGCAGGCCGTCGCCCGTTGCCTGAATCGCCGGGTCGCCGAGGCCGGGGTGGCTGTCACCGGTGAGTACGGACGGTCGTCGGCGCATGGTGGGGTCGGAGGAGAGCGGCAGCAGTGTCTCTGGGCCGCCGCTGACCACTGTTGTGTCCGCCACCGCGTTGAGTCCGAATCGGGAAGGGCGTTCAGTCGCGGTGGGGGGCTCGTAGATCTCTACCGCTTGTTGGCGTGGGTAGAGGCCCTCGATCTGGATCGGGGTGTCATCCGGGATGCGACCGCCGGTCAGTACCGGGCCGAAACCGGTGAGGCGCTTGTAGCCGGACTCTTCCAGCGTGCGCTTTACCGTTTGCGGGGGTACGTAGCCCATCTGGTCCGGGTCGAGGTCGTTGCGTACGACTACGTAGTGAAGGCCGGCGCGACTTAAGTAGTCGGCGAGGCCGGGTACTTGGGATCCTGTGGTGAGTGCTTGTTCGACCGCGTCCATCGCACGTCGGTTGCCCGCGGTTCCGAACGGCACATAGTCGCGCTGCGCCCAGCGCGAGTCGGCCAGCACGTCGAGTGGCTGGTCGATCGGGGAGCCCCAGGTGTAGAGGCCGTGCGCGGTGGCGGGGACCACGAGGGCGCGGCTGTCGGGCGAGTACTTCTTCAGCCAGGCGGCCGTCGCCTCCCAGTGGCCGGGCAGCCTGCTGAAGGAGCCCGGCTGGAGGATGTTGCCGCTGAGGTAGGGGAGGGCGAGGGCCGGGAGGATGAGGAGGGCTGTGACCGCCGGCGCCAGGCGGCGGGCCTGCCTTGGGCGTGCGCTTACGGCCGCTGTGGCTGTGAGGTGCATCAGGCCCAGGGACAGGGCAAGGGCCAGGCCGGGCTGGAATTTGTAGATGTTGCGGAAAGGCACCAGCCAGCTGTTGAGCCAGTCCTGGACGGCGGAGTGGAACGGCCCGCCCAGGGGGCCGGCGTATCCGGCGAGGGTGATGGTGGCTACGGAGAGTGTGACGAGGAGCAGCCAGCGCCGCTCCGGTATGCCGCGGCGGGCCAGGCCCGCCAGGCCCAGCGCGGCGGCCAAGGCCGAGCCGAGGATGGTCAGGGCTGCCGTGGCGACGGTCCAGCCCGCCGGCAGCCACGCCTCGCCGAAGTGCAGGTACGCCGTCCAGTTGCCCGCGCCCCGCAGCAGCTCCGTGGCGGACATGGTCGCCGTGGTGGTCTCGGACTGTTCCACGTAGGGGAGGAAGTTCTCGCCGTGTATGCCGAGGATGAGGAGGGGGACCACCCACCAGGCTGTTGCCAGCAATACGCCCGGCACCCACCATGCGATCAGCGCGCGGCGGCGGGGTGTGGGCGCCCTGCTGAGCAGGTAGAGCGCTACGGGCAGGAGCGCGGCGAGGGTCGACGCCGCGTTCACACCGCCCATGCAGGGGATCAGGAGCGCCGAGCGGAGGGCGGCTGTGCGGGGGGTCGTGCGGGGGTTGGTGAGGGGCAGCAGGACCCAGGGCAGGAGCGCTCCTGGCAGTGCGGCCGCCGATGTGGAGCCGATCACGATCGTGTACGTCGGCCACAGGGCGTACGCCGCCGCACCGAGGAGGCGGGTCGTGGGCGAGCCGACGAGCAGACGCTCGGCCAGGCGAAGCGCGCCCCAGAAGGCTGTGGTGACGACGATGGAGAGCCACAGGCGTTCCGCCAGCCAGACGGGCAGGTTCACCAGGTCGGCCAGCGCGTAGAACGGCAGCATCGGGAAGGCGTAGCCGACGTACTGGTCGAAGATTCCGCCGAAGCCTGCGCGGCTGTGCCACAACTCGCCCAGGTCGGAGAGGAATTTGAACGGGTCCAGTGCCACGCCGAGTTTTGTCTCGAACGTCATCCTGCCCGGTGATGCTGCCATGAAGGCGATCAGTGCTGCCGACCCGAAGGCGAACAGCCAGCGGCGCGAACGCGGCTGGGGGGTGGTCGTCATGGACACCGCCGGAGGATGAGGAGGAGATTCCAGGTGGCGAACTCGCGCAGCAGGGGGATCTTCGGTACGACGCCGGGGAGGAACGGCCAGTAGCGGGCCCGGGCCGTCACCAGCTCGACGTCGGTGCGCGCACGTACCTGGCGCAGGGTGGTACCGATGTGGATCGGGAAGAGGTTCTCGCCGAGGGTGTGCTTGGCGCTGCGGCCGGTGCGCCGTTCGTAGCGGCGGCGGGCTCGTTCGGCACCCAGGTAGTGCCAGGGCGCCCACTCGTGGCCGCCCCACGGGGAGTACCAGTTGGTGAACGACACGTAGATCAGGCCGCCGGGTGCTGTGACGCGGATCAGTTCGCTGAGGAAGGTCCGCGGGTCCTCGACGTGCTCCAGGACGTTGGAGGAGAAGCAGATGTCCGCCGTGCCGTCGGGGAGGGGGAGCAGGTACCCGTCGGCCACCACCGCGCCTGCGGGCTTGCGGCCCCTGAGTTCGCGTACGTCCGGTTCGAAGAGGTAGCTGTGTGCGCCGCGCCTGCGGAACTCCTCGGTGAAGTGGCCGCTGCCGCCGCCGACGTCGACGACTGTCCGGTTGGCCAGGGGCCCGTACCGCTCCAGTTGGTCGGCGGCGTCACGGGCGAGCAGTGAGTAGCACCGGTCGGGGTCGGACTGCTCGTGCAGGAACGCCCGGAAGAGGGTGGCGGACCTGTGGAGGGAAGGGTCCTTCACCGGTGGTCACCTCCGCCGGTGGGAGAGGGCCGCCTCCGCCGCCACCGCCCGGAACTGGCGCACCGTGCTGCTCCACCGGTAGCGCGCGGCCCGCGCGGCCGCGGCCCGGCCCATCGCCTCGCGGCGCTCGGTGCTCAGAGCCAGTGCGCACCACGCGGCGGCGAACGAACTCTCACCGCGCGCCAGTACGCCGGTCACCCCGTCGGCCACGGAGTCCCGCAGGCCGGGTACGTCGAAGCCGATCGTGGGGGTGCCCCGGGTCGCGGCCTCGGTGACCACCAGGCCCCAGCCCTCGACCGCCGACGGGTGCAGTAAGAGGTGGGCCGCGCAGAGGAGTTGGTGCTTCTCCGCTTCGGAGACGTGGCCCTTGAAGATCACGTCGGGACCTGCCAGGGCTTCCAGCCGGTGGCGTTCGGGACCGTCGCCGATGACCACCAGCTTGCCGCCGGTGACCGGCCTTACCCGCTCCCAGAGGCGGAGGAGAAGATCGATCCGCTTGTACTCGACCAGGCGGCCCATCGCGAGGAAGAGCGGTTCCGTGGAGCGAGGTGTGGGCTCCGGCGGCTGTTCGACTCCGTTGTGTACGACCCGGATTCGGCCGGGATGCACTCCCAGTGCGCCCAGTGCGCTTGCCGTGGACGGCGACACGGCTACCAGGAGGTTTTCGCGCTGCGCGGCCGACAGTGCCCAGTGCTCCAGGCGACGGCCCAGGCCGGCGGCCGGACCCGGGTAGCGCATGCCCCAGAGCTCCGTGTGGACGTGGTTGACGAGGCACAGGGTCGGACCGCGATGCCACAGCGGGGTGAGGTACGGCAGGCCGTTGCAGACCTCGACGAGCAGGTCGCAGTCCCCGACCTGCCGGGCGAAGGCGCGGCGCGCCTTGATGAAGTGGCCGAGGTCGCCGCCCGCGGAGACGACCCGGTAGTCGCGGTACGCCGCGGGGCCTCCGCACAGGAGGGTCACCTGGTGCCCGAGGGCGGTGAGGCCGTCCGCGAGGCGGTCGACGAGGAGTTCGGAGCCGCCTGCGGCGGGATTGCCCAGGTCGCGGCGGGAGAGGAAGACGATCCGGTGGGGGTGCAGGGACGTGGGGTGGGGGAGTGGCTTGTGGGCCTCGGCGGCCGACTGGGGTTTCGCATCGTGCAGGGTGGGGGGCACGTGCTGGGGCATGCGAGCTCCAACTCGTTCAGGGTGCGGAACCGGTGGGGGGCTGTGCTGGGTGAGGGTGGGGCTGTGCTCGGGGTGGGGAGGTCAGTTTTCGGCACACTGTTCGATGCGGCTACTCACCTTGATGACAATTTCGGGCCCAGATTGAGCTGATGTGTCATCACATCGTGATGACGGAAGGCGTCGTACGCGGTTCACGCCCGCGTGCCACCAGTACCGCTCCTGCCGCCGCCAGCAGTGCTCCCGCCCCGCCGCCGCCCATCGGCAGCGTCTCGCCCAACAGCTTCAGCCGATCGCTGTCGGACGAGGCCAGCTCCACTTGAGCGCGCTGCGTGGCGGGCGTGAACTCCAGTCGGCGGCTGTCGAGAAGAACCACCTTGTCCCGCTTCCCGCCGGGCGCGCGCAGCGTCTTGCGCGGACCGATCGCCGCGTTCACGATGCGGCCCGTGCGGCGGTCGACGACCAGCTCGATGCCATGGTTGGCGTACCACTCCTCGGCGAGCACCTGGCTGCGCTTCGGCAGCCCGACGAGCCGCCCCGGCACCAGCCTGGTGCCGGTCTTCGCGGGTTCGACGGCGCCGGTGAAGAGGTAGCCCTCGTACCCCTGGATCTTGCGCGTACCGGCGAAGCGGAGGCGGACGGTCGAGCCGAGCGTGTTGTCCCACCAGCGGTACGAGCGCTTCTGTACGCCGAAGGGGAACTTCAGGTACGCCTCCCCGTCAAAGGCCGGCTGCTCACCGCAGCAGTGCACGGGCTCGTTGGTGCGGCGGTCGGTGACCCAGCGCTCCAGCGTCCACTGGAGCGAGTCGTGCGTGTCGGCGGCGGGGAGGGTGGCGTCGGTGTCGACGGAGGTCGAGACGTCCCAGACGGCCCGGCCGCTCTTCTCGCTGTCGGCCACATCGCCCCGTACCTGCCGGGTGATGGTCAGTTTCGTGTTGCCGACGGTCTTGATCCGGGTGGTGTCGAAGTAGCTGCCGGTGCCGGTGAAGACCGTCGTGACGTCCACGTCGACCGGTGTGCGTTTCGCACGTGGCTCGACGTACCAGGCCAGCAGCGGGGCGAGTACGAGCAGGAAGACGCCTGCGCCCAGCAGGGCCAGCGACAGGGGGGAAGCGGTGCGACGCATACGGGCGACTCCAGTGGGGGCCGGCGGGGGGTGGCTCGGCGGATACGTGCACATGCGTATGGGCCGGGAACCGTAGGCGTCCTCTTGACGGACTGTCAATGGAGTGTTGACACTGGGCCATCGCCGGACAGGGCCGGCGGGGGAACCGGTGGGGCACAGCATCAGAGAGGCTGACCCGACCATGTCCAGACTTCTTGCAGCAGCGCTGACCACCGTTGCTGCCGCCGCGCTCGCCGTGGGCGCCGCCTTCGCCGTCGTGGCACTGCTGAACGCCACCCCGGACCAGCCCAATGTGCCGCTGATCAGCTATGAGTCGGCGACGCCCCGGAAGTGATCCGGGTGGAAACGACCGCAGTGGACGGGGAGCGACGACGTATGGGCGACTGCTCGGCATGGGAGGACGTGCCCCGCCTCCAGGTACGGCAGTTCACCGACCGTGCGATGCGCGAAGTGCCGTCGCTCGCTCAGGAGATCCTCGACGGAATCTGCCGCGAACATCCCAAGCTGCCGCTGCTTGTCGACGAATCGGGCGAGCTGATCGCCCTCGTCGGTATCCGGCGGGCCCTGGAGGACTTCGTGCAGCATCTGGTGCTGGCGGAGGGGCGGCCGCACCACGTTCATCTCGAAGTCTTCCAGGAATTCGGGCGCGGCGAAGGACTGCACGGCCGTTCCCTCGACTCCCTCCAGGCCATGTACCGGCTCGGCGTCCGGCTCGCCTGGCGGCGGCTCGCAGAGATTGGGCAGCAGGTGTGCATTCCGCCGCCCGCGATGTACGAGCTCGCCGAGTCCGGATTCGCCTTCCTGGACGGGCTGGTGGACCAGACGGTACGGGGATACGCCGAGGCCGCCGCGCGCCAGGCCGGTGAACGGCTGAGACTGCAACGGAAGTTGACGCAGGCGCTGATCGCGGAGCACGGCGAGCCCGCCGACCCCGTCCACACCCGCTCGCTCGCCGAGCACGCCGCCAGGATCGGCTGGGCGCTGCCCGAGCGCGTCGCCGTGGGCGTGCTGCTGCGCCCGGGCCGCGAGTGCGTGGCCCCGGCCGTGGGGCAGGGCGTACTCCTGGACATGGAGAACGAGCAGCCCCTGATGATCGTGCCCGACCCGGCGCTGGCCGGGCGGCCCGAGCTGCTGCGCCGGTCGATGAAGGGCTGGTCGGGGGCGATCGGGCCGGCGGTGGCGCTGACCGAGGCCGCGAAGTCGCTGCGCTGGGCGGGGGCCGCCGTACGTCTCATGGAGCGGGGGCTGCTGCCTTCGGGGCGGCTGCTGCACTGCACGGAGTACACCGAGGCCTTGGTCCTCCTCCCGCCGGAGGAACTCATCGGCGACCTGACCCGCCGCTGCCTCGCGCCGCTCGCCGACTGCGGACCCACACAGGGTCGGCGGCTCGCGGAAACCCTGCTGGCCTGGCTGGAGACGCGGGGCGGCGCGCCGGAGGTGGCGGCCAGGCTCGGCGTACACCCGCAGACCGTGCGCTATCGGATGCGGCAGATACGGGAACTGTGGGGCGACGAGGTCGACGACCCGGACCGCCGCTTCGAGCTGGAACTGGTGCTGCGGGCGCAGCGGTTGCGCGGCGAGCTGTCGGAACCGATCCGGTGACGCCACCGGCTTGTTCCAGCCCGTCCGGCGTTTGAGGACACAACGCCCGGAGAGCGGCCAGGGGGCTGCGCGCCGCCGGTACACATGCCTCCGCCCCCGGTGCTGTGCGGTCCCGGGGGCGGAGAACAGCGGTGTTGATCAGCCGCGCAGCTGCTCGTACGCCGGCAGCGTGAGGAAGTCCGCGTAGTCCTCGTCGAGCGAGACAGTGAGCAGCAGGTCGTGCGCCTGCTGCCACTTCCCCGCCGCGAACGCCTCGTCGCCGATCTCGGCGCGGATCGCAGCCAGTTCCTCCGCGGCGATCTTGCGGGCCAGCTCCGGGGTCGCCTTCTGGCCGTTCTCGAAGACGACGCCCGCATTGATCCACTGCCAGATCTGGGAGCGGGAGATCTCCGCCGTCGCCGCGTCCTCCATCAGGTTGAAGATCGCGACGGCGCCCAGACCGCGCAGCCACGCCTCGATGTAGCGGATGCCGACCTGAACGGCCGAGACAAGACCGTCGTACGTCGGCACCGCGTCCAGCGAGTCGATGGCGATGAGCTCACCGGGCGCCACCGACACGTCCTCGCGCAGCCGCTCCTTCTGGTTCGGCTTGTCGCCCAGGACCGCGTCGAACGACACCATGGCGATCGGCACCAGGTCCGGGTGCGCGACCCAGGAGCCGTCGAATCCGTCGGCGGCCTCGCGGTCCTTGTCGGCCTTGACCTTCTCGAAGGCGACCTTGTTGACCTCGGCGTCGCGGCGGGACGGGATGAACGCCGCCATGCCACCGATCGCGTGCGCGCCGCGCTTGTGGCACGTGCGGACGAGCAGTTCGGTGTACGCCCGCATGAAGGGCGCCGTCATCGTCACCGCGTTGCGGTCCGGGAGAACGAACTTGGCGCCGCCGTCACGGAAGTTCTTGACGATGGAGAAGAGGTAGTCCCAGCGGCCCGCGTTCAGCCCCGCCGCGTGGTCGCGCAGCTCGTACAGGATCTCCTCCATCTCGTACGCCGCCGTGATGGTCTCGATCAGGACGGTCGCGCGGACGGTGCCCTGCGGGATCCCGACGTAGTCCTGCGCGAAGACGAAGATCTCGTTCCACAGGCGCGCCTCGAGGTGCGACTCGGTCTTGGGGAGGTAGAAGTACGGGCCCTTCCCGAGCTCGATGAGCCGCTTGGCGTTGTGGAAGAAGTAGAGGCCGAAGTCGACGAGGGCGCCCGGCACCGGGCGGCCGTCGAACTGGAGGTGGCGCTCGTCGAGATGCCAGCCGCGCGGCCGCATCACCACGGTCGCCAGCTCCTCGGCCGGCTTCAGGGCGTACGTCTTGCCGGACTTCGGGTCGGTGAAGTCGATCCGGCGCTCGTACGCGTCGATCAGATTGCGCTGGCCGAGGACGACGTTCTCCCAGGTGGGAGCAGACGCGTCCTCGAAGTCGGCGAGCCAGACCTTCGCGCCCGAGTTCAGGGCGTTGATGGTCATCTTGCGGTCGGTCGGACCGGTGATCTCCACGCGGCGGTCGTTGAGCGCGGCCGGAGCCGGCGCGACCTTCCAGTCTCCCTCGCGGACCTGTGCGGTGTCCGGGAGGAAGTCCAGCGTGGAGGTACGGGCGATCTCGGCGCGGCGTTCGGAGCGGCGGGCCAGCAGCTCGTCACGGCGGGGCGTGAACAGCCGGTGCAGCTCGGCCACGAAGGCGAGAGCCGCGTCGGTCAGGACCTCTTCCTGCCTGGGCAGGGGCTCGGCATCGACGATGGCCAGCGGGGACGGCGCTGGTGCGGACATGAGCTGTCACTCCTTAGGCGGGCGACGCCTGACGGCCGCCGGGTCGCCCGAGAACGGCACAGAGTGCCATGGCTCCGAGGTACGGTCGCGGGCGCCGCCGGGTGGTGCAGGGCGCTTCTGACGTGTGGATAGTAGTTTCCTCATGGTGGAAGTTCAACGGTCTGTTGATATCGAGATTCTCATAGTCGACAGAAACTGGCGCTCAGAGGGCGTTTAGACCCTTCTTAGTGATTTTTGAGCCGGTTTGCAC
>NZ_JAGGOK010000125.1 GCF_018614615.1 Streptomyces sp. ISL-100 | reverse complement strand
TTAGCTGACATACGACACGTTACGTGAGTAGTTCAGCTATGATAGCCGAGGTAGAATGGGGTCTATGGCTATTAAGATTCCTGGATACGAAGACGCGAAGCAGGCAGCGCAGCGACTCAAGGTCACCGTGCAGCACGTCTACAACCTCAACAGCAGTCGCGCCGACTTCCCCGCCCCCGTCTACGTCGGGCGCACCCCCCTGTGGCCGGTTGACCGACTGGACGCGTGGCGGGAAGCCCACCCGAAGCGCGGAGATTAACTGACCTTTTCCCGAATGGGAAGTAGTTGACCTAATGCGTTGTTCTGTCCGTTCGTGTCAAAGATCAACGTAACCAGTCTGCGACCACGATCCCTCCTGCACTGGACCGGCCTCCCGGTCTTCTGCTGGACAACCGCGTCCTGTTGGCCGCCATCGCATGGCGCACCAACCTCACCAACCGTCAACTCTCCGACCTCTTCGGCGTCGGCGTCGCGACCGTGCACCGCATCATCGACCGGCTCACACCGTTGATCGCCCAGCTCCTCGACCCGTCCGACGACCGCCGGTCAGAGCTGTGGGTCGTGGACGGCACCCTCATCCCCCTGCACGACCAGACTAAGACGGCGAAGTCGAAGAACTACCGGCGCTCGGTGAACGTCCAGTTCACCTTCCGCGCCCGCGACCGGCGCGTCATGGCCGTAGGTGACGCTTGGCCAGGCAACCGCAACGACATCATCGTCTTCCGAGCCACCATGGCCGAGCAGGTCGCCGGACACCGCCTGGCCATCGGAGACGGTGCATACCGCAGCGCGCCCGAGGTCATCACCAGCCACAACAAGAGCAAGCCGTTCGCCAAAAGGCAGGCGCGGGCTGAACACGGCATCGCCCGCCTCAAGGACTACCAAGTACTACGCCAGACCGCCGACGCGGCGACACGATCAATCAGACCAGCCGCGCCGTGGCCGCACTCCACAACCTCAAGATCGACCACGCATGATTTACGGATCAAGTCCTAGTCACGAAGCTGAGGGCCCCCGCGCAGCTCGCGCGGGGGCCCTCAGCATCGTCGTACCGTACGGTCCTACTTCTCCGGCAGGGCCGCCAGCTGCGCGGTGATCCGCTCGATGTCCGCCTCGGCCTTGGCGAGCCGCCCGCGGATCTTGTCGACCACGTTGTCCGGGGCCTTGGCCAGGAACGCCTCGTTGCCGAGCTTGCCGGTCGCCTGTGCCTTCTCCTTCTCGGCCGCCGCGAGGTCCTTCGCCAGGCGCTTGCGCTCCGCCTCGACGTCGATCGTGCCCGACAGGTCGAGGGCGACCTTCGCGCCCGCGACCGGCAGGGACGCGGTGGCGTGGAAGTCCGGGCCGGCCGGCTGGAGGCGCAGCAGCTGACGGATGGCCGCCTCGTGCGGCGCCAGCGCCGTACCGTCCAGGGTCAGCTCGGCCGGGACCTTCTGTCCGGGCTGGAGGCCCTGGTCGGAGCGGAAGCGGCGGACCTCGGTGACGACCTGCTGGACGAGCGCGATCTCCTTCTCGGCGGCGTCGTCACGGAATCCGGAGTCCTTGGGCCACTCGGCGATGACAAGCGACTCCTTGCCGGTGAGCGTGGTCCACAGCGTCTCGGTGACGAAGGGGACGACCGGGTGGAGCAGACGCAGCGTCACGTCGAGAACCTCGCCAAGGACTCGGCCGGAGACCTTGGCGGGCTCGCCGCCCGCGAAGAAGGTGGTCTTGGAGAGCTCGACGTACCAGTCGAAGACCTCGTCCCACGCGAAGTGGAACAGCGAGTCCGACAACTTCGCGAACTGGTAGTCCTCGTAGTACGCGTCGACCTCGGCCACCGTCGCGTTGAGCCGCGACAGGATCCACCGGTCGGCAGCCGACAGCTGCTCGACGGGCGGCAGTTCGCCCTCGACCGTCGCGCCGTTCATCAGCGCGAAGCGGGTGGCGTTCCAGATCTTGTTGGCGAAGTTGCGGGATCCCTGGACCCAGTCCTCACCGATCGGGACGTCCACGCCCGGGTTGGCGCCGCGCGCGAGGGTGAAGCGGACCGCGTCGGAGCCGTACTCGTCCATCCAGTCCAGCGGGTTGACCGCGTTGCCGAAGGACTTCGACATCTTCTTGCCGAACTGGTCGCGGACCATGCCGTGCAGGGCGATGGTGTGGAACGGCGGGGTGCCGTCCATCGCGTACAGGCCGAACATCATCATCCGGGCGACCCAGAAGAAGAGGATGTCGTAGCCGGTGACCAGAACCGAGTTCGGGTAGAACTTCTCGACGCTCGGGGTCTGTTCGGGCCAGCCGAGCGTGGAGAACGGCCACAGGCCGGAGGAGAACCAGGTGTCCAGGACGTCCGTGTCCTGGTGCCAGCCCTCGCCGGTCGGCGCCTCGTCGTCGGGACCGACGCAGACGATCTCGCCGTTCGGGCCGTACCAGACCGGAATCCGGTGGCCCCACCACAGCTGGCGCGAAATGCACCAGTCGCGGAGGTTGTCGACCCAGCCGAAGTAACGGGGCTCCATCTCCTTCGGGTGGATCTTGACCCGGCCGTCGCGGACGGCGTCGCCGGCCTCCTTCGCCAGCGGACCAACCTTGACCCACCACTGGAGGGACAGGCGCGGCTCGATGGTCGTCTTGCAGCGGGAGCAGTGCCCGACCTGGTGGACGTACGGACGCTTCTCGGCGACGATCCGGCCGTCGGCCCGCAGAGCGGCGACGATGGCGCTGCGCGCCTCCAGGCGGTCGAGGCCCTGGAAGGGACCGTGAGCGGTAATAACCGCGCGCTCGTCCATCACAGCGAGATTGGGCAGGCCGTGCCTCTGCCCGATCTCGAAGTCGTTCGGGTCATGCGCGGGCGTCACCTTGACGGCGCCCGTGCCGAACTCGGGGTCGACGTGCTCGTCGGCGACGACCGGGATACGGCGGCCGGTGAGCGGCAGCTCGATCTCGGTGCCGACGAGGTGGGCGTACCGCTCGTCGTCGGGGTGGACGGCGACGGCGGTGTCACCGAGCATCGTCTCGGCGCGGGTCGTCGCGACGACGATCTCGCTGTCCCCCGAGCCGTACCGGATGGAGACGAGCTCGCCGTCGTCCTCCTGGTACTCGACCTCGATGTCGGAAATGGCGGTCAGACAGCGGGGGCACCAGTTGATGATGCGCTCGGCGCGGTAGATCAGCTCGTCGTCGTACAGCTTCTTGAAGATGGTCTGGACGGCCTTGGACAGACCCTCGTCCATGGTGAAGCGCTCGCGCGACCACGCGACACCGTCACCGAGGCGCTTCATCTGGCCGGAGATCTGACCACCGGACTCGGCCTTCCACTGCCAGACGCGCTCGACGAACGCCTCGCGGCCCAGGTCGTGGCGGGACTTGCCCTCCTTGGCGAGCTCACGCTCGACGACGTTCTGCGTGGCGATGCCGGCGTGGTCCATGCCCGGCTGCCAGAGCGTCTCGTAACCCTGCATGCGCTTGCGGCGCGTAAGGGCGTCGATCAGCGTGTGCTCGAAGGCGTGCCCCAGGTGGAGTGATCCCGTCACGTTCGGCGGCGGGATGACGATGGTGTACGGCTCTTTGTCGCTTTTCTCGTCGGCTTCGAAGTAACCGCGTTCTACCCAGCGCTCGTACAGCTTCCCCTCTACCTCGGCCGGCGCGTACTGGGTCGGCAGTTCGGGGGCGGGGGCGGCTGGCTGCTGCTGAGAGTTCTCGGTCACGGGCTCAGTTTACGGGCGTCACAGCCCCGTACCGAAACCGGATTCTTGGTAACGGTGAGGGCCCCGCCGCCCTTGGATGCCGGGGGTTCCGCCAGGATGTTCGTAACGCATAAGTATCTGGAGGGGAACCCAGTCCATGAGCTACAACCAGCCGGGCCCGTACGGCCAGCAGCCCCAGCAGCCCGGCCCCTACGGCCAGCAGCCGCAGGGCCAGCCGAACCCGTACGGCCAGCCCCAGCAGCCACCGCAGGGCCAGCCCGGCTACGGCTACCCCCAGCAGGCCCCGCCGCCCCAGGGCTACGGTTACCCGCCGGGCCAGCAGCAGCCCCCGTACGGCCAGCCCCAGCACCCGGGCCCCTACGGCCAGCAGCCCCAGTACCCCGGCGTCATGGTCCCGATGCCCCCGCCAGCCCCGAAGAAGAAGACGGGTCTGATCGTGGGCGTGGTGATCGTGGTGCTGGCCGTGATCGCGGGCGGCGCGTACTTCGCGACGCAGCGCGGCGGCAGCACGGTCGCCGACGACGGCAAGAAGTACAAGCTGGCCGCGCCGGAAACGCTCCTGGGCGAGTACAAGAAGGACGCCACTGCGGGCGGCGCTGCGAGCGGCGGTCTGCCCGCCAAGGATGCCGCGGAGATGGAAGCACTGGGCATCTCCAACGCCAAGCAGGAGGGCGCCAGCTACAAGTCCGGTGAGGGGGCGACCGCCACGCAGCTGTACTTCAGCGGCGTCTGGGGCGAGATCGAGGACCCCGAAGCCGTCATCGACGCGATGTTCGAGAAGCAGGAGAAGGACTCCTCGGCGGGCCAGAACACGGGCATGAAGGTCGAGTTCGTCGGGGAACCGGAGGCCTTCACTCCTGACGGGTTCGAGGACGGCGTGATGAAGTGCCGGATGGCGAAGATGTCCAGCCCCGGAGCCTCTGCCTCCGCGGGCGTCAGCGGCGGCGGCATCCGCGTTCCCACCTGTCTGTGGGCCGACCACAGCACCGTCGGCACCGCCACGCAGGCCGACGCGTCCACCCTCCTCGGTAAGGGCAAGTCCATGGAGGAGGCGGCCGCCACAGCGGCCAAGGTCCGCAACGAAGTGCGCGTCGAGATCAAGTAGCCCGCACCCAACGCAAAGGGGCGCCCCGCCAGTTGGACTGGCGGGGCGCCCCTTCAGAAGCCTATGTGGCCCAATTCCACTCGGATGGGTCGTAGGGCTTGCGACCTAAGGCATCAAGCGCGGGCGCACGCATAGCCCGCATCGTCACTTCGAACACCTATCATCACAAGCTGTCCGGTGCATATGCTGTAATCGATACCGGGGGAGCCATGGGCACACGCAGCCTTCACCTTCGGTCCGACTACATACCCTTGGCCCTTCAAGTAGCTCTGACACTGGGCAGAGCTGGCCTCGGCCGGTGCGGCTGCAACCAGCGGAACGGCACCTGCCGCCGCAACTACAAACGCAGCGGCGAACACACGTTGAACCTTCGATCGCATCGTGCGGTCTCTCCCCATTTTCACTTCGCTGAATAACCTGGTCAAGATCGATTGGAACACACGGTCGCGTGCGGCTCCAAGGGCCAGAGGGATAGTGGCCTGATCTTTGTGTGCGAGCCCGCACCCACTCCCAGAGCATTGACGCCCCCCAGCATCACGCCCATCACCTTCGGCACTGAGAGCGCGTCATTGTTGAGCCTCCCGGGGTGAGGCTCGTTTCCCCAGCATCATTTCCGCCGTGGGTCAGAATGCTGCCGGGCTTCACGTATCGTCGTCGTCCTTCATGGAGCGCTCCGATGCGCCAGCGACGTGATCGTGACATTCTGATGTCAGCGTTCCCGGGCATCGCTCGACCGCCACCTGGGATCGGTCTGACCCAAGGCGAGAGGGGCCCGGTCGCACGACCGGGCCCCTCTCGCAAACGTAACGCGTACCGCTACGCGGACTTCTCGTGGCGGCCGTCGTTCTTGATGATCCTCGGCTCGCGCGGGACCAGGGTCGGGTTGACGTTGTTGTGGACCACGTCCGCTGTGATGACGACGCGGGCCACGTCCTTGCGGGACGGGACCTCGTACATCACCGACATCAGGACCTCCTCCATGATGGCGCGCAAGCCGCGCGCGCCCGTCTGGCGGAGGATCGCCTGGTCCGCGATCGCTTCCAGCGCCTCGCGCTCGAACTCCAGCTCCACGCCGTCGAGTTCGAAGAGCCGCTCGTACTGCTTGACCAGCGCGTTGCGGGGCTCGACCAGGATCTGGAGGAGCGCCTCGCGGTCAAGGTTGTGGACCGAGGTGAGGACGGGCAGGCGGCCGATGAACTCGGGGATCATCCCGAACTTCACCAGGTCCTCCGGCATGACCTCCTGGAACTGGTCGCTCGCCTCGATCTCCCGCTTCGAGCGGATCGTCGCACCGAAGCCGATGCCCTTCGCGCCCGCCCGCGACTCGATGATCTTCTCGAGGCCGGCGAACGCGCCGCCCACGATGAAGAGCACGTTCGTCGTGTCGATCTGGATGAACTCCTGGTGCGGATGCTTTCGGCCGCCCTGCGGCGGGACCGACGCCGTCGTGCCCTCAAGGATCTTGAGCAGCGCCTGCTGGACGCCTTCGCCCGATACGTCGCGCGTGATCGACGGGTTCTCGCTCTTGCGGGCGACCTTGTCGATCTCGTCGATGTAGATGATCCCCGTCTCGGCCTTCTTGACGTCGTAGTCGGCCGCCTGGATCAGCTTCAGGAGGATGTTCTCGACGTCCTCGCCGACATACCCGGCCTCCGTCAGCGCCGTCGCGTCCGCGATCGCGAACGGGACGTTCAGCATGCGGGCGAGGGTCTGCGCGAGGAGGGTCTTGCCGGAGCCGGTGGGGCCCAGCAGGAGGATGTTGGACTTGGCCAGTTCGATCGCGTCGTCGCGGCCCGAGCCGCTGCCCGCGTTCTCGCCGGCCTGAACGCGCTTGTAGTGGTTGTATACCGCCACCGAGAGCGCCTTCTTGGCGGGCTCCTGGCCGACTACGTACCCCTCGAGGAATTCGTAGATCTCCCGCGGCTTGGGGAGTTCCTCCCACCGCACCTCGGAGGTCTCTGCGAGCTCCTCCTCGATGATCTCGTTGCAGAGGTCGATGCACTCGTCGCAGATGTACACACCGGGACCTGCGATGAGCTTCTTCACCTGCTTCTGGCTCTTGCCACAGAACGAGCACTTGAGCAGGTCGCCGCCATCACCGATGCGTGCCACGAGGTGCTTCCCCTTCGCCTGGGAGACGCCACGTTCAGCGTCTCCTGGTGCCTCATATCCGACGGTACCTTGCCTGGCCCCCCGTTCGGGCCCCCCTTGGCACGGTTCACATTGATGTGCCCGACCGTGCCAAGGGGTGGACTGCCACCCGTCAGGCGCCCACTGGCGCGTTCTTGCGGGTGGACACGATCTGGTCGATCAGACCGTACGCAAGGGAGTCCTCGGCCGTCAGGATCTTGTCGCGCTCGATGTCGTCGCGGATCTTCTCGATCGGCGTCGTGGAGTGCTTCGCCAGCATCTCCTCCAGCTGCGAGCGCATGCGGAGGATCTCCTGGGCCGCGATCTCCAGGTCGGAGAGCTGCTCACGGCCGGTCTGCGAGGACGGCTGGTGGATCAGCACCCGCGCGTTGGGCAGTGCCATGCGCTTGCCCGGCGTACCGGCGGCGAGCAGCACGGCCGCGGCGGAGGCCGCCTGGCCCATGCAGACCGTCTGAATGTCCGGCTTCACGAACTGCATCGTGTCGTAGATGGCCGTGAGAGCCGTGAACGAGCCGCCGGGGCTGTTGATGTAGATGGAGATGTCGCGGTCCGGGTCCATCGACTCCAGGCACAGCAACTGCGCCATGACGTCGTTGGCCGAGGCGTCGTCGATCTGCACACCGAGGAAGATCACGCGCTCCTCGAAGAGCTTCGCGTACGGGTCGTACTCACGCACGCCCTGCGAGGTGCGCTCGACGAAGCGCGGCACGATGTAGCGGTTGTCCACCTGCGGGCCGGTGTAGAGGCCGCTCGCGGAGAAGTCGTTCATGTGGGTTTTCACCATCCTGGTGGCGTTCGGTGGGCTGGGGGAGGCTCGGCTGCGGGGATCAGGCCCCGGTACCGCCGCCGCCCGGAACGCCCGAGGCGGAGCTGATGATCTCGTCGATGAGGCCGTACTCCACGGCCTCTTCCGCCGAGTACCAGCGGTCGCGGTCACCATCACGGATGATCGTCTCGACGGTCTGGCCGGAGTGCCGGGCGGTGATTTCCGCCATGCGCTTCTTCGTACGCAGCAGCTGCTCGGCCTGGATCTTGATGTCCGAGGCGGTGCCGCCGAGGCCGGCCGAGCCCTGGTGCATCAGGATGTCGGTGTTGGGGAGCGCGAAGCGCTTGCCCGCGGCGCCACCGGTCAGCAGGAACTGGCCCATCGAGGCCGCCAGGCCCATGCCGATGGTGACGACGTCGTTCGGGATGTACTGCATGGTGTCGTAGACCGCCATGCCCGCCGTCACCGAGCCACCGGGGCTGTTGATGTAGAGGTAGATGTCCTTGTCCGGGTCGGCGGCAAGGAGGAGCAACTGCGCTGTGATCTTGTTGGCGATGTCATCGTCGACCTGCTGGCCGAGGAAGATGATCCGCTCGCCGAGCAGCCGGTTGTAGACCTGGTCGCCGAGGCCTCCACCGATGGACGGCTCACCCGCGGCGTACGGCATCAGATTCGTCACGTATACACCTGCTCGTCTCTGACGGCTTCGGCCGTCTCAGCGTCTTCGTACCGGAGGGCGGGGACTCCCCACTCTCCTCTTCATGGACCCTAACGCGCAGGTAGGACAACGCCATCCCGCTTCCCGAACTGTTCGCTGGGAGCGCAAGGTACGTGGCCGCACCGACGTACGACGACGGGCCCGGACGCGTGATGCGTCCGGGCCCGTCCTCGCAGATCAGATCAGATCGATCGAAGCTCAGGCCTCGGTCGTCTTCTCCTCGGCCTTGGCCTCGGAGTCCGACTCGGCGGAAGCCTCAGCAGCCTCGGCCGCCTCGTCTTCCTCGTCCTCGAGCTCGACAGCCTCACCGTTGGTGTCGGTGACCTTCGCGGCCTCGACGACAACAGCAAGGGCCTTGCCGCGGGCGACCTCGCCGACGAGCATCGGCACCTGGCCACCCTCGACGACGGCCTGGGCGAACTGGTCGGGGCTCATGCCGGAGGACTGCGCGCGCCGCATGAGGTGCTCGGTGAGCTCCTCCTGGTTGACGTTCAGCTTCTCCTTGTTGACGAGCTCGTCCAGGACGAACTGCGTCTTGATGCCCTTGACCGCCTGCTCGCGCAGCTCGGCGTCGAACTCCTCGGCCGACTTGCCCTGGATCTCGAGGTACTTCTCGATGTCCAGGCCCATCTGGCCGAGCTGGTGGTGCTCCAGGTTGTGCTTACGGGTCTTGACCTCGTCCTCGAGCAGCTTCTCGGGGATCGGGACCTCGACCAGCTCCAGCAGCTTCTCCAGGACGCGCTCCTGGGCCTGCGTGGCCTGGTCGTACTGCTTCATGTTCTCGAGGCGCTTGCGGCTGTCGGCCTTGAGCTCGTCAAGAGTGTCGAACTCGCTGGCCATCTGCGCGAAGTCGTCGTCCAGCTCGGGCAGCTCGCGGGCGGCGACCTGGGTGACCTTGACGGTGACCTCGGCCTCCTTGCCCTCGGCGCTGCCGCCCTTGAGCGAGGAGGTGAAGGTGGCCTCGCCACCGGCCTCCAGGCCGGTCACGGCCTCGTCGATGCCTTCGAGGAGCTCGCCGGAACCGATGGTGTACGAGACACCCTCGGCGACTCCGTCCTCAAGGACCTCGCCGTCGACCTTGGCCTCGAGGTCGATCGTCACGACGTCGCCGTCGGCGGCGGCACGCTCGACCGGGTTCGTGGAGGCGAAGCGCGCACGCAGCTCCTCGACGGCCTTGTCGACGTCCTCGTCGCTGACCTCGACCGCGTCGACCTCGACCTCGATGCCGGAGTAGTCCGGGATCTCGATCGTCGGGCGGATGTCGACCTCGGCGGTGAAGGAGAGCAGCTCGCCGTCCTTCAGCTCGGTGATGTCGACCTCGGGCTGACCGAGGACATTCAGCTCACCCTCGTTGACAGCCTCGGTGTAGAACTTCGGGAGGGCGTCGTTGACGGCCTCCTCCAGCACAGCACCACGGCCGAACCGCTGGTCGATGACTCGGTTCGGGATCTTGCCCTTACGGAAGCCCTTCACCGTGACCTGCTGGTTGATCTTCTTGTACGCCGCGTCGAGGCTGTCCTTGAGCTCCTCGAAGGGCACCTCAATGCTGAGCCGAACCCGGGTCGGGTTCAGGGTCTCCACGGCGCTCTTCACGGTTCGGTCTCCTTGGGGGCTGACTTCTGGGGTTCTGCTGGGCCGCGCGGGAGGCGGCTTCGCCGATCGAGCCCGGCACATCAGACACACGGGCACGAGTTTGCATAGTAACGGCAAGCAGGAAGACTCCCACAATGCGATCTTGGTCGAGATCACACGGGATCACGCTTCTGGTGACACCGATGGCGGTGCTGATGATGCTGGTGATGGTCGGGGTGGCCGGATTCGAACCGACGACCTTCCGCTCCCAAAGCGGACGCGCTACCAAGCTGCGCCACACCCCGTCGGTGCGACACGTAGGGTACATGCCCGCGGACGGTACGGCCGCCGGTTTACCAGGGGCCTATCGGGTGTGCGCCGAAGGCCAGGGACCCGCTACGATGCTCTTCGTGCCGCGGTCACGTGACCGGCGGTGCGTATGTGCGGGCGTAGCTCAATGGTAGAGCCCTAGTCTTCCAAACTAGCTACGCGGGTTCGATTCCCGTCGCCCGCTCCACAGCCTCCGGCCCGGCTCGGTGATACGTCACCGGTCGGGCCGGCGGCATTTCCTGGGCCGCGCCGCCCGAGCCGCGCCGCCCGAGTGGCGACGCCGGCCGCTTGTGGCTCGCGGACGCCGCCCTCAGAAGGTGATCTGGTTGATGGTGTCCGCCAGGGAATCCAGAAAACGATTGATCGACGGCGCCATGCCGGTGGACGCAAGGAAGAAGCCGAAGAGCACGGCCACCACCGCCGGTCCCGCCTTGATCGAACCCCCGCGGATCAACACCACCAGGATGATCGCCAACAGAAGCACCACAGACAGTGAAATGGCCACACTGATCACACCTTTGGTCGGTCCGCCTTGCCGGCCCGGGAGTGCAAGGCCCAGCGCACTCCCGCAGGCACCATCGTGCCACCAACTCACCACTGGTGGCTGCCGGGTGACGGAACGTTGGTGACCGGTTCGCGCCGTCGGCAGATCCGGCGCACACCCCGGGGCGCGGGCGGCGCACATACTCGCCGCTGAATTGGACTGCCCCGCGCGAGAGTTAATAGGCGTGATCGTTTCGCTATCCACACATCTTGTTCGCAGGAAATTCGAATTGCGTGGACAGCCACACGCCGGCGGTCGACAAAGCTGCAATGAACGGGAAATATCACCAGAGTCACCCGCTGGCGATATGCACCATTTAATCGGGATGAGTTACCCCATACGGGGGTGAAGATGTGAGCCGCGCCATAAAGACCCATGGCTATGTCGACTTCTCTGTCCACGGGGTACTCACACGAATAGCAGAGAGTCGAGAACGAGGTTTTACGGAATCCGTCCGGCGACGCTAGGGTGCCTCAGATGTTTCACGCTCCGCACGGATATCAGAGGGCCCCGCTCCCCCCGGCCCGGGAGCAGGAGCCCCAAACACCCCTTGCACGGACCGCCGCGACCCCCACCCCCCGGTCCGGGGCCGAAGCAGTCCCCACGCCCGCCGCACCCGTCCCCACCCCCGCCCCCGCCCCGAAGCAGCGCGACGCGTTCTTCGACAACGCCAAGTACCTGGCGATCGTCTTCGTGGCCATGGCGCACATGTGGGAGCCCGTGATGGACGGCAGCCGCGCCACCCGCGCGCTGTACATGGTCGTCTACAGCTTCCACATGCCGGCGTTCATCATCATCTCCGGCTACTTCTCCCGCGGCTTCGACATGAGCCGCAAGAAGATCCAGCGCCTGGTCACGGGCGTCGCCGTACCGTATGTGATCTTTGAGACCGCTTATACCCTCTTCAAACGGTGGGCCGACGACCCCGACCAGTCCATCAGCCTGCTCGATCCCTGGTACCTGACCTGGTTCCTGATCGCCTTGTTCGTCTGGCGGCTGACCACCCCGCTCTGGCAGTCGCTCCGCCATCCCCTGCCGGTCGCACTCGCCATCGCCGTACTCGCCTCCGTAACCCCCAACATCGGGGACGACCTCAACCTCCAGCGCGTGCTGCAGTTCCTGCCGTACTTCGTGCTGGGTCTGCTGCTGAAGCCGGAGCACTTCCGGATGGTGCGGCGGCGCGAGGTCCGGCTGCTGGCCCTCCCCGTCGTGCTCTGCACCCTGGTCTTCGCGTACTGGGCCGCCCCCCGCCTCGGGCTCGGGTGGTTCTACCACAGCAGCGCCTCGCAGCAGATCGGCGCTCCCTGGTGGGCCGGGGTCGTCATGACCTTCGCGCTCTTCGGGTGCTCGCTGGTCCTGACGGCCTGCTTCCTGGCCTGGGTCCCGGGCCGCACGATGTGGTTCACGGTGCTGGGCGCCGGCACGCTCGGCGGCTATCTGCTGCACGGCTTCCTCGTGAAGGGCGCCGGCTACGCGGACCTGTTCGAGACGTACGCCTGGCTCTCCACGCCGCTCGGCGAGATCCTCGTGACCGTCGCGATCGCCGTCGCGGTCACGCTGCTCTGCACTCCGTTCGTACGGCGGATGTTCCGCTGGGCGATGGAGCCCGAGATGAAGTGGGCCTTCCGTCGCGATCCGGTCGAAAACGCCCGGCAGCGGGAGCGCCGTTTCGCGGGCAAGGTGGGCAAGGCCTCCTAGGGGGCAGCGGTGGTCCCGGGCCCGGGTTCCAGTCCCAGGAGACGGTGTACCTCCGCGTATTTGAGCGTGAGACGGACCCTGGTCGCCTCGTCGAGTACGGCGAGACGGCCGGGGTCCGCGTTGTGTGCGAGGTCCGCCTCCTTGACCAGGCGCGCGCCTGGCGTCGCGAGGATGCGCCGGGTGTACGCGCGAAGGTCCTCCCCCGGGCGCTTGGTCACCGCGAGCACCATGTCCTTCGTGGACTGCGGCAGTTCGGCCGCCGCCAGCCAGTCCGCCGACAGGGCGTCGTCCTCCACCGAGTCGTGCAGCCAGGCCGCGGCGATCTGCTCTTCGCTGCCTCCCCGCGCGCGTACGCCCTCGGCTACGGCAGCGAGGTGTTCGGCGTACGGGCGGCCCGCCTTGTCGGTCTGCGCGGCGTGCGCTGCCCGGGCGACGGCTTCAACCTCGGCGAGAGTCATGTTCGGCATGGTCCCGACTGTACGGACGGTGTGCGGACCTTGTACGGCCCCTATTCGGGCGGCGTTCCCAGGCCCTTCCCGGTTACGCGTCGTGGCAGATCAGGAGCAGTGCACGGTCGTCGTTGACGTCCTTGGCCACCGCTTCGATCAGGTGCCACGCCGCGCCCTCGAAACCGCAGGACACGTAGCGGTCGGCCTCGCCCGTCAGGCGGTCGATTCCTTCCGCGATGTCCCGGCCCGACGCCTCCACCAGGCCGTCCGTGAACAGCATCAGTACGTCGCCGGGCGCCAGGGAGCCCTTGCACGAGTCGAACTGGGCGCCGTCGTACACGCCGAGCAGCGGGCCCTCGCCGGACTTCTCCTCCCAGCGGCCACTCCCCGCGTGGAGCTGGAGCGCAGGGAGGTGGCCCGCCGACAGGAGCTCGTAGTCGCCGGAATCCAGGTCCAGGACCAGGTGGATGGAGGTCGCGAAGCCCTCGTCCCAGTCCTGGCGCAGGAGGTAGCCGTTTGCGGCGGGGAGGAAGCCGTGCGGCGGGAGGGAGCCCAGGAGGCCGCCGAACGCGCCGGAGAGGAGGAGTGCGCGGGACGCCGCGTCCATGCCCTTGCCGGATACGTCGGTGAGGACCACTTCGAGGGTGCGGCCGCCGTTCGTGCGGGCCGCGACCACGAAGTCGCCGGAGAAGGACTGGCCGCCGGCCGGGCGCAGTGCCATTTCGCTGTGCCAGTGCTTCGGGAGGCGGGGCAGTGCGCTCTGTACCCGGATGCGTTCGCGCAGGTCGAAGAGCATCGTGCCGCCGCGTCGCCACGGGACGCCGACCCTGGCCCGGAACTGGGCGATGATCAGGCCGAAGAAGCCGCAGGCGGCGACCGTGAGCACCGTGCCGGGCGTGACAGTGGCGGGGCCCTGCGTGTACGGGCCGAGCACGATCGACTCGACGATCAGTCCGGTCGCGGCCGCGGCGTACAGCCCGAGCAGGCTGGCCGGGCGCAGCAGCAGGCCGCCGGCCACGATCGGCAGGACCAGCATGGCCGGCGCGCACCAGACCGGCGAGGCGATCGTGCCGCCGACGATCGCCGGGACCGTCAGCATCAGGCCCGCGAGGGCGATCCAGTCCGAGCCGTCGCCCCGGAAGTAGTCGACGCCGGATTTGCGCAGCGCGATACGGGCCCGGTACGCCGACTTGCGCGTCCGTGCCGAGAGCGATTCGGTTCCCACTCCAGCTGCCATTGCGGTGGACCCTATCTATCCTCGGCTGTGCTCCGCAGGGGGACCCCTGTGACATTGTGTTCGAAATCGGGTCGCCCCAATGCCGGAGGCCTGGTAGGCATGGCATATGACCACCGAATTACGGGTGTTGCGAACGAGTGAGTGGGACGTCTGGTTCGAGGCGGTCGAACTCGCCTTCGGGGGTGTGGCGGAAAGCGCGGAGGAGCGGGAGTTTGACCGCGCCGTGACGGAGCCGGCCCGGAGCGTGGGCGTCTGGGACGACGATCAGTGTGTGGGGACTGCTTCGGCCTTCTCTTTTCGGCTGTCCGTGCCGGGGGGCGCGCTCGTCCCTGCGGCGGGCGTGAGTCTGGTGAGTGTCGCTACTACGCACCGGCGGCGCGGGGTGTTGACCTCGATGATGCGGCGACAGCTCGACGACGTACGGGAGTGGGGCGAATCTATTGCGCTGCTGACCGCTTCGGAACCCGCGATATACGGCCGCTTCGGCTACGGCGCCGCCACGCAGCAGCTGTCAGCCGAGATCGACACTGCGCGGGTGCGGCTGGCGGTGCCGGCGGGGACGGACGACGTACGGCTCAGGTTCGCGACGCCGGCCGACGCGCGGGACGCCTGCGAGGCCGTGTACGCGCGGAACGTGCCGGGGCGGCCCGGGATGCTCGCGCGCCGGCCGCACTGGGAGCGGATGCCGCTGCTCGATCCGGAGAGCGACCGCGAGGGTGCGTCGCCGCTGCGGTGTGTGCTGGCCGAGCGAGCGGGGGATGTGGTGGGGTACGCGCGGTTTCAGTTCAAGCCGGAGTGGAAGTGGGCCGGGTCCGACGGCACGGTCGTGCTACGGGACCTGGAGGCGCTTGATCCGGCGGCGTACGCGGCGCTGTGGCGTTTCTTGTTCGACGTTGATCTGACGTCGAAGATCCGGATGCGGAACCGGCCTGTGGACGACCCCTGGCAGCACCTTGTCTCCGACATCCGGCGGTGCGACGTACGGCTGCGGGATTCGCTGTACGTGCGGCTGGTGGAGGTGGGGGCGGCGCTGGAGGCTCGGGCGTATCAGGCGCCGGTGGATGTGGTGTTGGAAGTGGCTGACGCGTTCTGCCCCTGGAATGAGGGGCGTTGGCGGTTGACGGGTGATGCGAAGGGGGGTGCGTCTTGCAAGCGGACGGATGAGGCTGCGGATCTTGCCTTGTCCGTACGGGAGTTGGGCGCGGCGTACTTGGGTGGAGTCGGGCTGGCTTCGCTGGCGGCGGCGGGGCGGGTGCGGGAGTTGCGGCCGGGGGCGCTGGGGGAGGCTTCGGTGGCGTTCGGGGCCCGGGTCGCGCCTTGGCTTCCGCACGGGTTCTGAGGGGGGCTCGGCTTTAGGCGGGGAGCGGGGAGCGGGGGCCTTGGGGTCGGTCCCGCGCCGGGGCGTCTCCTCGGGTGCCGAACGTTCGGGTACGGGTTTTTGTATTCGGGCTCGTTGCGTTCGACACCCTGCGGGGAGCGCCCCGGTACGTCCCCTCCAGGCACCGCGAGCGTGCAGCCGGGCGGCCGTGCGGCCAGGCAGGCGCTGGGGTCGGTGCCGTGATGTTCCGCGGTGGGCGCGGCCGGCTCAGCGGGTCTGGCAGGTGGGGCACCAGAAAAGGTTGCGGGCGGCGAGACCGGCGGTGCGGATCTCGCCGCCACAGATGTGGCAGGGCATGTTCGCCCTGCGGTAGACGTAGACCTCGCCGCCGTGGTCGTCGACGCGGGGCGGGCGGCCCATCGCTTCCGGCATGTGCTCGGGGCGGACCGTGTCGATGCGGTTGTTGCGTACGCCCTCGCGCATGAGGGTCGTCAGGTCGGCCCACATCGCGTCCCACTCGCCGCGGGTCAGGTCCTTACCGGTTCGGTACGGGTCGATGCCGTGGCGGAAGAGGACTTCGGCGCGGTAGACGTTGCCGACGCCCGCGATGATTTTTTGGTCCATCAGGAGCGCCGCGACGGTGGTGCGGCTGCGGGAGACGCGCTGCCAGGCCTTGTCGGAGGCGGCGTCCGGGCGCAGTGGGTCCGGGCCCAGGCGGTCGTGTATCGCCTGCTTCTCGCCGTCGGTGATCAGGGCGCAGGTGGTGGGGCCGCGGAGGTCTGCGTAGTGGTTCGCGTTCAGGAGGCGCAGGCGGACTGTGTCCGTGGGGGGTGGTGGGGCGGGGGTTGCGCTGCCGAAGCCCAGTTTCCCGAAGAGGCCCAGGTGGATGTGGATCCAGCCGGTGTCCTCGAAGCCCAGGAAGAGGTGCTTGCCGTGGGCCTCTGAGGTGGTGAGGGGTGTGCCGTCGAGGAGGGCCGCGCTGTCCGTGAACTTGCCCTGGGGGCTCGTGACGCGTACCGGTCCGCCTACGAAGCGGGCGCGGTGGTCGTCCGCGAGGCGGTGGATGGTGTGCCCCTCGGGCATGGGTGTGCGTCTCCTGGGCGGGCGGTCGTCAAATCGCCGGAGGGGCTCTCAGGGAGCCCATCTCCGGCGATGAGGGTTGCTACGGCTGCTGGGGGTGGTGGGCCGGGATCGGGGGGAGGCCGCCGGTCTGCTCGTAGGACGCCAGCATGTCGATGCGGCGCTGATGGCGCTCTTCGCCCGAGTAGGGGGTGGAGAGGAAGATCTCTACGAACTTCGTCGCCTCGTCCTGCGAGTGCATCCGGCCGCCGATCGAGATCACGTTGGCGTCGTTGTGCTCACGGCCGAGCGCCGCCGTCTGCTCGCTCCAGGCCAGCGCGGCGCGTACGCCCTTGACCTTGTTCGCGGCGATCTGCTCGCCGTTGCCGGAGCCGCCGATCACGATGCCCAGGCTGTCCGAATCCGCGGCGGTCCTCTCCGCGGCACGCAGGCAGAACGGCGGGTAGTCGTCGAGGGCGTCGTAGATGTGGGGGCCACAGTCGACGGGCTCGTGCCCATGGGCCTTCAGCCACTCGACGAGATGGTTCTTGAGTTCGTATCCGGCATGGTCGGAACCGAGGTACACGCGCATGGCACGAGTGTGGCACGCGAGCGGTCGGGTAGCTGTCGCCGGGGTGAGGTCGGCGGCGCTTCCTTCGGATTTCGTACAACGATCCGGAATCGGGTCTTCCGTCCCGCGTAACTTCCAGTTTGAATGCGGGGGCTCGTAACCCGAGTGACCCGAGAAGCTAAGGATTGTGCATGAGCGCGCAGCCGACCCTTGAGAAGGCAGGCGGAAACTCCCTAGAACCAGGGAATCCGCAGTCGTCCGACGGTCTCCAGGCCGGTCTCAAAAACCGCCATTTGTCAATGATTGCCATTGGCGGCGTCATCGGCGCCGGCCTGTTTGTGGGATCGAGCGGCGGCATCGCTGCCGCCGGCCCGGCGATTCTGCTGTCGTACACCCTCGTGGGTGCCCTCGTCGTCTTCGTGATGAGGATGCTCGGCGAGATGGCGGCCGCCAACCCGACGTCGGGTTCCTTCTCGGCGTACGCCGACCGGGCCCTGGGGCGCTGGGCCGGATTCTCCATCGGCTGGCTCTACTGGTTCTTCTGGGTCGTGGTGCTCGCGGTCGAGGCGACTGCCGGCGCGAAGATCCTTGAGGGGTGGATACCGGCCGTACCGCAGTGGGGCTGGGCGCTGATCGTGATGGTCGTGCTGACCGCCACGAACCTGGTGTCTGTCTCGTCGTACGGCGAGTTCGAGTTCTGGTTCGCCGGGATCAAGGTCGTCGCTATCGGCGGGTTCGTCGTCATCGGTCTGCTGGCCGTTTTTGGGGTGCTGCCGGGCTCCGACAACCCCGGTACGGGATTCGCGCATCTGACGGACAGCGGCGGGTTCTTCCCGCACGGGCCCGGTGCGATCCTGACCGGTGTGCTCATGGTCGTCTTCTCGTTCATGGGCAGCGAGATCGTCACGCTGGCGGCCGGCGAGTCGTCGGACCCGCAGCGGGCCGTCACCAAGGCCACGAACAGCGTGATCTGGCGTATCGGCGTCTTCTACCTCGGTTCGATCTTCGTGGTGCTGACGCTGCTGCCGTGGAACGACAAGTCGATCCTGAAGGACGGGTCGTACGTCGCCGCTCTTAACTCCATCGGGATTCCGCACGCCGGTCAGATCATGAACGTCATCGTGCTGACCGCTGTGCTGTCGTGCCTGAACTCCGGGCTCTACACCGCCTCCCGCATGGCGTTCTCGCTCGGCCAGCGCGGTGACGCGCCGAAGTCGTTCGCCCGTACGAGCGACAAGGGCGTACCGACGGCAGCGATCCTGTCGTCCGTCGCCTTTGGGTTCGTCGCCGTCTTCTTCAACTACAAGTGGCCCGACACGGTGTTCGCGTTCCTGCTGAACTCGTCGGGCGCTGTGGCGCTGTTCGTGTGGCTGGTCATCTGCTTCACGCAGCTGCGGATGCGCGGGATCATCCTGCGCGAGGCGCCGGAGAAGCTCATCGTGAAGATGTGGCTCTTCCCGTACCTCACGTGGGCGACCGCCGCGATGATCACGTTCGTCATTGTGTACATGGCGTTCGACAACGCCGCGCGCGAGCAGGTGCTGCTGTCGCTGCTGGTGGCGGCCGTGGTCGTCGGCATCGCGTTCATCCGCGAGAAGCTGCGGCGCGGCCGGGACGCGAGCGTCGTCGAGGACTCGGTCGGCTAGAAGGCTCGTGAA
>NZ_JAGGOK010000124.1 GCF_018614615.1 Streptomyces sp. ISL-100 | reverse complement strand
GAATTACGGATCAAGTCTTAGTCCGGCAGGAACTCCTCCAGCGCGTCGAAATTCTCGACGCATTTGCCCGCTCCCAGGGCCACACAGTCCAGCGGGTCGTCCGCCACGAACACCGGGATGCCTACCCCGGCCGAGATCCGCAGATCCATCCCCGGCAGCAGCGCCCCGCCGCCTGTGAGCACGATTCCGTGCTCCATCACATCGTCGGCAAGTTCGGGCGGGCACTCCTCCAGCGTCGACTTCACCGCCGTGACGACGGCTTCCGCCGCGTCGTCGAGCGCCGCCCGCACTTCGGTCGCGGTCAGCTCGACGGTGTGCGGCAGCCCGCCGTGGATCTCCTCCCGCCCGCCCACGGCGAACGTGCGGTTCTCCAGTTCCGGGTCCTCCGGCACCGGCCACGCCGAACCGATCGCCAGCTTCACGGCCTCGGCCGTCCGCTCGCCGATCAGCAGCCCGTGCTCCTTGCGCACCTGGTCCGCTATCGCCGCGTCCAGGCGGTCGCCGCCCACCCGCAGCGACCACGCCGCGACGATCCCGCCCAGCGAGATCACGGCGACCTCGGTGGTGCCGCCACCGATGTCGACCACCATCGAGCCGTGCGCCTTCGACACCGGCAGCCCGGCGCCCATCGCCGCTGCCATCGGCTCATCGATGAGATGCACCGTGCGGGCACCCACGCGTTCGGCCGCCTGGACGATCGCTCGCTGCTCCACCGGAGTGATACCGCTCGGGACGCACAGGACCATGCGGGGGCGCGGTTTGCGGCCGGGCACGGCCTTGCGCACGAAGTGCCGGATCATTTCCTCGGCGGCCGCGTAGTCGCTGATCACACCGCCCTTGAGCGGGCGGATCGCCGTGATCGACCCCGGCGTCCGGCCGATGGTGTTCCTGGCCTCGGTGCCGACCGCGAGGGCGGTGCCGGACCTGGCCTGCACTGCCACCACGGACGGCTCATTGAGGACGATGCCTTTGCCCCGGGCGTAGACGATCGTGTTCGCCGTACCCAGGTCTATGCCGATGTCCTTGGCCGTGTCACCCATCTGGAGAATCCTCCGATCGTGGTTTCCCAGGCTGGCACGACATCGCCGGATCCGCCGCCGCAGAGCGGTCGAAAGGCGGTCGAAAGGCGGTCGAAAGGCGGTCGAAGGGCAGGTGAGGGGCAGGTGTAGTGCGGCACGGAGGTCCTGGCGGGGCGCTGTCAGTGGTGCTCCGTAGACTGGTCCCGTGAGCCAGCTCCCCCCGCACGATGACAGCGAAACCCCCGACGGCCCCGACGCCTTCGAAGAGATCGTCCAGGCCGAGACCGGCCGGGACCCCGACCTGGCGGTGATCGAGGCAGGCAGCCGTACGCTGCGCACCCAAGGCGCGCCGCAGCAGGGCGACGGCGTCGCCGGCCGCCCGCAGGACCCGGAGGTGGACAAGGCGCTGCGCGCGGTCGAGCAGGAGCTCCTGGGCCGCTGGCCGGAGACCAAGCTGGACCCGTCGCTGGTCCGGATGGAGGCCCTGATGGACGTCCTGGGCGAGCCCCAGCGGGCGTACCCCTCGGTCCACATCACCGGCACCAACGGCAAGACCAGCACAGCCCGCATGATCGAGGCCCTGTTCGGCGCCTTCGAGCTGCGTACCGGGCGGTACACCAGCCCGCACGTGCAGTCGATCACCGAGCGCATCAGTCTCGACGGCGCCCCGATCGACCCCGAGCGCTTCATCGAGACGTACAAGGACATCCAGCCGTACGTCGAGATGACCGACGGCATGCAGGAGCACCGCCTGTCGTTCTTCGAGACGCTGACGGGCATGGCGTACGCCGCCTTCGCCGACGCACCCGTCGATGTGGCGGTCGTCGAGGTCGGCATGGGCGGCAGCTGGGACGCGACGAATGTGATCGACGCGTCCGTCGCCGTCGTCACGCCCATCGACCTGGACCACACGGACCGGCTCGGCGCCACGCCCGGCGAGATCGCCGTCGAAAAGGCCGGGATCATCAAGCAGGGCGCCACGGTCATCCTGGCGCAGCAGCCGGTCGACGCGGCCCAGGTCATGCTGAAGAAGGCCGTCGAGGTCGACGCCACGGTCGCCCGCGAGGGCATGGAGTTCGGCGTCGTCTCCCGCGAGATCGCGGTCGGCGGCCAGCTGATCACGCTGCGCGGACTCGGCGGCGAGTACGAAGAGATCTTCCTGCCGCTGCACGGCGCGCACCAGGCGCACAACGCTGCGGTGGCCCTGGCGGCCGTCGAGGCGTTCTTCGGCATCGGCGCGGAGCACACGCGCACGCTCGACAACGAAACGGTCCGCAAGGCCTTCGCCTCGGTCACGTCTCCCGGCCGCCTGGAGGTCGTACGCCGCAGCCCGACCGTCGTCCTGGACGCGGCGCACAACCCGGCGGGCGCGCGCGCGGCGGCGGAGGGCGTCACCGAGGCGTTCAGCTTCAGCCGCCTGATCGGGGTCGTCGGCACGAGCGGCGACAAGGATGTGCGGGGCGTCCTCGAAGCCTTCGAGCCGATCTTCGCCGAGGTCGTCGTCACCCGTAACTCCACGTCCCGCGCGATGGACGTCGACGAGCTGGCCGCGATCGCCGTCGAGGTCTTCGGCGACGACCGGGTCCAGGTCGAGCCGCGCCTGGACGACGCGCTGGAGGCGGCCATCACCCTGGCGGAGCAAGAGGGCGAGTTCGCGGGCGGCGGCGTCCTGGTGACCGGTTCCGTGATCACGGTCGGCGAGGCCCGGCTGCTCCTGGGGAGGGGCTGATACCTGTGCGTATGCTCTGCGCGTCCACTCTGATCAGTGAGTTCTTCGTGGTGGCCTTCGCCGGCCTGGTCGCGATGAAGTCCGACGACCTGTCGATGACCGCGGTCTGGACGGTATGCGGCATCGCGATGCTGCTGTCCGTGCTGCTCTGCGGGATGCTCGGCCGACCGGGCGGGGTGCAGCTCGGCTGGGCACTCCAGATCGGGCTGATCGCCAGCGGTTTCGTGGTCCCGACGATGTTCTTCCTCGGCGTGGTCTTCGCGGGCCTGTGGTGGGCTTCGATCCACTACGGCCGCAAGATCGACGAAGCGAAGGCGCGGTGGGCGGCGCAGGCGGAGGCGCAGGCGCAGGCGCAGTAGCTCGGCTGGTCAGTGCCGGGTGCCGCCCCTGCGGCGTGTCCTTGTAGCCTCAGGGCATTGCATCCGCTATGCCCGCAAGGAGCCGTACATGACTCAGCGCACTCTCGTCCTTCTCAAGCCGGACGCGGTCCGACGTGGGCTGATCGGCGAGGTCGTCGGCCGCATCGAGCGCAAGGCCGGCTGGAAGATCACCGCGCTGGAGATGCGCAGCCTCGACCACGAGACGCTGGAGCAGCACTACGGCGAGCACAAGGGCCGCCCCTTCTACGAGCCGCTGGTCGAGTTCATGTCCTCCGGTCCCGTCGTCGCTCTGGTCGTCGAGGGCGAGCGCGTCATCGAGGGTGTACGCCAATTGGCGGGTCCGACTGACCCGATCGCGGCAGCTCCCGGCTCCATCCGTGGAGATTTCGGAAGCGTCGTCCGGGAGAACCTCATCCACGCCTCGGACTCCGAGGAGTCCGCAGAGCGGGAACTGAAGCTTTTCTTCCCCGGCATTTCCTGACATAACGTCAGCCGAACAGAGGCCATGGCCTGGGGCGACCGAAGTAATTCGGCCGCCCCCCGGCATATGCGGGAAGATGCGGGGAACGCATCCCTCCGACACGACGTCACCATTACTGGGACGGGCACGTGTTCCACTCACAATGGCGAAGGACCCTCGCACTGCCCATCCGTGCGGGCAGCACTACGATGAAACCCTCCACGCCCGCACCACCCACTTCGCCGTCCTGAAAGCCAACCGCTCCACTTGGGAAGGCCCGACGCATCCTCATGGGGAACAAGGGGAACTCAATGTCGTTCATCGGCCGTGACATGGCTGTCGACCTCGGGACCGCCAACACGCTGGTGTACGTCAGGGGTAAAGGGATCGTGCTCAACGAGCCCTCCGTCGTCGCCATCAACACGAACACCGGCGGGATCCTCGCCGTTGGTTCCGAGGCCAAGAAGATGATCGGCCGGACGCCGGGCAACATCGTTGCCGTCCGGCCGCTGAAGGACGGCGTCATCGCCGACTTCGAGATCACGGAGCGGATGCTCCGCTACTTCATCCTGAAGATCCACAAGCGCCGCTACCTGGCCCGCCCCCGGGTCGTCGTCTGCGTGCCCTCCGGCATCACCGGAGTCGAGCGCCGCGCCGTCATCGAGGCATCCACCCAGGCCGGCGCCCGCCAGGTGCACATCATCGAAGAGCCCATGGCCGCCGCCATCGGCTCCGGCCTGCCCGTCCACGAGGCCACCGGCAACATGGTCGTGGACATCGGTGGTGGCACCACCGAGGTCGCCGTCATCTCGCTCGGAGGAATCGTCACAGCACAGTCGATCCGGGTGGCCGGCGACGAGCTGGACAGCTCGATCATCCAGCACATCAAGAAGGAGTACTCCCTCCTGCTCGGCGAGCGCACCGCCGAACAGATCAAGATCACGATCGGCTCGGCGTTCGACCTGGAGAAGGACGAGCACACCGAGATCCGCGGCCGCGACCTCGTCTCCGGTCTGCCCAAGACCGTCGTCATCTCCGCCGCCGAGGTCCGCAAGGCCATCGAAGAGCCGGTCAACGCCATCGTCGACGCGGTGAAGACCACGCTCGACAAGTGCCCGCCCGAGCTCTCCGGCGACGTCATGGACCGCGGCATCGTCCTCACCGGCGGCGGCGCCCTGCTGCGCGGCCTCGACGAGCGCCTGCGCCGTGAGACCGGCATGCCGATCCACATCGCGGAGGACCCGCTCGACTCCGTCGCACTCGGAGCGGGCAAGTGCGTCGAGGAGTTCGAGGCGCTTCAGCAGGTACTGGACGCCCAGCCCCGACGATGAGCCGTTCCGACGAATCCGCCGTACGAGGCCTTCCCTCTCGTGCGGCGGATCGTTGATATACAGACATAAGAATTCCGACAGGAAGGCACGGCCGCCGCACGTGAGGGACACACGAGAGAGCCGGCTGCTCCTGGTGCTGCTGATCGCCATCGCATTCGCGTTGATCACGGTGGATATCCGTGGCGGCGAGGAGTCGCCGGTCGACGGTGCCAGGCAGGCCGCCGCCACCGTCTTCGGGCCGGTGGAGAACGCGGTCGCCACAGCTGTCGACCCGATCGGCAACGCCGTCGGTGCCGTTCGGGACTCCGGTGAGCGGCACGACCGCCTCGCCGTCCTTGAGCGCGAGAACGCCGCGCTCAAGCAGAAGCTCGGCAGCGACGACCGCAACCGCAGCGGCGTACGACAGCTCGACAAGATGCTCAAGAGAGCCGGCGCCGGCCAGTACGGCATCAAGGGCGCCGAAGTCATCGCGATAGGAGCGGCCCAGGGACTCTCCTGGACGGTCACCATCGACTCCGGCAGCAACGACGGCATCAAGCGCGACATGACCGTACTCAACGGCGACGGACTCGTCGGCCGTGTCACCACCGTCGGCCCCGACACCGCGACCGTACTGCTCGCCAACGACCCGGACTTCACCGTCGGCACCCGCCTGGAGAAGACCGACGAACTCGGCTTCGCCACCGGCCAGGGCGACCGCCCGCTGCGCGTGCAGATGCTCAACGGCAAGGCCAAGATCAAGGCGGGCGACCGGCTCGTCACCTTCGGCTCGCAGGCCGCCAAGCCGTTCGTGCCGGGCGTCCCGGTCGGGCAGGTCGTACGCGTCGACCCCTCCGGCGGCGACCTCACCCGCACCGTCTACGTCCGCCCGTACGCCGGCTTCACCAAGCTCGACATCGTCGGCGTCGTCGTCCAGGCCCCCCGCGACGACCCGCGCGACATGGTCCTGCCGCCCAAGCCGGCCCGACCGAAGCCCACGCCCACGGTCACCGTCACGGTCACCCCCTCGGCGCCCCTCGCCGACGGCATCGATCCCGCCGACGGCACCGAGTAGGAGCTGAACCCCATGCGCTTCAACCGGATGCTGCTCTCCACCACCCTGGTGATCGTCGCCCTGGTCGTCCAGGTCACCGTCCTCGCCAGGCTCCAACTCCCCGGTGCCGTACCGGACCTGATGCTCCTTACCGTCCTCGGTCTCGCCTTCGTGTACGGCAACACCAGCGGCGCCCTCATCGGTTTCGGCGCGGGCCTGCTCGCCGACCTCGCCCCGCCCGCCGACCACGCGGCGGGCCGCTACGCGCTCGTCCTGTGCGTCATCGGCTACCTCGCCGGACTCGCGAAGCCGGAGAACGGCCAGCTCAGGTCCGCGACCGCCCCGATGGTCGCGGTCGTAGCCGCCGCCATCGGATCCACCCTCCTTTACGCCGGAGTGGGCGCCCTGGTCGGTGACACCGCCGCCCGCCATGTGGGCATCGGGAACCTGCTGTTCACGTCCGCGCTGTACGACCTGCTGCTCGCCCCGTTCGTCGTCCCGGCCATCATGTGGCTGGCGAGACGCGCCGAGAACGATCCGCTCGCCGACAGCCAGAGCGGCAACAACGGCGCCGACGTGGCCAGCGGCTGGCTCGCCTCCGGCACCGGCCTGCGCATCGGCAGCCAGCGCGGGGGACTGAGGGTCAAGGCCGCACGCTCGCGGGCGGCGCGGGCCGGACGTATCAAGGGGGTCAAGCGACTGTGACCACCGCTCGCATCAGGGAATTCAGGGACTCCAGGAACTCCAGGGACTTCGCGGAGGGGACGGCTTGAGCAACATTCCCGAGACCGGGCGGACCCCCAGGGTCCAGATCCGGCTCATCATCATCCAAGTACTCGTCTTCTCTCTCCTGCTCACCCTCGGCGGCCGCCTCTGGTACCTCCAGATCCGCAACGGCGACGAGTACACCGCCGAGGCCGCCGGCAACGGTGTCCAGCAGGTCGTCCAGCCCGCCGTGCGCGGCTCGATCCTCGACGCGCGCGGCGTGCCGCTCGCCGACAACGAGACCCGCCTCGTCGTCTCCGCCAGCCGCACTGAGCTGATGAAGATGAAGGACGACGGCAAGGGCGTACTGGCCCGCCTCGCCGGCGTACTCGGCATGAAGCCCAAGGAAGTCGCCGACAAGGTCAGGCTGTGCGACAACGAGACGCCGCAGCCCTGCTGGAACGGCTCGCCGTATCAGCCGATCCCCGTCACCGACGAGGCCACCACCAAGCAGGCCCTCCAGATCCGCGAGCGCGCCGAAGACTTCCCCGGCATCACCGCCGAGCCGACGGCCGTACGCCGCTACACCGCCCCGGCCAAGGCCAGGACCGCCCAGGTCCTCGGCTACCTCTCGCCCGTCACCGACGAGGAGATCGAGAAGGCCAAGGACGGCCCGTCGCCGTACCTGCGCTCCGACATGGTCGGCCGCTCCGGACTTGAGCGTACGTACGACAAGGAGCTGCGCGGCAAGGCAGGCGTCACCCGCTACGAGGTCGACAACCTCGGCCGCGTCATGGGCGAGGCGGAGAACGACCCGACGGTGCCCGGCGCCAACGTCGTCACCTCCATCGACGCCCGGGTCCAGGCCGTCGCCGAGTACGAGCTCCACCAGGCGATGAAAACCGTCCGGAAAGAGACCGACAAGATCACCGGCCGCACGTACGAGGCCGACGCGGGCGCTGTCGTCGTCATGGAGTCCAAGACCGGCCGCGTCGTCTCGATGGCCTCCCAGCCCGACTACGACCCCAACGCCTGGATCGGCGGCATCTCCGGCAAGGAGTACGCCCGGCTCACCGACAAGAACTCCAACTACCCGCTGCTCAACCGGGCCATCCAGGGCCAGGCGCCCGCCGGCTCGGTCTTCAAGGTGGTGTCGGCGAGCGCGGCCGTGCGGGGTGGCCACCCCTTCGACGGCCGCTACAACTGCAGCAGCTCCTACAGCATGGGCGGCCGGAGCTTCGCGAACTTCGAGTCCAAGGGGCACGGCCCCATCTCCCTCGGCGACGCCCTCAAGTTCTCCTGCAACACCGTCTTCTACCGTCTCGGCCACGAGGAGTGGCAGCGTGACGGCGGAATAAAGCCGAAGAAGAACGCCCACGACTGGTTCTACCGGACCGCCCATGACTACGGATTCGGTGGCGAGACCGGCATCGACCTGCCGAACGAGGTCAAGGGCCGCATCCCCGACCGCCAGTGGAAAAAGGACTTCTGGGCAGCCAACAAGGACGCCTGGTGCAAGCAGGGCAAGAAGGGCGGCACCTACGTCGAGCAGATCGCCTACGAGAGCTGCCTCGAAGGCAAGCAGCTGAAGGCCTTCGACAGCATCAACTTCGCCATCGGCCAGGGTGACGTGCTCATCACCCCCATTCAGCTCGCCACCGCCTACGCCGCCATCAGCAACGGCGGCACCCTCTACAACCCCACCATCGGCAAGGCCGTGATCAGCCCCGACGGCAAGCGGATCGAGGAGATCAAGCCCAGGCCCCACAGCAAGCTGCCGGTCGACGCCGAAACTGTCCGAGACCTCGACAAGGGCCTGCGCTCCGTCGTCGAGCCCGGCGGCACCGCCGCCTGGCGGTTCGGCGGCTGGCCCCAGGACAAGATCCCGATGCGGGCCAAGACCGGCACCGCCCAGGTCTACGGCAAGCAGACCACCTCGTGGTTCGCGACCTACACCGACGACTACACGATCGTCATGACGATCTCCCAGGGTGGTACGGGCTCCGGCGCCTCCGGCCCCGCCGTACGCAACATCTACGACGCCCTCTACGGCGTCAGCGACGACGGCGACATCAACCCGAAGAAGGCCCTGTTGCCCAAGCCGCAGAAGGACCTCCCGAAGATCGGTACGGACGGCTCCATCGACGCCCCCGAGATCCGGCCGTACGTACCCGAGAAGCCCAAGGACCCGGCTGCCGACAAGCAGATCGCGATCGGCAGGAGTGGCGACTGATGTCCGGCCCGCACGGTTTCTCCGTCCAGCGGTACGCCCCCGAGCGCGGCACCCTCGCCAAGCTCACCGCACGCGACTCCATGGTGCGCCGGCTCGACTGGCCGCTGCTCTGGGCGTCGCTCGCGCTGTCCGTCATCGGTGCGCTGCTCGTCTGGTCCGCGACCCGTACGCGCGACCAGCTCAACCAGGGCGACCCCGAGTACTTCCTCTGGCGCCACGTCCTCAACACCGGCATCGGCCTCGTGCTGATGATCGGCACGATCTGGCTGGGACACCGCACCCTGCGCGGCGCGGTCCCCGTCCTCTACGGGCTGTCCGTCGTGCTCGTCCTGGCGGTACTCACCCCGCTGGGCGCGACCGTCAACGGCGCACACGCCTGGATCGTGCTCGGCGGCGGATTCTCCCTCCAGCCGTCCGAGTTCACCAAGATCACGATCATCCTGATCATGGCTATGCTGCTCGCCGCCCGCGTCGACGCGGGCGACCAGGAGCATCCCGATCACCGCACCGTGGTCAAGGCGCTGTGCCTCGCCGTCGTACCGATCATCGTGATCATGCTGATGCCCGACCTCGGCTCCGTCATGGTCATAGCGGTGATCATCCTCGGGGTGTTGCTCACCTCGGGGGCCTCCAACCGCTGGGTCCTGGGCATCATCGGCACCGGCACCATCGGCGCCCTCGTCGTCTGGCAGCTCGGTCTCCTCGACGAGTACCAGATCAACCGCTTCGCCGCGTTCGCCAACCCCGAACTCGACCCGGCGGGCGTCGGCTACAACACCAACCAGGCGCGCATCGCGATCGGCTCCGGCGGCCTCACCGGCACCGGCCTCTTCAAGGGCAGCCAGACCACCGGGCAGTTCGTACCCGAGCAGCAGACCGACTTCGTCTTCACCGTCGCGGGTGAGGAGCTCGGCTTCCTGGGCGCCGGCCTGATCCTGCTGCTGCTCGGCGTGGTGCTGTGGCGCGCCTGCCGCATCGCCCGCGAGACGACCGAGCTGTACGGCACGATCGTCGCCGGCGGCATCATCGCCTGGTTCGCCTTCCAGTCGTTCGAGAACATCGGGATGACGCTCGGCATCATGCCGGTGGCGGGACTGCCGCTGCCGTTCGTGTCGTACGGCGGGTCGTCGATGTTCGCGGTCTGGGTCGCGATCGGACTGCTCCAGTCGATCCGGGTGCAGCGGCCCATAACGGCATAGCCTCTGCCCATGACTGGGATTCGCGTCTAGATTCGATTCATGGCGGACACGAAGCGTGAGATCGAGCGGAAGTACGAGGCCGCAGTGGATGCCAGTGGCGAGACCCGGCTGCCCGACCTGACCAAGGTGGCCGGCGTCTCCTCCGTACTGGACAAAGGCGTCGCGGAGCTCGACGCCGTCTACTACGACACGGACGATCTGCGGCTCGCCGCCGACTCCATCACCCTGCGCCGCCGCACCGGCGGCGACGACGCCGGCTGGCACCTCAAACTGCCGGTCTCCCCGGACGTACGCGACGAGATCCGCGCCCCGCTGGCCGGCGCCGTGCCGGACTCACTCGCCGGGCTGGTCCGCTCCCGCACGCGCGGCGACCTGCTCACGCCCGTCGTACGGCTCCTCTCCTCGCGCGACGTCCGCCACCTCCTCGACGCGCAGGGCCGGCTCCTGGCCGAGGTCAGCACCGACTCGGTAACCGCCGAGCGGATCGGCGCGCACGGCGGCACGGCGCGCTGGACGGAGATCGAGGTCGAACTCGCCGACGGGGGCGACCCGGCCTTCCTCGATGCCGTCGAGAAGCGACTGCGCAAGGCCGGCCTGCGCCCCGCCACGTCGGCGTCCAAGCTGGCGAGGGCGCTGGCGGAGACGGAGCCGCGTCGGACCTGGGAGAAGCCACCCGCTGCCCCCCGGACCGCCGGCGACCACGTCCTGGCGTACCTCCAGCATCAGTACGACGCGCTCGTCTCGTACGACCCGGCTGTGCGGCGGGACCTGCCCGACTCCGTGCACCAGATGCGCGTCGCCACCCGCCGCATGCGCAGCGCCTTCCGCACGTACCGCAGGGTCCTGGACCGTACGGTCACCGACCCGATCGCCGAAGAGCTCAAGTGGCTGGCGGGGGAGCTGGGCGTGGACCGCGACCAGGAGGTCCTGGGCGCCCGCCTCCAGGCCCGCATCGCCGCACTGCCCCGGACGCTCGTGCTCGGCCCGGTCCGCAGCCGACTGCGCATCTGGTCGGTGGCCCGCCGCCACGGCTCCCGCCGCAAGATCATCGCCGTACTCGAAAGCAAACGTCACCTGGAGCTCCTCACGGCACTGGAAGCCCTGCTGGCCGACCCACCCCTGCTGCCCGCCGCGTCGAAGCCCGCGACGAAGGTCCTCCCGAAGGCGATCCGCAAGGACTACGCCCGCCTCGCCACCCGCATGGAGCGCGCCCTCACCCTCCCGCCCGGCGACGACCGCGACCTCGCCATGCACAACGCCCGCAAGGCCGCCAAACGCGCCCGCTACGCCGCCGAAGCCGCCAGGCCCGCCCTCGGCAAGCCCGCCAAGCGCTTCGGGAAACGGGTCAAGGCGGTCCAGTCGCTCCTGGGCGACCACCAGGACAGCGTCATGGCCCGCGAGGCCCTTCGCGACCTGGCGGTCCAGGCCCACGCGGCGGGTGAGACGGCGTTCACCTGGGGCCTGCTGTACGGGCAGGAGGAGGCGGCGGCACAGGCCCGGGAGCGGGAGTTGCCGACGGCGTGGAAGCGGGCGTCGAAGGCGAAATCGCGGGCGGATCTGGGCGGCTGAGGGCCGGGGTACGCTTGATGGTCACCCCTGCCAGCTCATGAGAGACACACGATGCCTGTCGAGTCGGTCTTCCCACGCCTGGAAGCGCTTCTCCCGCATGTCCAGAAGCCGATCCAGTACGTCGGCGGCGAACTCAACTCCACCGTCAAGGACTGGGACGCCACGGACGTGCGGTGGGCGCTCATGTACCCCGACGCGTACGAGGTCGGGCTGCCCAACCAGGGCGTCATGATTCTTTACGAGGTACTGAACGAGCGCGAGGGGGTCCTGGCCGAGCGCACCTACAGCGTGTGGCCCGACCTCGAAGCGCTCATGCGCGAGCACAAGGTCCCGCAGTTCACGGTGGACGCTCACCGGCCCGTCAAGGCCTTCGACGTCTTCGGGCTCAGCTTCTCCACCGAGCTCGGCTACACCAACATGCTCACCGCCCTGGACCTCGCGGGCATTCCGCTGGAGTCCAAGGACCGCACGCTCGACGACCCGATCGTCCTCGCGGGCGGGCACGCCGCCTTCAACCCCGAGCCGATCGCGGACTTCATCGACTGCGCGGTGATCGGCGACGGTGAGCAGGCCGTCCTGGAGATCACCGAGATTGTCCGCGCCTGGAAGGCCGAGGGCCGTCCCGGCGGGCGCGACGAGGTGCTGTTCCGGCTGAGCAAGACCGGTGGCGTGTACGTTCCGCGCTTCTACGACGTCGAGTACTTGCCCGACGGCCGTATCGGACGCGTCGTACCGAACCGCTCCGGCGTGCCGTGGCGCGTGTCCAAGCACACCGTCATGGACCTCGACGAGTGGCCCTACCCGAAGCAGCCCCTCGTTCCCCTCGCGGAGACCGTCCACGAGCGGATGTCCGTCGAGATCTTCCGCGGCTGCACCCGCGGCTGCCGCTTCTGCCAGGCCGGCATGATCACGCGCCCCGTGCGGGAGCGAAGCATCACCGGCATCGGCGACATGGTGGAAAAGGGCCTCAAGGCGACCGGTTTCGAAGAGGTCGGCCTGCTCTCCCTCTCCTCGGCCGACCACACCGAGATCGCGGAGGTCGCCAAGGGCCTCGCCGACCGGTACGAGGAAGACAAGATCGGCCTTTCGCTGCCGTCGACCCGCGTGGACGCGTTCAACATTGACCTCGCGAACGAGCTGACCAGGAACGGGCGCCGGTCCGGCCTGACCTTCGCTCCCGAGGGCGGTTCGGAGCGTATCCGCAAGGTCATCAACAAGATGGTCTCGGAAGAGGACCTCATCCGGACGGTCTCGACGGCGTACGGCAACGGCTGGCGCCAGGTGAAGCTGTACTTCATGTGCGGCCTGCCCACCGAGACCGACGAGGACGTCCTCCAGATCGGCGACATGGCCGTCAAGGTCATCGCCGAGGGCCGCAAGGTGTCCGGCCAGAACGACATCCGCTGCACGGTGTCGATCGGCGGGTTCGTGCCCAAGCCGCACACCCCGTTCCAGTGGGCCCCGCAGCTCTCCGCCGAGGAGACGGACGCCCGCCTGGAGAAGCTGCGCGACAAGATCCGCGGCGACAAGAAGTACGGCCGCTCGATCGGCTTCCGCTACCACGACGGCAAGCCCGGCATCGTCGAGGGCCTGCTCTCGCGCGGCGACCGGCGCATCGGCTCCGTCATCCGCGCGGTCTACGAGGGCGGCGGCCGCTTCGACGGCTGGCGCGAGTACTTCAGTTACGACCGCTGGATGGACGCCGCCGCGAAGACCCTGCCGGACTTCGGCGTGGACGTCGACTGGTACACGACGCGTGAGCGTACGTACGAGGAGGTCCTGCCCTGGGACCACCTCGACTCCGGTCTCGACAAGGACTGGCTCTGGGAGGACTGGCAGGACTCGCTCGACGAGACCGAGGTCGAGGACTGCCGCTGGACCCCGTGCTTCGACTGCGGCGTCTGCCCGCAGATGGACACGCAGATCCAGATCGGCCCCACGGGCAAGAAGCTGCTGCCGCTGACGGTCGTCAAGTAACAGCTGTTCTGTCGTCAAGGCCCGGCCGGGGGAAGGCCCTTGCGTTCTAGTAGTCGTCGCAACACCCCAGCTCAGGGGATGCGATGGACTTCGAGAAGCGGCCGCAGCCGCAGCCGCCCGCGCCACGGCGCGAAACACCGCAGGCGGAGGGCTGTCTGACTGCCGTCATCAGGATCCCGGTGCGCATCGTCGTGCTGGTTCTGGTCGTCCCGGTGCGGATGGTGTGGGACCTGCTCACCGTCTGCGGGAAGGCGGTCGGCCGCGCGCTCGCCGCGGTGTTCCAAGTGCTGGTCGTGACACCGGTGGTGTGGCTGTACGGGAACGTCCTCGTTCCGGTAGCCAAGGCGTTGGGGTACGTCGCGCATGCTGTGCTCGTCATGCCGTGGGTCCTGCTGTGGAAGTACGTCGTGGTGCCGGTCGTCCGGTACGGGCTCGTCGTGCCGGCGGTGTGGCTGTACCGCCAGGTGCTGACCCCGCTCGGGCACGGACTGGCCTGGCTCGGGCGCACGGTCGGGCAAGGGATCACGGCCGCCGCGCGTGCGGTGGGTGTGGCAGTGGCCTGGGTGGTCCGGACGCTCGTTGTGGTGCCGCTGGTGTGGCTGTACGCGTACGTCCTCACGCCGGTCGGGCTGGGCGAGGGCTCGGCCGGCTGGGCAAGGCGGTGTTCGTGTGGCCGTGGGTGGCGTTGTGGGAGTTCGTGCTTGCTCCGGTCGGGCGAGGTATCGCCTGGCTGGCCGCCGTCGTCGGGCGCGGGCTCGCCTGGGTGGGGAAGGCGGTGTTCGTGTGGCCGTGGGTGGCGCTGTGGGGGTACGTTCTCGCCCCGCTGGGGCGGGGTGTCGCTTGGGTGGCCGCCGGGCTGTGGCGCGGGGTGGTCTGGTGCGTCATGACGGTGCTGGTGACGCCCGTCGCGTGGTTGTGGCGCGTGGTGCTGGTGCCGGTGGGGCGCGAGACCGCCGCCGCGTTCGGGCACGCCTGGCGCATCGCCGGGTACATCTCCCGGGCCGTCGGGCGCGCGCTGAAGTGGCTCGGGTGGAATCTGATCGGGCGGCCGGTGCGCTGGGTGTGGCTCTGCGTGTGTACGCCGGTGGGGCACAGGGTGCGTGACAGCGTCTGGGCGCCGGTGAAGCGTGCGGGCCTCGAAGCGGGCCGGGCGGCGCGCGGGGCGCTGCGGAGCGCCCGGGAAACGGTGCGCCAGGCGCGGCGCGACGCGTGGCGCGCGCTGGTCGGGGGGCCTGCGGACACGTGGCCGTCGGAGCGCGAGGCGCTGCGGCCCGGGGCCGTGGAGCGGGGCGAGGGCCCGGGCGCGGCCCCCGGGAAGCCGGGCCTCGGCCGGTGCCTGGGCCCGGTGGAGCCGCGGCCCCTGTCCGGTGCGGGCGCAGGCGCGGCTCAGGCGGTGTCCGGCCGTGCCCCTGTCGTGGACCACCCGCTCCCTGCCTACGGGCTGCGGCCGGGCCCGGCCGCCGAGGCCGTGGAACCGGTGCGGGCTCCTGCGCGTACTCTGGGTAGTAAGACGACTGCCCCCAGCGCGGCACCCGCATCGTCCGAGATCTCCTTGCCCGGCGGAAACACAGCCAGGCAGGGGTGAGCCGGCCGCCGGGACGACGCGAGGGGACGCCCCCACGCCGGAGGGTGACGCGCGGACAGCGCGTCGCCCCGCACGAGGAGAAGAACCACTGGGCAAGCGACAGCCCGAAGGCCCGCCGCCCGCACCGGCGGTGCAGCGCATCCGACTGCGCTACACCAAGCGCGGCCGCCTCCGGTTCACCAGCCACCGCGACTTCCAGCGCGCCTTCGAGCGGGCGCTGCGACGCGCCGACGTACCCATGGCGTACTCGGCGGGTTTCACCCCGCACCCGAAGGTCTCGTACGCCAATGCCGCACCCACCGGCACGGGCAGCGAGGCCGAGTACCTGGAGATCGCACTGACCGCCACGCGCGACGCCGGTGAGCTGCGCGAGCTGCTCAACGAGTCGCTCCCGGACGGGCTCGACATCACGGACGCGGTCGAGGCGCGTACGTCGGGTCTCGCCGACCGGCTGCAGGCCTCCGTATGGGAGATGCGGCTCGACGGCGTTACTCCCGAGGACGCGGAGAAGGCCGTCGGGGCCTTCCTCGCCGCCGAGAGCGTCGAGGTCCAGCGCCGGACCAAGAACGGCATGCGGTCCTTCGACGCACGCAGCGCCGTCGCTGATCTGCAGGCCCTCCGTCCATCGTCCGATAGGCCGGAGGACAAGCCCTGTGCGATACTGCGGCTGGTTGTTCGGCATTTGACACCCGCCGTACGACCCGACGACGTCCTGTCCGGTCTCCGAGCTGTGGCCGACCTGGCGCCGCCGGTCCCCGCAGCGGTGACCAGGCTGGCGCAGGGGCTCTTCGACGAGGAGTCCGGCACGGTGACCGACCCGCTCGCGCCCGACCGCGAGGCAGTCACGGCCGCCACACCCACGGCCGCCGGACTGACCGCCGCGAAGGCGCCGGAAGGTGCAGGTTCCGCGTAGGGCGGTCGTTGTAGCGCAGCCCTGGTACTCGGGAGCCACCTGGGTCGGGCCGCGCACTGACCACGAAGACTTTCGCCAGGCCGTACGCATACCGCGTACGGAACCGGCGAGCTAGACAACAGCTCCCGTGCGGCGCCCGCGCCCCGGACGGCGGTACCGCGCTCATCGCGCGGACCGGACCGGACCGGAATCAGGTGTGGCGCCCGGGAGCGTGACGGGAGAACCGCCCGCATGCTTGAGCCGATCGATTCCACCGAGCCCTCGGAAGGAACCGCGCGTAACGCGCGTACCGCCGGGGAGACCGACAACAACCATTCGCCCAGCGACACGCTGCCGCCGCGCCGTCGGCGCCGCGCGGCTTCGCGTCCCGCCGGACCTCCGTCCGGTGACGCGAAGGCCGTAGTGACCGCCGAGACTGTAGAGGCCGCGGCTCCGGCCATACCGGCCGGAGAGGGTGCCGCCATGAGCGAGCCCGCAGAGAACACACCCCCCGCCGAGAGCGCGGAGAGCGCTGAGGGCGCTGAGGGCGCTCCGCCGGCCCGTACGCGCCGCCGTGCCACCCGTAAGGCGACCGCGCCCGCCGGTGCGCCGAAGCCCGCCGAGGTGGAGGAAGCCCCCGCAGCGCCGGCGGCCGCCGCCGAGGAGCCCGCCGCGGACGAGGCCGCTCCGCCGGTTCGTACGCGCCGTCGTGCGACGCGTAAGGCAACGGCTCCGGCCGGTGCGCCGAAGAGCGAGAAGAGCGAAGAGACGGCCCCCGAGCCCGAGGCCGAGCCCGCCGCTGCGGCCGAGGTCGTGGAGGAGGCCGCTGCGCCTGCCCGTACGCGCCGCCGTGCCACCCGTAAGGCGACCGCGCCCGCCGGGGCGCCGAAGCCCGCCGAAGCCGAGCCCGAGGCCGAGGTCGTGCCCGCGGCCGAGGTGACCGAGACTCCCGCCGCTGTGGAGGCCCCCGCGGCCCCCGTCGCCGCCGAGGCCGACGAGGCTGCCGAAGAGGCGCCGCGTGGGCGTGGCCGACGTCGCGCGACCCGTAAGGCGACCGCAAGCGCCGGGGCGCCGAAGCCCGCCGAGGCCGAGGCCGTAGAGGCGCCTGCCGCTGCCGAGCCCGCCGCCCCGGCGGAGCCCGTGGCCGCGCAGGCCGAAGAGGCCCCCCGTGGCCGTACGCCGCGTCGTCGCGGCGGTCGCAAGGCCGCCGACGAGGCCGCTGCCGCCGAGTCGGCCGCGCCGAAGCCCGCCGCCGAGGAGCCGGCGCGCTCCCGCCGCCGTGCCGCGCGCCCCGCCGTGGCCGTGTTCCAGGCCCCGGTCTTCACCGAGCCGATGTTCCAGACCCCCGAGACGGCCGCGGCTGCCGCTGCTGCCCGGGTGTCGGAGCCGGACTACATCGAGGACGTGGAAGAGGACGAGGAGGCGGAGGAGACCGTCACCATCGAGGCCCCTCCCGCGCCGCAGGTACGGGAGCGCAGCCGCCGTCGCCGTCGCCGCGGCGAGCCCGCCGAGGAGGAGCGTGCCGAGCGGCCCGCTCGTGCGGAGCGTGCCGAGCGCCCCGAGCGCGTCGTCGAGGCCGCCCCGGAGCCGGAGGAGCCCGCAGAGGCCCTTGAGGAAGAGCGCGAGGAAGAGGCGCGCGACGAGTCGGAGGAGGCCGAGGACCGCAGGGCGCGCCGCCGTCGCCGCGGTGGCCGTCGCCGCCGTCGTGGCGAGCTCGCCGACGCGGAGGAGGCCGAGGAGGAGCCGTACACCTCCGAGGAGGCTGCCGCCGCCGAGCGCGCCGAGGAAGAGGAAGAGCGCGCCGAGGAGGAGGAAGACGAGTCGGCCGCGGGTTCCGCGTCCAGCCGTCGCCGCCGTCGCCGTCGCCGTCGTAGCGGTGACACGGGCACGGAGGCGGCCGAGAACGGCGTCGACGACCCGGAGCGTACGGTCGTCAAGGTCCGTGAGCCGCGCAAGAAGGAAGCGGAGCGCGAGCCGGGCACCGGCTTCGACGAGGTCCAGTCCATCAAGGGCTCGACCCGCATGGAGGCGAAGAAGCAGCGCCGCCGCGAAGGCCGTGAGCAGGGCCGCCGTCGCGTCCCGATCATCACCGAGGCCGAGTTCCTGGCGCGCCGCGAGGCCGTCGAGCGCGTGATGGTCGTGCGCCAGAACGGCGACCGCACCCAGATCGGCGTGCTCGAGGACAACATCCTCGTCGAGCACTACGTCAACAAGGAGCAGGCGACCTCGTACGTCGGCAACGTCTACCTGGGCAAGGTCCAGAACGTACTGCCGTCGATGGAGGCAGCCTTCGTCGACATCGGCAAGGGCCGCAACGCCGTCCTGTACGCCGGTGAGGTGAACTTCGACGCGCTGGGCATGGGCCACGGCCCCCGCCGCATCGAGTCCGCCCTCAAGTCCGGCCAGTCGGTCCTCGTGCAGGTCACGAAGGACCCGATCGGCCACAAGGGCGCCCGCCTGACCAGCCAGGTCTCGCTGCCCGGCCGCTACCTGGTGTACGTGCCCGAGGGCTCGATGACCGGGATCAGCCGCAAGCTGCCCGACACCGAGCGCGCGCGTCTGAAGACCATCCTCAAGAAGATCGTTCCCGAGGACGCGGGCGTCATCGTGCGCACCGCCGCCGAGGGCGCGAGCGAGGACGAGCTGCGCCGCGACGTCGAGCGTCTGCAGCAGCAGTGGGAAGACATCCAGAAGAAGTCGAAGAGCACCGGCGCGACCAGCGGTCCGACGCTCCTCTACGGCGAGCCGGACATGACCGTCCGCGTCGTGCGCGACATCTTCAACGAGGACTTCTCGAAGGTCATCGTCAGCGGTGACCAGGCGTGGGAGACCATCCACGGTTACGTCGACCACGTCGCCCCGGACCTGACGGACCGGCTGTCGCGCTGGACGTCGGAGGTCGACGTCTTCGCGACGTACCGGATCGACGAGCAGCTGATGAAGGCGCTGGACCGCAAGGTCTACCTGCCGAGCGGGGGTTCGCTGGTCATCGACAAGACCGAGGCGATGATCGTCGTCGACGTCAACACCGGCAAGTTCACCGGTCAGGGCGGCAACCTCGAAGAGACCGTCACCAGGAACAACCTGGAGGCGGCCGAGGAGATCGTGCGCCAGCTGCGGCTGCGCGACCTGGGCGGCATCGTCGTCATCGACTTCATCGACATGGTCCTGGAGTCGAACCGCGATCTGGTGCTGAGGCGTCTGCTGGAGTGCCTGGGACGCGACCGTACGAAGCACCAGGTCGCCGAGGTCACCTCGCTGGGCCTGGTCCAGATGACGCGCAAGCGGGTGGGCCAGGGTCTGCTGGAGTCCTTCTCCGAGACCTGCGTCCACTGCAACGGGCGTGGCGTGATCGTGCACATGGAGCAGCCGACGGTTGTCGGTGGCGGTGGCAAGCGTGCCAAGAAGCGCGGCCGTGGTGCGGAGGCCGAGCACGAGCACGTGGAGCTGATCGAGGCCGAGGAGATCGAGGCCGAGACCGAGACCGAGGCTGAGCTCGCCGCCGAGGTGGCCGCGCCGGTGGCGCTGCCCGAGCCCGAGTTCGTGCCGGACGAGGAGCTCTACAGCAGCCGGGCGGAGGCCGAGGCGGCTGCGGGGGGCCGTGGCCGTTCGCGCCGTCGTGCGTCGCGCAAGGCGACGGCTCCGGCCGGTGCGCCGAAGGCGGCCGCCGAGCCGGTGTACGCCGAGGAGCCTGCTCCGGAGCCCGCGGTCGTGGCCGAGCCCGAGCCCGAGCCTGTGGTCGAGCCGGCGCCCGAGCCCGCGGTGCAGGAGGCCGCTCCGGCCCGTACGCGCCGTCGTGCGACGCGTAAGGCGACGGCTCCGGCCGGTGCGCCGAAGGCCGCTGACGTCGCGGCCGACGAGGCGGTCCAGGTCGTCGCTCCGGCCCCGGTGGCCGAGGAGCCCGAGGCAGCCGCCGAGCCGGTGACGGAGGCCCCGGTCCAGGAGCCGGCGGTGGAGGAGCCCGCAGCGGCGGCTCCGCCGCGTGCGCGCCGTCGTGCGACCCGCAAGGCGTCCGCTCCCGCGGGCTCGCCCAAGGGTGCGGAAGAGGCGGCCGTGCTGGTCGTCGAGGCGCCGGTGACGGACAAGGGCGCCGGTGCCGAAACCGGTGCCGAAACCGGTGCCGAAGCCGAAGCCGAAGCCGAAGCCGAGGTCGCGGCTCCGGCCAAGAAGGCGGCTCGTAAGACCGCCGCGAAGAAGGCCCCCGCGAAGAAGGCGGCGCCCGCCAAGAAGGCGGCCGCGAAGAAGACGACCGCCAAGAAGACGACGGCCAAGAAGGCGTCGGCTTCGAAGAAGACCTCGGCTGCGGAGCAGCAGCCGCAGTCGGCGGTCTCGGCCCCCACCGAGGACTGACCTCAGGGTCGTACCTCGCGCAGTACAGCTCTGTGGGCTGTCCCGGAAGGATCTTCCGGGGCAGCCCACACTGCTGTCCCCCCATGCAACCTTTTGGCGGCCTGAGAGGTCTTGTCGGCGAATTCTTTCCTGGGGTTTACCTCCAGTTTTCCTTGAAAGGTCCGTCACCCATGGCGTCCAGCCCCGCAGGCACCGGCATCGTCCCCGAGCCGTTGAGCCGGAGCATGAAGTACTTTCCGGAGGCCTCGGAGGAAGACCGCGCCGGCTTCCTCGCGGCGGCGAAGGAGTTCATGGCGGGGGCGGACCCCAAGAAGGTGGCGAAGTTCCCGCCGATCAGCCGCGTCCAGTGGTACCTGGCCGCCCAGGGACGTGCGGACGAGCTGGTCGAGACGCTGCGGTACGAGCGGCGCAATCCGGGGGTCTACCAGGTCAAGGGGCTCCGGCAGGCCCGCATCGAGCTGCCGGGTGTGGACCTGGGTGCGCTGCCGTCCCGGGCGAGGAAGCTGAACCGGCGTGAGCTGCCGGTGCGCAGCATGCTGACCGACATGCGGTGGCAGGACGGCCTGCTGGTGCTGCGCGGTTACGCGTACGTGCCGGGCGCCCCGGCGGCGACGGGGAAGCGGTCCGTGCGTATCGCCGGACTCCGCAAGGAGGGTGGCGGCGGCAGCGTGCCGCTCAAGCAGAAAACGGTCCTGGAGCCGCGCGCGACCACGTCGGCGAAGAGCGGTCTGCACTCCTACGACTGGTCGGGCTTCGAGATCACGATCGACCCCCGGCGGCTGCGCTCCCGCGGCCGCTGGCAGCCGGGCACCTGGGCACTCGGCATCGGCATACCGAGGGCCGGCGGCCTGTCCGTCGGGCGGGTGCGCAAGAGCGACGCGGGCCGCGCCGGGCACAGCCAGGTCCAGGTCTTCGACGACGGCGTACGGGTGGTGGCCGGCTTCAGCGAGGACCGCCTCCAGCTGAGCGTGGATGTGGTGCCGGCCGAGGTCGAGGCGCACGAGGCCGCACGGGACGGCGTGGAGCTGACGGTGCGCTACCGCCCGAAGACCACGGCCGGGCGCAAGCCCGTCGCGCTGCGGGTCACTCACGCGGGCTCCGAGAAGCCCGCCGAGTACCTGTACCCGCTGGAGAGCCGGGAGGGCAGTTACGGCGACGGCTGGGCCAGGAGCGCTGCGTACGTCCCCTTCGCGGATCTTCCCGTCGACGGGGTGCGGCCCAAGAAGGTGCACAACGCCCGCGTCAGCATCGTGTTCGCGGACGGCACCAGCCGCCGGGCCACGATCGCCCAGGGCATGCGCACCGGTACGTACCAGCTGCCCTGCGGCCGGGAGGTGGCCGCGCACACGGACGGAGCGGGCACCTTCTTCCTCCAGGCCAGGGTCGTCCAGCCGGTAGTCGACCGGATGCGCTGGACGGCGCGCGGTGAACTCTCCCTCCAGGGCACCTACTTGGGCCCCGAGGAGCCGATGCGGCTCGTCATCAGACACAGCACCCGGCACGAGGAGAGGGTGCTGCCCGTCGAGGTCGCCGACGGCCGGTTCTCCGCGCTCGTCACGCCGGAAACGATGCCGACGTACGAAGGAACGCTCCCGCTGCGCAGCGGGCGCTGGTACTTCACCTTCCGCGCCGCGACCGAGTGGGACCACGCCAACGACATCCCGGTGACGATCCGCCCCGACCTCGTCGGCAAGCTGCCGATGGCCCACAAGGGGCGGGACCGCAAGTACACCGTCGACCGCCGCTTCTTCGACCGGTTCTTCCTGCGCTCGGGGTCGGCGCTGAGCCCGCAGGTGCGCGGCGGCTACCGGCAGCGGCAGCTCAGGGAGACCTTCTACCCGCAGCAGCAGCGGCTTCCGCTGCGGGAGGCGGTCCTCTACAACAGCTTCGGCGGCAAGCAGTTCTCGGACTCGCCCCGGGCCGTGTACCAGGAGCTCGTACGCCGCGGGACGGACGTCGAGCACATCGCCGTCGTCGCCGACGCGCAGGCGGTCCTGCCGGCCGGGGTCCGAGGAGTCGCCTGGGGCAGTGAGGAGTGGTACGAGGCGCTGGCCCGCTGCCGGTACGTCGTGACCAATGTCGGCATCAACGACTGGTTCACGCGGCGCGAGGGCCAGGTCGTCGTGCAGACGTGGCACGGTACGCCGCTCAAGCGGATCGGCGCGGACCTGCTGGGGACCCCCAAGGCGAACCTCGCGTACATAGCGAGCCTGCCGCAGCGCTCGCGGCAGTTCAGCCTCTTCGTGTCGCCGAACGCCTTCACGACGCCGATCATGACGCACGCGTTCCAGCTCAAGTGCGAGGTGCTGGAGGCCGGTTACCCGTGTAACGACGTCTTCCACGCGGAGGACCGGGAGAAGACGGCGGCGCGCGTGCGCGAGCAGCTGGGCATCCCGGAGGGGAAGAAGGTCGTGCTGTACGCGCCGACGTGGCGTGACGACCAGCGGTACGAGGGCAAGCGGTTCAAACTCGACCAGCAGGTCGATCTGACGGCCGCCGAGAAGGCGCTCGGTCACGACCACGTCTTCCTCTACCGCAAGCACAACAAGGTCCTGGACAGCATTCCGGGCGCCGGGCAGGGCTTCGTCTACGACGTGGCGGCGTACCCGGACATCGCGGATCTGTATCTGATCGCCGATGTGCTGATCACGGACTACTCCTCGGTGCTGTTCGACTTCGCGCACTCGGGTCGCCCGATGCTCTTCTTCACCTACGACCTGGAGCACTACCGGGACACGCTGCGCGGCTTCTACCTCTGATCTTGGCCA
>NZ_JAGGOK010000123.1 GCF_018614615.1 Streptomyces sp. ISL-100 | reverse complement strand
AAGTACTGCTGGAGTACTAGCTCTGCGGGACGTCCTTGACGAACACGATCCCGTCGTTTCCTGCCAAGTGGGCCGGTTCCAGCGGGGAATAGCCGAACCAGGGCGACACGCGGGCGGCGGGTCGCGCGTCGCCGAGGGCGGCGGCCAGCCGGGGGGCGTCGACGACGTGGCAGTCCTCCGGGAGCGTGTACAGAAGTCCTTCGACAGTGTCCGGTGACGGGGTGTCGACTCCCTGGTGCCGAATTGTACCGAGTGCCGTGGCCAGGAAGGCGTACTCCTTCCCCAGGCGGGCGTTCACGAGTGCGCCGGCGCTCCACCACTCCAGCAGTGGCTGGTCCCACATGCGCATCGTGCTCTTGTCGCGCTGGAGATGGCTGTTGTGGGCGTGGACCAGGGTCGGGTTCTGTTCGGCGACGGCGAGGAGGTTCTCGGCCATCATCGAGTCCCGCAGCCCGATCAGCCGCGTCATGCGGGCCGGTGAGGTGTCGGCCATCCAGAAGTGGTAGCGCAGCAGGCCGGTGGCGGTGCGCCCGTACAGGCGCGCCCGGTCCCAGTCGTCCCGCGAGGTCGCACTGATCAGGTGCGGCGTCTGCGCGTCGAGCAGCGCCACTAGATCGTCAGCGAGCAGCCGCAGCTCCCTGGCCTCGGCCGACTGCCCCGCGGACTGGGCCGGGTCCATCATCGCGGCGGGATTGGTCCACTGGTCGTCGGCGCCGAGCAGGCGTTCGAGCGTTTCCGCGGTGCAGGGGAGCAGATCGGCGTCCACCCGGGCCGCGAGGTAGCCGTGGAGTGCGGTGAGGGTCTGCCGGGGGCTCGCGGCTCCGGTGATCTCCAGAGGGCCGTCGAAACCGGCGAAGCGAACCTGCTCGGATGTTGGCCGGCCGTCGTTGTACGCCCTTATCCAGCGCACGAGTTCGCGGTTGGCCGCGGACGCACCGAACCCGTGGCTGAATCCGCGCTCCATGACCTCATCGAGGGTGCCCGTGCCCGAGGTGACGTAGTCGTCCACGACCAGGCCCATCATGCAGTCGCTCTCGATCGCGATCGTCCGGTAGCCCTCCTGCTCGACGAACTGCCGGAAGAGCTCGTTGCGTACTTCGAGCAGCGTGTCCTCGCCGTGGGTGGGCTCGCCCAGGGCGAGCAGCTTCGGCCGGGCCGGGAGCAGCTTCATGACGGTGGCGGCCTCAACGGCATGGGCAGTTTCCGGGATGTCAGTAGCCATGCCTTAAACGATATCGTTGAACCTTCGATTGAAACTTCGGTGAGATATCGGCAGGACCATGGGACAAAACCTTCAAGGCAGGGAGCGGCTCAGGCCGATTGACCTGGCGCGCGGGCATGGTCTGTCCACGCAGGCGGTCAGGAACTACGAGGAGGCCGGCATCCTTCCGGCCGCCGATCGCACACCCCACGGCTACCGCACCTACACCCCGCTCCACGCACGGGCCCTGCGAGCGTTCCTTGCCCTGGTGCCCGGCCACGGCCACCAGACGGCGACGGCGATCATGCGGGCGGTGAACCAGGGCGTGGCCGAGGAGGCGTTCCGCCTCATCGACGAGAGCCATTTCCAGCTCCTCGACGACCGCCGGACCCTCCAGGCCGTGGAGAGCGCCCTCCGGGACCTGGCGCCCACCACGGCGTCCGAACCCGACGCGGCGGTGTCCGGGCCCAGCGGCACGTTCATCGGGACGCTGGCGGGGCAGCTCGGGATCCGACCCGCGACGCTGCGCAAATGGGAGCGCGCCGGGCTGGTGCGCCCGCGCCGCGACCCGCTGACCGGGTACCGCGTTTACGACGAGGCCGACGCGCGGGACGTCCGGCTGGCCCACCAGCTCAGGCGGGGCGGCTACTTGCTGCGGCAGATCGCCCCGCTGATCGCCCACGTGCGGGCAGCGGGCGGACTGGAGCCGCTGGAGGCCGCACTGGGCGACTGGCGCCGCCGGCTGTCCGCCCGCGGGCGGGCGATGCTGACCGGGGCCGCCGAGCTGGAGGCGTACCTCCGCGAGCGCGGATGAGACTTCGGTCGCGTGCTGCGGCTCGCCGGTCGCGCGGGCGGTGCCGTTCCGGCGCCTTTTCATCGCCTTCGACGTCCTCCAGGCTGACGGCCAGGAGTTGCTCGCCCACCGTACGAACGGCGCCGTAACATCCTTGAGGACCTGTTCACCGAACGCGGTCTGACCCCGCCGTGGACCCTGTGCCCGATGGTGAGGGATCCGGCCATGTCGCGCTCGCGGGCCTCGGAGCAGTCGCCGGCTTCGTCTGGGACGGGCCGTTCCTCGCCGTCGCCTGCGCCCTTTCCCTGGGAGGCGGCGCCGCCCTGGGCACGGTCCTGTCCCGCCGTCGAAGGATCGTAACCGTAGGGCCGCATACAGCTCACGGCCGTGGACGGGCTTCCCCACCACATTCGTGAGGCCGCAGCCGGCGCTCTCAAAGCGATCGATGACGCGCGTGAAACCGCGACACCCAGTCCGCCATCCAGGACCGCCCGGAGGGTCTCCTCGTCGGCGGCGGTGACGTCCAGGACCACGAGGCCGGGTTCGGCGATGTGCTGCTCGTCGATGCGCATGCCCCCTCCGACGACACCGGGCGGCCTCCGGTTCGCCGGCCGGCCGCCCGACCGCCCGGACGGGGGACTGTCGTTAGTCGTGCTGCTTGCCGCAGGTCGGTGAGTGCAGCCGTGCACAGAGACAGGGATAGGTGCAGCCTGTGGTCTGGTGACAGGACGGGACCCGGACTCGGCGTGCTTCCCGGCGGGCCGGCGTTCGAAGCGAAGTTATGGACAGGGTTTACCGCTGTCCGATGAGGTACCGCGGGCCGGCGGCAGCATGGTGCCGCCGGGCTGGGTGGCAGAAGTGGGGTGGCCGACGGCATTGAAGATCCGGTCGAGGTGGTGGTGGAGCACCGCGATTGCCGAGTCCGCGCTTCGTTGGCCCACGAGGATGCTGGTGCCCATCGTCGCCGTCATGGCGAGCAGGCTGATCGCCTCCATGTGAGCGTCGACGGCGGGATCGGCCAGGCCGGCTTCCTGTGCTTGCCGGAGTAGTCCGGTCAGGGCGTTTTCGGCGGCGTCGGGGTTGTCGATGAAGGGCTGGGCGGCGAGCGCCTCGTCGATCACGGAGAGGATGGAGTAGGAGCTGTAGAGGAGGTGGAAGGTGCGGCTCTCCTCGTCGGTGGGCAGCGAGACCAGCAGCAGCGCCTCGATGGTCGCGCGGGGGCCGGGGTCCGGCCCGGCGGCAGCGAGCCGGGCGCCCACTCGCGCGGTGAAGCGGTCGGTCAGGTGCTGGAGTCCGTAGAAGAGCAGTTTCTCCTTGGTCTGGAAGTAGTACTGGACGAGGCGCAGTGACACTCCTGCCTCGGCGGCCACGTCGCGCATGCCGACGGCGTGCAGTCCGCGCCGGCCGGCCACTCGGATGAGTGCTTCGGCCATCTGGGTGCGCCGTTCCTCGTGGTTCACGCGCTTCGGCATGTGCTCGGGTCTCCGCCCGTCGTCGACGAGTCCGCTCGGTCCGCTCCGGACATCTTCATGGTACTGCCGTATCAACATCATGGTACGGTCGTATCACGAAGAATGGATCTTCCCGGAGGTGCCCAGTGCCCGAGAACACGAGCCGAGTACGCCGCGACGTCGGCCACTACGTGAACGACGAGCTGCGCGACCGGTACTTCGCCACCTGCGACGCCCTCTACACGAAGGGTGCGCCCGCCCGCTCCGAGACGGACGTCGAGACGAGCTTCGGTACCACGCACGTCTACCGGTACGGTCCCGCAGACCCGGCGGCCGAGTCACGCACGCCCGTGGTCTTGATACACGGATCGGGCGGCTGCTCCGCCCAGTGGTACCCCAACACCTGTGCCCTCAGCGCCGAACGCCCCGTCTATGCCCTCGACACCCCCGGCGACCCGGGTCGAAGCGTCCAGCGCGAGCCCATGTGGCAGCCCGAGCGCGCGGCCCAGTGGATGGACGAGGCCCTCGACGCCCTCGGCCTCGACCGCGTCCACCTCGTCGGCTCCTCCTACGGCGGCTGGCTCGTCATCAACCAGGCGCACCTCAGGCCCGGCCGCCTCGCCTCGGTCATCGCCCTGGACCCCGGCGGCCTGGAGAAGGTAGGGCTGCGCTTCTTCGTCTGGATCTTCGCCAGCCTCTTCGCCACTTACGCCCCCAAGGCGCTGCGCCCGCGCCTCGCCTCCTGGCTGGAACAGCCGGTGATCGTCGTTCCCGAACTTCGCGCCATGATCCAGGCCAGCGTGAGGGCCTTCCGGATCCGCCGCCCAGCGCCGCTGCCGCTGACCGACGAGGAACTGGGCTCCATCCGGACGCCGTTCTACCTGATCATGGGAAAGCGCAGCCTGCTCGTCCACCCACGGCGGCAGCTGGAGCGTGTACCACGCCTGATTCCCGGCGCCCGGGCCGAGATCATCGCCGCGACCGGTCACGGACCGCAGATCGACCACCCCGACATCGTCAACGCCCGGATGCTGAGCTTCATGCACGACGTTGACTCCCTCAGCCCGGCGGCGAACCAAGGCGCCACGAACACGCAGTCGTGAGGTGACCGAAACCACGCGCAGGCTGTCCAGCAGTGCAAAACAGAGGTTCCGACGGCTACCGCGCCCCAGCTGTTCACCCCGGCCCCGCCGGGCGGGACGCCGCAGTTGCAGTCGTGGCGCGGGTCGCTCATCCAGCGTCATTACCGTGCGACCCGGGCTCTTACTGATCATTTCAGGATGAGGTTCGGAAACCTCGCAAGCAGATGATGCTGCAGGCGAGTTGGAGGAGTCCCAGGTGGAGATCGGCCGCGTATCTCGTAGCGGATCCGGAGCCGCTTGAACTGGTGGAGCCAGGCGAAGGCCCGCTCGACGACCCAGCGGGCGTAGGGTGCGGCGGCGCGGGCCCCCTCGCATAGGCTGGCCGTCTCATCCGACGCACTGCGACGAGGATCAGCCCATGCGCAGCAGCACCAGGATCCGCCTGATCGAGCCCACCGACGCCGCCCCGATCGCCGCGCATCGGGTGCGGGACTTCGAGGCTTTCCGGCCGTGGGAACCGGCCCAGCCGGCCGACTTCTTCACCCCGGAGGGCCAGGCGGAGCGGATCGACAGCCTGCTGGCCGGATTCCGGGCCGGCGCGGTCTGGCCGGGTGTGGTGCTCGCCGACGACCAGGTGATCGGGCAGGTCACCGTCGGAGGCATCCTGCCGCAGCCGCACCTGCGCCGTGGCTCCGTCGGATACTGGATCGCCAGCGTCGCCCAGAATCAAGGGCACGCCGGGCACGCCGTCGGGCTTGTACTCCGGGTGATGACGGACGAACTCGGGTTGCACCGCGCCGAGGCGTCCACCAGCCTGGAGAATCTGCAGTCGCAGCGGGTGCTGCGCCGCAACGGGTTCAGCCCGTACGGTGTCGCGCACTCCTCGATCTTTCTCGACGGGAGCTGGCGGGACGGGCTGCTGTGGGAGCGGGTCCTCGGCGACTAACTGATCATCTCAGAATGAGTTCGCGTGTAGTGCTTGGCAGTGGGGGTTGGTGGCGGCAGAGTTGTGCGGGTGTCAGATGATCTTGTGCCTGATGGCCTGTGGGAACGGGTAGCCACATTGCTGCCTCCGCGTCCGCCGAGGCGCCGGAGGTATCCCGGTCGCTGCCGGCGGACGACCGGGCTGCCCGCGTGGGATCGTTTACGTGCTGTGCGAGGGCGTGAGCTGGGCGGATGCGCCATCGGAGCGGATCGGCTGCAGCGGAGTGACGGCCTGGCGACGTCTGCGGAACTGGACCGAGGCCGGTGTGTGGCCCCGCCTGCACGAGATCCTTCTGGCAGAACTGCGAGCGGCGGGCCTGCTGGACATGGATGACGCGGCGGTCGACGGCTCTCATGTCAGAGCCCTCAAAGGGAGGCTCACACCGGCCCTTCGCCGGTCGACCCCGCACGTCCGGGAAGCAAGCACCACCTGATCACCGATCGGCGCGGCACCCCTTGGCCGTCTCGCTGACCAGCGGAAACCGTCACGACGTCACCCAGCTGATGCCCCTGCTGGACGCGATACCCGCATCCGCGGCGTGCGCGGGCGGCCGCGTCATCGGCCGGCCCAGCTGTTCGCCGACCGCTGCTACGACTTCGACAAGTACCGCCGCCTGCTCCGGGCTCGAGGGATCACACCGAAGATCGCTCCCCGCGGAGCCTCGCACGGATCCGGCTTGGGCAAGACCCGCTGGGTCGTCGAGCGGACCTTCGCCTGGCTCCACCAGTTCAAGCGGCTCCGGATCCGCTACGAGATACGCGCCGACCTCCACATGGGACTCCTCCAACTCGCCTGCAGCATCATCTGCTTGCGACGACTCCGAACCTCATTCTGAAATGATCAGTCAGAGCGACCACCACTTGATGGTCAGTTGGGGGCTTCAGGCTGCTGACTGATCGGCGTGCTTCGTGCAGTTCGGTTCAACATTGGCGCTTGGCTGGGCGACGAGTCAGGACTCGTTGGCCTGGGCGAGGATCGCCTCGATGCGGGCTGCCGCCTGTCTCCAGACAGTGAGAAACTCTCCCTTGTCTACCTGCGCTTCGCGCCAATGCGAATTCTCGTCTCGGGAGCGGAAGCTGAACAGGACCGCGCGGTCGGTCATCTCGGCGTCGACCTGCATGTGGTCGAAAGTGTCACCCAAGCTCAGTTGATACCGCTCATGCGGTTCGCCGCTCCCGACCAGGCGGGCGAGATCTTGCAAATCGCGGTAGATGGCGGCGGAATCCCGCTCGGCATCGCGTCGGCCGGCGCGAACCAGCATGACTCGAAACTGCTGGAACCGACCATCGAAGCGGCTGAGCATCAGCTCGGAGCTTTGCTTGAGAACGCCGCGATCCACCTGGACTCCGCGTACAACGGGAAGCCCTGCCGTCGAGTACTCGACCACCACGGTCTAATCGGCGAGATAGCCGTGAAAGGCATCCGGGTGCCGATCCAGGTTGGCAAGCGCTGGGTGGTCGAACGCACACAGTCGTGGATGAACGGTTACAGCAAGATCCGCAGGTGCTTCGAACGGGACGGCGAGGTCGTCGATTTCTATCTCTACTCGCCGCCGCGTTCGTCACCGTCCGCGCGCTGCTCCGCCGAGCGCGCAAGCTCTATCGCTGGAGCACACGGCCAACAACCCGCCGACTCCGCTGACCATCAAGTGGCGGTCGCCCTTAGCCCAGAGGATCCCGCGAGCCGCGATGAGTCCTGCGGCGTCCGGTCGTACTGTCGAACCCGTTACCGAGGAGGACTTCTGATGCGCAGCGTGACCTATTCGATGAGCGTCTCACTTGACGGCTACATCGTCGGGCCGGACGGCGGCTTCGACTGGACGGCGCCCGACGAGGAGGTCTTTCGCTTCTGGATCGACGAGATTCGAGAGGTCGGCGTCCACCTGTTGGGGCGACGGCTGTACGAGACGATGCTGTACTGGGAGACCGCCGACCAGGATCCATCGCTTGACGACTCAATGCTCGAGTGGGCCGCGATCTGGAAGCCGCTCCCAAAGGTGGTGTTCTCCACCACGCTGTCGGCGGTGCAGGGCAATGCCCGCCTGGTCTCCGGCGGCCTGGCGGAGGAGATCGAGCGGTTGCGAGCCGAGCCGGGGGAGGGCGACATCGCGATCGGCGGCGCGACTCTCGCCGCCGAGGCGGCCGCGTTGGGTCTGATCGACGAGTACCGGGCCATGGTCTACCCGGTGCTGGGTTGGCGGTGGCATTCCGTTTTTTCCCCAGCGCGAGCGCCGGGTGGATCTCGAACTCGTCGAGACCCGCACCTTCAGCTCGAGAGTCGTCTACCTCCGCTACCGAGTGGCGCGCCAATGAGCTCGTGCATGGTTGGCGGTGGCGCGTCGATTCAGTGATCGTGATCATGGTCCGTGTGGTGGGGAGCCGGGCACGTGCAGCGATCATTCGAAGCCAGCGGATCACTGGGCTGACGCCCGATGTGATCGCTGAACTCGTCGCCGAGATCGGCCCGTTGTGGCACAAGCGGCGCCAGGCCGCGCTCGCGTCGCGGGCGGCGGACGGCGTCGTAGACCTGGTGACATGAGTGAGGAGAAGTCGTCGTGGCATCCCGGTGAGATGGTGCCGGCCAGTGGGATCACGAGTGCGACTGCGGTGGTGAGCATCACTGGAGCACGGACGTGAAAGGGCACCGCTTCCCGCCCCTGCCGTCGGGTTGCTCCGGCGAGTTCTGGAAGCTGCAGAAGCCGGCGCAACCCGGGAACTACCTCGGCTGACCTGGACCGGAGCACGGAGTGGTGCTGAAGCCTCCCGTGGAGCCGATGCTCGCCCAAGGCCGGGAGGCCGTGCCCGCACCCGCCGTGCTGCCCGGCGGACTGGCGTTCGAGGCCAAGTTCGACGGCTACCGGTGCCTGTTGTTCACCCCGTCCGGGTCGGGCGGGCCGACGCTGTTGCAGTCGCCGCGCGGCAGTCTGATCCAGCGGCGTCTCCCCGACCTCGTGACGGCCGCGCGTCAGCTCCCTTACGGCCTGGTCCTTGACGGCGAAGTGGTGGTGTGGCCGGGGGCAGGCTGTCGTTCGAGGCGTTGCAGTGCCGCGCTTCCTCCGGCGGCCGCACTGTCCAGCAGCTGGCTGAGGGATGCCGGCGCACTTCATTGCCTTCGACGTCCTTCAGATCGACGGCCAGGAGTTGCTCGCCGAACCGTACGCCCGCCGCCGCGTCGTCCTTGAGGGCCTGTTCACCGAGCACGGTCTGACGCCGCCGTGGACGCTGTGCCGATGACGACCGAGGCGGCCGTCGCCCAGGAGTGGCTGACCTCCTGGACAGTAGTTCCCGGTGTGGAGGGCCTGGTCATCAAGGGCCTGGGGCAGCGCTACCTGCCGGGCGCCCGTGGCTGGTCAATTGACTGCGCCAACTGAGTGATCGGTTCGCCGCGGTGAGGGGCGGAGCCGAAGATCGCGGCGTGTCATGTGAGATCTCCAGGGTTTATAGGGACGTGATGGAGGGGCGGGTGCGGCTGCCTCGGATCGGGGCGGTGGTCGCCGGGGAGAGATTTGCTTCCTTTGGTGATAGTCGACGGAGCCGATCGGATGATCCCACCGGTCTGGTTCCGGGTGTTGGCGCGACGTAGTCAGCTTGTCGCGGTGAACTTGCCTCGGTCACACCTACGGCGGCTCCTCGTCCGGGGAAAGTCGTTGATCTGCTCGCAGGACGACCTTTGATTCCACTCGACTCTTCAGGAGACCTCATGAGATTCCGTTCTCTCGCGGCTGCGGCTGCAGCTGTTGGTATCTGCCTCGGTGGCGCTGGTGCCGCGCAGGCTCAGAGCCAGGACGGCGATCCGTTCGGCGCCCAGGGCAGCTTCGGCACCGGCCAGTTCGGCGGCCAGGGCAGCTTCGGCGGCGGCCAGGACCCCAGTGACAGTGAGATGGGCGGCAGCCAGTTCGGCGCCGGTCAGTCCGGTGGAGGGATCGAGGGGAGCTGACCTGCGTCCAACCCCGATGTTCAGGATCTGAGCGGACTGCCACGTCAGATTCTGAACATCGGGGTTGGAGCTCGGTCCGCAGAGGGTTGTGATCGGCGTGTCACCTCGGCCGTGTGGGCGTTGCTGACCCGGAGGAACTCACGCAGGGCTGCCCCCTCGCGCCGATGCTCAGCGCCTCCCGAGTCGGTGCAGAGAAGGTTCAATATCCGCAGTCGTGAGACCACAGAAGCGATCGTCGGTGGCATCACCGGCACGCTGAGCCGCCCGCAGCTGCTCGTCCTCGTACGCTACGACCAAGACGGACGCCTGCGTCCCGTCGGCCGCACCACGCTCCTGAAGCCGGACGCCGCCCGCCAACTGGCCGACCACCTCAACCAGGCCGGCCCCGACCATCCCTGGACCGGCGTACGGTTCACCGCCTCCGGGGGCAGCCGCGAGCGCCTGGACCTCATTCTGGTCGTCCCCGAGCTGGTCGCGGAGGTCAGCGCTGACACCGCCATCGACCGAGAGCCTGGCATCACCCGCTGTGCTTCGTACGGCTGCGCCTGGACGCCACGGTGGCCGACGTGCCGCAGTTCTAAGACGGCGTGCAGCCCTCCAGCGGCTGAGGATCCCGCCATCCTTCCCCACGACCTGGTCCAGGCTCAGCGCGGCTGGAACGACACGTACCGAGCCCTCGCCCTACCCCGCCTGCCCGGCAACACCGCGTTGCGCCGCCGACTGCTGCGCCTGTCCGTACGCCTGTGGTGGCACGCGTACTGGCGCACCACCCGTTCAGTGCCGACGGCACGGATGCAGTTGCGGCAGACGGCCCGCACCGGCGACACCGTGAGAACCGCATGAGTCAGCGACCTTCAGAGCGCCAGGTGCAGATCATGCGGGCACTGCGCACGTGGATCGCGGACCACGGCAAGGGGCCGTCGGTGCGGCAGCTCGGCGGCCTGGTCGGCCTGTGCAGCACGGGGTCGGTCGCCTATCAGCTTGACCGCCTGGAGGCGCAGGGTCTGATCAGCCGCAGTGACCGGCCCTGGCGGTCGGTCCGCCTGGGAAGCTGACCGATCGCGGGCCCGTTTTCTGGTAGCTGCCCCATGGCTTCGTTCATCTCTGCTACTGCTCGACAAAGCCACACCGGGGCAGTCCCTGTTCCACGCGGCGGCGTGAGCACGGCCCGCTGCCCGGCTCCGCAGCGGCGGGACCGGGCAGCGGGCCGTCTGCCGGTCAGCGCCCGAGCAGGCGCTTGACCTTCTTGCCCTTGGGCGACTCGTCCAGCGTCTTCCACAGCTTGGCGGAGCCGGTGTAGGTGTAGACGCCCGGGGCTCCCTGCTCGGCGCAGCCGTCTCCGTACGACACGACGCCGATCTGATAGACGCCTTGACGGCCGGGCAGCTTGCGGAACAGCGGGCCGCCGCTGTCACCCTGGCACGAGTCCCTGCCCTCGACGCCGGCGCAGACGTTGACCTTCTTGTCGTAGCCGGGGTAACTGGCCTTGCACTCGATGTGCGAGAGCACCGGCACGTTCACCGTACGCAGCCGGTCGGGGTACGTCGGGACCTCGGTGTCGGTGTTGCCCCAGCCCGCGACCGTGGCCGAGGCGCCGGGCCGGATCAGGGCGTCGGTCCCGATGGTCGGCAGGTGGACCGGAGCCGTGCCCCGGACCGGCTTGTCCAGCGTCAGCAGTGCCATGTCGTAGGCCTCGTAGCCTTTGGCGTACCGGGGGTGGACGACGATGTCGGCCACGTTGCGCAGCGATCCCTGACGCTTGTCCGACAGCAGGGTGCGGCCGATCGTGACCTCGATGGTCTTGGCCTTGGTGCCATCGACGCAGTGCGCGGCGGTCATCACGACGTCCTGCGAGAGCAGGCTGGCGCCGCAGAACTGCCGGTCCACGGCGCTGCCCCTGCCCTTGTTCAGCAGTGCGGTCATGAACGGGTACGAACCGTTGGGCTTCTCGGTGCCGCCGATGATGTAGGCGCTGGGACGGTCGCCGTCCTTCGCCACCGGCGCCGGCGCGGCCTGGGCCATACTCGCGCCCGATATGAAAAGGGTGAGCGCCGCGCCGGCCGCGAGACCGGCGACGGTCGTCCGCCTGGAGTGGCGGTGGAATGGAATTCGCATGGGGGGTTCTCCGATTCGGCGAAATGACACCACGACGGCATACGGGCGCATGACGAACCGATGGGTCGTCAAAAGCCCAGTCTGCAGCGGGTGTTGTAACGCCGACCTACATTAGGAGCCCCGATATGAGCACGTCAAAGAATCAGTGCGCAATTTCGTCGACGACATCTTGCGCTCTGTTTCCCGTACATGGTTCCCGCCTCTCTCAGACGGAAAAAGGAAGGGCCGGGTTCACTCGTCGGCCAGCTTTCTTCCCGCCGCCACGCATCCGCCGCCCCCCTGCTAGTGATCTGGTTCGGAGATGCGTGAGCAGTAGCGGCAGATCCGGTCGAGGATCTGGTCGGCGGTCTTGGTCCACTTGAAGGGCCGGGCCTCGTCGTTCCAGACCTTGATCCAGTTTTCGAGTGCGGTCTTGAGATCGTCGAGGGAGCAGAACACTCCGCGCTCCAGGCAGCGTCGTTGAAGCTCTGCGAACCACCGCTCGTCGGGTAG
>NZ_JAGGOK010000122.1 GCF_018614615.1 Streptomyces sp. ISL-100 | reverse complement strand
AAGATCACCAACAGAGTCATGCCGCTGTTTTAAGCCGTGGCCTTGGGTCTAGTAGGACTTGTCCGGCCGATCATGTTCGGAGCCAGATAGCGAGGGCTGCTGCGGTGGCGATGCCGAGGTAGACGTAGCCGCGATTGTCGTAACGGGTGGCCACGGCTCGGTGCTGCTTCAGCCGGTTGATCGCTCGTTCGACGGTGTTGCGTTTCTTGCAGGCGGGCGGCCTGGCTGTCGGCCTTCTCCGGAATGGTGTGCCGGACGCCCCGGCGCCGCAGGTACTCGCGGCAGGGCTCGTTGCTGTATGCCTTGTCCGCCGCGACGAGGCGGCGCCGGGGCGGCGCCACGGGAGATCCCGTACGGCCCCCGTGCCGCGGCCGGCATCCACTACCCCGCAACCGCCCCAGGCCCTTGGACCCGGAGCGGTTGCCGCGGGTAGGGGAGGCAGCCGTGCTCAGCCGCGCGGGGGGTTGTCCTGCCCGCTCTGGGCACCCGTCACGAACTGCACCCGCTGCCGCTTGCCATTGGGGCTCACCCGCCCTGTCCGCCCCTCCGAGAGCACAACACCACCGGGCGTCGCCGGCACCCGCATCCGGGCCTCCGCAACCTGGATCCTGTCCCTGAGGACTCGGCGCTTCTGCTCCACGACCGTGCTCAACGCCGTCAGCGCCTGATACTGCGTGTGAAGCTGGCGCGCCTTGGCCCGACGCTTTTCCATCTTCGCGGCCTTCTTCTCCGTCTTGTCCTTCTTACCCATGGCAGTTCCCCTCCGGATGCTTCCTGCTGTGTTGATTGCGCGGACACGCACGCACGCGGGCCTCTGTAACGACGAAGGACCCCCGGCACACATGCATGTGTGTCAGGGGCCCTTGAAGGTCCGCGGGAACGCAGAAGGCCCCGCGTTAGCGGGGCCCGTCGGAGAGCGGCACGAAGCCGCTCACCAAGAAGGCTAGCTCACCCCGAAGGGCCACAGCAAGCACACCATAAGGAACAGGATTTCCGCAGGCCAGAGGGCACGCGATGGAACTGCGACGCCCCTCCCAACAAAAACGACGCGCCCCAACACCCCACGAGGTAAGCCGATTTGCGCACGCGCCTACACGCGCACGCGTGCTCACGCGTGCCTGAGCGCGCGCACTCGCGCGAATAGCACGCGTAGGCCCAATGCCGCTGACTCTGGGGTGAGTTGCTTGTAGCTTGTGACCGGGAGGGGTGCTGGTGCCACGGGCTGGGCAGGTGAAGTCGCCGGTTGAGGAGCGGTTGTCGGATCGGATCGCGTTGGGGGTGTTGACGCGGGTGTTTCCGGCGGAGCTGGTCGATGAGGTCGTCGCTGAGACGGGGCGGGGCGAGAAGCGGAGTCGGCTGCTGCCGGCACGGGTGACGGTCTACTTCGTGCTGGCGATGTGTTTGTTCTCGGGGCAGGCGTATGAGGAGGTCGCGCGGCTGCTGGTGGAGGGGCTGGCGAGGTCGCGCCAGTGGCGGGGGTCGTGGGAGGTGCCCTCGACCGGGGCGATCTCCCGGGCGCGTGCCCGGCTGGGGCCGGAGCCGCTGCAGGCGCTGTTCGCGCGGGTGTGTCGGCCAGTGGCGACGCCGGAGACCATCGGTGCCTGGTATCGGGGGCGGAGGCTGGTGGCAGTGGACGGCACCACGCTGGATGTGGCGGACACCGAGGACAACGACACCTTCTTCGGCCGGCCGGGATCCGGGCGTGGAGAGGGCAAGGGCTCGTTCCCGCAGGTGCGGCTGGTGGTACTGGCCGAATGCGGCACGCACGCGGTCTTCGCCGCGGCCACCGGCCCCTGCACGACGGCCGAGACGGTCCTCGCCGACAGCCTGCTGCCGCATCTCGAGCCGGGGATGCTCCTGCTGGCCGACCGCAACTTCCTTTCCTTCGACCGGTGGCAGACGGCCGCCGCGACCGGAGCCGACCTGCTGTGGCGGGTGAAGTCCAATGCGGTACTGCCCGTGTGCGAGCAGTACGCGGACGGCTCCTACCGCTCGGAGATCTTCGTCGCCACGGACCGGCGCCACCGGCATCCGCAGCCGGTGCGGGTGGTGGAGTACACCGTCGCCGGACACGAGCAGGCCGGCCCCATCCGGCTGGTCACCACGATCCTCGAGCCCGGCCAGGCACCGGCGGCCGAGCTGGCTGCCTTGTATCACGAGCGGTGGGAGGTGGAAGGGGTGCTGGACGAGATCAAGGTCCACCAGCGCGGCCCGGACGTGGTCCTGCGCTCCAGATACCCCGACGGCGTCGAGCAGGAGGTCTACGGCTTCCTCCTCGTCCACCACGCCGTGCGCCAGGTCATGCACCAGGCCGCAGCCCGGGCCGGGACCGACCCCGACCGGCTGTCCTTCACCCGCTCCCTGCGCGTCGTGCGCCGCCAGGTACCCGCCCAGGCGGCTTTTTCCCCCTGAGCGGCTGGCCACTGCCTGGAACCGCACCCTCGCCGAGATCACCCGACGCCTCTTACCGGTCCGCAGACTTCGCGCGTTCCCCCGCGTCGTCAAGCGCAAGATGTCCAACTGGGGCCTCAAACGCGCCCACCACCGCACCTGGCCCCAGCCCGCCGCCCCACCAGCCGATGCGGTCACCATCGTTCCCGCGTCCAAGACCGCCCCGACCAAGCGAAAACCCAAGGCCACGGCTTAAAGCAGCGGCATTGGGCTTAGTGGGCATCTTCGAGAGCGGCGGCACCATCGGCACCCCGAAACGGGTGGTCCCGCTGCGGGACTGGCTCGAGCGGATGCTCGCCTGGAGCAACGCCGCCCTGGACGCCCACCGCTTCCCGCGCGGCGCCGACTGGCTGGGCCTCGTCCCGAGCGGACCGCACATCGTCGGCGAGTACTTCCAGCGTTCCGCCACGACCCACGGGCGGTACGGATTCTCCATCGACCTCGACCCGCGCTGGGTGAAGCGGACCATCGCCGACGGGCGAGGCGCGGAGGCGTCCGCCTACGCCGAACACGTCATCGACCAGGCCGCGGACGTGCTGCGCACCCAGGACATCGGCGTCATGACCATCACCCCGCCGCTGCTGGAGCGGCTGGCCCGCCGCGAGGACCTGGTCGACCTGGGCAACGAGAAAGTGCGCGCCATCCGCTGGGGCGGTACCCAGCTCGACCCCGACTCCCGTCACCTGTATCGGACGGAGGTCTTCCCCGACACGGTGCTCAGCGGCAACTACGGCAGTACGATGATCCTCGGCTTCGCCGGCGAGCACCCGGGACTGCCCGACAACGGTCCCTGTGTCTTGGACACCCTCGGCCCGTACGTCACCTTCAACGTCGTCGATCCGGAGACCGGCAAACCGGCCGCCCTCGGGGAGCGCGTGCGCGTGGTGGCCCTCCACGTCAGCAAGTCGTTCCTGCTGCCCAACAACCTGGAGCGGGACGTGGCCGCCCGTGTCGAACCGCCCGAGGGCGGATTCGGCGACTCCGTCGCCGACATCGCGCCTATGCAGACATTCGAGAACGAGACAGTCATCGAGGGGGTCTACTGATGTCCGGCTCCAAGGCCGGCGCGCGGCCGGCCGACGGCGGCGCGGACCTGCTCCCGCTGGACGCGCTCGGCGCCAAGGGGGCCTACCGTGCCCGCAACAGGATCACGGTCACCGACGTCAGCGGTGCCGCCACAGCCGAGCTCAGCCTGGTACCCGGACTGTTCGTGCATCGGACGTTGACCGCACTGCGCCGTGCCGCCCCCCTCGCCCCGGACGAACGGGCCGCCGCGCTGCGCCGCGCCCCCGAACTGTTCGCCACCGGCACGGTGGCCGGTCAGTCCGTCACCGCGTACGAGCACTACGTCAGCAGGGTCGGCGGCGTGCCCATCACCGTCGTACGGACTGCGACCCGCTCGATCGCCACCCGCCTGGCGGCGGCGTACCAAAGTTCCCGGCAAGCCCGGCCGCAGGGCACGGCCGACGACTGGCGCGATCGCGCTCACCCGCGTCGGCCGTGCGGTGTGGACCCGGCGCGGCGACGTCTTCGCCGTGAACGCCGCCGGCAACCACCCCGGCGCCCACAGCCTGTGGCCCGAGGCGCTGGCGCTCGGCACTGTCAACTTTGACGAAGCGTCAGATGATCAGCAAGGAGATTCATGATCTCGCCCCGAGAATCCATGGGGGGAATGAAGCTCACGAGCCGAAAGTAGGGGTTTCAAGGCGGAAATTCCGATTGATCATCTGACGCTTCGTCAAAGTTGTCAGTGCCCGGCAGCGGGCAGCAGCTCGTTCGCCCTGGCCCATTCCCCTGCGCGGATGCGCCGGATGGCCCCGCCCGACTCGAGCCAGCCGTCAATGACCCGCTGGGGCGTTGTCAGGTCGAGTTGGTCCTCGGGAGGGTGGTCCGGTTCAGGGCGTGCTGGGTGCGGTGGTGACGGTGGTTCAGGCTGCTGCGGGTAGGCCGACAGTTCCGGTGATCTGGTCCCAGATCGCGAAGCGGGTGATCATTTCGGTGAGGTAGTCGGTGGCGGTCATGAGGTGGCGTCGGGGTCGGAAGTGGGGTGAGATGCCGCTGAACGCTCCCAGGAAGCGTTGGGCCGCGCCGACGGAGCGGAAGGCCTTCATGGCGCGTTCGCGTTGCCTGGTGGGTTGGTGGCTGTTCTCGGCCCGGTTGTTCAGGCCCTTGTGACAGCGGTGCTCGACCGAGGGCATCGCGTAGCGGTGGGCCGCGCCGTAGGAGCGGAGCTTGTCGGTGACGATCACCCTCGGCACCGAGCGGGTCTTCTTCATCAGCTTCCGGAAGAAGCGCCTGGCCGCGGCCTCGTCGCGCCGGTTCTGCAGCAGGATTCGAGCACGTTCCCGTCGGCGTCCACGGCCCGCCACAGGTACCGCTGCCGGCCCTGGATCTTGACGAAGACCTCGTCCAAGTGCCACTTCTCACCCGGCCTCGGGCGCCGCCGGCGCAGCGCCGCGGCGTAGGCGGGGCCGAACCGGCGCGTCCACTGGTGGACCGTCTCGTAGGAGACCACAATGCCGCGCTCGAGCATCAGCTCCTCGACCTCGCGCAGACTCAGGGCGAACCGGTGGTACAGCCACACGCAGTGCGAGACGACCTCCGGCGGAAACCGGAAACCCCGATACGACGGCGTGTCCACGCGAGCCCTCCCGGCGATCCGACCAACAAGATGATCACGCTACCGGAAGAGCCTCCACTCAACCTGACAACGCCCCGGGCACGGCTGACAGACTTCGACGACAAGTGGGGCAAGCGCTACCCGTCGATCGCAGGGACCTGGGAAGTCGGCTTCATACT
>NZ_JAGGOK010000121.1 GCF_018614615.1 Streptomyces sp. ISL-100 | reverse complement strand
AAGATCACCAACAGAGTCATGACGTTGCATTAGTGGTCGTGCCATCGGTGGTGCAGGGTGACGACGACCGGCGAACGACGGTGACTGGCGGGTCCTCCGGGAGCTTTGCTGCCGTACCCGGTGATGCATGACCGGATCTTGCGAGGACAGTTGCGGGACCGGCGGTGGGGCAGCAGGCTGTGTCCGATCTCGTGGAGGCCCAGGCGGCGGTCACGTCTGCGGGCCGAGGGGGGAAAAGCCGCTCGGTGAGATCACCGTGCGGCGGACGACGTGCAGGGCCCGGGTGAGTAGGTGCACACCACGGTCAGGAACGGGATCCGGTCCGGCCCCTCCCCCACCACCGACAACAGAGCGGCCAGGGCGGCGGGGTTGCTGATGGAGCCGACCTGTGCAGCGGCGAGCGCTTCGTGGCCGGCGGTGTCCATCGACGAGACGATGATCATGTGACGCGTGTAGCCGTCCGCCCGCCATGCCAGCGCGGTCTGCGCGGCCAAGGGCGTTGTCAGGTTGAGTGGGGCCTCGGGGGGAGATCCGGTTCGGGGCGTGTCTGGCTGCGGTGGTGACGGTGGTTCAGGCTGCTGCGGGCAGGCCGACGCTCCCGGTGATCTGGTTCCAGATCGCGAAGCGGATGATCATTTCGGTGCGGTAGTCGGTGGCGGTCATCAGGTGGCGTCGGGGCCTGAAGTGGGGAGAGATGCCGCTGAACGCGGCCAGGAACCGTTGGGCTGCGCCGACGGAGCGGAAGCCCTTCATCGCGCGTTCGCGTTGCCTGGCCGGTTGGTGGGAGTTCTCGGCGCGGTTGTTCAGCCCCTTGTGCGAGCGGTGCTCCACCGAGGGCATCACCTGCCGGTGAGGGGCGCCGTAGGAGCGGAGCTTGTGACGACCAGCCGGGGCACCGAGCGGGTCCTCTTCATCAGCTTCCGGAAGAAACGCCTGGCCGCGGCGGTGTCCCGCCGGCTCTGCACGAGGATGTCCAGCACGTTGCCCTCAGTGTCGACGGCCCGCCACAGGTACTTCCACTCCCCGTTGATCTTCACGAAGACCTCGTCCAGATGCCACTTGTCGCCCGGCCGGGGACGCCGACGGCGTAGCGCGTGGGCGTAGGGCTGCCCGAACTTCAGGCACCACCGGCGCACGGTCTCGTAGGAGACGACCACGCCGCGCTCCAGCATCAGCTCCTCGACCTCGCGGAAGCCGAGCGGGAAACGGAAGTACAGCCACACACCGTGCGAGATGACCTCCACTGGGTACCGGTGGCCCTTGTACGACGGCGCCCCGGACAACACGAACAACCCCTCCCAACATGATCAACTACACGATCACCCCACGCCTGTCAGCCAACGTGACAGCGCCAGCCTCCTACTGTCCATCAGCACTCCGCGCTGCCGGAGCCGACGCGCTGAGCACGCGAACGGCTTGGGGGGCACACCTGGCGAGCAGGTGTGCCCCCCCCAAAGCGGTGCGAGGTCGTTCACACGCCTCCGAGGCACATGTCGTTCATCATGACGGACGTCAAGCGCCCGGCCGCCCCCTTCAACCCGTCGGCACAGCGCCGCAGGTCCGCGCCGTGGACACTCTCCGGTGACGCCTCCAAGAGCGCTTCGCACAGCCGGCCGATGTCGTGCAGCGACTGCCGTAGGTCCGCCGCCATGGGCAGCAGGACGTCCGAGAGGTCCTCCGGGGCCGCGATCCGTTCCTCGCGCACTGATTCGAGCAGCAGCCGCGACTGCGCGGCAAGAGCCCGCACGGCAAGAGCCCGCGTATGGACCCCATGTGGTTCATCAGCTGAGAGAGTCATGCTCCTCCTGTCACTTCCCGTTCCATTCGCCTTGGGACACCCACCTCGAACGCCTCGGCGCGGCTGTCGATCACGGGAAGTCCCGTTTCCCGGAGCTCCTTGGCTCCGCCATGCCGGTGGTGACGAGCACGCAGCGCGTCCCCACCTGCTCCGCTGCGTCGACTACGTCACCGACGAGCAGGCACTCATCCAGCTCCAGTCCCAACCGGCCGATGTGGTCTGCGAGATGACCGGCCTTGTGGTCACCGGCCACCTCCGGTCGCCCTCCGTCGATCCGGCTCGCGTACCGTGCACGCCGAACCGCCTCGCCTGTGCTGTGACGTCGTCGTGCAGGACCATCGAGAGGACCGACCGGATTAACCTCTCCTCCCGGACCCGGTCCAGGGTCGCCTCGGCGTCGGGGGCGAAACGGCAGGTGGTAGGCCGCCCGCCACGTCCGCATGTCGACGGCGGGTCTGCCGGAGTGGGCGCAAACGTCGCTGACGGAGGCGCGCATCACGTGGTTGTCGTTCAGGAACGTGCCGTTCCAGTCCCAGACGACGTGCCGGATCCGGCGTTCCTGCGGTGCCTCGAGGTCAGTGCGCACCAGGGCGTTCCTCCTCTATGTGCGGCCGTGTTCGGGGGGACGGGGCGTGTGCCGCGCGGCGTCACGCGCCCGGCCCCGGCCAGTACGCCAGGACGTGGTCGATCCGGTGTGTGGTCGCCACCGCCACCACGTGGCCGTCACCGGCTGGCACGTCGAGGAGATGGATCGCGGCGACCCCGCCCGTCGGTGGAGCGGCCAACGTCGCTTCCGTGACATCCAGTTGGGCTATCGAGGCAGCGAGACCGCGGCCGGTTAGCTTGGCCGCCGCTTCCTTACGGGCCCACAGGCGCAGGAACGCGGTGGCTCGTTCACTCTCGGCCGTCCGCTCCAGGGACTCCTGCTCGCCGGGCGTAAGCATGGTCGGGGCCAGGCGGTCGACTACGCGCCGGGCTGGGACGGTATCGAGGTCGACGCCGACGAGGCCCTCGGACACGACAGCGAGGAGGACCCATCGGCGCGTGTGCGCGACCGAATAGTCGATATCCGCCCCGTCGAACCGGGGCCGCCCGTGGTCCACATCGCACCGCGGGCAGGTACGGACGATGCGGAGCTGCTCGGCGCCAGCCCCCAAGTACTGTGCACCCATGGTGCGTTGGAGGCCACGCGAGGTAACGAAGGTGTCCCGCGCGGAGCCTGCCGGCAGCTGGCTGGCCCGCACGCGCTCTTCGGGTGCCAAGACATCCATCCACCCGTGGTGCGTGCCGATCGGCGCACACCACAGGTGGCACTCTCCGGTGGTGGGTGCGCGGCCCTCGTCGAAGTAGGCGTTCCCCGCCGGCTGCTCGACCGTGTCCAGCAACTGCTCCATGACTAAACCGGCATGCCCGTCCACTCAGACCCCTTCCTTCACAGCCCGGGCCTCCGCCTCGCTCGAGGCGGCCGTCTCCCGCTCCGACTGCCAGTGGAGGACCAAGGCGCGCCCCACCAGGAACACCAGGACACCGTCGAGCGTGTGCCAGAGGAAGTGGGTGCCCAGCGGGAAGGATCCGCAGACGCTGTGGTCCACCGTGCGCGCGGTCAGCGCGGCCGCGAACACACCGGTCGCCGCGCCGAAAGTCACCCAGTGCTGGGCCCTGCCCTCGTTGCGCGAAGCCCGCATCGTCACCGCGAGCCCAAGCATCAGCAACAGCACTGGAACGTACGTGCCCGAGCGGTTGGGGATGTAATCGCCCGCGAAGACGATGAAGGCGGCGGTGAACCCCGCGAACGCGGCGACCCCGAGCAGGCACCACTGCCAGGCGAGGCGGTAGAACTCCCGCAGGTAGGCGGCCAGGTAGCACAGGACGAACAGCCCGATCGGCACGATGTCGAGCACCTGGGCCCACGGGGTCGCCAGCGTGTGGAACGCGAAGCTGCCGATTCCGATCAGCACCATCAGCGGCGCCATGAACCCGACTCGCAACGGCAGGCGCCCCTGCATCCTGGCCATCCGCCATATCGCCCAAGCGGCCACGACAAAGGACAAGTTGCTTACGGCGTTGGCGGGTTCGGCCCAGAAGGCCTCCGTGACGCGCTCGCAGTAGTGGTCGACGTGCTCGTGCCAGTTCATCGTTCTCGTTCTCTTTCGGTACGAGCACAGGCCCCCGTACGGGCAGGGGACCGGCTCTTTCGGTACGGGAGGGGGGCCCGGGCCTCCGCTCAGCGGGCGGCCCGGTGCAGCTCGCCGCCCGTCGGGGCGGTCAGCGCGGCTTCTGGGACCTTCGGGCCGCTTCCGGGCGCCTTTGCCCGCTGCGTCGGGCTCTGGACCTGGGACAGTGCCGAGCCGACTCGCGGCACGGCCAGCAGGGGGCCGGCCATCGCCGTGGTCACCACGGCCATCACGACCATCATCGAGTAGATGTCGCCGCCGATGAGGCCCAGTTCGAGACCGACCGTGAGGATCACGATCTCGGTGAGGCCGCGCACGTTCATCAGCACGGACAGCGGCAGCGCCTCTTCTCGGGGCATGCCCGCCAGGCGCGCGCCGCCGTAAACTCCGGCGGCCTTGGTCAGCACCGCGACGGCGATGAGCACGACGAGGGCGAGCAGGGCGGTACCACCGAACCCGTCCATGGTCACCTTGGACCCAGCGATCACGAAGTACAAAGGCAGCAGCAACGCACCGGCCTGGTCCGCACCGCGGATCACCCAGGCGCGCAGCGGTTCGAGCCCGGCCCTCGGCATCGCCGCGCCGAACGCGAACGCGCCGAAGATGTAGTGCACGCCCATCCACTCGGTGACGGCGCAGGACAGCAGCAGCCCAGCCGCGAGCAGCGGCAGCAGCGAGGGCGGCGGGGTGCTGCCGTCGGCGTAGCTCTTCAGCAGCCGCGCCAGCCGGGGCCGTACGACAGCGATGAGCACGACCAGGTAGACGGGCAGCAGCGCGAGCTGCCACTGGCCGGCGCTGCCACACAGCGCGGTCACGGCCGCCAGCGCGACCCAAGCCAAGAGGTCGCCGACGGCGGCGGCGGACAGCGCCACGCCTCCCAGCGGCAGCCGGTTCAGGCCCCGGTCAGCCAGGATGCGGGCGAGGACCGGGAACGCCGTGATCGACATGGCGATGCCCATGAACAGGACGAAGCCCGTGCTGGACCCGGTGGCGTAGTGGCGCGCCAGCGGTATCGCCACCAGCGTTCCGCCGATCAGCGGCACAAGGACGGAGCCCGCCGCGACGCCGATCGTGGTGCGCTTGCGGCCGCGCAAGAGCGCATGGTCCAGTTCATACCCCACGACGAACATGAACAGGGCCAGCCCCACCGCGGCGAGCGCCCCGAGCAACGGCGTGACGTCTGGGGGCAGGAGGACCTGGCGCACCGAGTCCGGGAGCACCAGGGGGCCGACCACGATGCCGGCCACGATCTCACCGAGGACCGCCGGTTGACCCAGCCGGATCGCCACCGCTCCGGCCAGTTTGGCGACGCCCAGCAGGACCGCCAGGGTCAGGAAGAAGTGCACGGTTGTCTCGCCGTTCATCGGCGTGCCCCCAGGGGTTTCGAAAGCATGGTCACAGGACGGTCTGGCGACGCTCGGCGGGGGTCGTCGTCTGCTCGGGGAGGGCCGTGGCGCCCTTGCGGTGGAAGAGCACGGACGCGACGAGGCCCAGCAGCAAGAGGGCGATCGGCAGGTAGAGGGACTCCCCCAATGCAGAGCTGAAGGCCGCTTTTGCGCTCGCCGGGCCTGCGGTGGCATCGCCAACCTCACCGGTACCGGCGGTCTCCAGACCCGCCGCCGCGCCCTCCAAGCCGTGGGCGGCGATCCGATGCGCGAGGATGGCGCTGATCGCAGCGCTGCCCAGCACGGAACCGACCTGCCGGATGGCGTTGTACGCGCCCGAGCCCGCACCGGCCTGATGGAGGGCAAGGCTGTGGGTGGCGGTCGCAGCGAGCGCCGGCCAGATGAAGGCGTTAGCGGCGCCAGTGAGCGCGGCCCCCACGAGGAACACCGCGACCGGCGCATCCGGAGTCATCAGCATCGTGAACCACAGAAGTGTCAGCGCAAACAGGGCGAAGCCCGCAGCCGGGATCACGCGCGGATGCAGCCGGTCGGCGAACCGCCCGACGAGGGGCACGCACACGATGGCGACGACCGCCATCGGGGCGACCACCACCCCGGCCTGGGCCCCAGGCATCCCGCGCACTGCCTCCAGGTAGAAGTACAGCGGCACCATCAGCGCGGCGACCGCCCCGCCGACCGCGGCCACGGCCACGCTCGCCAGCGCGAAGTTGCGGTCGCGGAACAGGCCGAGCGGCAGCAGCGGCTCGCCGGTGGTGCGGGACTGGTGGACGACAAAGACCACTAGGAGCGCGGCACCGGCACCGATCACCGCCCAGGTCCAGACGTCCCAGTGCCGGCCGCCACCCTCCTGGATGCCGACCACCAGCAGGAACATGCCGATACCGCTGAGCATGACGCCGGGTACGTCGAACCCGTGGCCATGGCCGGGCAGCACCGGTACGAGCCGGGCCGCGAGGATGAAGCCCACGACACCGACCGGCACGTTGACGAAGAAGATCCAGCCCCAGCCGAGCCCGTCGACCAGGACCCCGCCGAGCAGCGGTCCGACGAGGTTGGCGAGACCGGCGACCCCGCCCCACAGGCTCATCGCCGCGGCCCGCCGCGACGAGGGGAAGATGCGCGTGATCACGGCCATGGTTTGAGGCGTCAGAAGCGCGGCGCCCACGCCCTGGACCGCGCGCGCCGCAATCAGCGAACCGATCGTCGGCGACCAGCCGCACCACAGCGAGGCCGCCGTGAACACGGCCAGACCGGCAAGGTAGACGTTCTTGGGCCCGAAGCGATCACCCAGCCGGCCCGCCACCAGGAGCAGCGCCGCGAAGGTGAGCAAATAGGCGCTGCTCGCCCACACGACCTGTGACACGTCTGCGTCCAGGCCCGCCATGATGCTTCGGTTGGCGACGGCGACGATCGTCATGTCCAGCACGACCATGAAGTAGCCGACAAGCAGCGCCGTCAGGACGGTCCATGGGTTGCGTTCAGGGGTCACGGAGTGGCTTTCTTCGCGCATCGCTAGGCCACTCGGCTCAGCAAACGCTTGATCCAGAAGGGAATGTTTCCGAGTCCCCGTACGAGCCTGCTCAACGAACGCGGCGACGAGGTGCGCATGTGGTGCTTCAGGACGGGGCCGAACACGTACTGCCAGGAAATCAACCGCCGGTCGATCCGGCTCAGTTGCTTACCGATGTCGATGGCCAGCACCCGGACCGTCTCCTTGCTGTACGGGTGCGTCTTGACGATGGGCAGCCGCTTGGCACCGATCCGCTCGTAGATCGGCACAAGCTTGCCGATGGCGTCGAGGATCAGGTAGCGGCAGTCCAGGTTGAAGGCGAGGCGCGCGACCTCACGGAAGAGGGCGACGATCACTCCCGCACCCCGGTAGTCCGGGTGGATCGCGAGACGCGACACCTCGACGAAGCCACCGGCCCACACCTTCTCCGGCAGACCCTGCGTCTGGGTCTCGATCTCGCTCAGCGCGCGATCCCCGCCGTTGACGACGAGTCGGCCGGTGCCCAGCGGCTTGTCGCCCAGGCAGCACACGAAGGTGACGGAGTGCGCGTCGAGGTGGTCGGCGACCACCGAGCCGTCCCGCACCCCGGCGAGGCGGCCGAAGTCGCGATTGCCGGCCAGGCGCACCCTGAGGGCCTGCTGGAAGGCAGTGGGATCCGAGACGGTTCGCACGGTGAGGTACTTCGTCACCTGTCCCGGAGGTACGCCGACGGCCTTAAGAGCGGCGAAACCGAACCCTTCCACGGTGCCCGCCAGCACGACCGCCGCGCGCTTCACCGACCCTTCGTTGACGATGCGGAAAGCGAACCGGCCGCCGCCGAAAGCGTCCTGGCATGCCGTCACCTGGGCATGCAGCCGCAGCTCTCCGGACCACGGCAGCCACAGGTCGATGACCACGACCATCCCGGGGGACAGGCAGCGCCCGGAGTCATCGGCCACGAACTCCCCGTGGTACGGCGACAGCCGGGTCACGCTGACACGCCGGGGGCGCCGGAAGAGCGTGCCGCTCCGCACGCTCGCGGCGATCGGCTCGGGAAGGAGGTGCTGGCCGCCGACCGCCTGGTCGAGGGCGAAGCGCGCCTCGATCACCCGCGCGGAGCGGTCCACGGCGTAGTCCGTCGTGAACAGCGGAGCCGCCTTCTGCCTGGCGAAACGCACCTCGTCCGCCCGGAACGCCAGGCCGAGGCGGGCCCCGCCCTCGCCACCCGCGTCGTCCACAAGGTCGTCGAGCCGACGCAGGTCCTCGACCGAGAGGACGAGCGTGCCGTCCGCCCTGCGCTCCTCCAGCACGGCGCTGAATCTGCGGCGGCCGGCCCGGAGCACGACCTCGGGCCGGTGCAGGTCGCCGCTCCAGTACCGGAAACCCGTTGCCGTACCGAGGTGTTCCTCACTGATTACTTCCATGTCTGTTCCCCTCCCTGGGTGCGCCCCCGGACCGCCGCGGACGCGGTCGCGCGAGGAGCGCATCACCCTGCGCTCCTCGCGCGATCACCTGTGCTTCCTCCCGGCACGCCACACCTGTGCGAGCCACGTACGCACCCACAAACCCCACGGCAGCGGGCCGGGAGATCGGGTTTCATACCGCAGTTGCAGCTTCCGCTCGAAGCGGTCGGTCACGCAGCGTTCCACTTCCACCTCGCTCCTCCTCCGCCGGCCACGGGCGGCGGCCACGTCGCTGTACGCCGCCCGTGACCGGCGTACCGTGCAGGTCTCACCCGAGGAAGTGCTCCCCGAAAATGGACCAGCCCTCGCTCCAGTCCCCGAGGCCCGAGGACGCGTTGATGTGTCCCTTGCGGCCGACCTCGACCAGCTGGGCGCCGAGCCTCTCGGCGACCGCCTGACGGTCCACCGGCGTGCTGTAGCCGAAGGGGTCGTCCTCGCTCGCCACCACGACGGTCAGGAAGGGCAGCGTCCCGTGCCGGGGCACGTCGAATCCCAGCGCCGCCTTCGGGAAGTTACTGCCGTGCACGTCCGGCATCGCGACCACGAGGGCACCAACGACGCCCTCGTCCTGGTGCTCGGTCGCCCACTCGGTCAGCACGGTGCACCCCAGGCTGTGGGCGATGAGGACCTTGGGGCCCTCAATGCTCCTCAACACGTCGTCCAGGTCCTTGACCCAGACGTCGCGGACGGGGGCCTCCCAGGCCTCGTGCTCGACCCACACCCCGTTGTCCGACCGTGCGTGCCACATGGCCTGCCAGTGGTCCGGACCCGAGTTGTCGATACCGGCCAGGTAGACGTACGTGATCGCTTCCATGCTCACACCTCGTATTCCACGCCCACGCCGTCGAAGCGCAGACGGTCCTGGATGAAGACGCGCTCACCGTTCTTGTCGTAACCGCTCAGCAGACCCGCCTCCATGAGACGGATGACGATCTGCGAGCTCGCCTCCTTGCGGTCGGCCTCCCCGAGCTGGCGGATGAGGGTCTTGTAGTCCACCGGCTCCTTGTTGAGGTACTCGAAGATCTCCCGGTGCTGCTCCTCCAGCGGGTACTTGACCATGTCGACGCCGTGCTCGTTGGCGATCACGTGCTTCGGCTCGAGGCGGAACTCGAGCGGCTCGACCTTGTAGTGGGGGTTGAGCAGGACCTCTTCGCCGTGCCACTGGAACCGCTTGATGCTGTTCAGCTGCTTGGTCAGGGCGCTGATCCAGCGCACGCGCGCCGAGTTGAGCTCCTCGTCGGAGAAGTCGCCGCTCAGTTCCTGGCGCTGGTGCTTGCCGATGGCGATCATCGTGGAGGCGCGGTCACGGAAGTCCGCGATCGACAGAGACTCGCTCCCCTGGCCGTCCTGGACCAGCTTGTCGAACCACTTCTTGCGACTCAGGCGGTCATCGTCCGACTCGCTGATCCGGCGCTTGGTCCAGAACTCGGACTCCGGCTCAGTGAAGGAAGCGAACGTGTAGAACGAGGCGAGGAACTCGTGGTACTGCTCGTAGGTCTCGCGGTACGTGCGGTTGTACCAGGCGTGGACCGACTCGGTCTCGTCCTCCTTGTTCGTGATCCGGTCGATGGCCGCTGCGGCCGAGACGGCGGACTGCGAGGCGAGGTGGACGCCCTGCGAGAACAGCGGGTCAGTGAAGCAGGCCGAGTCACCACACAGGAAGAACCGGCCGTCCGAGAACAGCTCTGAGTCGTAGGACCAGTCGTGGACGATGCGCACCTCGTCGACGATCTCGGCGTCGCCCAAGATCTCCACAGCCCTGGTGGCTTTGGCCAGCGTCTCGCGGTAGAAGCGCTCGGTGCCGAGTTCCTTGACCTCGGCCGACTTCGAGCGGTCGACGACGAGCCCGACGCTGTAGAGGTCGTCCTTCAGGGGGATCATCCAGACCCACCCGTCCTCGAAGGTGATCGAGTACGTGGTGCCCTCGAGCCCGCTGCCCGTGAAGGGGTCCTTGCGCTTGAAGTACGACCAGATCGCGAAGTTCTTGTAGAACTCGTCGTAGCGGCGGACCTTCAGCTGCCGGGCCAGGGGACCGCCCGCACCGCCGGCGTCAATAACGAAGTCGCTCTCGACGACGCGGGGCTCGCCGTCCTGACGCACCGTCACCGAGACCTTGGACGGGTCGGAGATGTCCACCGCCGTCACCGGGGTGCCCTCGTGAACGGTGATCCCGCGCTCCTTGACCTCCTCCAGAAGCAGCTGGTCGAACTCCTCGCGCTTGACCTGGATGGCGTGGTCGAAGACCCAGGGAGCGGTACGGGGGGTGGCGAAGGAGAAGGTCCACGGCGCCTGGTCCTGGCCCCACAGGAAGGTCGCGGAGGGCTTCCCGATGAAGCCCGCGGCGTCGATCTTCTCCTGGAGACCGAGACGGTTGAGGATCGACAGGGTGCCCGGCAGGAAGGATTCGCCGACACGGTAGCGGGGGAAGTGGTCCCGCTCGAAGACGGTGACGTCGTGGCCGAGCTTGTTCAGGGTCAGCGCCGCGACGCTACCCGCGGGGCCCGCCCCGATGATCGTGACCTTGGAACGCTTCATTTCAGTACTCCTCAAAGGGACGTGCTGTTAAAGAGATTTGATGAACTTGATGCGACTGGGTGAAAAGTAGGAGTGCCCGCTTTCCGCGTTGTCGAAGAGGCTGAGCCCTGCCTGGAACTTGCAGCCGCTACCGATCACCACTTCGGGAGCGAGCGTGCAGCTCAGACCGAAGAAGTTGTCGTCGTCGATCTCGACGCTGTTCCCGCAGTTGAAGTTCGGTGCGAGGAAGTTGTTTGATCCGAGCCGCGAATGATGTCCGACGGTGCAGTGGTAATTCACGACGTTGTGGCTGCCGAGCACCACGTTCACGCCGAAGTAGCAGTCCGGTCCGATGATGTTGCCCACGCCGACGAGCTGTGCGGCATCGATCCTGGAATGCGGGTGCACGATGTTCTCAGCGGACAGACCATGCTTGACGATGAACCCGTCGATGAGCTCCCGCCGTTGAGCCGGATCCGAGACAGCCAGCACAACACTGGTGCCGGGCTCTGGGGCGAACTCGTCCAGCGGAAGGCACCGTTCGGCCGGCACGTGCACGGTCTCCCCGGCCACGGCCGCGTAGCGTTCGACGCGGTACGCGTCCCGCCCCGAAGCCGTGACGTCGTCGATGTAGCGCGTGACCTCGAGCGCGAACTTTCCGGCCCCAATCACTACGAGGGGCTTCACAGCTGGATCCTCCGCTTCTTGAAACGCTCGGATACAGTCATCTCGGCGACCACGTTCACCTTCGTCGGAATCTTGAACTGGTCGACCTTGCCCGTCAGGAACTCGACGACGTGCCGGCGCATTTCGGCCCGGGAGACGTCGCCGTGCGGCCTGATGTCCACGCACACGGACTGGCCCGTAATGGCGTTCGGCTTCCCGTAGACCACGCAGTCGTCGACGAGCGGACTGCCAAGCAGGAGGGACTCCAGCTCCAGCGGCAGTACCTTCTCGCCGCCGACGTTGATGATCTCCTTGGCCCGGCCCTTGATCTTGATGTAGCCGTCGCCCTTCTCCTCGACGAGGTCCCCCGTCCTGAACCAGCCGTCCTCGGTGAGGCAGTCGGCCGGATAGTTGAGGTAACCCATGAACTGCGTGTTGCTCTTCAGCTGGAGTTCGCCGTCGACAATCCGGTACTGGACGTTCGCATCTTCGATCTTGAAGTAGGTGCTCGCCGATGACTCGCTCGTCGTCGTCGAGATCCCGGTCTCGCTCGTCCCGAAGGTCTGGAGCAGCTTCGCCCGGGGGAAGGCCCCATTGACCCGCTTCAGCAACTCCTCCGGCATGGGCTCGGTGCCGTACGTGATGAGCCGCAGGCTGCTCAGGTCGTGCTTCTCGTGATAGGCGCCGATCAGGATCAGGTTGAGGAAGGTGGGGCTGGTGGGCAGCAGCCGGATCCCGTACTTCTCGACCAGGACGCAGATCTCGTCCGGGGTGCGCTGACCGGGCACGATCGCGGTGCCGCCGACCCGGAAGACGCCGAGCAGCGAATTGATGCCGCCGATGTGATCGAAAAGCAGGAACATCAGGATGTTGGACGCCCTGCTCCCCATCCTGGTGCGCTTGCCAAGCTTCTCCTCCACCAGCGAGTCAAGGTTGTGCAGGATCGCCTTGGGCGCACCGGTGCTGCCGCTGCTGAGCAGGACGAGCCCCGCCGCACCGGCCTCGACGAGCCGGCCGTACGTGCCGACGTCCGCCGACGGCGCGGCCACGGCCTCAAAAGCGAGGTCTTCACCCACCTTGATGACGTGGCTCGGGAAACAGGACTCCGTGACCGTCCGGAGCGTCCCCTCAGTGAGCGTCACCACCGGTACGACAACGTTCCTGTTGAGGTACAGCGCAAGCAGCGTCGCGATGGACAGGAACGAGAAATCACCGTTCAGGACGACGACGTCGTGAGGCCGCACGTCGTGCGACTCCAACTCCTTCTCCACGCGCCTGACGCCGTCCAGCAACTCACTGTAGGTGTACGGCGTTTCCCGGTCGACGACGGCGATTCGAGAATCCAACTCCGCCAGCCTGCTGATCAGTTCACTTCTCATTCAGTTCACACCTCCAAGGAATATCGTCTCGCCCGTGATGAACCCGGATTGCCGGGACACAAGGAACTCGACGGGGCCGACAATGTCCTCCATCGTGCACATACGCTTGATTGCCTGACGCTCAATCAAATCGTTAATCTTCGCCTCGGGAACGGTCCTGGTGAGGACCGTTCGCACCGGGGGCAAACCGATGCCGTTCACTCGGATGTTGAACCCGGCCAGTTCCTTGCTCATGACCCGCGTCAGCTGGTCGACGGCACTCTTACTGGCGGAATAGACCAACTGCCCGTCCAGCGCCCACGGTACGGCAACCGTCGAGACATTCAGGATTGCCGGCGAGGGTTCGCGACTCTTCTGGAGCAGCTTTGTGGCCTCGCGGCAGCAATTCAGCACGGAGAAGAAGTTGATGTCGAAGATGTCCCGCGCGACCTTCTCGGGCGTCATCATGAAGTGATTCATGTTCGACGTCCCGGCGTTGTTCACCAAGGCGTCGAGACGACCGTGCTCGTCCCTGATCGCACGGCACACGGCCTTGATGGCCTTGGCGTCGGTCAGGTCGACTTCGTGGTGACGGTACTGAGGGTGATCGATGGTGGACGGTCGTCTGCTGCAGCCCACGACGTGGTGGCCCTGCTCCAGGAAATGGGACGCCAGGGCCTTGCCCACCCCGGTTCTGGTGCCCGTAATCAGGATGATCATTGTCAATGCAGCCGGTATCCGATCAACAGAGGCAGCGTGTACAGCGCAGGCTTGATGTCCGCCGCCTCCAGTTCCTTCGACTTGTACAGCGAGGGAAACTCCCGGGGAATCACCTTGGTGAACGGCAGCTTCCAGTCTGTTCCCAGTTCGTCGTCGTCCATCGCGATGAGCGCCACGCCGAAACGGAAACACCAGTACAGCTTCAGGAAATCGATGTTCTCGACGAGCATCTTCTTGTTGCTGGCGTAGAGAACTCTTCCGAATGGACGGAAACGTCCGAGGCGCATCTTCTTGAGGATGATGTACGAGTAGTCGGTGTCGCTTCTCCCCCTGATCAGGAAGTGATTGCACTCGACGTCGGTATGGTCCAGGAAGATCTTCCGGTCGGCCTCGTCCAGGTACTGGACAATCACGTGCTTCTTCGTCTCCAGCCGGACGCCCAGGCCGAGGCTCCGGAACGTCGGAACGGGAAGGAACGCACGCAGCTTCGTCTCGAGGTCGTCGAACCCGAACTTCTTGCTGATGTCGTAGACCGTCTGGGTCGGCGTGTAGTTGACCAGCGTGGCCTTGCGCACCGACAGGGCCGGCAGGAAGAGCTTCATGCTGTCGTGCCGGTACTCCTCCTTCACATACCAGCTGTGTATCTCGCAGAACTTGCGCTTGACTCCACTGATCTCCCGCTCGGTGAAGAGCAGACCCAGAAATCCGACCACGTCGTCCCCGTCTTCGAGGACATAGCCGTAGTACCCCTCGTCACCGCCCCACACTGGCCGGAACATGCGGCGTCGCGCATCGAGCGGAACCCAGGCCGAATTGAGGGACGAATCACGCAGCAGCGCATAGACCTTGGGAAGGTCCTCCGCGACTGCTCTCCTTACCGAGGTGTCCATGCGTGGACTCCTAGAGCGCCGGTTCGGCGACCGCGCCGACCGCCACTTCCGCGCCCCCGGCCAGCTGAATCTCGCCCTCGATGTAGTCGACCAGCCGCCGCACGCTGCTGAACGGGCTCACCCGCTGGGAGACGGCCTTCTCTGACGTCAGAGACACCTCTACGTCGAACTCATCCTCGATCGCCTCCTCCACAAGCACGAGGAAGTTCACGAGGTGCATCGAGTCGAAGACGCCAACCTCGCCGTACAGGCTGACCTGGACGAGGTTCTCAGTCGGAATTTTCTCGCTCCGCCTCTCGTTGACCTCGTCGACGACTCCGGCGATCAGGCCGAGAATTCGGTCCTTCATGGCAGTTGATTCCTTCCTATTTGGTCCGTGGTCGCCCTGTGAGGGCGCGCGCAGGTGCCGCCGGTGGACTGCGAGATGCCCGGCCGGACAGAGTTTGATTCGTGGACGATTACAGCTGAGATTTTGGGGGCGTTCGCGGTATTCCATGGACGTTCGCAAAAGTGCTCACGGGCATCCACGAACGTTCGTAAGCGTCCAAGGAGGTTGGTGAACTTCCGCGAGCAGCCGGGGACGTCCGAGAAAAACCGATGAATGGACGGATCGAAGAATCATCGACCCGACGAATCGACCTCGATACGGAATCGCCATCGCCAGCGGCTCAGGCCGAGATGACGCCTTCGTCACTCAGCCCTACGATTCGCCCGGCTTTCAGTGACCAACGCTCGTTTTCCCGCAGAAGTCGTCATCATTGTCAACGCGAACTGAAGAATGTGCGCGCCAACACAGGCGTGCAGATGGACACGCATGCATGCGCGCCCCCACGCAGGCGCATAAATGTTGCCACGTGATGGATTTTGCGATGAGAGCCCCCGGCGCGATCGATTCCGACCGCCGTCAACAACACTGTCATGGCGGACGATTCCACGCGATTCGCGACTCCGCTGGCGCGTTCACGTGGCTACGAGCACTCCCCGTGCGATACCGCTGCACGCGAACATCCTGGCGTTCGACGAGCAGGTGAGGACGTACACCGTCCACCACATCCCACGGAGATCATTACTGGCCCGACCCCTGTTATACCCACATGCGACCTGGCAGGGCCATGGTCATTTCACATGGTGAGATCGTAAACATTCAGAAGGGTGCTGTCACGTTGTCGGGG
>NZ_JAGGOK010000120.1 GCF_018614615.1 Streptomyces sp. ISL-100 | reverse complement strand
AGCATCCGACGGCGCCGTCGGGGGAACGACCACCGACGGACGACGTTCCGTGGCGCCCCGACGCCACCGTGGATCTCGCCTCGCGCCTGACTGGAAGAGATCTCGTGATGGACCGACGCACGATCACACGCGCCATAGCCGGAGCGGCGGTCACTGGCGCCGCCCTGCTCGATTCCCTCGAAGGATGGCTACAGCCGCCCGCCGCGGCGCCGGGGCCACGCCGACGAGGGCGCTTCGGAATGACCGAGATCGACGAACTGGAGACGACCGCGAGGGCGTTCCGGCAGTGGGATCACCGGTACGGCGGCGGGCTGCGCCGAAAGGCTGTGCTCGGTCAGCTCAACGAAGTCGCGGGCGCACTCGACGAGCACCAGGCCCCGGACATCGAGACCCGCCTGTATCGAATCATGGCTCAGCTCGCCGGAACCGCGGCCACGATGTCATGGGATTCCGGACTGCAGCGCCGCGCACAGGACTACTACCGCCTTGCGCTGCGGGCCGCGCACGCTGGGGGCGATGTGGTGTTCGGGGCGAACGTACTCGCCGGAATGGCCCGGCAGATGCTCTATCGCGACCGGCCCGACGACGCCCTGCAACTCATCAACCTCGCCCAGGCGGGGGCCCGCGACGTCATCGGTCCGCGCGTTCGGGCCATGCTTCACACCCGTGAGGCGTGGGCGTACGCCGCTCAGGGCCGTACTGCGGGATTCCAGCGAGCCACCGCGCGGGCAGTTGAAGCCCTCGCTGGTGCGGGGCCCGGCGAAGAAGAGCCGTACTGGATCGCATACTTCGACGAGGCCGAACTTGCCGGAGTGACCGGTGGTCGATTCCTCGATCTGGCTCGGCAGGATCCACGGCGGCACGCGGATCGAGCCGCCGCCGAGATCCGTAGCGCGCTCTCTGCCCGTGGCCCCGAGGCCGGCCGCTCGCACGCCCTCGACCGCATCGGCCTCGCCGAGTGTCGCTTCCTCGTCGGGGACGTGGCGGGCGGCGCGGCGGAGACTCACCGCGCGGTGGAGGCCGCACGGCTCACACAGTCCAGCCGGGTGCGTCTGCAGCTCGGTGAGCTCTACCCGTACACCGTGGGCCACGGCGCCGCTCGGTCTGTCCGGGAGGCCCGCGATAGTATCCGCGACCTGCTGTCGAGCTGATGGAGAGGTCGCATGGTGACGCTGGCCGTGACCGGTCATATGGACCTGACCGAGGAGAGCCTGCCGCTGGTGAAGGCTGCGCTGCGTGAGCTGCTCGGGACGTACCGGGAGGGCCTCGTGGGACTGTCGTGCATTGCTGCCGGCAGTGACTCGCTGTTCGCGGAGGCCGTCCTGGAGGCGGGCGGCCGGCTGGTCGTCGTGCTGCCCTCCCGGGACTACCGGCGAGCGAAGGTGAAGCCCGACCACGCCAGGCTCTTCGACCGGCTGCACGCGGCTGCGGACGAGGTCCTCGTCATGCCCTTCGAGACCGCGAACCGGCGGGCGTACGAGGCGGCGAACGAGATCCTGCTCAAGCGTGCGGACCGGCTCGTCGCCGTGTGGAACGGATCGCCTCCCTCGGGCAAGGGCGGTGGCACAGCAGACGTCGTACTCGACGCGCGCGGAGCCGGTCTCCCCGTTGACGTCGTCTGGCCGGCCGGCGCCGAGCGCGCGTCCTGACCACCCCTGCGCCAAAACGCACGAAGGCCCCCAGCAGGCGCTTGGCCAGCATTCCGTGACCTGGTACGCCACCGGCATGGATCGCGTCCGCGACGTCCGACGGGCGCTCCAGCCGTGGCACGACCATCCGTCCGTCGTCGCTCTGGACGACGCGATGTTCGGGTGGCGCGCGACGGTCAGTGCACTCCAGCGTTGAATTTGGCGATGGCGTCCGGAAGTTCGAGCAGCGACTCGATACGGAATGTCGGCAGCTGCTTTGCCTCGTCGGTGTTCCATTGGATGGTGGCCCACGGCCCCCGGTGCACGAGGGCGGTGGCCATACCCGCAGCGACTGCGGGCCTCAAGTCGTTGTCGACACGGTCCCCGACGTAGAGAATCTCGTGCGCCTGGAAGGGCACGGCCTCAGCGACTCGCTGGAAGAAGAGCGAGTCGGGTTTGCTGGCGCCCCAGTCGTCCGAGGTGCCGATGAGGTCGACCTCCTCGGCGAAGAGGCCGCGCAAAATGCCGCCGGCGCGGACAGTCTGGTTGCCTGCGATGCCAAGCCACAATCCGGCCTCGCGCAGCGCGGCGAGGGCGGGGCGGACGTCGGGGTACAGATCGCTCTCGTCGAAGTGCTCTGGCTGCCCGGCGGCGGCGCGGGCTTCGCGCTGCTCGTACAGGTCGAAGCCCGGCTGGAACTCCTGGAAGGTGTCCTGGTAGTCGCGGCCCTGGGCGATGACCGCGCCGAACATGGCGGCGAAGGTATGGCGGGGTACGCCGAGCCAGTCGGCCCAGGTGCCGTACTCCCGGGTCTCGTCCACCAGGCACTCACCGACGTCGAAGACCACTGCGCGAATCATGATCGGCAGCGTAGACGGACGTCAGGTACGACGAAAGGCCCCCTGTCCCGGCCACGAGGGCCAGGCAGGGGGCGTGGGTGCTCTCGGCTGCGGAGAGCCGGCTCGTCGGGGCTACCGCTGGGTGAAGACGGCGACCGTGCGGGCCGGGACCGTGAAGGTGGCTGTGGGCGGGTCGTACGTCGACTTCTTGACCGTCGCGTCGGCGCCCGATGCCTGGACCGGGTGCAGGGCGTACCCCGCATCGCCCAGGCCGGTGACCTTCTGCTTCTGCTGCGACGGGGTCGCGTTGAAGACCACGATCAGGTCGCCCGCGCGCATGGTGATCACACCCGGCGTCTCGTCCTTGCCGGAGAGGGGGAAGGAGACCGCCCCCTGGACCTCGTCCGCCGAGGTCAGGCTGAAGGCATCCTCCGTCGTACGGATCTTCAGCAGGTCCTCGTACGCCGCCGCCGCGCCGTCGATCTCCCGGCATCCCGGTGTCAGCGTCGGGGTCGTCAGCAGGGGCTTGGCGTACGGCCACTTGGTTTTGTTGTCGGCTGCGGGCGGCAGGCCGCGGCCGAAGCCGTTGCCGTCGCCGCAGTCCCAGTGGATCGCGTTGAACCAGTCACCGCTGTCGTAGGAATTGCGGTCCAGGGACTTGGAACGCAGGAGGTCACTGCCGGACTGGGAGAGTGCCGGGCCCTGGGAGAGTGCCGCCGTGGCCATCGCCAGGACCTGCATGCGGGAGCGGTCCGCTGCCGACGTCTTGCTCGGCAGCTTGAAGGCCAGGGCGTCGTAGAGGGTTTCGTTGTCGTGGGCGTCGGCGTAGGCGAGGGCGTCGCCGGGGGCCTGCGCGTAGCCGGCGGGTGCGCCGTTGTAGTCGACCTCGGAGCCCTTGACCGTACGGCCGGCTGTGTCGGTGAAGGTGTACGCCGCCAGGTTGCCGGTCAGGCCCACCTTGATCAGGTCCTGGTAGCGGAGGAGGCGGGCCTTCTGCTCAGCCGGGGTGCCGTTGGCCGGCGAGGAGTTGGGGTCGGTGTAGAGGCCGGAGGCGAAGCCCTGCACGCCCGGGTCCTCGTCGAAGGGGCCGCCGCCGCGCACCGCGTCGCGCGCGCGGTCGGAGAAGGTCGCGATGCCCGTGCCGGCCATGTTCTTCTGGGTGGCCTGTTCGAAGCGGGCGTCGTCGGCGATCTCGCCGAAGTTCCAGCCTTCGCCGTACAGGACGATCTTCTTGCCGTCGACGCCGTCGCGGGCGAGCGTCAGCTCGTCGAGCGCCTTGCGCACGGCGAGGATGTTCGCCTTCGGGTGGTGGCCCATGAGGTCGAAGCGGAAGCCGTCGACCTTGTAGTCACGTGCCCAGGTGACGATGGAGTCCACGACGAGCTTGCCCATCATGGCGTTCTCGGGTGCGGTGTTGGCGCAGCAGGTGGACGTGGCCACCGTGCCGTCGGCCAGCAGCCGCTGGTAGTAGCCGGGGACGATCTTGTCGAGTACGGACTTGTCCGCCTGGCCGGAGGCCACGGTGTGGTTGTAGACGACGTCCATGACCGTGCGCAGGCCGGAGTTGTTCAGGCCCTGGACCATCCGGCGGAATTCCACCGTGCGACGGGTGCCGTCGGGGTCACTGGCGTACGAGCCCTCGGGGACGGTGTAGTGCAGCGGGTCGTAGCCCCAGTTGTACGCGTCCTTCGCCGCAACCTTCGCGACGCACGCCTGCTGCTCGTCGGAGTCGGGTGCGTAGACGGAGAGGTCGCAGGCGGGGCGCTGCTGGTCGGTTTTCTTCTCGGGGATGGTGCCGATGTCGAAGACGGGAAGGAGATGGACGTACGACGTGCCGGCCTTGGCCAGCTTGTCGAGGTGCTTCATGCCCTTCGAGCCGGGGTCGGTGAAGGCGAGGTACTCCCCCGGGTGCTTGGCGGTGCGGTCGGCGACGGAGAAGTCCCTGACGTGGAGCTCCTGGATCTGTGCGTCGCGGAGTGGGGTTGCCGCCGGCTTCTTGAGCGTCGACCAGCCCTTGGGGGCGAGCTTCGGGTCGGTGAGGTCGACGACGAGGCTGCGGGCCGAGTCGGCGGTGAGCGCGGTCGAGTAGGGGTCGGTGACCTTGTTGGTGACGACCTCCTGGACGCTCGGCGCCCACACCTTCACGACGTAACGGTACGGCTTGCCCGTCCAGCTCTTGGTGCCGGTGACGGACCAGACGCCGGTCGTGTCGTCGCGCTTCATCGGGACGGTCCTGCCGCCGAGTTCCAGGGCGACGTGCTGAGCGGTGGGGGCCCAGAGGGACAGCGTCGGGCGGCCCTTGCCGAAGACCGGGCCGAGTGACGCCTCGGTGGCTGCCGTGCCGTACGTGTCGTCGAGTACGCCCGGCAGCTGAACTCCCGTGGCGGCGAGCAGGGCGCCGTTGGCGGCGCGCTGGGTGGCGATGATCTGGCCGCGCAGGGATTCGCGGATCCTGTCGCGGTCGCGCGGGTCGACGGTGAAGGCCGGGTAGTCCTTGAGGTGCGGGTACTTCGCCTTCTGCGCGTCGGTGAGGGCCGAAGAGGAAAGGCGCAGCCAGCGCCCCTCGTCGGAGAGCACCCCGTCAACGACGGAGATTCCGCCGCCCTGTGCGTACACGAGCTGTTGGCTGGTGGCGTCGGTGGCCTTGACCTTCCAGACGACCGTGTCCTTGTCGATCCACTGCGCCTCCGCCTTGGTCAGGTCGAGCGAGGCCGCGCCGCCGGTCTGTGGCAGCAGGTACTTGGGCTGCCCGGCGAGCATCCACACCTCGTGACCGTACGTCGCGAGGTCGAGGGACTGGTCGCTGGGGAGGTCCTTCTCGTCGCCCTTGTGCAGGATGTAGCTGAGGGAGGTGGCGCCGTCCGCGAGCGGCACCTCGAAGGTCGCGCCGTACGCGTCCTTCTTCACCGGCATCAGCGGCTTGGACCAGTCGGTCGGGTCCTTCGCGCCGGTCCAGGTGTGCAGACCCCAGCCGTCGTAGTCGCCGTCCGCGCGCTGGTAGTGGAGGACGGCCTTGGTCTTGTCCTGGGGCGGGTACGCGCCGTCGGGAGCCTTGGTGGCCTGGCCGTCCTTGCCCTGCTCGATCCAGACTTCGCCGGTACGGCTGAGGTCCATGGTGCGTTGCGGACCGTCAGCCGTGCCGTTCTTCTCGACGGTGTACGGGAGGGACGAGGCACCCTCGGCAAGCTTGATCCACGCGAAGGCGCCGTAGGCGTCGCGCCCGGTGAAGGTGGCCGAGCGGTCGCCGGACTTGAGGTTCCACCCGTCGTAGTCGCCGTCGGGGCGCTTGTAGTGCACGACGGCGTGGTCGCGCTCGACGGCCGTGGGCTTGCCGGGCGCGGGGGCCTGGCCCGCCGTCGTCGAGGCGAGGGCGCTCGCGGTGCGTCCGGCGCTGTCCACCACGACTGCCTTGTAGCGGAGGACGGTTCCGGCCGCTACGTCGCGGTCCAGGTGCTGGGTGACCTTGTACGGGGCGTGGTCGGCGGAGCCCAGCGTGCGCCACTTGCCGTTGCCGGTCCGGGCGGCGAAGACGACGCGGTTGAGCTGCCCGCCGTCGACGTCCGCGCTGATCTCGACGGTGCCGGTCGCGCCGGCGGCCGGGGCCTTGAGGGTGATGGCCGGCTTGGCCGCCGGTGCGGGGAGGGGCTCGGCCGCGCGGAGTACGACGGACGACAGCGCGGGCACGGTGACCTTCACCTTGCGGTTCGCGTCGCTGCGTACCGCTTCGGAAGCGGAAGCGCCGTACAGGGCACGGAAGTCGGTGTTCGCGGAGCCCACCTTCAGCTCGACCGTCTTCGCCTCGGCGCCGTTGTTCGTGGCGACGACGTACTCGGACTTGCGCTTGGCGTCCGTACGGGAGAAGGCGTAGACCGAGCCTTCCGCGTGCAGCTCCTGCTGTACGCCGTCACGGAGGGCCGGATGGGCCTTCGTCAGCTTCGCGAGCCCGGCGATCGACTTGTAGATGGGGTGCGTGGTGTCGTACGCGTCGGAGGCGTGCGTACGGTCCGTGCCGAGCTGGTCGTCGTCCAGGTAATCGGTCGTCTTGGACGTGAAGAGGGTCTGGCGGGCGTCCTTGTCGCCGCCGGCGCCGGTGAAGCCCTGCTCGTCGCCGTAGTAGATGACGGGGTTGCCGCGCGAGAAGAACATCAGCTCGTTGGCGAGGCGGGCACGCTTCAGCAGCTCGGCTTCGTCCGCGTTGGGGTTGTCCTGCTTGAGGAAGGTTCCGATGCGGCCCATGTCGTGGTTGCCGGTGAAGGAGACCTGCTCGTAGGCGTTGGCCTTGTCGGTGGTGTAGCGGAAGTCCTCGCCGAAGACCTTGGCGAGCTTGCCGGCCGGCGCGCCCTGGGAGGCGTACGCGCGGGTCGCGTCCTGGAGCGGGAAGTCGAGGGTCGAGTCGAGGCGGCCGCGCGTCACGTAGGGCGAAGTGACCTCCGTGCCGGCCGAGTAGACCTCGCCGAACATGAAGAAGTCGTCGCGGCCGCGCTTGGCGGCGTACGTGTCGAGCGCGGTCGCCCACTCGGTCCAGAAGTCCAGGTCAACGTGCTTGACGGTGTCGATGCGGAAGCCGTCGATGTCGAAGTCGCGGACCCACCTCTGGTAGATCTCCGCCATGCCGTCGACGACCTCCGGGCGCTCGGTCCACAGGTCGTCGAGTCCGGCGAAGTCGCCGTACTCGGAGCTCTCGCCCGCGAAGGTCGAGTCACCCCGGTTGTGGTACATCGTCGGGTCGTTGAGCCAGGCGGGGACCTTCTTCTCGGCCGTGGCCCGCTGGGGCGTGTACGGGAAGGTGTCGGCGTCCGTGGCGGGGACGCCCTCGCGGTCGTCGAAGGGCCGGCCGGACCTGTCGAGGTAGGGGTACGCGCCCTTGGGACGGTAGCCGTACTTCTTCTCGGCGTAGTCGACGGTGTCGGCGGTGTGGTTGGTGATGACGTCGAAGAAGACCTTCATGCCCTTGGCATGGGCCTTGTCGATCAGGGTCTCCAGGTCGGCGTTGGTGCCGAAGTGGGGGTCGACCTGGGTGAAGTCGGTGATCCAGTAGCCGTGGTAGCCGGCGGAGGCGTCCTTGCCGGTGCCCTGCACGGGCTTGTTCTTGAAGATCGGCGCCATCCAGATGGAGGTGGTGCCGAGGTTCTTGATGTAGTCGAGCTTCCGGGTGAGGCCCTTGAGGTCGCCGCCCTGGTAGAAGCCCTTGTCGGTGGGGTCGTAGCCCGTTTCGAGGCGTGAGCCGGTGAGCCCGCCCCTGTCGTTCGACGCGTCGCCGTTCGCGAACCGGTCGGGCAGTACGAAGTAGAACTGCTCCCGGGTCAGGTCGTGCCGCGCGGGTTCGGCGGCGAGCGCCTTGTCCGACGGCGGGGCGGGCGGCTTCGCGGCGGCGGCCGGTACGGCGGGCGCGAGCGCGGCGCAAAGCGCCACACTCACGACGCCGACGGCCGCTCTTCGCAGGGGCGGGCGTATCACAGCGAGAACTCCTCGGATGTGCGGAGAGTACGGGGAGGGGAGACGGGCGGGCGGTCAGCTGCGCCAGGTGTCGTTCAGCGTGGCCTTGCCGCTCGCGGGGACGGTCGCCGTACGGTTGGCGCCGCTTTCCCAGGTGACGTTGCCGGAGGCGTCCTTGCGGATGTACTTGTACTCGAAGGACGTGCCGGCGGGCATGGAGACGTCGAGCTTCCACACCGGGTAGCCCGCCGGGTCGAGCTTGAGCGCGCCGGCGGTGTTCCAGTTGCCGAGTGCGGCCTGGTTGCCGGTGACGTAGATGTTCTGGCCGACGGTGGTCGTGGCGTTGACGTTGAAGGAGGCGCCGGCGGAGACCGGCACCGGGCCGGTGCCGCCACTGCCGCACGTCCTGGCGTTCACGTGGAGTGCGACGGCGGTGTTGGCACCGAGGGTGGCCGTGAACTGGCCGGAGCTGTTGACCGTCACGGCGGTGTTGTTCTGGACGTCGCAGTAGGTGCCGGCGGCGAGCGAGGTCTGGAAGGTGCGGGTCAGCGAGGAGCCCTCGTGGTTGATCGCGACGTACGCCTTGTCGCCGCGCCCGAACGCGATCTGGTCACCGCCGTTGTCCCACCAGTTCGTGACGCCCTGACCGCGCGCCACGTTCCGGAAGCCGACCATGCTCTTGATCTCGTTCCAGTCGTGCTGGCACTTCCACCCGTCGCTGTAGCAGGCGTTCACGGTTCCGCCGTTGGGCGGTCCCGCGTCGTGGGCGGAGAACTCGTAGCCGGAGTGGACGTCCGGGGAGCCGTACGGCCAGGCGAGCATGAACACGCTGGCGAGCGTGTAGTTGGCGCCGTCCTTGTAGCTGAGGGTGTCGCCGCCGCGCTCGGTGTCGTGGTTGTCCACGAAGACCGCGGACTTGCCGCTCTCCATGAAGCCCCAGCCCTCGCCGTAGTTCTTGAGGTTGGAGAGGTTCTCGTTGTTGAAGACCTGCTTGAGGCCCCGGCCGTACCGGAACTCCTGCACGTCGCCCGAGCCCAGGTACTCGCCCGGGGAGACCGCCTCACCGGCTCCGTGGATGGCCTCGTGCTTCCAGTACACGCCGGGGTTGTTCAGCCGCGTCTTGATGTTCGCGAGGTCGGCGGCCGGCATGTGCTTGGCCGCGTCGATGCGGAAGCCGTCGACGCCGAGCGAGAGCAGGTCGTTCAGGTACGCCGCGATCCGGCCGCGCACGTAGTCCTCGCCGGTGTCCAGATCGGCGAGCCCGACGAGCTCGCAGTTCTGTACGTTGCCCCGGTCGCCGTAGTTGGTGATGTTCGAGCGGCAGTCGTCCAGGTCCGCGCCCGCGTAGGTGCCGGGGTAGTTGTACTTCTCGTACGACGAGCCGCCGGTACCGGTGCCGTTGCCGGCCGCCATGTGGTTGATGACGCTGTCGGCGATGACCTTCACGCCCGTCCCGTGGCAGGCGCTGACCATGTTCGCGAACGCGGCGCGGTCACCGAGCCGTCCCGCGATCTTGTAGCTCACCGGCTGGTACGAGGTCCACCACTGGCCGCCCTGGATGTGCTCCTGCGGAGGGGATACCTGGACGAAGCCGTAACCGGCCGGTCCGAGGGTCCGCGTGCACTCCTGGGCAACCGAGTCGAACTTCCACTCGAAGAGGACGGCGGTGACGTCCTTATCGCCGGGCGGGGCCGCCTGTGCGGTGCCCGCGGGCGCCACGAGCAGTCCCGCTCCGGCGGTGAGGGCGAGGGCGAGCGCGGCAGAGAAAGGTCTGCGAGCCATTGTTTCCTCCTGCATGGGGGGAGGTGCGGGTGCGACGGTGCAGCCTCGCGTGGCAACGCGCCTTGCCCTCAAGGCCTGAATGTTCTTGCAGCAATAGTTGAAAACTTGCCGCGGGGCAGACCGTACGAGCCCTCATCAGCGCGGTCAACCCTTGCGACACAGTCCGCTAACCTGCGGGAAATCTGCGCGATTCCTTCTTGCAATCTCTTTCGCAAGCTATTGCACAGCTGCTACGTTCTTCTCGACTCCGGCTCGGCCGGCCGGGGGTCCCGGCACGTCCGGGCTCCACGCGCCCGTCCGGCCGGGTCGGGTACGACAGGGAGACCCCGGGGCCATCGATTCCCCGCGGCCCGACCAGGGCAGGGTCCCGGGCTCCCCCTGCCCCCCGCTCCGCTACGCGCGCTTCTGCGCCGTGGAGCCCCGTACTACCAGCTCCGGCTGGAACACGTACTCCGTACGCTGCACCGGGCTTCCGCCCAGCTCCTCCAGCAGCGCGCCGACCGCCGCCGTCGCCATCGCCTGCACCGGCTGGCGCACCGTGGTCAGCGGCGGGTCGGTGAAGGCGATCAGCTGCGAGTCGTCGAAGCCCACCACCGAGATGTCGTCCGGGACGTCCAAGCCGCGCTCGCGCACCGCTCGCACCACGCCCAGCGCCATCATGTCGCTGCCGCAGACGATGCCCGTACACCCCGCGTCGAGCAGCGCACCGGCCGCGACCTGGCCGCCCTCGACGCTGAACAGCGTGTGCTGGACGAGGAGTTCGGCTTCGGCGCGCGGCGTCCGCAGCGTGCTGCCGAGCGCGTCGACGAAACCCTCCCGCTTGCGGCGCGACGGCACGTACCGCTGCGGGCCCACCGCCAGGCCGATCCGCTCGTGGCCCAGCTCGGCGAGGTGGGTTACCGCCATCCGCATCGCGGCGTGGTCGTCCGGTGACACGAAGGGCGCGCTGATCGCCTCGTTGTAGCCGTTGATGAGGACGTACGGGACCCCGCGCGCCGCCAGCCGCTCGTAACGCGCGGGGTCGGACGAGAGGTCGGCGTGCAGCCCGGACAGGAAGACGATGCCGCCGACGCCCCGCTCCACCAGCTGCTCGACCAGCTCGTCCTCGGTGACCCCGCCCGGCAGCTGGGTGCAGAGCACCGGCGTGTAGCCGTGCCCTGCCAGGACCTGCTCCACGACCTGGGCGAACGCCGGGAAGATCGGGTTGGTCAGCTCCGGCGTGACCAACCCGATCAGACCCGCGCTGCGCCGCCGCAGCCGGACCGGGCGTTCGTACCCGAGTACGTCGAGCGCCGCGAGCACCCGCTGGCGCGTGGTGTCCGCGACGCCCGGCTTGCCGTTCAGTACCCGGCTCACGGTGGCCTCACTGACGGAGGCGTGCTCCGCGATGTGCGCCAGCCGCGGCGCGGGAACGGTCACACCGTCCACCACACCGTGGTGTCTGCCGGCAGCTCGAAGTCCCCCTCGGCGAAGGACACTTCGCCGCTGGCGAGCAGGATGCGGCCGGGGGCGGGGATGCGTACCGCCGCGCCCGTCGTGTTGACCGTGCAGACGAAGCCCTCGCGGGCCAGGGCCACCACGCCCTCGGGCGCGTCCAGCCATGCCACGTCCGTGCCCGCCCCGAGGCCCGGGTGTTCGCGGCGTACGGCCAGTGCGGAGCGGTAGAGCTCCAGGGTCGAGCCGGGGTCGCCGGTCTGCGTCTCGACGCTCAGCCCGCCCCAGCCGGCCGGCTGCGGCAGCCAGCTGCCGCCCGTACCGAAGCCGTGGGACGGCCCCCCGGCCGTCCACGGGATCGGCACCCTGCATCCGTCGCGGAAGCCGTCCCGGCCCTCCGCGCGGAAGAACGACGGGTCCTGGCGGGCCTCGTCGGGCAGGTCGGTGACGTCGGGCAGGCCGAGCTCCTCGCCCTGGTAGATGTACGCCGACCCCGGCAGCGCCAGCATCAGCAGCGTCGCCGCGCGGGCCCGGCGCAGGCCGAGCTCGCGGTCGCCGGGGGTACGGATCTGCGTGCCGAGGCCCGGCGGGTTGGCGAAGCGGGTCGCGTGCCGCGTCACGTCGTGGTTGGACAGAACCCAGGTCGCGGGGGCGTCGACCGGTCGCATCGCGGCGAGCGATACGTCGATGACCTCGCGCAGCGCGGCCGCGTCCCAGTCGGTGCCGAGGTACTGGAAGTTGAAGGCCTGGTGCAGCTCGTCGGGGCGCACGTAGTTGGCCGTACGCTCAACGGTCGGCGTCCAGGCCTCGGCCACGCCGATGCGCTCGCCCGGGTACTCGTCGAGGATCTGCCGCCAGGAGCGGTAGATCTCGTGGACGCCGTCCTGATCGAAGAACGGCATGACGTCATTGCCGAGCAGCTTCAGCTGGTCATGGCTGCCGAGGTCGGGGAGGCCGTCCGCCTTGACCAGACCGTGCGCCACGTCGATACGGAAGCCGTCCACGCCCATGTCGAGCCAGAACCGCAGGATGGACCGGAACTCGTCGGCGACGGCCGGGTGTTCCCAGTTGAAGTCGGGCTGCTCGGGCGCGAACAGGTGCAAGTACCAGTCGCCGGGCCGGCCGTCGGGGTTGGTGGTGCGCGTCCAGGCGGGGCCGCCGAAGATGGACTCCCAGTCGTTCGGGGGGAGTTCGCCGTCGTCGCCCTTGCCGGGCCGGAAGTGGTAGCGCTCGCGCAGGGCGGAGCCGGGGCCCTCCTTGAGTGCGCGCTTGAACCACTCGTGCTGGTCGGAGGAGTGGTTGGGCACCAGGTCGACGATGATGCGCAGGCCCAGGTCGTGGGCGTCGCGTATCAGGGCGTCGGCGTCGAGGAGGGTGCCGAACATGGGGTCGATGGCCCGGTAGTCGGCGACGTCGTAGCCGGCGTCGGCCTGCGGGGACGCGTAGAAGGGGCTGAGCCAGACAGCGTCGACGCCGAGGTCCTTCAGGTACGGGAGGCGGCGGCGTACTCCTTCGAGATCGCCCATGCCGTCGCCGTTTCCGTCGGCGAAACTGCGCGGATAGACCTGGTAGATCACCGCGTCACGCCACCAGCCGGTGTGCCGGTCTTCAGTGCTGGGGCCACTGGTGGGGGCGGTGGGAGCAGCGAGGTGCTGGGTCATGTCGTCCCTGGAAGTCATGGGGTGGGAGCGGCGCCGGGTCCTGTGTGCTGGTCCGGCGCCGCCGACGTATGAGAAGAGAGCGCTAGCCCTTTACCGCTCCGGCGGACACGCCGGTCACCAGGTGGCGCTGGGCGAAGAGGAAGACCAGCGCGGCCGGGATCGCGATGAGCACGGAGGCGGCGGCCATCGGGCCCCACTGGGCGCCGTACTGGTTGACGAACTTCTGGAGGCCGCCCGCGAGGGTCAGGTTCTCGTCGCCGACCATGAAGGCGGAGGCGTACGCCACTTCGCCCCAGGCGGTGACGAAGGAGTAGAACGCGGTCACCGCGATGCCGGGCTTGGCGAGCGGCAGGATGAGCCGCCAGAAGGTGCCGAACGGGGTGAGGCCGTCGACCTGGCCCGATTCGTCGATCTCGCGCGGGATGGTGTCGAAGAAACCCTTCATCATCCAGGCGCAGAACGGCACGGCGATCGTGAGGTAGGTGATCACCAGACCGACCGGCTGGTTGAGCAGGCCCATGCTCGACATGATGTTGTAGATCGGCACGATCAGGACCGCGACGGGGAACATCTGCGTGATGAGCAGGGTCCACATCAGGCCGCGCTTGCCGGGGAACCGGAAGCGGCTCACGGCGTAGCCGGTGGTGGCGGCGACGAAGACACCGACGACCGTGGTCAGACCGGCCACGAGCAGCGAGTTCCCGAACCAGGTGAGGAACGGGGTGTCGTTGAGCAGGTTCGTGTAGTTCACGAACGTCGTGTCTTTGAAGAAGTCGGTGCTCGTCGCGTACGCCGGCGGCTTGAGCGAGGTCAGCAGGACCCACAGCACGGGGAACACGGCGATCACGGACGCCACGACGAGCGTGACGTGCAGGCCGACGGAGGCCAGCGGGGAGCGCCGGCCGCGGAGCGGGGCGTTCGGCGCGGCGGGGGCCATGGCGACCTTGCTGCCAGGAGGGACTTGGGCGTCGGTGTAGGTGGTCACCAGACATCTCCCTGCTTGCGGAGCACTCGCCGGTAGACCGCGGCGAAGAGCATCAGGAGGATCAGGATCAGTACGCCCCAGGTGGAGGACTGCGCGAAGTCGCGGGGGCTGATCTCGAAGGAGAACTTGAACGCCTGGGTGACCAGGATCTGGGTGGCTTCGCCGGGTCCGCCGCGCGTCAGCAGGAAGATCACCGGGAACATGTTGAAGGTCCAGATCGTGCTCAGCAGGATCACGGTGGCGCTGACGGGGCGCAGTCCCGGCAGCGTGATGTGCCGGAAGCGCTGCCAGGCGTTGGCGCCGTCCATCTCGGCTGCTTCGTACTGCGCGCTGTCGATGGACTGGAGGCCGCCGAGGAGGGCGACCATCATGAACGGCACACCGAGCCAGACGTTGACGGCGATGACCGAGATCTTCGCCATGGTCGGGTCGTTGAGCCACGGCACGGCGTCGATGCCGCCGCCGGCCAGGATGCGGTTCAGGAAGCCGCGGTCCTCGTTGTAGAGGAAGCGCCAGGCGAAGACGGAGACGAAGCCGGGGATGGCCCACGGCAGGATCAGCATCATCCGGTAGAAGGACCGGCCCGCGATCCTGCGGTTGAGGATGTTCGCCAGTCCCAGCCCCAGCAGGAACGTGACGCTGACGCAGGAGACCGTCCACACCAGGGTCCAGCCGAGGGTGCCGAGGAACTGGTCGCCGGTGAGCGCGTCGGCGTAGTTGTCGAGCCCCACGAACTCATAGGTCGCGGGCATGTGGTTGACACCAATGGACCGCTCGACATTGCGCTCGTTGGCATCGGTCATCGACAGGTAGATCCCGCGGAACAGCGGGTACCCGATGATCACGCCGATCACGATCACCACGGGGGCGACCATGGTCCAGGCGTACCAGTGGGTCGAGAGCGATCGCCGGAGCTTGCCCATGCCCGTGCCCTTCTCCTCGCCCGGAGTTCTGCCAGCACCGCGGCTGGGGCCGCGGGCGACGTCGTCGCCCGCGGCCTTCGCCACCGACTGGCTGGTGTGAACAGCCATCAGTCGGCCTGCCTTCCTGTTACTTCCAGCCCTTGAGGAGCTTGCGGTACTGGTCGCCGGTGGTCTTGGCGCCCTTCTCCGGGGTGGTCTGGCCGGTGAGGACCTTGGTGTACTCGGTCACCAGCGGCGCGAAGAGGCTGCCGGTCTCCGGGATCCAGGGGCGCTCGACGGCCTTGTCGACGACGGGCTTGAAGAAGCCGACGATCTGGTTGTCCGAGACGCCCGGCTGCGAGTAGACCGACGTACGGGTCGGGAGCAGGCTGAGCTCCTTGGCGACCGTGGCCTGGCTCGCGGCGGAGGTCATGTACTCGCTGAAGGCGTACGAGGCTTCCAGGTTCTTGGAGCCCGCGTAGACGGCGAGGTTGTGGCCGCCCTGCGGGGCGCCCTGGGCCTTGCTGCCGGCCGGGACCGTGGTGATGCCCAGGTTGGCCTTGTCCTTGAACTCCTTGCCGGCGTAGGTGTCGGCTACGGCCCACGGGCCGTTGATCATCATGGCGACCTTGCCGTCCTTGAACGCCGACTGCATGTTCTCCCAGCCGTCGGTGGCGTCCGTCTTGGCAGCACCGGAGTCAACGAGCTCCTTGACGACCTTCAGCGCCTTGACGCCGGGCTCCTGGTCGACCGTGACGCTCTTGCTCTTGGCGTCGACCAGGTCGCCGCCCTCGCCGTAGAGGAAGGACAGGAACCAGTACGCGTCGTCGCCGCGCAGGTAGAGGCCGGTCTTGCCGGTCTTGTCCTTGATCTTCTTCGATACGGTCTTCAGCTCGTCGATGCTCTTGGGCACCTCGACGCCGGCGTCCTTGAAGATCTTCTCGTTGTAGAAGAGGCCCATCGAGTCGATGACCTGCGGCACCGCGTACGTCTTGCCCTTGTACTGGGTGCTGGCCGCGGCCTGCGCCAGGAAGTCCTTGTCGTCCTTGAGCGCGGCCGTGCCGTCCAGCGGGGCGAGGTAGCCGAGGTCCGCGAACTCCGGGGTCCAGGCGACCTCGGAGCGGATCACGTCGGGGGCGCCGGAGCCGGACTGGGCGGCGTTCTTGAACTTGTTCTGCGCCTCACCGAACGGCACGTTGACGTACTTCACGTCGACGTCCGGGTGCTTCTCCTCGAAGCCTTCCGCCAGCTTCTTGAAGACCTTGTCCTCACTGCCGACGGTAGAGGTGTCCCACCAGGTGACAGTGCCGGACAGCTTGCCCGAAGCCTTCTTGTCACCGGTGCCACCGTCGTCTCCGCCACATGCGGTCGCCGCGAGCGCCAGGGTCGCGACCAGGGCGGTGGCCGTTATGCCACGTCGCATCTGAACTCCTTCAACTGCCGAACCGCTCCGTCGCGGCGCCGGGTCGTCGAGGAACGTAACAAGGATGAAAGAAGACCGAAAGAGCTTGCGAAGATTTTCCGCAAGAGCAGCCGATCGTTACATCGGCGTGTCCTCACGGTTGCCGCCGAGCCCCTTGTCAGCCAGTGCGCGCAGGGGCTAACGGGCTTGCTGCCCTATCTGCAAGCACTACCGCAAGGACTTGCAGCCCTGTTACTTTCGAGGTGCACCAGCGTTGATCTCGTAGACCGACCCAGGACCGGCCCGCCCCCGTATACGAGAGGGATCTTCATGACGCAGGAGCTCGCACCCACCCGGACGGCCCCGGAGCGCGGCTGGTGGCGCGACGCCGTCATCTACCAGGTGTACGTGCGCTCCTTCGCCGACAGCGACGGCGACGGCATCGGCGATCTGCGCGGCATCCGCGAACGCCTGCCGCATGTGGCCGCGCTGGGCGCCGACGCCGTCTGGCTGACCCCCTTCTACGCCTCGCCCCAGGCCGACGGCGGCTATGACGTGGCCGACTACCGCACCGTGGACCCGATCTTCGGCACCCTCGACGACGCCGCCGAACTGATCAACACGGCGCACGACTTGAACCTGCGCGTGATCGTCGACGTCGTCCCGAACCACACCTCCGACCAGCACGCGTGGTTCCGCGCCGCACTGGCCGACCAGCAGGGCGGCCCGGCCCGCGAGCGCTACCACTTCCATCCCGGCCGGGGCGCGAACGGCGAGCTCCCGCCCAACGACTGGGAGTCGGTCTTCGGCGGCCCGGCCTGGACCCGCACCCCCGACGGCGACTGGTACCTGCACCTCTTCGCGCCCGAGCAGCCCGACCTCAACTGGCACAACCCCGAGGTCCACGAGGAATTCGACTCGATCCTGCGCTTCTGGCTGGGCCTCGGCGTGGACGGCTTCCGTGTCGACGTCGCCCACGGCATGGTCAAGGCCGAGGGGCTGCCCGACATCGGCGCCCGCGAGCAGGCCAAGATGATCGGCACCCAGGTCCTGCCGTTCTTCGACCAGGACGGCGTGCACGACATTCACCGCTCCTGGCGCCGGCTGCTCGACTCGTACGACGGCGAGCGCATCGGCGTCGCCGAGGCATGGGCCCCCACTCCCGAGCGGCTGGCCCTGTACGTACGCCCCGACGAGCTGCACCAGGCGTTCAACTTCCAGTTCCTGAACTGTCCGTGGGACGCCCAGGCGATGCGCGCGGTGATCGAGACGTCGCTGGCCGCGACCACCCTCGTCGGCGCCCCCACGACCTGGGTCCTGTCCAACCACGACGTGGTCCGCCACCTCACCCGGTACGGCGGCGGGGACGACGCCCTGGGCCTGCGCCGGGCCCGCGCCGCCGCGCTGCTCATGCTGGCGCTGCCCGGTTCGGCGTACCTCTACCAGGGCGAGGAGCTGGGGCTGCCCGAGGTCACCGACCTGCCCGACGAGGTCCGCCAGGATCCGTCCTTCTTCCGCAGCGACGGCCAGGACGGCCTGCGCGACGGATCGAGGGTGCCGATGCCCTGGTCGGGAGACGCACCGCCGTACGGCTTCTCCCCCGAGGCCGCCGCCCCGTCCTGGCTGCCGCAGCCCGACACCTGGAAGACCCTGACCGTAGAAGCCCAGACCAGGGACCCGCGGTCCACCCTGGAGCTCTACCGCTCCGCGCTCGCCCTGCGCCGTGAATTCCCGGGTCTGGGCGACGGCCCGATGAGCTGGGAGCAGGCCCCGGGCGGGTATCCCGACGGCCTGCTCATGTTCAGCCGCCCCGGCTTCGTCTGCACCCTCAACACCACACCCCGCCCCGCCGAACTCCCCACCCCGGGCCGCCTGCTGATCGCGTCCGCGACCCCGTCGATCGACGGCGATACGGTCACCCTCCCGCCCGATTCCTGCGCTTGGTGGGCAATCTGACATGCGCCCGGTACAGTCCACTCCCATGACCGCACGGCTTGCCGACATCGCAGCCCAGGCGGGGGTCAGTGAAGCGACGGTCAGCCGCGTGCTCAACGGCAAACCCGGGGTTGCCGCGGCCACCCGCGAATCCGTACTTGCCGCGCTCGACGTCCTCGGATACGAGCGCCCCGTCCGCCTGCGCAGGCGCAGCGCGGGACTGGTCGGTCTCATAACCCCCGAGCTCGAGAACCCGATCTTCCCGGCCCTGGCCCAGGTCATCGGCCAGGGGCTGACCCGCCAGGGCTACACGCCGGTCCTCGCCACCCAGACCCCCGGCGGCTCCACCGAGGACGAGCTCACCGAGATGCTGGTGGACCGGGGCGTCTCCGGCATCATCTTCGTCTCCGGGCTCCACGCGGACACCACGGCCGACATGCAGCGTTACGAGCAGCTGCGCGCCCAGGGTGTTCCCTTCGTTCTCGTCAACGGCTTCTCGCCGAAGGTGCAGGCGCCCTTCATCTCCCCCGACGACCGGGCGGCGATGCGGCTGGCCGTGACGCACCTGGCGTCGCTGGGCCACACCGCGATCGGCCTGGCCGTCGGCCCGAAGCGGTTCGTTCCCGTACTCCGCAAGATCGAGGGATTCCGGGCCGCCATGCAGGAGCGGCTGGGCCTCACCCCCGAGGAGGCGGAGGAGCTGATACAGCACTCCCTCTACACCCTGGAGGGCGGTCAGGCCGCCGCCTCGGCCCTGATCGAGAAGGGGTGCACGGCGATCGTCTGCGCCAGCGACATGATGGCGCTCGGAGCGATCCGCGCCGCCCGCCGGCTCGGTCTGGACGTACCGCGTGAGGTGTCGGTGGTCGGCTTCGACGATTCGCCGCTCATAGCGTTCACCGACCCTCCGTTGACCACCATCAGACAGCCGGTGACGGCGATGGGCCAGGCCGCGGTCCGTACGCTCCTCGAAGAGGTCGGCGGCACACCGGCGCCGCACAGCGAATTCGTCTTTATGCCCGAGCTGGTAGTACGCGGTTCAACCGCTTCGGGACCTCGTCCCTAGCACGCAGCACGTGCACGCGTCACCCGATCGGAGGATGATCGGAAGGGTGGTGCGCATCTGGCAGACTCTCTCCCCATGGGTGACGCGACCGTGAAGACTCTGGAAGGCCGGACGGCCACCGATCCCTCACCCATTGCGGAGGACGAGGAGCAGCAGCCATCCGCACGGTCTGCTGCTCTGAAAAGGTTGCGCGCGCCGCGCCACCCTCGGATCTGGTTCGAGATCCTGCTGATCGCGGTCAGTTACTGGACGTACTCGCTGATCCGCAATGCCGTGCCGGAGCAGAAGAGCGCGGCGCTGCGCAACGCGGACTGGATCTGGCAGGTGGAGCAGAGTCTGGGGATCGCGGTCGAGGAGACGGTCAACCGGGCCGTGAACTCGGTGACATGGCTCGTCGTGTCCATGAACTACTACTACGCGACGCTGCACTTCGTCGTCACGGTCGGCGTGCTGGTCTGGCTCTTCCGCCGGCATCCCGGGCGTTACGCCGCGACCCGCCTCGTCCTCTTCGCGACCACGGGCATCGCCCTGCTCGGCTACTACCTGTATCCGCTGGCGCCGCCCCGACTGATGAACGGGCAGGGATTCATCGACACGGTTCTGGTGCATCAGACCTGGGGCTCGATGGCTTCCGGCAACTTCAAGAACATGTCGAACCAGTACGCCGCGATGCCCTCCATGCACATCGGCTGGTCCCTGTGGTGCGGCGTGACGATCTTCGCGCTCGCCTCCGTCCCCTGGGCGAAGGTCCTCGGCCTGCTCTACCCGACGGCGACCCTCGTCGTGATCGTCGCCACCGCCAACCACTTCTGGCTGGACGCGGTCGGCGGCCTGGTCTGCCTGGCGTTCGGCTACACGCTCAGCCGCGGCTGGTACGGCAGGCTTCCGCACCACCTGCCGAAGGTGGTCGCGGAGGACGCGTCCCGGCCCAGGACGGGCCGCCGCCGGGTGTGGCCGGTGCGGGCGTAGTCGCCCTGGGCGGGTAGGGGAAGCCTCAGCCCCGGTGTGTGATCCTGCCGCCGGTCACGGTCAGACGTACCGGCGCCTGCGCCACCTCGTCGGCCGGCGCCTCCACGGGGTCCAGCGCAAAGGCCGTGAGGTCGGCACGCAATCCCGGCGCGATACGCCCCGATACCGCCTGCTCACCCCCCGCCACCGCCGCATGCGTGGTACAGCCCTCCAGAGACATCAGGCCGGTCAGCGACCGCCCCGCCTCGGCCGCACCGCGCGGCGCACGGGCGGTCGCCAGCACCTGGCGGGCGTCGTAGTGCGCGATGGGCCAGTCCGAACCAAGGGCCAGAACCGCCCCCGCGTCCCGCAGATCGCGGCAGCGCCACGCGCGGGCCGCCCGCTCGTCACCGAGCCGCTTCGACCATTCGTCGGTGTGGTCGGCGCGGGTGTACGCGGTGTGCGGCGGCTGCATCGAGGCGATCACGCCGAGCTCGGCGAAGCGGGCGATCTGGTCCTCGGGGACGGTCTCGATGTGCTCGATGCGGTGGCGGAGACGACCGCTCGCACCGAGAGATTCGACGGTGTCCAGGACATGGCGCACGGCGGCGTCACCGATGGCGTGGGTGGCCGTGCGTACGCCTGCCGTGTGGAGGTGGCGTACCGCAGCGGTGTACGCCGCCGGGTCCGGCCAGAACGCTTCCGTCCCCTGGCCGTGGCAGTCGGCGTGCTCCAGCCACGCGGTGCCGCCCTCGACCGTGCCGTCCATGAAGAACTTGACGCCGCCGACGCACCAGAGCCGGCCGGACTCCTTCTGGAGGGCGACGAGTTCGTCGAGGTCGGCGGCGTCCGCGCCCGGCATGCACCACGGGGCGAGGAGGAGCCGTACGGGAAGGTCGTCCGTCTCCTCGACCGCGGCTAGCAGCTCCAGGGAGTCGCCGCCTAGAAGACTCAT
>NZ_JAGGOK010000012.1 GCF_018614615.1 Streptomyces sp. ISL-100 | reverse complement strand
GATGACCACGAGCAGTTCAGCATCACCCACAGCCGCGACAGCCTCCGGCAGGACACCCGACGCCGCGGCGGCAGAAGTCACGGTGCCAGGAGGGGACGTGCCGGGGCGCTCCCCGCAGGGCGCCGAACGCAACAAGCCCGAAGGAACAACGCAGTACCCGAACGTTCGGCGTCCGAGGAGACGCCACGGCGCGGCACCGACCCCAGAGCCCCGGGAGCCCCATCCGCCGAAGCTGGGCCGGTTTCTGGCGCGGGCCGCTGCCGTCACCGCCGGCCTGACCGCGGCAGGGGCGCTGCTGGGGCTGGTACGGGACCAGGCCATCGCCCACCTCTTCGGCGCGAGCGTCGACAGCGACGCCTTCCTGATCGCCTGGACCGTGCCCGAGATGGCGTCAACCCTCCTCATCGAGGACGCGATGGCGCTGCTGCTGGTCCCCGCCTTCAGCCACGCCATCGCCCGCCGCGCCGCCCAGCGCGACGCCGTAAGGGCGCTGGTCCTGGCCACCCTGCCCCGGCTGTTCGCCCTGCTCTCCTGCGTAGCCGGAGCCCTGATCCTGGGCGCACCCTGGATCGTCAAGGTCCTCGCACCGGGCTTCAGCAACCCCCAACTGGCCACCGACTGCACCCGCCTCACAGCGGTGACCGTACTGACCTTCGGCGTCACCGGATACTTCAGCGCCGCCCTGCGCGCACACGGCAGGTTCTGGCAACCGGCCGGCGTCTACGCCGCGTACAACCTCGGCATCATCGTCACGATGCTCACGCTGCATTCCCTCTGGGGCGTACGAGCAGCCGCAGCCGGGGTGGCCGCGGGCAGCCTCCTGATGATCCTGACCCAACTCCCCACTTTCCTCAGCCTGGTAAAACCCCACTGGCCCGGCCGCCCCCACCTGCGCCGGCACCCCCACCCCCGCACCACAATCCCCCCACTCCTGGGCACAGCCGTCCTGGCCCCCGTAGTCCTCTTCGCGGTGAGCCGCCAGGCCCAGGTCCTGGTAGAGCGCTTCCTCGCGTCGCCCCTCCCCGGCGGCGCCATCTCGCACCTGAACTACGCGCAGAAGGTCGCGCAGATGCCGATGGTGCTGTCGCTCATGATCTGCACGGTGACGTATCCCGTCGTAGCAAGAGCCATGGCCGAAGGAGACCAACAAGGAGCCCGACGCAGGGTGGAACGAGACCTGGCCCTGGCCGCAATGGTCGTCCTCCTGGGGACAGCGCTGGTCCTCGGCTACGCGCCGCAGATCATCGAAGTGCTCTTCGAACGCGGCGCGTTCGACGCCCAGGACACAGCCACCACGGCAACCGTCATGCGGGTGTACGCGGTCGGCCTCCTGGGCCACTGCCTGGTAGGCGCCCTGAGCAGGCCGTTCTTCTCCACCAGCCGCCCCACCTGGTACCCGGCCGCCGCCATGGCCGCGGGCCTGGTCGTCACCACCGCCACAGGCGCCGCAGCGGTCGGCAGCTTCGGCGTACACGGCATCGCGGCGGCGAACGCCGTCGGCATCAGCACGACGGCGCTGCTCCTGCTCACCGGCCTCGGCTCGCGTGTCGTCCCCGTACGGGTAAAGACCATCACCGCCTCCCTCGGCCGCCTGATGCTCGCGGCGGCAGCGGCGGCCACGGCGGGCGCGGCGGCCGCACCGAGGGTGTCGGACCCGCTCCTGAGCCTGGCCGTCGGCTGCGTCCTCGTCCCGACCGTATTCGTCCTCTGCGGACTCGCGGTAAGAGCTCCGGAGGCCGTTCACCTGCTGACCCAAACCCGACAGAGGTTCCGCCATGGCCACTGACACGTCGACCCACAGCGCCGAACACCGGGCACTGATCCCCCACCCCCACCCATGGATCTGGATGTACCACTCGGTGGCCGACCCGGCGGACGACCCGTACGGCATCACCGTCGCCCGCGACCGCCTCGACCGGCACCTGACCTGGCTGCGCCGCCGAAGACTCAGCGGAGTCGACGTAGGCACACTCCTGCGAGCCCACGCGGCGGGCCGCGCCGGCCGCCTGGTCGGACTGACCTTCGACGACGGATACGCCGACTTCCTGCACGAGGCGCTGCCGGTGCTGCGCCGGCACGAGTTCACGGCGACGGTGTTCGTCCTGCCCCGCCTCTGCGGCGGCTCCAACGAGTGGGACGCGCTGGGCCCGCGCACGCGGCTGCTCACGGCGGAGGAGATCCGGACGGCCGCGGCAGCCGGCATGCGGATCGGCTCGCACGGCCTCTACCACCAGAACCTCACCGCACTGTCCGACACCGACCTGCGCCAGGAAACTCTCCACAGCCGGGAGTTGCTCCGCGAAATCACCGGCACCGCCCCGGACAGCTTCTGCTACCCGTACGGCATCGTCGACGACCGGGTGGCCGACGCGGTACGCGCCGCCGGCTACACCTACGGCTTCGCGATCGCCGCCGACCCACTGCTCGGCCCGTACGCCCTGCCCAGAACGCACATCAGCCACGCCGACCGCGGCCTGCGCCTCCGGGCGAAGCGCCTGCGCCACCGTTTCGCCGTACGGGGTCTCGGCCGATGAAGGCACTGCACATCATCACCGGACTGGGCACCGGAGGCGCCGAACAGCAACTGCGCCTGCTGCTACGGCACCTGCCCGTACCCTGCGACGTCGTTACGCTGACGAACCCGGGCCCGGTGGCCGACGGGCTGCGCGCCGACGGCGTCCGGGTCGCCCACCTGGGGATAAAGGGCAACCGGGACCTCAAGGCCCTGCCCGCGCTGACGAACCTGATCCGACGCGGGAAGTACGACCTGGTCCACACGCACCTGTACCGCGCCTGCGTCTACGGGCGGATCGCCGCACGGCTGGCCCGGGTCAAGGCCACGGTCGCCACGGAACACTCCCTCGGGCAGACGGAGATCGAGGGCCGCCCGCTCACGCGCGGCGCCCGCGCGCTGTACCTCGGCACCGAACGCCTGGGCTCCGCCACCGTAGCCGTCTCCGCCACCGTCGCCGGGCGCCTGCGCGACTGGGGCGTACCGGCCGCGCGCATCCACGTAGTGCCCAACGGCATCGAAGCCGCACACTTCCGCTTCGACGCCGCGCGCCGCCTCGCCACCCGCGCGCAACTGGGCGTCCCCGCAGACGCGTTCGTCGTGGGCGGGGTGGGCAGGTTCGTCCCCGGCAAGCGGTTCGACGTGCTGGTCCGTGCGGTCGCGGCCCTGCCCGGCGCGTGGCTCCTGCTGGCCGGTGACGGCCCCGAGACAGGCGCACTGCGCACGCTGACCGCGCGCCTGGGAGCCACGGACCGCATCCGCTTCCTGGGCGACTGCTCCGGCGACACCGGCGGCGTCGCGAAGACCCGCAGCCGTACGCCCGGCGTTCGAGTCCCCGCGATGCTCTGCGCAGTCGACGTCTTCGTCTCGACGTCGCGCGAGGAGGCCTTCGGCCTGGCCGTGGTGGAGGCCCTGGCCGCAGGCCTGCCCGTACTCCACCGGGCCTGCCCCGCCATCGACGACCTGCCCCCGGGCCACGCACCCGGCGCCCGGCGCATCAGCGGCGACGTCGGCGAGCTGACGGCGGCTCTGCGCCGGCAGCTGGAGGGCGGTGCACGGCGCCTGGTTCCGCCGCCGGCCGTCGGCCACTACGACATCACGCGCAGCAGCGCACGCCTCATGGACGTATACGAACACGCCCTCACCTCCGCTTCCTCCGCCCCCTCAACTCCCTCGACCAGGAGAGAAACACACCAATGACCGAGTCGCCCGACCAGCCGCAGCAGCAGCCGCAGCCCGCCGCCCCCGGACGGATCAGCCGGCTCCTCACGAAGACCGGACAACAAATCAAAGCGCGCTCCCTCCCCGTCTGGTGGCCCGTCCCCGTCTGCGCCCTCCTCGGCACGATGTGCGGAGTGTCGTACGGCGTCCTCAAGACCCCGCAGTACGCCGCCACCAGCTATGCGGTAGCCGTCCCCGCCAAGGGCACCGAGCCCAACGCGGCCCTCGGCTACGCCCAGGCGTACGGCCGGATCACCACCAGCGACTCCACCCTCGCGTACGCGCGCGTGGCCGCCGGAGTGCCGCCGAAGGCCCTGCGTACACAGGTCAGTACCCAGACCTCCCCCGACTCGCCGATGATCGCGATCACCGGCACCGCCGCCAAGCCGGCGGCGGCGGCGGACATCGCCAACGCCGTGGCCGAAGCCGTCCTGGTCAGCAGCAACCACATCTCCAAGAACACCGGCGTGAAGCTGCTCGTCTTCTCCCGGGCGATCGCGCCGGCCGAGCCGGTCTCCCCCTCGGTCCCGCTCAGCGCGGCCGTCGGCGGGAGCACCGGCGGCCTGATCGGCGGACTGGCGCTCCTCGTACGGCCCAGGCGCCCCCGCAGGACGGCATCGGTGCCCGCACCCTCCACGGCCAACGCCAACGCCAACGCCAACGCCAACGCCAACGCCGAGCGGGAGCTGGTGTGATGGCGCCCGGCGACCAGCGGGACAGGGGCCTCACCGTCACGCTGTGCCGCGACCCCGCCCGGTTCGCCGCGCTCCAGCAGGCGTGGGACGGGCTCCACCGCCGCTGCGCCGCCGCCACGCCGTTCCAGAGCCACGCCTGGCTCCATTCGTGGTGGCTCTCGTACGGCACGAACGGCCGGCTCCGCGTCGTACTGGCCCGCCGCGACGGCCGGCTGATCGGCGCGGCGCCGCTGATGCTCGTGCACCGCCCGATGCCGCTGCTCGTCCCCATCGGCGGCGCGATCTCGGACTTCTCCGACGTACTCGTCGACGACAACGAGACAAAGAACGCCATCACCGCACTGGAACGCGGACTCGACCGCGCGGCCCGCCAGGCCGTGATCGACCTCCGGGAGGTACGCCCCGGGGCGGCGGCCGAGCTGCTGTACGAGCGATGGACCGGCGCCCGGGCCCACCTCACGGACTCGACGTGCATGGAGCTGCCCGCCGAGCCGATCGACGACCTCCTCAAGCGGATGCAGACCAGCCGGGCCCAGCGCGTACGGGCAAAGCTGCGCAAGATCGACGCGCTGAAGATCGAGGAGCGCGAGGTACCCGAGCCCGACGTACCTGGAGCCATCGGCCGCCTCCTTCACCTGCACGAACTCCAGTGGCGGGGCCGCGGCGTCAACGTGGAACACCTCAGACCGCGATTCGCCGAGCATCTGGTGCGCGCCTCGCGGCGGATGCTGCGGGACGGTGACGCGGCGGTCACGGAGTTCCGGCTGGACGGCGAGGTGGTGGCGGTGAGCATGACGCTCCAGTCGGGCCTCCTGTCCGGCGGCTACCTGTACGGCGCCGATCCGGCACTCCGGGACAAGAAGGTGGACGTGACGACGATGCTGCTGCGCCACGAGGCGCACCTGGCCTCGGGCCGCGGCGTGCTGAGCCTGCTGCGCGGGTCGGAACCGTACAAGAACCACTGGCGGCCGACGACGGTCACCAACCAGCGGCTGCTGCTGGCCCGGCCCGCCCTGGAACCCCTGCTGCGCGTGCGTGAGTCGCAGGTGACCATGCGGGACCGGGCCGCCGAGACCGTGACCACACGTTTTCCGGCGGCGCGTGACTGGCGTGACCGGGTGAACAGCTGGCGGGCGGACGGGGCCGTCAGGGGTTCCGGTGCTTCCAGTGCTCCGGGGTCCCGGGCTTCACACAGACCGTGAAGTCCTGCACCCACCGGTTGATCCATTCGCCCATTTCGATGGGCACGCACCATTCCTTGTCGGAGTCCGGCTTTCCCGGAGGGTCGGTCGGCGTGGGCCTGACCGGCTTGGTCTCCGCGGGCTTCGGCAGGGGCGGAGTGGGGGCCTGGGGCGGGGTGGGCGCGGGCGTTGGCGTGCCGGGCGTCTCGGTGTCAGGCTGCCTCACGGGCGGCTGCCACCCGAACAGCTTCGAGCGGAAGACTTCCGACGACTGCGGGTTCTCGGCGCACTGCCAGACGCCGTGCGGGCAGTAGTCGGTGATGGTCTGGTACAGCGGTTTGTGCTCGTCCATCCAGTCGAGCATCCGCCTCATGTACTCCGGATTGTCGCCGTTGCGGAAGAGTCCCCACTCCGGATAGGAGATCGCCTTCTTGTGCTCGGCGGCGAAGTCGACCTGCTTCTGCAGCCCGTACGGATCCGACACCTGCTGGTCGAAGGTGTCGCCGGGAGGCTGGTCGTACGCGTCCATGCCGATGATGTCCACGACATCGTCGCCCGGATAGCACTCGGTCCACGGGATCGCGTCGAGGCCGCGGTTCGGGGCGAAGTCGAAGCGGAACTTCTGGCCCGGAACGGACCGCATGGCCGCGACGATCCGATTCCAGTACGTCTTCCAGGCCTCGGGGTCCGGTCCGCAGCGATGCGCGTACGTCGTGCCGTTCATCTCCCAGCCGAGGACGATCACCGTGTCCGGTACGCCCAGTTCCACCAGGCGTGTGGCCAGCTTCTGGTAGTGGTGGTCGAAGCCGCCCCCGGCGCCCTCCTGAAGGAGCTCGCGGACCTCGTCGTCGGAGGGGCGCTCCTCGTTCCGCTCCAGCATGGGCACGTTGAGGACGAATATGCGGTCGTCCGCACCGCGCCGCCAGTCCGCCCAGGAGCGCAGGAAGCCGGGGCGGCCTTCGATGTTCTCCCAGACATCGCCCGGCAGGTAGGTGTGCCCGACCGAGAGTTCCGCACCGCCCAGCCACTGGGACAGTTCAGCCATCCGTGTCACGCCGTCCGGCCCGTAGTCCAGATACGCACCAATGGCGGGCGGGGGATTCTCCGGATTCTCAGAGGTGCTTTCGGTGGGCGGCGCTGCTTCAGCCGCCTTTCCTCCGAGAACGCCACCGGCAACGACGAGACCTATGGCAACCGTCCCGATGCAGGTGCCGGTGAGACGGCGCCTCTTGGACATGACTCCTCCTACGATCGGTCGTTCTTACCGACGCGTCCGACAGTAGGCAGAAAGTTTTACTAATGGGCTGTTTGCATGCCGGTCAGTAGGCCATTGGCGATACGGATTCCCTCGAAGTCGGCCACTCGGGTGAAATTCCTCAGGACAGGTCGAAGGCGAAACGCAGGGCGCGGACCCGGTTGTCGAAATTCGAGTCGACGAGTTCCGGCATTCCCACCGCCCGCAGATCCCGCGGCCGGGTGAGCAACTCGTGGAACAGGGCCTTCATCTCCTGCCGGGCCAGATGTGACCCCAGGCAGTAATGTGGCCCGCCGCCGCCGTATCCCAGATGCGGATTCGGGTCGCGTGTGATGTCGAAGACATCGGGATGTGTGAACACCGCTTCGTCGCGATTGGCCGAAGCGTAGAAGAGCACCACCTTCTCGCCTGGGTGGAATTCCCGTCCACCCAGGGCACATTCAGCAACGACCGTCCGGCGGAACTGGATGATCGGCGTCGAGTGGCGGACGATCTCGTCCACCGCCCCGTCGGCGTACCGGTCGAAGTCGGACACCAACAGGTCGCGCTGCTCGGGGTGTTCGGTCAGCAGCGCCAGCCCGTGGGCGATCGCGTTACGGGTGGTTTCCACCCCGGCGACAAGCAGCAGGGAGAAGAAGGCGCCGAGCTGACGGGAGGAGAGCGACTGGCCGGCCCCGTCGACGTCTGCGCGTACCAGCGCCGAGATCAGGTCGTCCGTGGGCCGGCGGCGGCGCTCACGGGCGAGCTTCGCCATGACGAGCTGCATATGGGCCAGGGCCCGCAGACCGCGCCCCGGCACCCGCAGCCTGGCCCGCAGGCCACGCTTCACGCCGACATTCTCGGACGCGTGGTTCACCCGGTCGGCGATCTCCGGGCGGTAGCGTTCCGGGATGCCCATCAGGTTGCAGATGACCTCGAACGGCATACGGGAAGCCACCGACGTGACGAAGTCGTGCGGCCGCCGGTCGATCATCTCGTCCACCACACGTCTGGCGACGGCGCGGATGTCCTCCTCCGCGGCGGCGAGCAGACGCGGCGTGAAGGCGCGGGAGACGATTTTGCGCATCGTGGCGTGCTCGGAGCCGTCCATGTTGACCATGGAGTTCCCGAAGACGGCCTTCGCCCAGGCGGCCGGCTCCGGAGTGGTGACGCCAGGAGCGCTCGCGAACTGCCGCGGCTGCCGGCTTGCCTCCATCACGTCCGCGTGCTTCACCAGCGCATAGAAACCGTTGCCCGGACTCTCCCCGAAACGCACCGGGGCGTCGAGCCCGCGCAGCAGCGCGAAGGCCTTCAGTCGTTCGGAGCGCGGCAGTTGCCAGAACAACGGATCGGCGAGATCGGCGTTGTGCGCCCGCAGCATGTGCTGCGTGGACGCCTGCGTCGGGATGTTCATACCCACACCCTTCGTGAGCTCGGGCGGCTGTTCTGGCCCGAGTCGGTTGCTGCGGACGGGGGAACTATGCACTGGTTCGGGCGTTTGGCTCGTTCTTGCAGAGCAACCGCGTGTCTGCGAATCAGAGGGGACGTACGTATCAATGAAGTTGACCACCCGAGGCTCTGTCACGGCGGCATTCATGGCTTGCATGGCGACCGCGGCGGCGGCTTCTCCCGCCGCCGCCGGCACGTCGGCGCCGGTCGACCTGCCGCTGGAGCGCCTGGAGCGGGTCCTGCCGGTCGAGGCCCCCGAGCTGCGCACCGGAGTGCCGGTGCCCGTGCCCGGCGTACCCGACGGGCCGCGTTACGTCACCGGCCGGCTCCTGCCGGAGAAGACGCTGCCCGCGGTGCCGTTCACGGCCGAGCTGCCGGAGACGGAGGTCGGGCTCCCCGTAAAGGACCCGCTGGGGGAGGGCAACCTGGGCGCGCTGCGCGCCGTTTCCGAAGCCTCTGAGCTGATGCTGAAGGCGCCGGGCGCCACTGTGGGCGCGCCGCTGTCGGCGCCCGGCGAGCACCTCTCGGGGCTGCCCGAGCCGGTACTGCCCGAGCTCGGGGTGGCCCCGCCGATGCTGCGGGGCACGCCTGCCGCCGTACTGATCATGGGCTGAGGCCGCGCGTCCGGTGGCCGGCGTCCCTCACAGGCGCCGGCCGCCCGCCAGCGAGAACTGTTTCGCCGCGGGGTCGTTGTCAACACCGAGGCATGGGCACATCGAAAGAGTGGACCAAGGCGAGGGACAAGGGGTATTCGGCATGGGCCTGATCACGCGCGGAAGCGCAGCGACCTTGCGAGGGGATTCCCTGACCCGCCGCATTCTGCTGCGCGGCGTCTTCGCGATGGGCGTGATCGCGGGCACCGCGGGGGCGCTCGCCCCGATCCTCACCAAGAGGCCGGGAGGCGCGGCAGGACCGGCGCTGGAGCGATTCGCCGAGACGTACCGCGGCCGGCACATCCAGGGGACCGCCAGGGTCACGCTGCCCGCGGGGGCAGCCGGCCGCGTACGCGCCGTCGGTGACGCCATGACCGTCGCCGCCGTACGGGACGCCGAGGTACGCATCGACGGCCGGCCGCTGCACGTCATGCGGCGCGCCGACGGCAGCTACCTGAGCCTGGTGAACCACTATGAGTCGTTCCCCACACTGCTCGACGCGGCACGTGCGGCGGTGGACGAGCTGGGTGACGCCCAGCTGTCGGCGTCCCCCGTGCACAGCCTCTGAACAGGGGAGGGCCAACAGCGGTGTACACCCGGAAGAACCAGCGCGATCTCACCCGTACGGAGAAGAATCGTCTGGTCGGTGCGCTCCTGGAGCTGAAGCGCTCGGGGCGGTACGACGAGTTCGTGACCCTGCACGGCCAGTACTACGTCACCGACGACGAGCCCGGGCCACGTGTCGGCCATATGACCCCCTCCTTCTTCCCGTGGCACCGCCGCTTCCTCCTGGAGTTCGAACGCGCCTTGCAGGCCGTTGATCCGGGGGTGTCGGTTCCGTACTGGGACTGGACGAAGGACAACACTCCCGCCGCGTCGCTGTGGGCGGAGGATTTCCTCGGGGGCAACGGCCGGGCCGGCGACCAGAAGGTGATGACGGGACCGTTCGCCCACGCCACCGGAAACTGGGAAATTCGCGCATCGGTCAGCGACGGCGCCTACCTCACCCGCAATTTCGGCCGGCCCTCCGCCCCCGTCTCGCTGCCCACCAGGCAGGATGTGGCGAAGGCGCTGAGCGACCCGCTCTACGACGCCGCGCCGTGGAACTCCACCGCGACCAAGGGCTTCCGTAACAAGATCGAGGGATGGGGGCGGCCCGGCGGCACCGCCACGGCGTTCAACCACAACCGGGTCCACCGCTGGGTCGGCGGTGTGATGCTGGGCGCCGCCTCGCCCAACGACCCGGTCTTCTGGCTCCACCACGCCTTCATGGACCTGCTCTGGGACCGCTGGCAGCAGGCGCACCCCAGCTCCGGCTATCTGCCGCGCGAGAAGCTGACCGGGTCCGATCCGCAGCGCGGACGGGTCTTCAGCCTCGACGAACCGATGCCTCCATGGAACGTGCCGCCCGCGCAACTCCTCGACCACAGCCGCATCTACCGCTACACCTAGCACCGGCACAACCGCGGCCTCCCCATACCTGAAGGGAATGGGTTCGCGCAGGTCGACCGCAGGTCTTGCGGCCTTTACCTTCCTTCAACGCGGCAATAGGAGGGCAGTAACGGATCGAAAGGTAAATCTTCGGAATGCGGGTGGTCCGAAGTGATTTCTCCCTTGGCCCCGAATACGCACTTCCCGCTCCTACTCCTTTTCGAGGCGCGGCGGCAGATCGAAGAGCGGGAACCAGCGCTTCGTGTCCAGGAAGGACGTGATCCCGCTGACCTTGCCCTCCACGATCTCGATGACCGTGAGCGCCCACGGCTCGAAGCTGCCGTCGCCCGACTGGCTCGGGTGGTAGTGGGCGAAGGCCGGCGTGCCGTTGGCCACGACCGGGACCAGCTTCGAGCCCCGGCAGACCTCGCCGACGCCCAGCATCCAGCCGACGACGTCGTCGTGTCCCCGCAGCCACAGGTCGTACGGCGGCATGGACAGCGTGGCGTCCTCATGGAGCAGCGCCGTGAGGGCGGTCATGTCGTACCCCTCGAAGGCCGCGACGTACCGCTCCAGCAGCTTCTGCTGCTCCTCGTCCAGCGGATTCGCGGTGTCCGTCTCCTGCGAGCCGTGCTCGGCGATCGTCGCGCGGGCCCGCTGGAGCGCGCTGTTCACCGAGGCGACGGTGGTCTCCAGCAGCTCCGCGACCTCGCTCGCCTTCCAGGCCAGCACCTCGCGCAGGATGAGCACCGCCCGCTGCTTCGGCGGCAGGTGCTGGAGCGCGGCGACGAACGCCAGCCGCACGCTCTCCCGCGCCACGGCGGTCTCCGCCGGGTCGGCCACCGAAGGCAGCACCCGCCCGTCCGGCACCGGCTCCAGCCAGGTGACCTCGGGGCGGGAGTTGAGAGCGGCCTGCGCCACCGGCGTCGCGGCCGTCAGATCCATCGGGCGGGCCCTGCGATTGCCCGCGTTGAGCATGTCGAGGCAGACGTTCGTCGCGATGCGGTACAGCCACGAACGCAGCGACGACCGACCCTCGAACTTGTCGAAATTCCGCCAGGCCCGGACCATCGTGTCCTGCACGGCGTCGTCCGCCTCGAAGGCGGATCCCAGCATCCGGTAGCAGTACCCGGTCAGCTCGGTCCGGTGCTTCTCCAGCCGGGAATCCAGGTCCTGCGTCGTCACGACATCACTCATCGGGTCCACCCCACTCGCCGCCTTTGGCACCAGCACTTCGGAAGTTACCGGACGCCACTGACATTCAGGGCCCACCTGGGGAAACCCGCCCCGCCGGACGTATCAGACGCGCGCGACGCCACCCGTGAGACTCGGCCGGCTCGTCCGCAGCGCCACGAGCTGCCGCTGTTCGACCCGGGCGACCCGGGTGCCGTACAGCGTGATCGATACGACCCCGAGCACCGCGACCAGCCCGAGGAGCACGGTCCCCGCCCAGCCCCCGGCGTGGAAGGCCACCGCGCCGAGCGTGCCGCCGACGCTGCTGCCCAGGTAGTACGCCGACTGGTAGAGCGCGGATGCCTGCGCCCGGCCGGTCTTCGCCGTACGGCTCACCGAGGACGACGCCACCGCGTGCCCCGCGAAGAACCCGGCGGTGATCAGCACCAGGCCCGCCAGGACGGCCGCCAGCGCGTCGGCCACCGACAGCAGCAGACCGGCCGCCGTCGTCGACACCGCCAGGTACAGCGCACCCCGGCGGCCCAGGCGGGCGACCAGCTTTCCGGCCGCCGCAGAGGAGACCGTACCGACGAGATACACCAGGAACACAGACCCGATGACGCCTTGCGGGAGGCTGAAGGGAGCCTCGACCAGCCGGTAGCCGATCACCGTGTAGACCGCGCCGAAGACCGTCATGAAGAGCGCGCCGATCGCGTACAGGCGCAGCAGCAGTGGGTCGGCCAGGTGACCGCGGACCGTCTTCGCCAGCGCCAGGGGGTTCAGCGAACCGGGCGTGAAGTGGCGGGCCTTCGGCAGCATCAGCCAGAACACCACCACGCACACCACGGACATCAGGCCGACGGCGGCCAGCGCCGCGCGCCAGTCCCACAGCTGGGCCGCCCAGCCGGTGACGATGCGGCCGCTCATCCCGCCGATGGAGTTGCCCGCCACGAACAGTCCGATCGCTCCGACCAGCGCCTTCGGCCGTACCTCCTCCGCCAGAAAGGCCATCGCGGAGGCCGGCACACCGGCCAGCGCGGCGCCCTGCACCGCGCGCAGCGCCACCAGCCACTCCAGCGAGGGCGCGAACGGAACCAGCAGGCCGACCGCGACGGCGACCGTCAGCGAGACCGTCATCATCCGGCTGCGCCCGAAGCGCTCCGAGAGCGCGCTCATCGGCAGTACGAACAGGGCCAGCGCACCCGTGGCGGCCGAGACGGTCCAGCTGGCGGCGCTCGCGCTCGCGCCGAAGTCGGCGGAGATCAGCGGCAGCAGCGCCTGGGTGGCGTAGAGGAGGGCGAACGTCGCGACCCCGGCGGCGAAGAGCGCGAAGCTCATCCGGCGGTAGCCGGGCGCGGAGGGGGCGAGACGGGAGTCGGTGTCAATGTCAACAACGGCGTCGGCGTCCACATGGGTGGTGGACGCCTTGGTACTGGCAGGAGGCATGCATCGAACGTAGACACAGCCGCTTCATGCGTCCAATGCACAAACCCGCGATAATCAATCCCATGCTGCATAACCCGAGCTCACGGCCCCGCCTGTCACCCAGCAGTTACGAAGAAGACATTCAGCAGGTACTCGCGCCGCGCCTCGCCCACTTCGCGGCGGTCGCCCGCCACGAGCACGTCACGCGCGCGGCGCACGAGTTGGGCGTCCCGCAGTCGACGCTTTCGCGCGCCATGGTCAGGCTGGAGGAGGACCTGGGCGTCGCCCTGTTCGCCCGCAAGGGCCGCACGGTCGCCCTCACCCCCGCCGGCCGCACCTTCCTCACGACGGTCGAGCGTGCACTGGCGGAGGTCGAGCGGGCGGCGGAGTCGGTACGGGCCGACGCCGACCCCGCGACCGGCAAGGTCGCCTTCGGCTTCCTGCACACCATGGGCTCGGAAACCGTCCCCGGCTTGATCCGCGCCTTCCGCGCCGACCATCCCAAGGTCCGCTTCCAGCTCGTACAGAACTACGGCGAAGCCATGATCGAGCGGCTGCGCGCCGGCGACCTCGACCTCTGCCTGACCTCCCCCGTCCCCGACGCCCCCGACCTGGTCGCCCGCCGCATCGACGAGCAGCGGCTGCGCCTGGTCGTTCCGGACGACCACCGCCTGGCCACACGAAAGCGCGTGCGGCTCGCGGAGGCGGCCGACGAGGCGTTCGTCACGCTTGAACCCGGCTACGGGCTGCGTCGTATCACCGACGACCTGTGTGCCGAGGCGGGCTTCAAGCCGCGGGTCGCCTTCGAGGGCGAGGAGGCGGAGACGCTGCGCGGCCTCGTGGCGGCCGGCCTGGGCGTCGCCCTGCTGCCGCCCCCGGCGGTGGCCCGCCCCGGCGTCAGGGAACTGACGGTGACGGCCCCGCGCGCCGTACGCGAGATCGGAGTCGCGTGGCTGGACGGCCACCCGGACACACCGCCGGTGGCGGCCTTCAAGCACTTCCTGCTGTCGCGCAGGGGCCACTTGCTCCCGGAGTGACGCGTACGGCAGAGGGTCGCGCGGGGCGCGCGTCGTACGGGGCGGACGGCGGGGGGCGGCGCTAGCGTCGACGCCATGCCTACGCCGACCACTCCGCAGCCGCCGTCTCCGCCCGCCCGCTATACGGTCGAGATCAAGCCCCGGGCTGCGGATGCGGACGGTCATCCGGACCATGGGTCCACGTTGCGGACGGCGGTCGTGGAAGCGACTGGCGGTACCGGGGCGTCCGGCTACCCCCGCTACGAGGGCGCCGGCGTCGCGGCCGACATCGATCCGCGCACACGCGCGGTGGAGGCGATCACCCTGGACGGCGCGGAGCTTCCGTACGGGTGGGTCGCGGAGGTGGCCGAGGAAGGGTGACGGGGGTGCCCTGCGGGGCTCTTCCCCACCCGCCCCTTCCCGAACTGGGGCGGGTGCCCCAGGCCCCGGTCCTCAAACGCCGGAGGGGCTGGATGTGAGGGCAGGCGCGGGATTTGCGGCCAGAGCCGCAAGACCGGGCCCTGCGGCAACCCTCCAGCCCGCGTTGCGGTAACCACCCAGCCCCCGTCCGGCGTTTGAGGACACGCCCGCAGGGCGTCCGTGTTGTCTGGGGGCTTGGGGGCTTGCCACCCCACGCGGCGGAGCCGCAAAGTGTCACAGCGGGAAGGGGCGGGGTGGGGGAAAGAGCCCCGCGCAGCGGGAGCCGGTCGGGAGTGCTACCGCCGTAGCGAGTGGCCGAAGCCGGAGGCCAACGGCATGCGCAAGCCCAGCGGTGGCGGTGCGGCCAGGGCGTCGGCTACCGGGCGGGCGAAGCCGCGGCCGAAGAGGGCTCCGAGGACGAAATCCTGCGCCAGCGCCAGGACCTCCGGCCGGTGCTGGCGCAGTGAGTGGCCGTCCGAGTGGACCTCGAAGCGGCACGTGTCGCGGTTGACCTTCTTCGCCCGCTCCGCCAGCCGGTACGACAGCTCCGGATCGGTACGTTCGTCATTCGTGCCGTGCACGATCAGCACATGACGCCCGGCCAGCTGCTTCACCGGCTCCTCCGCCGCCGCCACATCGTCGTCCGGAAGCCACGGCGCGACCGCCAGCACCGAGGTCACGGCCGGGTGGTCCGCCGCGTGCAGCGCCGCCCGCCCGCCCATGTCGATCCCCGCCAGACACACCGGTACGTCGCCGTAGCGCCGTACGACCTCGTCCGCCGCCCACGTCGCATCGGCCGCGAGCCGCGCGTCCGAGCCGTTCCAGCCGCGGCCGCGGTAGCGGACGACGTGGGCGACGAGCCCCTCCGCCCGCCCCGCCGCGGCCAGACTCCGCGCCAGCGGCCGTACGCCGGCGTACGACAGCGGCGACGGTCTGCGCGCCGACATCGGTTCACCGGCGGGGAGGAGCAGGACCACGCCGCCCACCGTGCGGTCACCGCCCCCGGCCACTCGGGCCGCTCCGACCGGCCGGCCCAATCGGGCGGCCCCGGAAACCGGGATTGCTTGCTGTGCCATGACAGAACAGTCTCAGAAGCACAGATGTACTCCACCAGTCCGCACGGTCACTGTTACGTATCGACAGAGGCGATCTACGCGCGTAGGCGCTAGAGTGCGCAGATGACGAGCGAGACCCCCAACACGCCCACCGCGGACCAGATCCGCCGCGCCCCGAAGGTGCTGCTCCACGACCACCTCGACGGTGGTCTGCGGCCCGGCACGATCATCGATCTCGCCCGCGAGGCGGGTTACCAGGCCCTTCCCGAGACGGACGCCGACAAGCTCGGCATCTGGTTCCGCGAGGCCGCCGACTCCGGATCGCTCGAGCGATACCTGGAGACCTTCGCCCACACCTGCGCCGTCATGCAGACGCGTGACGCGCTCTTCCGCGTCGCCGCCGAGTGCGCCGAGGACCTCGCCGAGGACGGCGTCGTCTACGCCGAGGTCCGGTACGCCCCCGAGCAGCACCTGGAGAAGGGGCTGACCCTCGAAGAGGTCGTCGAGGCCGTCACCGACGGCTTCCGCGAGGGCGAGCGCCGTGCGAAGGCGAACGGCCACCGGATCCGCGTCGGCGCCCTGCTGACCGCCATGCGACACGCCGCCCGCGCCCTGGAGATCGCCGAGCTGGCCAACCGCTACCGCGGCAACGGCGTCGTCGGCTTCGACATCGCCGGCGCCGAGGCGGGCTTCCCGCCCACCCGCCACCTCGACGCCTTCGAGTACCTCAAGCGCGAGAACAACCACTTCACGATCCACGCCGGTGAAGCCTTCGGGCTCCCCTCCATCTGGCAGGCGCTCCAGTGGTGCGGCGCCGACCGGCTCGGTCACGGCGTACGCATCATCGACGACATCGAGGTCGCCGCCGACGGCAGCGTCACGCTGGGCCGCCTCGCCGCGTACGTGCGCGACAAGCGCATCCCGCTGGAGATGTGCCCGACGTCCAACCTCCAGACGGGCGCGGCCGACTCGTACGCCGCGCACCCCATCGGCCTGCTGCGCAAGCTGCACTTCCGCACCACGGTCAACACCGACAACAGGCTGATGAGCGGCACCAGCATGAGCCGCGAGTTCGAGCACCTGATCGACGCTTTCGGCTACACGCTCGACGACATGCAGTGGTTCACGGTCAATGCGATGAAATCAGCATTCATTCCTTTCGACGAACGCCTTGCCATGATCAATGACGTGATCAAGCCCGGATACGCCGAGTTGAAATCCGAATGGCTGTTCCGGCAGACCGCCACGACCAGCGGTTCTTCCCCCACCCGAGGTTAAGCGCACCGCACCGAATGCGGCCGGGAACGTCAATTCCCGGCCGCATTCGCGTGTTTGCGGCGGAGTCGGGGCGTGGCTAGCTTGCAGAGCCGCTCCCCATCCCCGTTTGCGAGGACGTTCTCTTCATGAAGCAGTCTGCTGCCAAGACCCTCGGTGTCGCCGCTCTCGGTGCCGCGTTCGCCGCTGCCGCCGCCGGCAGCGCCTCCGCGGCGCCGGCCGTCCCGGCCGTACCCGACCTGGGCGCGCTGAGCTCCGCCACCACGACGCTGCCCGTGCAGGGCGTGGCCACCAAGCTCCCCGGCGGAGCTCCCGAGGCGCTGACCGGTGCGGAGAACGCGCTCACCGGGGCTGCCACCACGGTGCCGAAGACCGCCGGCGACGCCGCGTCCAAGGCCGCGACGGGCGGCGGAAAGGGCGGGGCCCGCAAGGGCGCGGCCCACAAGGGCGCGGCCCACAAGGGCGCGGCCCACAAGGGCGCGGCCCGCAGCGCCGACCCGGTCAAGGGCCTGATCGGCGGGCTGCCGGCGGGCGCGCTGCCCGTCCTCGGCGGCTGACACACCGCATGCGCCAGGGCGCGCACCGGAATCGATTCCGGTGCGCGCCCCTTCGTGGTCGTAAGGTCGTACGCCGAATTACCAGGCGGTCTTCGCGGTGTTCTCGCTGGGCAGGAACACCCACAGCGCCAGGTACACCAGGAACTGCGGCCCGGGCAGCAGACACGAAGCCACGAAGATCACTCGCATCGTGGTCGCCGAGGTACCGAAGCGCCGCGCCAGCGCAGCGCACACTCCGCCGATCACTCGGCCGTTACGGGGGCGGACAAGGGCGGTCATGGCGGGCTCCTCGTGAGCTGGTCCGGGGGTCACTTCCGGTGTGCCTCCCGATACCTCAATACTGCTCGCCGAGACCCGCCCAAAGCGTCGCTCTACGGGGCGATCCCGACCCTGGGAATCGTCGGGGTAGCCCCCTGAGACGCCTCGTCCCGGCGCAGGACACGGTCCGGTACCCGCCGCTGCATGCGGCGCAGCCGAGCCCGCCCCATCGGTACGACCGCCAGATGCGCCAGCGCCACCCCGGCCGTGTTCAGCAGCAGCGAGTCCACATCGACGACCCGGCCCGGCACCCCGGTCTGGAGCAGCTCGATCCCCAGCGAGAACAGTCCCCCGGCCAGGGCCGTACGGGCCAGCGAGGCCACCGGCGACACCTGGAGCCGGCCCCCCGCCATCGGCAGCAGTACGCCCAGCGGCGCCAGCAGCAGAAGTCCCTCGCAGATACGCCGCGCAGCCCGGGCGGGACCGAGTGCCAGGTCCGCCTCGATGCCGGCCAGCGGCTGGAAGTTGGGTGCGGTCACCCAGGGGACGTCCAGGGGGCGCAACGTCAGTAACGCGACGAGCAGCAGATGCGCGGCGAGGAGTAAACCTCCCGCCGCGCGGAAGCGGAGGATGACGGCGCTGCCGTCCGAGCCATGACGCACGCCCCCCAAGACGCGGGGACCGGCAGGATCGGTTCCGCCTGGAGAGACAGTGTGACGAGCCGGGCAGGCGCGCCGACCGGCCCGGTCAGCGTGAAGGACGGATCTCACCCAGCGTAGGCAGCACCGATTCGGGGCGGGCCTTGAGCGCGGCCGTGCACTGGTAACCGCGCACGGCGTCGTCGGAAGGACCGCCGAGCAGCACGGACCGGTCGGGTCCGGCCGCCGCACTGTCCGCGTACGTACAGACGATCTGCGCCAGCGCGTGCGTCGGCAGGTCCTCCGGCTGGCTGCTCAGCCGCAGCGTGTTCCGGGGATCGCCCTTGCGCGCCCCGGAAACGGCCAGTGTCTCCCGTACATCCGTGGAGAAACCTGCCTGCTTCTCCTCGTCCGACGGTTCCTTCTTCAGCTCGTCGAGGAGCGTCTGCGCGACCCGCACCCGGTCGGACAGCTTCTCCTCGGCGATCCGCACCGCCCGGTCCACCGAGACCAGCTGCGCGCCGCAGACCAGATACACCTGGAGCGGTACGCCGGGCGCCGCCTCACCGGCGGAGTCCTGCGGCGGCAGCTCGCACGGCACACGGGACGGCGCGGCGCCCGCGTCGACCGGCACCGAAGTGGTCCTGATCCCGCACCCGGCGAGCGCGACGCACAGCGCGGCGAGGGCCGCGCAACGGGTCAGCCTGCGCTTCACTGGTCCTCGCACTCCTCGCCCTCCCTCAAACCGTCGCCCTCTTGACCTTCGTCGTCCGCCGACCGTGACACGTCGAGCGGCAGCCGCAGTACGAAGACCGCGCCGCCCTCCGGCGAGTTGGCCGCGGTGATGTCCCCGCCGTGAATGTGCGCGTTCTCCATGGCGATGGACAGGCCGAGCCCGCTGCCCTCGGAGCGCGGCCGCGACGCGCTGGCCTTGTAGAAGCGGTCGAAGACATGCGGCAGTACGTCCTCGGGGATGCCGGGGCCGTGGTCCCGTACCTCGATGAGCAGGTCGTGGTCGACGGGCCGCACCGACACCCGCACCGGGGAGCCGCCGTGCTTGAGCGCGTTTCCGATCAGGTTCGCCAGGATGACGTCGAGGCGGCGTGGGTCGAGGCGCGCCATGATGCCGCGCTCGGCGTCGAGATCCACCGCGTCCAGCCACGCGCGGGCGTCGATGCAGGCGGTCACCTGGTCGGCCACGTCGACGTCGTCGAGGACGAGGCGGGCCGTACCCGCGTCAAAGCGGGTCACCTCCATCAGGTTCTCGACGAGGTCGTTGAGCCGGCGCGTCTCGCTCACCACCAGGTGTACGGCGGGCGCGATCATCGGGTCGAGGTTGTCGGCCTCGTCCTCAAGGACCTCCGCCACGGCGGTGATCGCGGTCAGCGGGGTCCGCAGTTCGTGCGACATGTCGGCGACGAAGCGGCGGCTCGACTCCTCCCGCGCGCTCATGTCCGCGACCTTTTTCTCCAGCGACTCCGCGGTCTTGTTGAAGGTCCGTGACAGCTCGGCCAGTTCGTCCGTCCCCGACACTCGCAGCCGGGTGTCGAGCTGGCCCTCGCCGAGACGCCGCGCGGCGTCCCCGAGCCGCTGCACGGGCTTGAGTACGGTCGTCGCCGCCGCCTGCGCGAGCAGCGCCGAGCCCAGCAGGGCGAGCGCGGTGGCGATGGCGAGGGACCAGGCCAGCGAGTTCAGGTCGTCGCGCTCCTGCTCCAGGGAGGTCAGCATGTAACCGGTGGGTCCGCCGCCGATCACCTTCGTGCCCGCGACCAGGGACGGCGGCTTGCCCTTCGGGCTGATGCGCACCCAGTACAGGTGGTACGGAAACTCGTTGGCATCCGTGACCTTCTGCCGCCGGTTCACCGCGTCCTGAAGCTCCTGCGGTACGTCGTCGAGCGTCAGGGCGTCGATGTCCGAAGTGCCCGCGATCGGCTTGCCCGGCTCCCGCTCGTCGACGAGCAGCACGCTGTAGCCGGGGCTGCCGCCGGCCGCCATCTGCGTCGCCGCGGCCTGGAGTTCGGGCTGCGTCGGCCGCAGCGGCAGCGTGGCCGCGCGGTTCTGCATCTCCTGCCGGAAGTTGTTCAGCGCCGCGTCCTGGGTGCGGGTCAGCACCGCCTCGCGGTTGAGCCAGTACGCGATGCCCGACGCGGCGACGGCGGCCGTCAGCGCCACCAGGGCGAAGACGACGACGAGCCGCAGGCGCAGACTGGTCCAGCGTGGCCCCGCCTGCGGGGACTTCTCCCGGGCAGCGCTCACGAAGGCGAGTCCAGGCGGTAGCCGACGCCACGGACCGTACGGATGAGAGTCGGCGACGACGGTACGTCCTCGACCTTGGCCCGCAGCCGCTGCACGCACGCGTCCACCAGCCGGGAGTCACCGAGGTAGTCGTGCTCCCACACCAGCCGCAGCAACTGCTGCCGCGACAGCGCCTGTCCGGGGCGGCGGCTCAGCTCCAGGAGCAGCCGCAGCTCAGTCGGCGTGAGCTGCAGGTCCTCGCCGTTCTTGGTGACCGTCATGGCGGACCGGTCGATGGTCACATTGCCGAAGACGGCGGCGTCGTTGGCCTCCCGCTCGCCCCGCCGCAGTACCGCGCGGATACGGGCGTCAAGGACCCGACCCTGCACCGGCTTGACGACGTAATCGTCGGCGCCCGACTCCAGGCCGACCACCACATCGATGTCGTCGCTGCGCGCGGTCAGCAAAATGATGGGCAGCTGGTCGGTGCGCCTGATGCGCCGGCACACCTCGAATCCGTCGATGCCGGGCAGCATCACGTCCAGCACGATCAGATCCGGCCGCTGCTCGCGCAGCAGTTTCAGGCCGTCCTCTCCCGTCGCCGCGGTGGCCACTCGGTGGCCCTGGCGTGACAGCGAGAGTTCGAGGGCCGTGCGGATGGCGTCGTCGTCCTCGATCAGCAACAGGAAAGGCACAGGGGCCATTCTGGCCCATGGGGGAGGACTAGTTCGACAGTTGGAGCGCTCCCATCCCTGTGACACGCCTGTGACAGTCGGCGGACACCCCGATGAAACAGCCAGGGCAAGCTCAATGGCACACGGACAGCAACGCACCGCAACGCACAGCACCGGACTCCACCGACGGGGGGCGCGAGATGAACGCACTGCACAGCACCACCTCCAGCGCAGTTGTCACGCGGCTCCACGACGTCACGCGGAGCACCGAGTCCGGTGCGGGTGGGCGGGGGTGCGCTCGCACCATCGGGCGTCAGCGCACGCAGACCACCATGCATGTGGCTGCCGTGCCGGCCGCCTCTGCGGGGGGCAACGGGGGATACGGGGGAGCGGCGTACCGGGAGGCCACGGGGGACGGGGCTTCGGCGTCGGAGGCGGAATTCACCGCCTACGTCCAGGAGCGCCGCGCCTCCCTGTACGCGACCGCCTACCACCTGACCGGCGACCGGTACGAGGCCGAGGACCTGCTGCAGAGCGCCCTCTTCTCGACGTACCGCGCCTGGGACCGCATCAGCGACAAGGCGGCGGTCGGCGGCTATCTGCGCCGCACCATGACGAACCTGCACATCAGCGCCTGGCGCAGGCGCAAGCTCAACGAATACCCGACCGAGGAACTGCCGGAGACGGCGAACGACACGGACGCGATGCGCGGCACCGAACTGCGCGCCGTGCTCTGGCAGGCGCTCGCCCGGCTGCCCGAACTCCAGCGGACGATGCTGGTCCTGCGGTACTACGAGGGCCGCACCGACCCGGAGATCGCGGACATCCTCGACATCAGTGTCGGCACGGTCAAGAGCAGCATCTGGCGCTCCCTGCGCCGGCTGCGCGAGGACGAGGTCCTCAGCTTCGGCCGTGACGAGGAAGAGTCCTTCGGCGAGCTGGTGGCCTGAAGGTACGGGGGGTACGGGGGCCGCTGTTTCGGGGGAGACGGCGGAACGTACGGGGGAAAGTGCGGCGGGGTCGTACAGGCGGGGGAGCCTGTACGACCCCGCCGCACTGTGCGTTCTTCAGCCCCTCCGGCGTTTGAGGAGCGGGCTCTGGGGCGGAAGCCCCGGTAAGCCCCGGCAGCGGCTAGCGTGCGGCCGGGGTGCGGTGGCGGCCCGCTGCGGCGGCGGCGAGGCGGCCCAGGGCCTCGCCCTTCGCGCAGGGGTGCGCACCGAGAGCCGTCTGGCGGCCGACGATCGCCCGCTCGGCCCGCATCAGCCGCCACCCCCTGCGCAGCAGGAAGGGAACGGACTTCCGCCCCTCCCGCAAATCCCGCAGCAGCCGCCGCCGGAACGTCGTCCCCGGCCGCCCGCACAGGCAGAGCGCGTCAGCCAGTACGCCCAGCTCCTCGCAGCGCGCCACGATGTCCGCCGCGAAGATCCCCTCGGCCACGAACAAGGGCGTGCGCTCGATGTCCAGCGCTTCCTTGTCCACGATCGAACTGGTGGCGATGGAGTACACCGGGGCCGTCGTACGCCCCGTACGGCACAGCTCCTCGATCGCCGCGACGGCGGCGTCCGCGTCCCAGGACAGCGGCGAGTCCCAGTCGATGTCCGTACTCCCCGTGACCCGCGGAAGCGTGGGGTCGTCGCCCTCTTTGTAGAAGTCGTCGAGGCGCAGCACGGGCAGACCCGTACGGGCGGCGAGCGACGACTTTCCGGAACCGGAGGGGCCGGTCAGCAGGACGACGCGCGTGGGAAGGGGGGATGAACTCACGGGGAACCATTCTGCGGCATTGAGCCGGTCGGGGGACCCCACCGCGGAGTGGTTGGTATCGAGCGTCACACCTCAACTACTCTGCGTGCGCTCACGATTACTCACTCAGGCGGGAATCCCATGGCACGTGAAGCAGGTCCCAAGTCCCAGCGGAGCGCGCTGCTGCGCGCAGGTCTGGCCGTCGCCGCGGCCGGTACGGCCCTTGCCGCCGGCGGTGGTGCGGCGCACGCGGCCCCGCCTCCCGCCCCGCAGCAGGCCGGGATCGACGTACCGCTGGAGAACCTCGATCCGGCGGCCATGCCCGGCGCGCTCGACGCCGCGAGCGCCGGTGCGCTCGCCCCGGTCAAGGACTTCCATCTGAACCCGCTGGCGGGGACGGGCGTGGACCCGCTGGACAACGGACTGGGCACACAGGTCGCCGACTTCCAGCCGCTCAGCACGAAGCCGCTCACCGCCCCGCTCACGCAGGGCAACGCGGTGCGGGAAATGCCGCTGGTGGGTCAGGCGGCGGGGATGCTGCCGGGCTGAACCAGGTGGGCATGCATTAGTGCGGGCATGCGGATGGCCCCGTACCGCCGAAAGCGGGACGGGGCCATCCGCATGGGGATCAGTAGGCGGAGCCGGACGCGCCCAAGGAGCCCGTCGGGTGCCAGACCGTCTTCATTTCGAGGAACGCCGTCAGGCGGTGCGTGCCCTGGTCGGCCGACCAGTCGCCGTCCACAGGCTGTGGACGCAGAACCCGCTTGAGGTTGTCCGCCGCGGCGATCTCCAGATCGCGCGCCAGGTCGGCGTCCGCGCCAGAGAGGTCGATCGCGTTGACGTCCTGGTGCGCGGCGAGCGGCGCCGCGATCTCGCGCGTACGCCCGGTGAGGATGTTGACCACACCGCCCGGCAGGTCGGACGTGGCCAGGACCTCGCCGAGGGAGAGCGCGGGCAGCGGAGACTTCTCCGAGGCGATGACGACGGCCGTGTTGCCCGTCGCGATCACCGGGGCGATCACCGAGACCAGGCCCAGGAAAGACGACTCCTGGGGGGCGACGACGGTGACGACGCCGGTGGGCTCGGGAGTGGAGAGGTTGAAGAACGGGCCCGCTACCGGGTTCGCGCCGCCGACGATCTGGGCGATCTTGTCGGTCCAGCCCGCGTACCAGACCCAGCGGTCGATCGCCGCGTCGACGACCACGGCCGCCTTCGACTTCGACAGGCCCTCCGCGTCCGCCACTTCGCGTACGAACTGGTCCCTGCGGCCCTCCAGCATCTCGGCGATGCGGTAGAGGATCTGGCCCCGGTTGTACGCCGTCGCGCCCGACCAGCCGCCGAACGCCTTGCGCGCCGCGACGACCGCGTCACGGGCGTCCTTGCGGGAGGCCAGAGGGGCGTTCGCCAGCCAGTGGCTCTTGGAGTCCGTCACTTCGTACACCCGGCCGCTCTCGCTCCGGGGGAACTTGCCCCCGACGTACAGCTTGTAGGTCTTGAGGACAGTCAAGCGGTCAGACATCGAGGTACGCCTCCAGGCCGTGACGGCCGCCTTCACGGCCGAAGCCCGACTCCTTGTAGCCGCCGAAGGGCGAGGTCGGGTCGAACTTGTTGAACGTGTTGGCCCAGACCACACCCGCGCGGAGCTTGTTCGCGACCGCGAGGATCCGCGAGCCCTTCTCCGTCCAGATGCCTGCCGACAGGCCGTACTGGCTGTTGTTGGCCTTGGCGACGGCCTCGTCGGGCGTACGGAACGACAGCACCGACAGCACCGGGCCGAAGATCTCGTCGCGCGCGACGGTGTGCGCCTGCGTGACATTCGTGAAGAGCGTCGGCGCGAACCAGTAGCCGGAGGACGGGAGATCGCAGGGCGCGGACCAGCGCTCGGCGCCCTCCGCCTCGCCGGTCTCGGTGAGTGTGGTGATACGGGCGAGCTGTTCGGCGGAGTTGATGGCGCCGATGTCGGTGTTCTTGTCCAGCGGGTCGCCCAGGCGGAGCGTGGAGAGCCTGCGCTTCAGGGAGTCGAGGAGTTCGTCCTGGATCGACTCCTGGACCAGGAGGCGCGAGCCCGCGCAGCAGACCTGGCCCTGGTTGAAGAAGATGCCGGTGACGATGCCCTCGACGGCCTGGTCGATGGGGGCGTCGTCGAAGACGATGTTCGCGCCCTTGCCGCCCAGCTCGAGGGTGACCTTCTTCTTCGTACCCGCGACCTGGCGGGCGATCGCCTTGCCTACGGCCGTGGAGCCCGTGAAGGCGACCTTGTTGACGTCCGGGTGCTCGACGAGCGCGGCGCCCGCCTCCCCGTAACCGGGAAGGATGTTGACGACGCCCCTGGGCAGGCCCGCCTGGCGGCAGATGTCCGCGAAGAAGAGAGCGGAGAGGGGGGTCGTCTCGGCGGGCTTCAGGACGACCGTGTTGCCCGTCGCGAGCGCCGGGGCGATCTTCCACGCCAGCATGAGGAGCGGGAAGTTCCAGGGGATGACCTGGCCCGCCACGCCCAGGGGGCGCGGGTTGGCGCCGTACCCCGCGTGGTCGAGCTTGTCGGCCCAGCCCGCGTAGTAGAAGAAGTGCGCGGCGACCAGGGGGAGGTCCGCGTCGCGCGTCTCCTTGATCGGCTTGCCGTTGTCGAGCGTCTCCAGGACGGCCAGCTCGCGCGAGCGCTCCTGGATGATCCGCGCGATACGGAAGAGGTACTTGGCGCGCTCGGAGCCCGGCAGCGCGGACCACTTCTCGAACGCCTTGCGTGCCGCCTTCACTGCGCGGTCGACGTCCTCGGTGCCTGCGCGTGCTACCTCGGAAAGGACTTCCTCGGTGGACGGCGAGATCGTCTTGAAGACCTTGCCGTCGGCCGCGTCGGTGAACTCGCCGTCGATGAACAGGCCGTACGACGGGGCGATGTCGACTACCGAGCGGGACTCGGGAGCGGGTGCGTACTCGAATACAGATGCCATGGTGATCAGTCCACCGTCACGTAGTCGGGACCGGAGTAACGGCCGGTGCTCAGCTTCTGCCGCTGCATCAGCAGGTCGTTCAGCAGCGAGGACGCGCCGAAGCGGAACCATTCGTTGCTGAGCCAGTCCTCGCCGACCGTCTCGTTGACCAGCACCAGGAACTTGACCGCGTCCTTGGTGGTGCGGATGCCGCCGGCCGGCTTCACGCCGATCTGGATTCCAGTCTGCGCCTTGAAGTCGCGTACGGCCTCAAGCATGAGCAGGGTGTTCGGCGGGGTGGCGTTCACGCCGACCTTGCCGGTGGAGGTCTTGATGAAGTCCGAGCCCGCCAGCATCCCGATCCACGAGGCGCGGCGGATGTTGTCGTACGTCGAGAGCTCACCGGTCTCGAAGATGACCTTGAGGCGGGCCTTGTCGCCGCACTCGGCCTTCACGGCCACGATCTCTTCGTAGACCTTCAGGTAATGACCGGACAGGAAGGCTCCCCGGTCGATCACCATGTCGATCTCGTCGGCCCCGGCTGCCACGGCGTCGCGTACGTCCGCGAGCTTCACGGGGAGCGCTGCGCGGCCGGCCGGGAAGGCGGTGGCGACGGACGCGACCTTGATGCCGGTGCCGGCCAGGGCCTCCTTGGCGGTGGCTGCCATGTCCGGGTAGACGCAGATCGCGGCGACGCGCGGCGTCGTGCGGTCGGTCGGGTCGGGATTGGCGCCCTTGGCGCAGAGCGCCCGGACCTTGCCCGGGGTGTCCGCGCCTTCGAGCGTGGTCAGGTCGATCATGGAGATGGCCAGGTCAATGGCGTACGCCTTGGACGTGGTCTTGATCGAACGGGTACCGAGGGACGCGGCGCGCGCTTCGAGGCCGACGGTGTCTACGCCGGGGAGCCCGTGCAGGAAGCGGCGCAGCGCTGCGTCGGACGCGGTCACGTCGGCGAACGCGGATGCGGGTGCAGTGGTGGGCATGGTCACCACTGCAGCATATCTACGCGCGTAGCGACCTGTACAGCCCCTGGGCGGATGAGCGGGACGGCCACCTCCTGGGACCCCCGTCTCCTGGAGCGGCCGTGCGCACTACGGCGGGGGTACGTTCCCGCTGCTCGACGGCAGCACGGGACCCACAGCGCCTGGGCCCGCTGAGGCGCGGGCGCCGGCGAGCGGCTGGGACCTTGCGGCTGGGACGTTGCCGTAACGCAATCTCCCGGCCGCTCCCGGCCGTCGCCGTTCAGGCAGAATCACCCCATGACAAGCAGCCCCAAACCGCCCTCCGAGCCCACGTACGCCGACCGGGTCTTCCGGTCGCCCTCAGCCCTGGCCGGCGGAGTCCTGGTGCTCGCGCTGGCCGCCTGGGTCGGCGGCGACGCGCTGGTGCGCGGGGAGGGCCGTACGCCGTGGGCGGCCGTGGCGGGGCTGCTGTTCGCCGTGCCGCTGGTGGTGGCGTTCACGCTGCGGCCTGCCGTCTTCGCCAATGACGACCGGCTCCGGATCCGCAATCCCTTCCGTACGATCACGCTGCCGTGGGCGTCGGTCGAGGGCGTACGGGCCGGTTACTCCAGCGAGGTGTTCGCGGGCGGCAAGAAGTACCAGCTGTGGGCGATCCCCGTCTCGCTGCGCCAGCGCAAGCGCGTTGCCCGCCGGCAGGCCAGGCAGGCGTCGGACGACCCGTACGGCAGGACGTCCGCGACCGCCGACGTCACCGACACGGGGGCGCGCAGGGCGCCCACCGACCAGACGGTGGACGACCTGCGGGAGCAGGCGGAGCGGTGCGCGGCGCGGCCGGGCGCGCAGGGCAGCCCGTCTGTGCGCTGGGCGTACGAAATCATCGCGCCGTGCGTGGTGGGGGCGATCGCGCTGGCCGTGCTGCTGGCCACTGGGTGAAGCCGGCGCGGGGGTCTTTTTCCCGGGGCGTTGAAGTCGGTGCCGCGCCGGGGCGTCTCCTCGGGCGTCGAACGTTCGGGTACTGCGTTGTTTCGTGTGGGCTCGTTGCGTTCGACGCCCTGCGGGGAGCGCCCCGGCACGTCCCCTCCTGGCACCGTGGACTGCGAGGGGGAGGCGGGGAGCCCTCCCGGCACCCTTGTTTGCTCGGCGGCGTGGTGGCTCATGGCGGGCCCGGCCAGATCAGCTGCATGTACGCGCCGAACCACATTGAGGCGAGCGCCGTTCCGCCCATCACCAGCGCTCCGGTGAGCCGCCTGGCCCGCGCCACCGCCAGCGCGAGCGGCAGCAGCAGCGGGAAGCCCGGGATCAGGAAGCGGGCGCGCGGGAAGTAGACGCCGCCGCTGCCCAGAACGACCAGCAGCAGTACGCCTGTGAACACCAGCAGCGGCAGCGGCAGTCGCTCGGCGGCGCAGAGCAGGAACAGGGCGACGGACAGGAACAGCACCAGCGTCACCACCACCAGGAACAGCTGCGGCTTCGACTGGTAGAGCAGGAAGCGCCGTATCTCGCGCAGCGTGTCGGCCCCGCCGTCCCACTCGTTGAGCCACAGTTTCTGCACGGCGAGGTAGCCGTCCCAGCGGCCGAGGCGCAGGCCCACCCAGGCGACGTAACCGAACCATCCCAGCGGCGCGATCAGCCCGGCGGCGAGCACGGCGGGCCGCAGCCCTCTTCCGCCCCGCCAGGACCGCCACAGCGCCACCGCCGCCGCCACCGAGACGGCCGCGCCGACCGCGATGCCCGTGGGGCGGGTCAGGCCGGCGAGTGTGGCGAGGGGGCCGGCCCACAGCCAGCGGCCGGCGAGGACGGCGTACAGCGACCAGGCCGTCAGCGCTGTGAACAGCGACTCCGTGTAGCCCATCCACTGGACGACCGCGACGGGCATGCAGCCCCACAGGACGGCCAGCAGGGTGCCGACGCGGCGCCCGTACAGCCGGTCGCCGACGGCGAAGATGCCCCAGGCCGCGACGAGTGAGAAGGCGACGGCGAGCAGTACGCCGACGCTGGCGCGCGAGCCGGGGGTGACGCCCGCCACCGCCTTGACGATCACGGGGTAGAGGGGGAAGAAGGCCAGGTTGTTGCTGTTGCGGGCGGTGCCGAGGGTGGAGTCGTACCCGCTGTCGGCGATCTCCAGGTACCAGCGGGAGTCCCAGGAAGTGGCGAGGGCGGGCCACAGGCCGTGGCCCTTCAGATGGGCCCAGTGCCCGAGAACCAGCACGCCCAGGACGCGTACGGCGACGTACCCGGCCAGGGCGGGCGCGGCACGCCGCAGGGACTTCGTGAGCCGGTCCCGCGTCCCGTCGTACGGGCGCCTGGCGGCTGGCCCGGCCCTGCGGGGCCGGCGGGTCACCGGGGGTGCGGTCGGGGGCAAGGCGGCAGCTCCTGGGACTCGGCGGGGATACCGGGTCACCCTTCCTCGTCCGATCAGGAGAGGGCACGGAGGGCTGCGTCACCTGCCGTACGGAAACCACTCGTCCGGGCGGTCGGTCCCGGGCAGGGAACCGACCGCACGGCGCTTGGTGATTCAGATGCCGGCCGCCGCCGACAGGTCGTGCTTGATGGTGGAGAGGATGGCTTCCGCCCGCTCCTTGGCCGCCGGCAGCTCGTTCGCGCCGGCTACCGGGACCACGGCCTCCAGGTAGCACTTGAGCTTCGGTTCGGTGCCGCTCGGGCGGACGATCACTCGGGCCTTCACCTCACCGTCCAGGTAGTAGCGCAGGCCGTCGGTCGGCGGCAGCTTGTCCGTGCCGCGCGTCAGGTCCTCGGCGGAGGTGACGGTCAGGCCCGCGAGCGTGGCGGGCGGCTGGGCGCGCAGCCGCGCCATCGCGTCGGCGATCACTGTCAGGTCCTCGACGCGGACGGAGAGCTGGTCGGTCGCGTGCAGGCCGTGCTCTACGGCGAGGTCGTCGAGGAGGTCGAGCAGCGTGCGGTTCTCGGACTTCAGGACGGAGGCCAGCTCGGTGACGAGGAGGGCCGCCGTGATGCCGTCCTTGTCGCGTACGCCCTCGGGGTCGACGCAGTAGCCGAGCGCCTCTTCGTAGCCGTAGCGCAGGCCGTCGACGCGGGCGATCCACTTGAAGCCGGTCAGGGTCTCCTCGTACGGCAGACCGGCGGCGGCGGCGATCCGGCCGAGGAGCGACGACGACACGATGGACTCGGCGAAAGTGCGGTTGCTCCCCGATACCCCGTTGCGGACCAGGTGCGCGGCGAGCAGCGCGCCGACTTCGTCGCCGCGCAGCATCCGCCAGTCGTCCGTGCCGGGCAGGGGCACGGCGACGGCGCAGCGGTCCGCGTCCGGGTCGTTCGCGACGATCAGGTCGGGCCGCTCGGGCTGCATGCGGCGGGCGGTGGCGAAGGCCAGGTCCATGGCTCCCGGCTCCTCCGGGTTGGGGAAGGCGACCGTGGGGAAGTCCGGGTCCGGCTCGGCCTGCTCGGCGACGAGTACGGGCTCGGGGAATCCGGCGCGGGCGAAGGCGGCCGTCAGGACCTCCTTGCCGACGCCGTGCATGGCCGTGTAGACGACGCGGGCGGTGCGGGGGGACCCGGCGGTCAGGACCTCGTCCGTACGGGCGAGGTAGGCCTCCAGGACCTCCTCGTTGAGGGTGAACCAGCCGTTGTCGGGGCGCGGTACGTCGGCGAGCGACCGTACGGCGTCGATCTCGGCGGCGATCTCGGCGTCGGCGGGCGGCACGATCTGGGATCCGTCGCCGAGGTAGACCTTGTAGCCGTTGTCGCGGGGCGGGTTGTGGCTGGCGGTGACCTCGACGCCGGCGACGGCGCCCAGGTGCCTTATGGCGAAGGCCAGTACGGGGGTGGGCAGCGGGCGGGGCAGGAGGGCGGCGCGCAGACCGGCGCCGGTCATGACGGCGGCGGTGTCGCGGGCGAAGTCGGCGCTCTTGTGGCGGGCGTCGTAGCCGATGACGACGAGGCCGTCGGTCTGGCCGTTGGCCTTCAGGTACGCGGCGAGGCCGGCGGCGGCGCGGATGACTACGGCGCGGTTCATTCGCATGGGGCCCGCGCCGAGTTCTCCGCGGAGGCCGGCCGTGCCGAACTGGAGGGTGCCGGCGAAGCGCGCGGCGATCTCGTCCAGGGCCTCGGCGTCGATGAGCTTGGCGAGCTCGTCGCGGGTCTCGCTGTCCGGGTCCTCGGCCAGCCAGGCCTGCGCCCGGGCGATGAGCTCCTGCTCCTGCTGCACGATGTGGTCCACCTCTCGTGTGTGGTGCGTTGCGATTCGCCTGCGGCGAGCTTGTTCCCCGGCCCGCCCCTTCCCGAACTGGGGCAAGCCCCAGCCCCCGCAAACACGCAGACCCCTACGGGCGTGTCCTCGAACGCCGGACGGGCTGGTTCTGCCGCGTGCGGCAACCCTCGGCGGACGGGCCGAAGGCAGCCGCACGGGCCTTTCGCGTGCCGCAACTCTCGCGGACGGCCTGAGCTCGCGCGCTCAACCTTCCGCTCCCGGCACACTTCAGCCCCTCCGGCGTTTGAGGACATGCCCGGAGGGAGGGCCTCCGGGGTCCCCGCAGGGCCGGGGCCCGGCCGGGCGAGGGTGTCGGCCGGTGTCGGCCGGTGTCGGCCGGTGTCGGCCGGTGTCGGCCGGTGTCGGCCGGTGTCCAGGGGGTTAGATGCGTTCCAGGACCTGGGCCAGGAGTGCGCCCATCCGGGTCGCCGAGTCGCGGCCGGCCTGGAGGACTTCCTCGTGGTTCAGGGGTTCGCCCGTCAGGCCCGCGGCCAGGTTGGTGACCAGCGAGATGCCGAGCACCTCCGCACCCGCCTCACGCGCGGCGATGGCCTCCAGGACCGTGGACATGCCGACGAGGTCGCCGCCCATCACGCGGACCATGTTGATCTCGGCCGGCGTCTCGTAGTGCGGGCCGGGGAACTGGACGTACACGCCCTCCTCAAGGGTGGCGTCCACCTCCTTGCACAGCGCGCGCAGCCGCGGCGAGTACAGGTCCGTCAGGTCCACGAAGTTCGCCCCGATGATCGGCGAGGTGGCCGTCAGGTTGATGTGGTCGCTGATCAGGACCGGCTGGCCGGGGCGCATGCCCGGACGCAGGCCGCCGCAGCCGTTCGTCAGGACGATGGTCTTGCAGCCGGCCGCGACGGCGGTACGGACGCCGTGGGAGACCGCGGCGACACCGCGGCCCTCGTAGTAGTGCGTACGGCCGAGGAAGACCAGTGCGCGCTTGTCGCCGATCTTGTATGAGCGGACCGTGCCCGCGTGTCCGGCGACGGCCGGCGGCGGGAAGCCGGGCAGCTCGGTGACGGCGAACTCGTGCTCGGGCGCGCCCAGCGCCTCGGCGGCCGGCACCCAGCCCGACCCCATCACGAGGGCGACGTCGTGGGTCTCGGCTCCGGTCAGCTCGCGCAGGCGGGCGGCGGCGGCGTCGGCTGCCGCGTGGGGGTCGGCGAAGCCGTCGGTGGGGGCGGGGGTAACAGATGCGTTCACGCCGACGAGGGTAGCCGGTCTCGCCCTACGCGCGTAGATGTCACTGCCGACGGTGTTGCGATCGTTGCTTTGTCGGATCGGACGAAGGCAGGCTCACACCCCTCAGCAGGGGCGCTTGCGCAGCTCCATGACGTAGTCGTGCGGCGCGCCCGCCGACTCCGCCGCGTCGGCGAGTTCTCCCAGGTAGCGGGCGGAGGGAAGCCCGCCCTCGTACCCGTTCAGGACGTACAGCCAGGTCGGCTCCTCGCCCTCCAGCGTGTGTACGCGCACCCGCATCCGGCGGTAGATGTCGAGTCCGACACCCTCCCACCGGTCCATGGAGTCCTCGTCCATCGGAGCGATGTCGTACAGCGCGACGAAGACCTGCGAACGCGGAGCTTCCACGATGGTGGCGAGCGCGCCCTCCCAGCCCATCGACTCCCCGCCGAAGGTCAGCCGCCAGCCGTTGAGCCAGCCGGTCCCGCGCAGCGGTGAGTGCGGTGCGCGGCGCGTCATCAGCCGCGCGTCGAGGTTGCCGGCGTACGCGGCGTAGAGCGACATGTGATCGAGGGTACGGGAGGGGGTGGAGCGGCGGGGGCCGTGGAGCGTTGCGGCCGGATGGAGGCCCCGGGGCGAAGCACCTTGAAGCGTGCGGGACAATGGAGTACGTACTGCATCCCCCCGGGCGATCCCCGGATCCCCGGCCGAGCGGGCAGGCGGGCCGGGATTGACAATGCGAGGCGGACTTTTTCGTGACCCGGATCGTGATCATCGGTGGCGGACCCGGCGGATACGAGGCGGCCCTGGTGGGCGCCCAGCTCGGCGCGGAGGTGACGGTAGTCGACAGCGACGGTCTGGGCGGGGCGTCGGTACTCACCGACTGCGTACCGTCGAAGACTCTGATCGCAACGGCCGAGGTGATGACGACCTTCGACTCTTCGTACGAGGAGTTGGGCATCATCGTCGCCGACGACACGCCGCACGTGGAGCAGGCGGCCCGGGTGGTCGGCGTGGACCTGGGCAAGGTCAACCGCCGTGTGAAGCGCCTCGCGCTCGCGCAGTCCCACGACATCACCGCTTCCGTCACGCGCGCGGGCGCGCGCGTGCTGCGCGGCCGCGGTCGCATCGAGGGCCAGCAGGGCTCGGACGGCTCACGCACGGTCGTCGTGACGTACAGCGACGGCATTGAGGAGCGTCTCACCGCCGACGCCGTACTGATCGCGACGGGCGGGCACCCGCGCGAGATTCCCGACGCGCTCCCGGACGGCGAGCGGATCCTGAACTGGACGCAGGTGTACGACCTGGACGAGCTCCCCGAGGAGCTCATCGTGGTCGGCTCCGGTGTCACGGGCGCGGAGTTCGCCGGCGCGTACCAGGCGCTCGGCTCGCGCGTCACCCTCGTCTCCTCCCGCGACCGCGTGCTGCCCGGCGAGGACCCGGACGCCGCCGCCGTCCTGGAGGACGTCTTCCGGCGGCGCGGCATGAACGTCATGGCCCGCTCGCGCGCCGAGTCCGCCAAGCGCGTCGGCGACCGCGTGGAAGTGACTCTCTCCGACGGGCGTGTCATCAGCGGTACGCACTGCCTGATGGCCGTCGGCGCCATCCCGAACTCCGCGGACATGGGGCTGGAGGAGGCCGGGGTCCGGCTGAAGGACTCGGGCCACATCCTGACCGACCGGGTTTCGCGCACCAGCGCGCCGGGCGTGTACGCGGCCGGTGACGTCACCGGTGTCTTCGCGCTCGCGTCGGTCGCGGCCATGCAGGGCCGGATCGCGATGTACCACTTCCTGGGCGACGCGGTGACTCCGCTCAACCTCAAGACCGTCTCGGCGAACGTCTTCACCGACCCCGAGATCGCGACGGTCGGCTACAGCCAGTCGGACGTGGACTCGGGCAAGATCGAGGCGCGCGTCGTGAAGCTGCCGCTGCTGCGCAACCCGCGCGCGAAGATGCAGGGCATCCGCGACGGCTTCGTCAAGATCTTCTGCCGTCCCGGTACGGGCATCGTGGTCGGCGGCTGCGTCGTCTCACCGCACGCGAGCGAGCTGATCCACCCGATTTCGATCGCGGTCGACAACAACCTGACCGTGGAACAGATCGCGAACGCGTTCACGGTCTACCCGTCCCTGTCGGGTTCGATCGCCGAGGTCGCACGGCAGTTGCACACGCGCAAGACGTCCGCCGAGGCGTAGGGCCGGGGGACGCGCATGGCGTCGCCCCCCGGCATCCCGTGTCCTCGTGCCCGAGCGGTCAGTCGTCGCTGACCACGAAGAGGTGAAGGTCCTTCGACAGCGTCCGGGCGCTCTTCGCGGCCGTCTGCCACTCGTCGCCGTCCAGGGACTGGTACGGGAGATCCATCAGTTCGCGGTAGTCGTCGAAGCCGGCCCGCGCTTCCGCCAGCCCCATGGCCATGCGCTGCCGGGCCGCCTCCGCCTCGGAAGCCGGAGTGCTCGTCGGCTTCATGAGGACGCGCTGGCGCAGCCAGTCGTTGTTGGCCGCCGGCGTATTGGGCGTACCGCTGTCGTCGGCCGTCCGGCCGTCCTCGTCCAGCCGGGGAAACCCGGGCTTCGGCTGCCGGGAGGCCCGGACGGTGGCCATGAGCTGCTTGATCCCCCACGCGTTGGTGATCATTTTGTCGACCACCGTCGACGCGTGCCCGCGGTAGGCCGCCGATCCCCGGTCCACGCCCAGACCGCCGAGCGCCAGCAGTGGTACGACCGCCCTGGCGGCGACCTCGCAGCAGCGCGGGCCGCTCTCACCGCTGTCCACCTCGGCCAGCGCATCCCGTTCCAGTTGGTCCAGATCCTTGTCCTCCGGACGCGGCACCACGTCCCAGTCCTGTCCCACGCGCGTCCACAGTGCGTGCACCGCCGCGTTACGGGCGCCGCTCAGCAGGTGGCTGTCCTGACCGGAGAAGGAGCGCAGGGCGAGTTCGAATACATAGGGTGAACGCCCCTTCGCGGAGAAGGACTTGGCTCCCAGCACTTCATTGATCACTCGCCGCTTCTCCTTCGACGGGGTGGTCATCAGCCGGATCAGCCAGGCGCACCGTTCGTCCCGGTGCGTGCTGAGACCGATTCTCTTCGCGACGTCGGTGAGATCTTCGCGGCCCAGTGCGAAGACGAGGCTGTCCGGCTCCAGCAGGCCGTAGTCGGCCAGCGTGTTCACCGCGCGCTCCGCCAGGAGAGTCCGCTGCGCCTCCTCCGAGAACGCCTTCGGCTCGATGTTCTGCGCTCCCAGTGCCAGGTTCAGCGTGCTGACGTAGGTCGCCTTTCCGGTGCGTTGTTGCGGTGTGGCCTGTTCGCTCCAGCCCCAGCCGACGATCAGGTCGGCTTCGGCGGTAAGGGCGTTGATCTGCCTCTCGGCGTGGAACAGATCGTCCAGCCGCATCTCCTCGTTCTTGGACAGCTTCTCCGCGACCTTGCTCAGGTCGCGCATCAGCTTGCTGAGCCAGCGCCGCTGAGAGGTGGGGTCCATGGTGAGGATCGTGGATTCCGTCAGCCCGAGGATCTTGTGGGCGGACGCGGTGCGCGAGGTGCCGTCGACGACCCCCACGGCCTGGCGCGGCGTACCGTCCGAGAAGCGGAATTCCACGTGCCCGGCGAGCAAGGGCATGAGCACACCATTGGATCCGATGTCGTCCACCCAGCTGTTGTGCCGGAGGACGAACGCAGCGTTGCTGTCCAGCGCGCCGGCGACGGCAGCGCGCGAGCCCCGGTAGACCAGGGAGGGCAGACCGGGAGGTGACTCAGGGGCAGGCAGCGCGAGATGGGGCGAACCCGCCGCGCCGACCTTGGGGTCGGAGAGGTAGGTCTGGCCGACGACGAACCTGCCGTTCGTCGCGTCGACGAGCAGCAGGGGTGTCCAGACGGTCGTACGGAGCAGATGGAGCGTCCGGTTGCCGCGCACGCGCTGCTGCCTGATGTGGGCCGCTCGTACACCGCGCGGATCGACCACGGTGGCGAGCAGCTCGGCCGCGGTCTCCTCCGTATGCCCGATCTCGGCATCGGCGTCCTGTACCAGGCGCTCGGCCGCGCTCTCGACGGACCTGCGGTCGCGGACGACGAGATGCCCGACACGCTCGCGCAGCACCTCCACCCGGTCCCGGTAGTCGCCTTCCGGAATGTCCCTCTCTATTTCCATTTCACCCATAAGTGGTAAGCCTCCCGCTTGACCGTGTGCCCCTGGGCGGGCAGGCTGAATGAGCCGGACCCACGAGGGCCCGGAAGTGGGGCCAGGTCATCCGCCGGACGACGGACACCTGGCCTTCGCGTTGTCTGGGTCGGCTATGAATCGCCGCGGGCGGCGGCGGGCCCGTGGGACAGGGAACACCGGCCGCAGGTCAGTACGGTCGCCTTGGCGGCGGTGGCCAGGTCGTCCCGGTAATCGGCGCTGCCATCGAGCGCGGCGCCGAAGGCTCCCGCGACGACATCGGCGGCCCACAGGGCGTGCTCCGCGGGGCCGGCGGCGTGCTCTACGCGCAGGTCCCCCGGCAGGACTCCCGCGCGGCGCAGCCCGGTCAGCCCCTTGAGGTCTCCCTTGTCCCGTACGGGTCCCCTGGACTCGAAGACCGCCTCGGTGACGCCGCGCTCGGCCAGTGCGGTCAGCAGCGACTGCATCGCCTTGCCGCGGGCGCGCTCCTGGTGGGCGTTGTCCATCCGGCACCACGTGGCGATCACGATCTCGGGCTCGACCGATGACGTGCGGCGGGTGAGCAGCAGTCGCCGCCGGGCGGACTCGTCGCGCCAGTGCAGTTTGCGCTGCCCCCTGAGCAGCAGGGACGCCATGGTGTCCCGGGCGTGCTGCACCCGATGGGGCGGCAGCAGGACGGCCGCCAGCATGTAGATCCCGGCGCCGTCGGCGCGGCAGCGCAGCGACTCGTCACAGAACGCGCGGGAGCCCGGCTCAGTGGCTCGGGAAGGTAAGGCGCCGTGCATGGTGGTGTGACCTTCGGTGGCACGAGAGCGCGCAGCGCCCGTGCCGGGCAGGTCCTGTCCGACTCGGCACCCCCGGGCGGAGCAACGCGGTCCGGAGTGGAACGCCGGAAGCGCGGTGAGCGCGGGGTGAGTTGCTGGGGGGAGGCGGGGAATGCCTCCGACCGGCAACTCTGTGCACTGGAAGTCCAGGATCATATGAAGTTTCAGGTTGGCGAAGACCGTAGACCTTCACCCGCTGTGCTGCAAACGCAGTTTGATGAAGCATCAGCTGTGCGACGGCCTGCCGAAGCGGCAACTATCACAAACTGTCCTCACCTGTGGGCAACTTCTGTTATTCGGCGCAAACTGCTGAAAACTATCGGTCGCTGGGGTTACTGTCAGTTTCGTGTTCGCTGCAGAACGTCGCCAATTGATCCTCGAAATGGTGCGCGCCAACGGGGCTGTATCGCTCCGTGAGCTCGCCCGCGTCGTCCAGACCTCCGAAGTGACCGTACGGCGGGACGTGCGGGCACTGGAGGCAGAAGGACTCCTCGACCGCCGGCACGGCGGTGCGGTACTGCCGGGCGGTTTTACGCGGGAGTCCGGCTTTCCGCAGAAATCCCATCTCGCGACCGCGGAGAAGACGGCCATCGCCGACCTCGCCGCGGGACTCGTCGAAGAGGGCGAAGCCATCGTCGTCGGCGCCGGGACGACCACACAGGAACTGGCCAGACGGCTGGCCCGGGTCCCCGGGCTCACCGTCGTCACCAACTCCCTGCTGGTGGCCCAGGCGCTGGCGCACGCCAACCGTGTCGAGGTCGTCATGACCGGTGGCACGCTGCGCGGCTCGAACTACGCGCTGGTCGGCAGCGGGGCCGAGCAGTCCCTCCAGGGGCTGCGGGTCTCCCGGGCCTTCCTCTCCGGGAGCGGGCTGACCGCGGAACGCGGCCTGTCCACCTCCAACATGCTGTCGGCGAGCGTCGACCGGGCGCTGGTGCAGGCCGCCGCCGAGGTGGTGGTCCTGGCGGACCACACCAAGCTCGGCACCGACACCATGTTCCAGACGGTGCCCACCGACGTGATCACGCGCCTCGTCACCGACGAGCCGCCGCCCCACGACGACCGCGCGGCCACCGAACTGCAGGCCCTGGCCGATCAGGGAGTGCAGATCGCCGTCGCGGGGCCGGGGGTCGCGGGCGCCGGGGGCGACGGCGTCCCGCCGGGGCGCCAGCCCCGCAGGGACATGCCCCTGCCGGGCCAGCGGCGTACGCACCCGGGCGGGCCCGGTGCGCAATTGCGCAGCGCCGGATCTCTGGCAGAGCAGCCGTCGGGCCCCGCCGAGCGTGAACGGGCGCGCGTCGCCGATCTGCGCCGCCGGTGAAGCGCTGAAGCGGCGAGGTTACGTCGCCGCTTCCTTGTCCGCCCGATCCACCTGATCCGCCCGCAGACCCGTCAGCGTCAGCGTCAGCAGACGGTCGGCCAACTCCGGGTCGTCCGGCGCCTGTTCGGCGGACAGTGCGATCGCGTTGGTCAGCTGCATCAGGTCGCCGATCGACACGTTGGGCCTGACGACGCCGCTCTCCTGAGCCCGTACGAGCAGCCGCTCACCGGCCTCGTTCATCGGCGTACTGCATCGGGCCAGTGCCGAACTCTCGTCGCGCGAGGCCGACATGAGCTCGCGGGCGAGACCTCGGTACTCGCCCGCATGAGTGATGATGTCGCGCAGCCAGGTGACGAGCGCCGAGCAGGGCGCCTCGCTGTCGGCGAGCTCACGGGAGTGCGCGATGAGTTCGTCCACGGCGCCCTGGAAGACGGCGCTCATGAGCGCGTGGCGGGTGGGGAAGTGCCGGTAGAGCGTGCCGATGCCCACACCGGCGCGGCGCGCGATGTCTTCGAGCGAGGCGTCGGTGCCGTGCTCGGCGAAGGCGGTACGGGCCTCGGCCAGCACGCGCTCGTAATTCCGGCGGGCATCGGCACGCATGGGCCGCACAGCCGCTGACGCGGGCGCAGGCGCGGACGCGGGCGGCGACTGTGGTCCCGGCTCGGATGCCGACTTGGGCTGGGACCCTGGCCCGGGTGCCGGGTGGGACGCCGAGGGCGGCGCTGACCGGGGCGACGGCGCCGGCTGGGGCTCCGGCTCTGGCGTCGGTGGTTTCAGCGCCTCCGGCCTCTGTGGTCTGCTCGTCGCCATGGGCTTGCCCTTCTCCTGCTCCGGTCTCCAGGATGCCATTGCGCGCTGAGGGCCCCGCCGGTTTCGTCGGTTTCGGCGGGGCCCTCAGTCACGTACGGCTGGGCGTCAGTCCTTGATCTCGCAGATGACGGCGCCCGACGTTACCGACGCGCCGACTTCGGCGGCCAGGCCCTTGACGGTGCCGGAGCGGTGCGCGTTCAGCGGCTGCTCCATCTTCATGGCCTCGAGTACGACGACGAGGTCGCCCTCCTTGACCTCCTGGCCCTCCTCGACCGCGACCTTGACGATCGTGCCCTGCATGGGCGAGGCGAGGGTGTCGCCGGAGGCGGCCGGGCCGGACTTCTTCGCGGCCCGGCGCTTGGGCTTGGCGCCCGCGGCCAGGCCGGTGCGGGCCAGGGTCATGCCCAGCGAGGACGGAAGCGAGACTTCCAGGCGCTTGCCGCCGACCTCGACGACGATGGTCTCGCGACCGGCCTCGTCCTCGTCCGCGTCCGCGCCCGGCACGGTGAAGGCCGGGATCTCGTTGACGAACTCGGTCTCGATCCACCGAGTGTGGACCGTGAAGGGGTTCGACGTGAACGCGGGGTCGGCTACGACCGCGCGGTGGAACGGGATGGCCGTGGCCATGCCCTCCACGTTGAACTCCGCGAGCGCACGGGCGGCACGCTGGAGCGCCTGCTCACGGGTGGCGCCGGTGACGATCAGCTTGGCCAGGAGCGAGTCCCAGGCCGGGCCGATGACCGCCCCGGTCTCGACGCCCGCGTCCAGGCGGACACCGGGGCCGGACGGCGTCGCGAAGGCGGTAACCGTGCCGGGAGCCGGCAGGAAGCCGCGGCCCGGGTCCTCGCCGTTGATGCGGAACTCGATGGAGTGCCCCCGCACGGCAGGGTCGTCGTAACCGAGCTTCTCGCCGTCGGCGATGCGGAACATCTCGCGGACCAGGTCGATCCCGGTGACCTCTTCGGAGACCGGGTGCTCGACCTGGAGGCGGGTGTTGACCTCCAGGAAGGAGATCGTGCCGTCGACACCGACGAGGAACTCGACGGTGCCGGCGCCGACGTAACCGGCCTCCTTGAGGATGGCCTTGGACGCGCGGTACAGCTCGGCGTTCTGGGCGTCGCTCAGGAACGGCGCGGGGGCCTCCTCCACCAGCTTCTGGTGGCGGCGCTGGAGCGAGCAGTCACGGGTGGAGACGACCACGACGTTGCCGTGGGCGTCGGCCAGGCACTGCGTCTCGACGTGGCGCGGCTTGTCGAGGTAGCGCTCGACGAAGCACTCGCCGCGCCCGAAGGCCGCGACGGCCTCGCGAACGGCGGAGTCGTAAAGCTCCGGGACCTCTTCGAGCGTACGGGCGACCTTCAGGCCGCGGCCGCCGCCGCCGAACGCCGCCTTGATGGCGATCGGCAGACCGTTCTGCTCGGCGAACGCGACGACCTCGTCGGCGCCCGAGACCGGGTCCGGCGTACCGGCGACGAGCGGGGCGCCCGCGCGCTGCGCGATGTGCCGGGCCGCCACCTTGTCGCCGAGGTCACGAATGGCCTGCGGCGGCGGGCCGATCCAGGTCAGACCGGCGTCGAGCACGGCCTGGGCGAACTCGGCGTTCTCGGACAGGAAGCCGTAGCCGGGGTGAACGGCATCCGCCCCCGAATCCTTGGCGGCCTGGAGCACCTTGGCCATGTCCAGGTAACTGGCGGCCGGGGTGTCACCGCCCAGAGCGAACGCCTCGTCGGCCGCGCGGACGTGCAGAGCGTCCCGGTCCGGATCGGCGTAGACGGCTACGCTCGCGATTCCGGCATCCCGGCAGGCCCGAGCAACGCGGACAGCGATTTCGCCTCGGTTGGCGATGAGCACCTTGCGCACGATTGGCTCCCTCCTTGAAACAAGCTGAGTTTAGGGACTGCCGACACGGCCCTACGACCCATCCCCAATAGTGAGCTTGCCCACACGGAGCGTGATGCGAGGCTCGCGCGAGTCGCGAATTCCCTTGTCGCACCACGGTACGACGGGTTTCTCCACCGCACAGTAGCCCTCCGGTGTGGCGCAGGTCTCTGTCCGGGCGCCCAGCGGCGGGTGGGCTTTCTTTGTGGACTCTCTACGAACGGGCGATTGATTCTTTGCCGGGCGAACGGCGGTGTCCGACCCCTTGTACAGAGGATTACCCGTTAGTAGCGTTTGAGACGTCGCGTACGTACTAGGGGTAACAGCCGGAAGAGGGTGGGGCGCCGTGGCGCGCAGACCGATAGCTGCCGTGGCTGCGGCCTTGCTGTTCGTCGAAGCCGTCGGAATCGTGTTCGTCCACTGGATCCTCGGCAGGGTCGTCAACAGCCAGTCGATGTCCCTCGCCGGCCTGGACTCCGACGTGATGTCCACGTCGACGTATCTGATGGGCGGCGGCTTCGGCCTCTACCTCGTGACCTGCGGCGTCTTCCTGCTGCGCGCGGCGGTCTCCGACCGGCCGCCGGGCCGGCTCGGCCGGATCCTGCTGATCACGTGTGCGGTGGTGCACGGGGTACTCGGTGCGTTGTGCGTCGGGCTGGTCGGCTGGGCGGCGTTCGTGGCGATGATGGTGACGTTCGGCCTGGTCGTGCTGTCGGTCATCGCGTACGGGAAGCGGGACGAGGGGCAGGCCGACGTTTCCGGGCCCGTGGACGCTCCGCCGGCCGGGCCGCCGGAGAACGGGACTCCGGCGCCGGCCTGACGGATCGGGGCCACCGTCCTCTCAAAACGCGAACCGCGGCGAGGGCCGGCTCAAGACCGCGGACGACACCGAGGTCGCTGCCCACAGGGTGCGCAGCTCCTCGGCGAGCGCGGCGGTGAGGCGCCGGACGTCCGCGGGAGCCGAATCGTGCATCGCCTCCGCGATGATCAGCACGCTGCTCGTCGAGTCGCGGACGGCGGACGTGGGGAGCCGGTTGCCGGCGACGCGGGTGCTGGCCGCTGACCTGCGCGTATCGCGTGGAGTGGTGACGGAGGCGTATCAGCGCCTGACGGAGGACGGGCATGTCGCGGGGCGGGGGAGGGGCGGCACGGTGGTCGTGGCGGCGCCGGTTGCCGCCGTGTCTGGTCCCGCGCCTGCCGGGGGCGGTGGTGCACGGTGCGGCGGCCGGGCTGCACCTGATGATCACCTTCGGCGGTACGCGATTCCCCGACACCGAGTTGGCGGCGGCGGCGCTCGCGCGCAGCGTCAAGGTGCAGCCGCTGTCGTGGCAAGGCAGCGGGTCGGCCGTCCCGGTCTTGTGCTCGGTTACGCCGCGACCTCGCCGGGAGGGATCGGGGAGGGGCTCGCGACGCTGGGGGAGGTCATGCCAGAGGTCATGCCCAGAGGGCGGTGATCGGCGTACCGAGGTCGGCGAGGAGGCGGCGCAACAGGGGCAGCGAGAGGCCGATGACGTTGCCGGGGTCGCCGTCGATGCCGTCGATGAACGGGGCCGAGCGGCCGTCGAGGGTGAAGGCGCCGGCGACGTAGAGGGGTTCGCCGGTAGCGACGTACGCGGAGATCTCGGCGTCCGTCGGCTCGCCGAAGCGGACCGTGGTGGACGCGGTGGCGGAGGCGCGGCGGCCGGTGGCGGTGTCGATCACGCAGTGGCCGGTCTGGAGGATGCCGGAGCGGCCTCGCATGGACTTCCAGCGGGAGGTGGCGTCCTCGGCGTCGGCGGGCTTGCCGAGGGCCTGGCCGTCCAGCTCCAGCACGGAGTCGCAGCCGATGACGAGGGCGTCGGCGGCCTCGGGGCGGGCGGCGACGGACGCGGCCTTCGCTTCGGCCAGTACGAGCGCGAGCTCGCCCGGGGTGGGCGCGGTGATCGCGTCCTCGTCGACGCCACTGACGACCACCTCGGGAGCGAGCCCGGCCTGGCGGAGGAGCGCGAGGCGGGCGGGGGAGGCGGAAGCGAGAACGAGGCGGCGGCGCGGATCAGTCATGCGGCTCATCGTACGAGGCGCGGGCAGGACTCAGGCGTCGAGAGGCAGGATGCGGAAGGCGCTGAAGCCCTTGGTCAGTGGGGTGATGGCCCTGAAGTCGCGCTGGTCGAGGGTGAAAATGCGGTCGGTCCGGTACCGGTCTGCCAGGACCACTCCGACGGCATCCGCGAGATCGAGCCGCAGGCCTTCGTATTTCTGCCGCACTTCGTGCGCTGCTACAAGGTCCACAGGGTGCAGGGGTGGGAGTTTGTACTGGCCGTCCATGAGGCGACCGTTGAGCGCCTCCATGACGAGGAGGGCATGCGGAAAACCGAAGTCGCGGTGAACGAGGTGGTCGAGTTCGGTGACGACCAGCGGCGAGATGGCAAGAGTCTCACCGTTCATGACCTCAAAGGCCGGGGCGTACAGGGGGTGGTCCATGTCGAAGGCCGCGAAGAGGGCAGACGTGTCTGCCACGACGATCATCGGCGGGCGGACCGCTCTTTGATGTGCTCGTAGATGGCGTCGTCCATCTCTTCCGCTGTCACCAGGCGGCCGCTTCTGAATGCGGGGAGGGGGTGCGTGCTCTTGGGCCGGGACGAGTTGTCGAGCAGCTGCGCGATGCCACGGCGGATGAGCTCGGCTTTGCTGACGCCTGTGGCTGCCGACTCGGCGTCCAGCCGGAGCTCAAGCTCTTCGGGAAGGTACACGGTCGTCTTTATCATGCCCCGCATGGTACCACCCGTATGGTACGGGTGGCAGCTCAGTGAATTCCCAGTACGAACATCGCCAGCACCATCGCCAGCGCCAGCAGCACGCCCATGCGCCGGAGCATCGCCTGCGTCTCGCGCAGCTCTTTCGGAGGCTCGTTCTCCGGGTCGGACCACAGCATGCCTTCGATCCTGCGGGCGGAACCGCTGCGGCGCCTGAGTACCTGTACTCAGGCGGACCAGTACCAAAGGACTAATTCCGCGTGAACGATCCCGCCTTCGCCGCGGCCACCGCCACCGCCGCCGCCCGCACCGCGTCCGCCTCCGCCTCCGCCAGCGGTTCCCTGCTCACCGCGAAGCGGTAGTACAGCGGGGCGGACACCGCCCGGATCACCTCGCCCGCGTCCGTCCCGGCCGGGACCTCCCCCCGCCCCGCCGCCCGCTCCACGCACGGCGACCACTCGCGGATGCGCGTCGCGTAGAAGCCGTTCAGCGCACGCGCGCACTCCTCGTCGCACGCCGCCGCCGCGATGACCGCCTGGAAGAGCGGGCCCATGCGCGGATCCGTGAGGGTCTGTCGTACGAGACGGGCGTTGGCCAGCAGATCCCCCTCCAGCGAGCCGGTGTCGGCGGCGGGCACCGACTGCTCGGCCATGTCGCGCAGCAGATCGGCGACGAGGCCGGCCGCCGAGCCCCAGCGGCGGTACACCGTCGTCTTGCCGACGCCCGCGTGCGCGGCGACGCGGTCCAGGTTCAGGCCGTGGAAGCCGGCTTCGACGAGTGCTTCCTGGGTCGCTTCGAGCACGGCGGCGCGGACCTTGGCGGTCCGTCCGCCGGGGCGCACGGTCCCCGGCGTCAGGGAGGATGCGGTCTCCAAACGGGAATTCTGTTCCATTAGGCACTCCGGTGGTGGTACGGTCCTGACATCTTAACGGAACTTGCTTCCCATTAGGGAAAGGTTGGTTGCTGTCATGAACGCCACGCCCGCCCGCCGCCGAATCGCCGCCCCCGTCGTCGCCTCCGCCCTCGCCCTCGGACTTCTCGGCGCCGCGCAGCCGTCGTCCCCCTCCGCACAGCACGCCGCCACCCGCTGGACCGCCGCCTGGGGCGCGTCCCCTCAGCTGCCCAGTACCGGCTTCACACCCAACTGGTCCCAGGAGGGGTTCTCCCGCCAGACCGTCCGTCAAGTCGTCCGCGTCACCGGCGCCGGGGAGCAGGCCCGTATCCGCCTGTCCAATGCCTACGGGACCTCGCCGCTCACGATCACCGGCGCCACCATCGCCCGTACGGCGAACGGCAAGGGCGCCGCAGTCGAGGCCGGCAGCGTCCGCCACCTCACCTTCTCCGGCAAGCAGTCCGTCGAGATCCCCGCCCGTGGCGAGCTGCGCAGTGACGCAGCCCGATTGCCCCTTGACCGGCTGGAGTCCGTCACCGTGACCCTCTATCTCGCCGGTACGACCGGGCCCGCCACCTTCCACTCCCAGGCCTGGGCCGACACCTACCGCGCCGAGGGCGACCACCGCGCCGACTCCTCCGGTGCCGCCTTCACCGACACCACCCAGTCCTGGTACTACCTGACCGGCGTCGAGGTCGGCGGCTCCGCGCCCCGCAGAAACGACGGCGTCGTCCTCTTCGGGGACTCCATCACCGACAGCTTCGGCTCGACCCCCAACACCAACCGCCGCTACTCCGACGCCCTCGCCGAGCGCACGGGCCGCCCGGTCGTCAACCAGGGCATCGGCGGAAACCTCGTCCTCAACGACTCCGCCTGGTACGGCGAACGCGCCACCGCCCGCTTCGGCCGCGACGCCCTCGACCAGCCCGGTGTCTCCACCGTCGTCGTACTCGAAGGCCTCAACGACATCGGTTTCAGCGAGGCGAAGAACCAGCCCACCTACAAGCCGTCGCCCGTCGTCTCGTCCGCCGAGCTCATCACCGGCTACCGGAAGCTGATCCGCGCCGCTCACGCCAAGGGACTGCGGGCCGTCGGTTCGACCCTGCTGCCGCTCAAGGGGTCCGACCACTGGGGCGAGCACGCGGCGCGGGCCGGCGACGAGGTGAATCACTGGATCCGTACGTCGGGTGAGTTCGACGCCTACGCCGACTTCGACAAGGTGCTCGCCGCCCCGGACGACCCCGACCGCCTGAACCCGGCGTACGACTACGGGGACGCCCTGCACCCCAACGACGCGGGCTACCGGCTGATGGCGAAGACCGTCGCCGAAGTCCTTTGACAGCACTTCGCCCCGCCGGATGGATCCGGCGGGGCGAGCAGCTGTGTGCCGGTCAGCCCGGCCAGTACGTCCGGCCCCACGCCGTCGGCCCCGGCTGCGGCAGCCGGTGGCGGGCGACCCTGGCCGGGTCCGACCAGGCGGTCGGCGGTTCCTCCACGCCGGACGGCGCGCCCGCCGCCGCCGCGGCGCGTGCCTGAACCACCGCGAGAGCGGCGGCCAGCTCCTCCGGGGTCGGGTTGCCCCGTATGACCTTGATCATCGCAAGCGGCCCTTCCTAGAGCGGGATGTTGCCGTGCTTCTTCGGGGGGAGAGATTCCCGCTTCGTACGCAGCTGACGCAGCCCGCGCACGATGTGGCGGCGCGTCTCCGACGGCATGATCACCGCGTCCACGTAACCGCGCTCGGCGGCGACGTAAGGATTCAGCAGCGTGTCCTCGTAGTCGGCGATCAGCTCCGCGCGGGTCGCCTCGGCGGCAGCCTCGTCGACGGATGCGGCGATCGTACGGCGGTGCAGGATGTTCACCGCGCCCTGCGCGCCCATCACCGCGATCTGCGCGGTCGGCCACGCCAGGTTGAGGTCCGCGCCCAGGTGCTTGGAGCCCATGACGTCGTACGCGCCGCCGAAGGCCTTCCGCGTGATGACGGTGATCAGCGGGACCGTCGCCTCCGCGTACGCGTAGATCAGCTTGGCGCCGCGCCGGATGATGCCGCCGTACTCCTGGTCCACGCCAGGCAGGAAGCCCGGCACGTCCACGAACGTCAGCACCGGCACATTGAAGGCGTCACAGGTGCGGACGAAGCGCGCGGCCTTCTCCGAGGCGTTGATGTCCAGGCAGCCCGCGAACTGCATCGGCTGGTTGGCGACGATGCCCACCGGGTGGCCCTCGACCCGCCCGAAGCCGGTGACGACGTTCGGCGCGAAGAGCGCCTGCGTCTCCAGGAACTCGCCGTCGTCCAGCACGTGCTCGATGGCCGTGTGCATGTCGTACGGCTGGTTCGCGCTGTCCGGGATGAGGGTGTCGAGCTCGCGGTCCTCGTCCGACACGTCCAGGTCCGCCTCCTCCGGGAAGGCCGGCGGCTCGCTGAGATTGTTCGAAGGGAGGTACGACAGGAGCGACTTCACGTAGTCGATCGCGTCCTTCTCGTCGCCCGCCATGTGGTGCGCGACACCCGACGTGGTGTTGTGCGTGCGCGCGCCGCCGAGCTCCTCGAAGCCGACGTCCTCACCCGTGACCGTCTTGATGACGTCCGGGCCGGTGATGAACATGTGCGAGGTCTGGTCGACCATCACCGTGAAGTCGGTGATCGCGGGCGAGTAGACCGCGCCGCCCGCGCACGGGCCGACGATGAGGGAAATCTGCGGTACGACGCCCGAGGCGTGCACGTTGCGGCGGAAGATCTCCGCGAACAGGCCGAGCGCGACGACACCCTCCTGGATGCGCGCGCCGCCGCCGTCGTTGATGCCGACGACCGGGCAGCCGGTCTTCAGCGCGAAGTCCATGACCTTGACGATCTTCTCGCCGTAGACCTCGCCCAGCGACCCGCCGAAGATGGTGAAGTCCTGCGAGTACACGCAGACTGGGCGTCCGTCGACCGTGCCGTAGCCGGTGACGACTCCGTCGCCGTACGGGCGGTTCTTGTCGATGCCGAAGTTCGTCGAGCGGTGCCGGGCGAATTCGTCGAGCTCGACGAACGAGCCCTCGTCCATGAGCAGGCCGATCCGCTCACGGGCCGTCAGCTTGCCCTTGGCGTGCTGCTTCTCGACCGCGCGCTCGGAGCCGGCGTGCGTTGCTTCGTCAATACGGCGCTGCAAATCCGCGATCTTGCCCGCGGTGGTGTGACTGTGTGCATCGGAGTTGGCAGTCTCGGGCTCGGACATCGGGGTTGCGGCTCCCTGCCTGGTCAGCGGACGGCTACTGGCACGTAGCGTAGCGGCGCGTGTGCCGCTCGGCAGTGCGTCGTTTGCCACACCTACGCTGGGTTGCATGACGCCTCCCGATGCTTCAGACCACCGCTGGTCCGACCTCGACCGGCCGCCGCTCAGCGCCGTGGCGCTGCGCCGCGCACTGGTGCGACCGGGCGGCCTGTGGACGTCCCTGGACGTCGTCCCCTCCATCGGCTCCACCAATACCGACCTCGTCGGGCGGGCCGAAGACCTGCCCGAAGGCGCAGTGCTCGTCGCCGAGGAGCAGACGGAGGGCCGCGGGCGCCTCGACCGGCGCTGGTCGGCGCCCGCACGCTCCGGGCTCTTCTTCTCCGTACTGCTGAAGCCTACCGAGGTGCCGGTCGAGAAGTGGGGCTGGCTGCCGCTGCTCGTCGGCGTCTCGGTGGCCGGCGCGCTGTCCAAGTCCGCCGGCGTCGATACGGCGCTCAAGTGGCCCAACGACCTCCTGGTGACCGTCGGTGGCGAGGAACGCAAGGCCGGCGGCATCCTCGCCGAGCGGGCTGCGGACGGCGTCGTGGTGGGAATCGGCATCAACGTCACCCTGACCGAGAAGGAACTGCCGATCCCCGGCGCCGGGTCGCTCGCCCTCGCGGGAGCGGTCTCGACGGACCGCGATCCGCTGCTGCGGTCGGTGCTGCGTTCGCTCGGTCAGTGGTACGGCGACTGGCGGGCGGCCGGGGGCGATCCGGCGGCCTGCCGCCTCCAGGAGGCGTACGCGGCGGGCTGCGCGACGCTCGGCCGTACGGTACGGGCCGAGCTGCCCGGCGGCCGGTCGGTGACCGGCGAGGCGGTGGCCATCGACGGCCACGGGAGGCTGGTCCTGGCGACGGCCGAGGGGGTTCAGCAGCCGGTGGGAGCAGGTGACGTCGTACACCTCAGGCCGGGGGCGAGTACAGAGCAGACGCGCGGAACGGGGGAGTGAGCTAGGGCACACCTGCCGTATCGTTGAGGCGATCCGCGACGGATCTGTGCGACAGACGATCGGCAGGACACAGGGCAGTGCGCAGGGAACGGGCAGGAGGCGGTAGGTGACCGTCGACGACGCGGGGTCCTCTGCGGGTGCGCGGCCGGACCCGGGTACGAGCCCGGAGCCGGGTGCGAGCCCGGAGCCGGGTGCGGCCGCACCGTCCGGTTCCGGTGCGGGTGAGGAGTCCTCTGTGGGTGCGGCAGCCCCGTCGGGCCGCGGCGCGGACCCGTCCGCCGCCGGGGAAGGCCCCCACGAGAGCGAAAACGAGACCGAGCACGAGACCGAGCACGAGACCGGCCCCGGCGCGGTCGCGAGGCCGTACTCCGGGCCCGGCGAGCGGTCCGGGCGTGAGGGCTCGCGCGAGGCCGTGGGCGGTTCCGGCACGGGCTCCGCTCCGGGTTCTGGTTCGCGCTCCGGTTCGGGTTCCGGGGAGCCCTCCGGCGAGGCCTCACGCTCCGGTCCGCCCGCTTCATCCGGTTCCAGGACCGGAACCGGCCCCGGGCGCGGGGTCCTCCGGGCGGACGGGAGCGAGAGCGGGGTGCCGGCAGCCGTGGAGCCGTCGCCGTACCCCACCCCCCACCACGCCGTGGACCACACCGCCGAGCCCACCGACGATCCGCTCGCCATCCGCCTCGAACAGCTGATCCTCGGCGCCGAGCGCCGCTACACCGCCTTTCAGGCCGCCCGTACAGCCGGGGTCTCCATGGACCTCGCCTCCCGGTTCTGGCGGGCCATGGGCTTTGCCGACATCGGGCAGGCCAAGGCCCTGACCGAGGCCGACGTCCTCGCCCTGCGGCGGCTCGCGGGTCTCGTCGAGGCCGGGCTGCTCAGCGAGCCGATGGCGGTGCAGGTCGCCCGGTCCACCGGGCAGACCACCGCCCGGCTGGCGGAATGGCAGATCGATTCCTTCCTGGAGGGTCTGACCGAGCCGCCCGAGCCCGGCATGACCCGTACCGAAGTCACGTATCCGCTCGTCGAGCTGCTCCTCCCCGAGCTGGAGGAATTCCTGCGTTACGTCTGGCGGCGCCAGCTCGCCGCCGCGACCGGCCGGGTCGTCCAGGCCGCCGACGACGAGGAAATGGTCGACCGGCGGCTCGCGGTCGGCTTCGCGGATCTGGTCGGGTTCACGCGGCTGACGCGGCGCCTGGAGGAGGAGGAGCTGGGCGAGCTGGTCGAGGCGTTCGAGACGACCTGCGCGGACCTTGTCGCGGCTCACGGTGGCCGGCTCATCAAGACCCTCGGCGACGAAGTCCTCTACGCGGCCGACGACGCGGGCACGGCGGCGGAGATCGCGCTGCGGCTCATCGAGACCATGGCCGCGGACCAGACGATGCCGGCCCTGCGCGTGGGCATCGCCTTCGGCACGGTCACCACACGCATGGGCGATGTCTTCGGTACGACCGTGAACCTGGCCAGCAGGCTCACGTCGATAGCGCCGAAGGACGCGCTCCTGGTGGACGGGGCGCTCGCCGAGGAGCTGTCGCGGACCGGTGACGCGCCGGTCTCCGAGGCGCAGGCGGCGGCCGAGGCGGAGATGGCGGAGAAGGAGGGCGTCGCCCCGCCCTCGTACCGCTTCGCGCTCCAGCCGATGTGGCAGCGGCCGGTACGCGGGCTCGGCACGGTCGAGCCATGGCTTCTGACCCGGCGGCCCACCTAGGATCCTCCCGATAACGATCGTTAACCGGGAGGGTGTGCGGCATGAGTGGGGAACAGCAGCGGTTCGGGGAGTTCGTCGGCGTACAGCGGCACGGGTACGTCGCCGAGCTGGTCCTCGACCGGCCCAAGGCGATGAACGCGGTGTCCACGGACATGGCCCGTTCCATCGCGGCGGCGTGCGACTCGCTGGGCGCGGACCCGCAGGTGCGGGTGACGGTGGTGACGTCCAGCAATGAGCGGGCATTCTGCGTCGGCGCGGATCTCAAGGAGCGGAATTCGTTCACGGACGCCGAGCTGGTACGTCAGCGGCCGGTCGCCCGGGGCGCGTACACCGGCGTACTGGAACTGCCCATGCCGACGATCGCCGCCGTACACGGCTTCGCGCTGGGCGGCGGCTTCGAGCTGGCGCTGGCCTGCGACCTGATCGTGGCGGACCGCACGGCGGTGGTCGGGCTGCCCGAGGTGTCGGTGGGCGTCATTCCGGGTGGCGGCGGTACGCAGCTGCTGCCCCGGCGGGTCGGGGCGGCGCGGGCGGCGGAGCTGGTGTTCACGGCGCGGCGGGTGGAGGCGGCGGAGGCGGCCGAGCTGGGGCTGGTCGACCAGCTGGTGGCCGAGGGGCACGACCGGGAACAGGCGCTGGCGCTGGCTGCCCGGATCGCCGGAAACTCGCCGGTGGGGCTGCGGGCCGCGAAGCGGGCGATGCGGCTCGGGCACGGGCTGGATCTGCGGGCCGGTCTTGAGGTCGAGGACGCGGCGTGGCGGTCGGTGGCCTTCTCGGGCGACCGCGCGGAGGGTGTGGCGGCGTTCAACGAGAAGCGCACGCCCCAGTGGCCGGGCGAATAGGCCGAAGGATCACATTGCTACAAAACTCCGCAAACTCCCTAAGCTGGGGGGATGGCTGAGGATGCGCGGCTGCGGGCCGTGGTGACGCTGGCGCAGGAGATGGCGGCGGCGCACACCCCGCGTGAGTCCTGGCGCGCGGCCGCTCTGGGGGCGAAGCAGGCGCTGGGGGGCAGCTTCGCGGCGGTTTCGGTGTGGGAACGCGAGCTGGGGCAGCTGCGGGTGCTGGTGAACGTGGGGGAGCGCGCGGCGGGGGAGGAGGAGTTCCCCGAGGGCGAGACCTATCCCGTACATCAGTTTCCGGAGATCGCGGAGTTCCTGCACGAGGAGTGGGCGGGCGGGGGCGAGCCGAACGCGTGGGTCGAGACGGCGGAGGGGGTCGCCGGTGGGGCCGCGAGTGCGTCCATCGGTGCTTCCGCCGATGCGTCCGCCGCCGGTTACTGCCATCAGCGGGTGGCGGCGCTGCGGCGGCGCGGGCGCGGGTCCTGCGTGGTCGCGCCGATCGTGCTGCGGGGGCAGGCGTGGGGGGAGCTGTATGTGGCGCGGCCGGCCGGGGCGCCGGTCTTCGACCGGTCCGACGCGGACTTCGCCACGGTGCTGGCGTCGGTGGTGGCGGCCGGTATCGCCCAGACGGAATTGCTGGAGGAGGTCCGCAAGCTCGCTTTCACGGATCCGCTGACGGGGCTGGCGAACCGGCGGGCCGTCGACATGGGGCTCGACGAGGCGGTGGAGCGGCACCGGGAGTCGGGGACGGTCGTCAGCCTTGTGGTCTGCGACCTGAACGGGCTGAAGCGGGTGAACGACTCGCTCGGCCATGCGGTGGGCGACCGGCTGCTAGAACGTTTCGGCTCAGTGTTGTCCGTGTGCGGCGCGATGCTGCCGGGGGCGCTGGCGGCGCGGCTCGGGGGAGATGAGTTCTGCCTGCTCGCGGTCGGGCCGTCGTCGGACGCGGTGGTGAAGGTGGCCGAGGATCTGTGCGTACGGGCGGGTGAAATGGACCTGGGAGAGGGCGTCGCGTGCGGAGTCGCTTCGACAGGTGATCCGATCGGGCCGGTCCGTACCGCGCGCCGGCTCTTCCGGCTGGCCGACGCGGCGCAGTACCGGGCGAAGGCGGCGCGCTCTTTGAAGCCGGTGGTGGCGGGGCGGGACGGAGCGGTGGTCCGGCTCGCGGACGCGCCGCCGCCTGCGGCGCACGACCGGCGGGCTTTCCGGGGGCGGGACCCTGGGGCGGACGGGGGGTGAGGGGGGTGCGGGTGCGGGTGGCGGCTGCTGCGGGTGCTGCGGCGGGTGTCTGCGGCGCTTGGGGCTCCATTGGAGCCCGTCCCGCGTCGGAACAGTGCCGCAGGCAGGTGTAAGGGGTACCACCCGCATCCACTAGTGACAGAGATGGATTCAGTCCGTAGGGTTCTGAATATGGATATGCACACAGTGGTGCTGGGGACGTCCGGGACGACCGCAGCGGACGTCATCGCCGTCGCCCGGGACAACGCCAGGGTCGAGCTCTCCGGCGAGGCAGTCGCCGCGCTCGCCGCCTCCCGCGAGATCGTGGACGCGCTCGCTGCCAAGCCCGAGCCCGTCTACGGTGTCTCGACCGGATTCGGCGCCCTCGCCTCCCGGCACATCAGCCAGGACCTGCGCGCCCAGTTGCAGCGCAACATCGTCCGGTCGCACGCCGCCGGCATGGGCCCGCACGTCGAGCGCGAAGTCGTACGCGCCCTGATGTTCCTGCGGCTCAAGACCCTCGCCTCCGGCCACACCGGCGTACGCCCGCACGTCGCCCAGACCATGGCGGACCTGCTCAACGCCGGGATCACGCCCGTCGTCCACGAGTACGGCTCGCTCGGCTGCTCCGGCGACCTCGCTCCCCTCAGCCACTGCGCCCTCGCGCTGATGGGTGAAGGGGACGCGGAAGGCCCCGACGGAGTCGTCCGGCCCGCCGGCGAGCTGCTCGCCGCGCACGGCATTGTCCCCGTCGAGCTGCGCGAGAAGGAAGGCCTGGCCCTCCTCAACGGCACCGACGGCATGCTCGGCATGCTGATCATGGCCATCGGTGACCTCAAGCGGCTCTACACCTCCGCCGACATCACCGCCGCCCTCAGCCTCGAAGGCCTCCTCGGCACCGACAAGGTCCTCGCCCCCGACCTGCACGCCATACGCCCGCACCCCGGCCAGGGTGAATCGGCCGACAACATGCTCCGCGTCCTTGCCGGCTCCGGCCTCACCGGACATCACCAGGACGACGCCCCGCGCGTCCAGGACGCCTACTCCGTGCGCTGCGCCCCGCAGGTCGCCGGCGCCGGGCGCGACACCATCGCGTACGCGCTGACCGTCGCCGAGCGGGAGCTCGCCTCCGCCGTCGACAACCCCGTCGTCCTGCCCGACGGCCGCGTCGAGTCCAACGGCAACTTCCACGGGGCGCCCGTCGCGTACGTACTCGACTTCCTCGCCATCGCCGCCGCAGACCTCGGCTCCATCTGTGAGCGCCGCACCGACCGGCTCCTCGACAAGAACCGGTCGCACGGGCTGCCGCCCTTCCTCGCCGACGACGCCGGCGTCGACTCGGGCCTGATGATCGCCCAGTACACGCAGGCCGCCCTGGTCAGCGAGATGAAGCGGCTCGCGTCGCCCGCCTCCGTCGACTCGATTCCGTCCTCCGCCATGCAGGAGGACCACGTCTCCATGGGCTGGTCGGCGGCGCGCAAGCTCCGCACCACCATCGACAACCTCACCCGGATCGTCGCCGTCGAGCTGTACGCCGCCACGCGCGGCATCGAGCTGCGCGAGGGGCTCACGCCCGCACCCGCCTCGCAGGCCGTCATCAAGGCCGTGCGGGAAGCGGGAGTCGAGGGTCCCGGTCCCGACCGCTACCTCGCGCCGGACCTCGCCGCCGCCGATGCCTTCGTACGGGCAGGCAGGCTCGTCGAGGCCGTCGAGCCGGTGACCGGGCCGCTCGCGTAGTCGCAATCCCAAGGGCCGTGCGTCAGATGATCTGGCGTGCGGCCCTTCGCATCGAGTACGCCATGAAACCGGCGCCCAGGGTCAGGAAGGTCGTGCCGCCGATCAGGTACGGGGTCGTGTCCACGCTGCCCGTGTCGGCGAGCGCGAGATCCTGCGGGGCGCTCTTCGCGGGCGGCAGCTGCGACTGTGGCTGCGTCGCGGGCTGAGGCTTCGCCTCCTTCTCGGCCGTCGCGTTGGCGGACGGGACGAACCACAGAGCACACAGCAGTGTGCCCGCAGCGGTGGCGGTCAGCAGCGGTCGGCGTGCGGACACGTAATCGATCCCCCTTGAGGCAACCGGGAATTGGCCGTGGGCCGTGTACGCCGATGCTAATGAAAGCAGCGGGTCGCAGGAAAGTCGCGGGAGCCCGGAGGCCTACGCTCCGACGCATGAACGCAACCGACACGTCACGCTTTGTCCGGCTCCAGGTCGAATTGGTGCTGGAAATTTCCGAGCCCGAGACGCTCACCGGCGCCGCCGTCGCGCACGTAACGCAGGACACACACGCGGAGGATGTCGAACGTACGCATGCCGAGGCCGCGGTCAGGGAAGACGTCGCGGAGGCCCTCGCCCACCTCGTGGACCCGTTCGACCTGATCAGCGACGTACCCGGGGTGGAGCTCGCGCAGGCCTCGTGGAGCAGCGAGCGGATCGACTACAACCCCGACGCCCTGGAGTGGGACCTTGATGAGGACGACGAGGAGGGACCCGTGTAGCGCATCGCGTAGCTTCTCCGATGAGCCCGGTGGACCCGGCGAACAAAAGCGCGCCGCTGCCGCAACCGGCGGCGGCGTGGCTGCGTCGGTCACTGTGATCAGTGGTGTTCCCCACATTCCCCCAGATGTGGAACGGACGAATCGGTACAGCTGTTTAGAACATTGGCAGGGTGATGCTGCCCAGCGGCCCTGCCCGGGGATTTTGTGGGGAATCGGCAACGATGGAGAAGCGTGTGATGACGGACAGCAAGCGGCGCAGGGTCCTTATGGCCGCGTCCGCACTGCTCGGCGGCGTTCTGGTGCTTTCTGCCTGCAGCGACGGCGGCGACAAGGGCGGTAGCAGCGCCCAGAGCTCGGACAAGTCGCAGGCCGAGGTCGACGAGGCGGCGGCCAAGGACACTTCCAAGGCCCGAATAGTGATCACCCCCAAGGGCGGCGCCGACAACGTCAGCATCAACCGCGGCACCAAGGTCACCGTCACCGACGGCAAGCTGACCGAGGTCACCATGGCCTCGACGGACGGGACGGAGGTCGCGGGCACCATCGCGGCCGACGGCAAGAGCTGGAAGCCGGACGGGCAGCTGAAGCGCTCGACGACGTACAAGATCTCGGCGACGGCGGCAGACTCGGCAGGCCGCGAGGCGCACGAGAACGTTTCCTTCACCACCGTCTCGCCCGACAACAGCTTCATCGGGAACTTCACGCCCGACGACGGCTCCAAGGTCGGCGTGGGCATGCCGGTGTCGATCAACTTCGACAAGCCGATCACGGACAAGGCCGCCGTCCAGAAGGGCATCACGGTCACGTCGAGCAGCGGCCAGGAAGTCGTCGGCCACTGGTTCAGCTCCCAGCGGCTGGACTTCCGCCCCCAGGAGTACTGGAAGGGCGGCTCCACGGTCACGATGAAGCTGGCTCTCGACGGCGTCGAGGGCGCCGAGGGCATCTACGGCGTACAGGACAAGACCGTCACCTTCACGGTCGGCCGCAACCAGGTCAGCACCGTCGACGCCAAGTCCAAGACCATGACGGTCACGCAGGACGGCAAGACGATCAAGACCATCCCGATCTCCGCGGGCGCGCCCGAGAACCCGACGTACAACGGCCAGATGGTGATCTCCGAGAAGTTCAAGGAGACCCGGATGGACGGCTCGACCGTCGGCTTCACGAAGAAGGACGGCAAGGGCGAGTACGACATCAAGGACGTGCCGCACGCCATGCGGCTGTCCACCTCGGGCACGTTCATCCACGGCAACTACTGGGGCGCCGACTCGATCTTCGGCGGCGCCAACACCAGCCACGGCTGCGTGGGCCTGAACGACGCCAAGGGCGCGAACGACCCGAACCAGCCCGGTGCGTGGTTCTTCAACAACTCGATCGTCGGTGACGTGGTCGTCGTCAAGAACTCCCCGGACAAGACCATCAAGCCGGACAACGGCCTCAACGGCTGGAACATGGACTGGGAGCAGTGGAAGGCCGGCTCCGCGGTCTGATCCGAGCTCTCCTCCGCGTCCCTCCCCCGTAAGCAGTACGGCGGCGGGCGCCACCCCGGCTTCGGGGCGGCGCCCGCCGCCGTTCGCGTTCCCGGCGTTCCCGCCTTCTCATGCGGCTCTCAGACCGGCCTTCCGGCCATTACGAGCCGCCCGTACCTTCGCGCCATCCCTGTCTCGGCAGGGAAACCCGGCCTTCAGGCCGGGCAGGAATGCCGTCCTTGGCCCGAGGCGCGGAGCGCACGAGTGCTTTGCGCCTTCGTGGTGAGGGACAGGCTGGCCGCGTGGTCTCTTCGCATGTTGGGAGCGGAGGAGCCGATTGAGCAAGCGTCGATGGTGGCTTGCCTGGCGTACCTGTCCTGCGTCACACGTTCGGGTGAGGGCAGTGGAAGGCCGGGCGGAGGCATAAGCGGCAGGCATATCTTCGGAATGGCCGGGTCGAACTAGACCTTGAGGAGGTGGGCTGGATGATTCGTGCGTACAAATTCCTCATGCGGCCCACCGTGGGCCAGGCTCAAGCTCTGGGCGAGATGCTGCGGGATCACTGCTCCCTCTACAACGGGGCGTTGCAGGAACGACGCGATGCCTACCGGCACGTCTCGAAGACCACCGTCCGGTACGGCACGCAGTCCGGCCAGCTCAAGGAGATTCGGGCGTTCGACCCGGACCGCCAAGGCCGGTGGTCGTTCTCCTCGCAGCAGGCGACGCTTCGCCGTCTCGACAAGGCGTTCGCGGCGTTCTTCCGCCGGGTCAAGTCCGGTGACGCCCCTGGATACCCGCGCTTTCGCGGGGGGAGCTGGTTCGACACGGTGGACTACCCCAAGGACGGGGACGGCTGCCGGTGGAACTCCACCCCGAACGATCCGGGCACCCGCGTCCGTTTCCAGGGCGTCGGGCATGTGAAGGTCAACCAGCACCGGCCGGTGGTCGGCAGAGTCAAGACCGTCAGCGTCAAGCGCGAAGGCCGTAAGTGGTTCGTCGTGCTGACCACCGAACAGGACCAGCCCGAGCCGCTGCCCGCAACCGGGTCCGTGGTCGGCATCGACCTGGGCATAGCGAACTTCCTCGCCGACTCGGGCGGAGAGTTCGTCCCCAACCCGCGCCACGGCCGAACGGCCTCCACGAAGCTCGAAGCTGCTCAGCAGGCCCTGTCAAGGTTCCCGCGCCGCAAGGCCAAGGACCGCACCGCCAACCACCAGCGTGCCGTGGACAAGGTCGCCGAGCTTCACGGCAAGGTCCGCCGCCAGCGGCTCGACCACGCACACAAGACCGCCCTCGACCTGGTCCGCGCGCACGACTTCATCGCCCACGAAGACCTCAAGATCCGCCACATGATCAAGGCCCCCGCTCCGAAGCCCGACCCCGACCAGCCGGGCACCTTCCTCCCCAACGGGGCCGCCGCCAAGGCCGGACTGAACCGCAGCATCGCCGATGCCGGATGGGGGGTGTTCCTGACGATCCTGCACGCCAAGGCTGAAAGCGCCGGACGGGAAGTGATCGCCGTGGACCCCCGCAACACCTCCCGCCAGTGCCCCCAGTGCGGGCACACAGCGAAGGAGAACCGGCCCACACAGGAAAGGTTCCACTGCGTCGCCTGCGGCCACACCGCGCACGCCGACACAGTGGGAGCACTCAACGCTCTACGGGCCGGGCTGGTCCTTCGCAACGCCAACCTGGCTTAGCGAGAAGCCCCGTCCCTTTAGGGCGGGGAGGAGTCACGTTCTTCACCTACCTCCGGGCGAGCTGCGCCGCCGCGGAAAGGCGGCGCTCGCCGTCCCCTCAGACCGTGCCTTGGGCGTCGCGCCGGTCATTGCTGTCAGTTCGGTCTCGGCCAGCATGGGCCGCGCCCAGGATAAGGTCCTGGAACCGGAGCCCCGGCTGACCAAGGTCCGCGCCGAGAGCATCGGCTTCGTCTTCCAGAGCTTCAACCTCATCCCCACCCTCACCGCCCACGAGAACGTCGAGACGGCGCTCGTACCGCTGGGCCTGAAGGCGGCGGCCCGGCGCGAACGAGCGGCGGAGGCACTGGAGTCCGTCGGCCTCGGCGAGCGCCTCACCCACCTGCCCGGCGAGATGTCGGGAGGCCAGCAACAGCGCGTCGCGATCGCCCGCGCGCTCGTCAAACGCCCCAAGGTGCTGCTCGCCGACGAGCCGACCGGCAACCTCGACGAGTCGATGCGCGACGAGATCATGGAGCTGCTGGAAGGGCTGTGGAAGGAACACGGGCTGACCTTCGTGATGGTCACCCACGACAGCGCCATCGCCCGCCGCGCACCGCGCCTCGCCACGATCCGCAAGGGCCGGGTCACGGTGACGGAGAACGCGGCGGCCGCCTAGCGGCGGCGGGAGTGCGGAACTCGCGTGCGGGCCTCCGGGGCCGCGCGTACGTTCCTGTGCATGCCGATCACAGTGCGAACCCTGGACACGCCTCCCGCCGCCGCCGTGGACGCCTGGCACGACGTCGTCACCGCCGCCCACCAACACGACCTGCCCGCCGAGATCCCACCCCCGGGACGAGCCGAGACCGCCGGCAAGCTCCAAGTACCCTCGGCGCGCGGGCGCGTGGTCAGCTTCACCGCCACCGCGCCCGACGGATCGTACGAAGGCGTCGCCTCGCTGCTCCTCCACACGGACCCCGGCAACGAGCACACCGCGTTCCTCAGCACCCTGGCGGTACGCCCCGACGCCCGGCGGCAGGGAGTCGGCGCCGCCCTGTGGGACGCCGTACGCGCCGAACTGGCCGCCGACGGCCGCACTTCCGTCGCCACCGAGCTCGAAGTCGGCGGTGCGGGCGAGAAGTTCGCAGGTGCGCGCGGCTTCGAGAACGTACTGCCGATCACCTGGTACGTACAGGACACGTCCCTGCCGCGCCCGGACGGCGAGCTCCCCGCCGGCTACACCTTCGCCACCTGGGAGGGCGTCGTCCCCGACCACCTCGCCGACGCGTCCGCCACCGCCCACGGCGCCATGGACGACGCCCCCACCGGTGACGTGGATGAGGCGCCACCGGTCTGGAACGCCGACAAGGTGCGCGCCGCAGCCCAGGTCATCCTCGACCGGGGCGGCGTGATGCTCACCGTGGCGGCCGTCGACTCGCGGGGCGGGGACGACACCGTCGCGGCGTACACCGAACTGGTGCTGCGCGACCCGTCGGACGTACGCGCGCTCCAGTACGACACTGTGGTCGTCCCCGCCCACCGGGGCCGGGGGCTCGGCCGCGCGGTCAAGCTGCGGATGCTGGCTCAACAGCAGCCGCATGTACGGTGGATCGGCACCACGGTCGCCGACGAGAACCGGCCGATGCTCGTCGTCAACGAAGCACTCGGTTACGGGCGCGAGCGCGCCAGCGGAATTTTCCAGACGAAGATCTGACGACGCCCGCCGGATCTGAATGTCTTTCAGGGGGGGAAAAGAGCATGACCGTCGAATACATCCGTTACCGCATCCCCGAGGACCGTGCCGCCGACTTCGAGGCGGCGTACGCCCGCGCCGCCGTGCAGCTCGCGCAGTCGCCGCAGTGCGTCGAGTACGAACTCGCGCGCTGCGAGGAGGAGGCCGCGAGCTACATCCTGCGGATCATCTGGACCTCCACCCGCGACCATCTCGAAGGGTTCCGTGGCAGCGAGCAGTTCAAGGCCTTCTTCGCGGAGATCCGTCCGTACGTCGAGCAGATCGAGGAGATGCGGCACTACACCCCGACCGCCGTGCACGGCGCCGGCGGCTCCGTACCGTCCCTCTACTCGTGGGCGGGCGGCGCCCAAGCCCTGGAACGGCTCACCGAGGCCTTCTACGTGCACGTACGCAAGGACGAACTCCTCGCCCCCGTCTTCGAAGGCATGTCGCCCGACCACCCCGCCCATGTCGCGCTCTGGCTCGGCGAGGTCTTCGGCGGCCCCGCCCGCTACACCGGTGAGCACGGCGGTTACCCCGCCATGCTCGCCCACCACCTCGACAAGGCCATCACCGAGCCGCAGCGCCGCCGCTGGGTGTCGCTGCTGCTGGACGCGGCGGACGAGACGGGGCTGCCGGACGACCCCGAATTCCGGTCCGCCTTCGTCGCGTACGTCGAATGGGGCACCCGGATCGCCCTCACCAACTCCCAGCCGGGGGCCACCCCGCCGCGCCGCGCGCCGGTCCCGCGGTGGGGCTGGGGAGTGGCGCCGCCGTACCAGCCCTGACGGCTTCGTCAGCTCCGCCAGTTTCGCCGGTTTCGTATCAGCTCTGCGTTCGTATCAGCTCTGCGGCACCCACACGTAGCGGACGTCCGGCTCGCGCTCCTTGTTGCGCGAGCCGTCCGTCCGCTCGGCCTCGCGGAAGCCGTGCCGTTCGTAGAAGCGGTGGGCGGGGCTGTTGACCTGGAAGGTCCACAACTCCAGGCCGCCGGGCGACCGTTCCTTCGCGAGCTGTACGAAGCGGTCGCCGATCCCGCGCCCCCGGTGCTCCGGCGCCAGGTACAGCTGCTCGATGCGGCCGGGCTCAAGCGCCATCATCCCGACGACGGCGCCGGCGCTCTCGGCCACCCACGTCTCCTGCTCCGGCACCACGACGTACCGGAAGAAGTCCCGCACCCCGTCGTCGCTGTGTGCCCGCTTCACCGTGGGCAGCGCGGCGTCGTACGACCGCAGCCAGACATCCGCAACGGCGGCCGCGTCGTCGGCACCGGCCGCCCGGCGCAGGGTCACTGGCGCGTCACTCATCCACGTACCTCTACATTCACGTCCGTCCCCCAGCTCGCCAGCAGCCGCAGGGACGCCTCCGACGGCGATCCGGGCTCCGCGTGGAAGGTGACCAGGGACTGTTCCGGGTCGTCGGGCAGCCTCAGCGTCTCGTACGCCAGCGTCAGGTCACCCACCAGGGGGTGGTGCAGACGCTTGGTGCCGTGGCCCTTGTCCTTCACGTGGTGCGCGGCCCACAGGCTCCTGAACACCTCGCTCTTCACCGACAGCTCACCGACCAGCGCGGACAGTAGCGGATCGTCCGGATGGCAGCCGGCGTCGAACCGCAGATAGCTGACGACCTCGCACGCTTTGTGATCCCAGTCGGTGTACACACCCCGGAAGTTGTCGTCCAGGAAGAGGAGGCGGGCGAAATTGCGCTCATCGGCGGGGAGCGCGGCGAAGTCGCCGAGCAGCGCACGGGCGAGGCGGTTCCAGCCGAGGACATCGGTACGCCGCCCCACGACGTACGCGGGCACGCCGTCCATCGCGTCCATCAGCTGCTGGATCCCGGGCCGCAGGCGCTGCGGCCGCATGGAAGAACGCTTTCGCTTCTGCGTCGGCTTGGCGAGGTGGGTGAGGTGGTCACGCTCGGCGTCGGAGAGCCGCAGGGCGCGGGCGATCGCGTCCAGAACCTCCATGGACACGTTGCGGCCGTTGCCCTGCTCAAGGCGCGTGTAGTACGCCACCGAGACCCCCGCCAGCTGCGCCAGCTCCTCGCGGCGCAGACCGGGGACGCGGCGGTGCCTGCCGAAGTCGGGCATGCCCACGTCCTCCGGCTTGAGCCGCGCACGGCGGGAGCGGAGGAACTCACTCAGTTCGGCGCGCTGGTCCATAGCAATCAAGTATTACCTGTCGTACGACGGTGATCCTGTCCCCGCCAGTGGTACGCACAGCAGACGTACGCTCAACAGGGGGCTGGGTGGATCTCCGCAGTTCAGGCAGCCTCTAGGCATGACCACTTCCCTTTCGTCCGCGTCTTCTGACTCCTCTGTCTCCTCTGTCGCCGCATACGCCGCCCCTTCCGCGAAGGCACCGCTGGAGAAGATCTCCGTACCGCGCCGCCCGGTCGGCGAGCACGACGTGCTGATCGAGATCAAGTACGCGGGCATCTGCCACTCCGACATCCACCAGGTCCGTGACGGCTGGGGCGAGGGCATCTACCCGATGGTCCCGGGTCACGAGATCGCCGGCATCGTCACGGAGGCCGGCCCCGGCGTCAGCAAGTACGCCGTCGGTGACCGGGTGGGCGTCGGCTGCTTCGTCGACTCCTGCCGCGCGTGCGAGGCGTGCCTGGCGGGCCAGGAGCAGCACTGCACCAAGGGCATGACCGGTACGTACAACGCACTCGACAAGAACGGTGAGCCGACGTACGGCGGCTACTCCACGCACCTCGTCGTCGACGAGGACTACGCGGTCCGCATCCCGGAGGGCCTCTCCCTGGACGTCGCCGCGCCGCTGCTGTGCGCCGGCATCACCCTCTACTCGCCGCTCAGGCACTGGCAGGCGGGCCCCGGCAAGAAGGTCGCGATCCTGGGCCTGGGCGGCCTCGGGCACATGGGCGTCAAGATCGCGGAGGCGCTGGGCGCCGAGGTGACCGTACTGAGCCAGACCCTCCGCAAGAAGGAGGACGGGCTGAAGCTCGGCGCCGACCACTTCTACGCGACCAGCGACCCGAAGACCTTCGAGGAACTGGCAGGCTCCTTCGACCTGATCGTCTCGACGGTCTCCGCGCCGCTGGACATGGACGCCTATCTCAGCCTGCTCAAGGTGGGCGGGGCCTTCGTGAACGTGGGCGCCCCCGAGGAGCCCAACTCGATCAACATGTTCTCGCTGATCGGCGGCAACAAGACGCTGGCCGGGTCGATGATCGGCGGTATCGCCGAGACGCAGGAAATGCTCGACTTCTGTGCGCGGCACGGGCTGGGCGCGGAGATCGAACTGATCCGCGCGGACGAGATCAACGAGGCGTACGAGCGGGTTCTGGCGAGCGATGTGCGCTACCGCTTCGTGATCGACACGGCGACGATCTGAACTGCGATCCGGTCTGCGAAGGGCTGGGCCGGCGCATTACCTGAGCGGTAATCGACGGTGGTGATGCTCCCCGGAAGGATGTGACTCATCAGCGATTCCCCGGGGAGGAACACCATGAGTGCCTACGCCATCGGTCACCTGCGAGCCGCCGCCCAGCACGAGGACATCTTCACGTACATGGAGCGGATCCAGGCCACCCTCGCCCCCTTCGCGGGACACTTCCTGGTCCACGGGACGGAGGTTGAAGTCCTTGAGGGGGAGTGGCCCGGCTACCTGGTCATCATCGGCTTCCCGGACATCGAGAAGGCGCGCGACTGGTACGACTCCGAGGCCTACCAGGAGATCCTGCCGCTGCGTACGAGGCACATCACCGGGGACGTGATCCTGGCTGAGGGCGTCGCTCCAGGTTACGACGCGGCGGACACGGCGGCGAGGATGCGGCAGCAAGCGGGATGACTGCGGGATGACGGGGGGACCGTCCTCGTCTGCCGCTCCTCACGGGCGGCCGGATCCCAGCGCGGCGAGGCCACGGGCGTGATCGAAGGCCGGCGTGGGGTCGTTGGCGTCGGTCCACGGGGCGGCTCCGCACCAGCCGCCGATCAGCCGGAACTGCGCCAGGGCTTCGGCGTAGCGCCCGGTCTTCACGAGGGTCGCGGCGAGGAGGTGTCGTATCGGGGGCAGCCGGGGATCGTCGGGCTCTGCCTGGGCCAGATCGGCCTGGATCCGGGCGAGCATCGGCTTGGTGACCCAGGTGCGGTAGGCCTGGTCGCCCTCCTGGAGCACGGCCTCGTGGACGGCGTGCAGGCAGATGGCGGAGAGCAGGCTGTTGGCGGGCGCCGACGCGGCCGCCTCCTTGGCGAACTTGAACATCAGCTTGTGGGAGCCGTACCACTTCTGGGACCAGTACTGGAGGGCCTGCCAGTGTGCGTCGTAATGCTGCGGCGCGCGAGCGGTGAGTTCGGCCCACAGCTGCCGGAACTCGTCGTGCGAGAGCCCGAGTCCGCGCGCGGCGGCGACCATCGTGATCCACGGGCAGGGGTCGCGCGGCGCCAGCCTGGCGGCCTCCTGGGCGGCGTACATCGCGGTCGGCAGCAGCTCGGCGAAGAGTGCCATCCGGCCGTCCGAGGTCTGCCCGGCGTACTTCGCACCGCGCGCCGCCCAGGCGCGCAGGAGGAGCGCGTGCGCGTGTACGACCACGGCGTCCGCGTCCCGCGGCCGCTCGGCGCGCCAGGTCCGCAGCCAGCGCTCGTCCTCGACGGCGACGTCCGCGAAGACTTCGACGAGCCGCCAGCGCGTCTCCCATGCCTTGTCGTCCGAGGCTGCGGCCAACAGGCCGGAGGCGGGCTCCCAATCGCCCTGGCAGGCGGCGTCGAGGGCGATTCGAAGCGCGGGCTCGTCGCGGGGCGGGCCGGCGCGCCGGTTGTCGAGTTGATCGCGGGGGACGAGGCCGTAGGCGGTGGCGTCGAAGCGCTTGGCCTGCTGGTTGCGGAGGGCGAGGCGGGCGACATGGACGAGCGCCCAGGCGAGAGCGGCCAGGCCGACGGCGGTGACGAGGTTCGTGAACACGGGACGTAATAATCCCTGGTCAGGGTCACGGTACGTACACGGGCTGGAGAATTACCGGACTCGGTAGGTGGGGTGGCGGGTGTGGGTCGGGCCACCCGTCCACTGGCTGCGTTCCAGCGCGTACGCAACGTCCCCTTGCTCCCAGCCGTCGATGCTGTCGGGCCACTCCCCGAACCAGCGGCGTACGAAGAGGAGGCCCGCCTTCTCCATCACGCGCCGGGAACGGGAGTTGACGTACATGGTGTCCGCAGTCACTCTTTGCACGCCGAGGTCGGTGAACCCCTTCTCGATCAGGGCGCGAGCTCCTTCGGTGGCGTAGCCGCGCCCCCAGGCCGCCCGGCCGAGCCGGTACCCGAGCTCGACGACATCGGCGCTGTCGTCGGCGAGCGGCCGGAACTCGAACCAGCCGAGGAACGCTCCCGTCGCTTTTTCCTCGGCGGCCCAGAAGCCGCGGGTTCCGATGCAGGGATAGTCGTGCGTCAGCTGCGGCAGTACGCGCTCGATGACGAATGCGCGGGAGGTGGGCCGCCCTCCGTTGATGAAGCGCATGACTTCGGGATCACTGTCGAGGGCGACGAGCCGATCGATGTCGCTGTCTTGGTCTTCGTCCTCGGCCTCGGCCTCACCGAACGCACGAAGGACGAGCCGCTCGGTCTCGAGAAATATGCTGCGCATCTTCTGATCGTGGTGTGCGGAGCCGCTCGCCACCACCGAATAAGGGGGTGGGGTTTGGCGGTTAGGGGGAGTCAGGCTCTGGACGCCAGGACCGCTCGGACGAATTCGGCCGGTGGTGCGTAGTTGTGGGCTTCGACGTAATGGGCGATCAGCTCCGGCGCGGCATAGACGACGCCCTCACCGATGACTCGTATCTCGGCGCTGCCGCGAGGGCAGTTGTCTCGCGCGCCGAGGAGGCCGAGGAGCCTTGCGGCGCACCAGGGGCAGAAGTGGTAGCCGCGGGTCTGCTGGACGCGGTGAGTGCGTTGCATCTGCTTGAGCGTTTCCACCAGTTGCGGAGAAGGATCACCTTTGGCGTACGGCCTGACACGCGCGAGCCAGCCCACATTGACCTGCGGAAGCCCACGAAAGTCGCGAGAGTCGTGAGAGCCGCCGACTGGCGCGGCTGCTTCTCGCGTCGCGGATTCGTCGGTGTCATAGGTGTAGGGCGTCAAGTCTGCGTAGTAGGTCATTACCGCTGTCTACCAGTCATATCGCTCAGCGGGGCACAGGATCGTGCGGGGGCGTGAGCGGGGAGGGTGGCTTCGAGCGGCCCCGGGGCGTTGATCGCATCTGCGACGGGGCCGCCTTTTCGGAGGGTGGCGCCGGAGGCCCGCCCGCCCCCGGGGGGGAGCCTACGGGGACGGCTCGGGGAGTGGCTGGCGTGTCGCTGCCGGTGGATCGCCGAGCTGGAGAGAGCCCCCCTCGAAGTCGAGGACCTGCTCCGGCATGCGGCCGCCCTTCGAGCCTCGGGTCGCCACCCCTGACCCACCGGCCGCAGCCGCGGCGGCTGGGCGATGAGGAAGACGACCGGGCAGCCGCACACTCCCACAGCCCTACTCAGCCGTACACCCCGTACACACCCCTGCTCAGCCGTTCGCCTTCGCCACGCCGATCGGGCAGGAAACGCCCGTCCCGCCGATACCGCAGTAGCCCGCCGGGTTCTTGTCGAGGTACTGCTGGTGGTACGGCTCCGCCGGCCAGAAGGGGCGGGTGTCCGCCGGGAGGATCTCCGTCGTGATCGTGCCGTGGCCCGTGGCGGTCAGCACCTTCTGGTACGCCTCGCGGGACGCCTCCGCGGCCGCCGCCTGGGCGGGGGAGTGGGTGTAGATCGCCGAGCGGTACTGCGTGCCCACGTCGTTGCCCTGGCGGAAGCCCTGGGTCGGGTTGTGGTTCTCCCAGAAGACCTTCAGCAGCTGCTCGTACGAGACGACGGAAGGGCCGAAGACGACTCGCGCCGCCTCCGTGTGGCCCGTCAGGCCCGAGCATGCCTCCTCGTACGCCGGGTTCTCGGTGTAGCCGCCCTGGTAGCCGACGAGCGTCGTCCAGACGCCCTCCGTCTGCCAGAACTTGCGTTCCGCGCCCCAGAAACAGCCCATGCCGAAGTCGGCGATCTCCAGGCCCTCGGGGTACGGGCCCAGGAGAGGATTGCCCAGGACCGTGTGCCGGGAAGGGACCTCGAACTCCGGGGTCGGGCGGCCCTTCAGGGCCTGCTCCGGGGTGGGGAGCTGGGGGGTACGGCCGAACATCATGCGGATCTCCTCCTGGACGGTCTGCGCCTAGGGTCAACGCGCGGAGGCGGCCGAGGATTCCGCAAAACCGGGCGCGCTGCCTGCCCCCTCGCCCTCCGCCCCCTCTCAGCGCCGCTTCCGCCGTCGTGCCGCCTGCGCCGCGCCCGCCACCGCCGCAGGGGCAGACCGCCGGCGCTCAGCGCGTCACCCCCTCAACGTCGCCGGGCTGCCGCCGTTCGCCTCGTACCCGGCGACCGCCAGCGCCCGGTACACCGCGTAGTCCGCCGCCGGGTCGGGGCTGTGCGTCCAGGGGAGCGCGCCGACGTGACCGTCCACGTGCCGCAGCTGGTCCATGGCCTCCGACCAGCGTTCGGCGCGTACGAGGAAGAGGATCAGCAGGTGCCGTACGTGCGCCAGCATCGGGTCGTCGGGGCGTGCGGCGTGCACCGCGTAGAGCGCGCCCTCCATCGCCCTCGTCACCACGGCGCTCTGGTAGAAACCGCGCACGAGGTTCACCTCGGGCAGGTGCTCGTACACCGCGAACAGGGGCAGCGCCGCGAGCAGAGAGCCCTGCGGCGCGCGGGCGGCGGCCGCGGTCGCGAAGGCGTCGGCGGCCTCGCGCGAGCCGTGCCAGTTCTCGCTGCGGTAGCTCAGCGCGGCGAGATGCGCGCCCATGTGGGTCGGGGCGCGGTCCAGGATCTTCGCCCACAGCTGGTCGAACTCGGCCTCCGGGTAGGCCAGTCCGCGCGCGACAGCCAGTTCGGTGATGTACGGAACGGGGTCGCCCGGCGCGAGAAGCGCCGCCTCGCCGCACACCGTACGGGCCTCCTCCAGGATGATCCGGAAGTCGTCCGTGCCCGGCGTCGACGTACGCCACGCCTGCTGCACCAGGAACTCGGCGTGCACCTGCGCGCCGCCCGCGTCCTTGGGTGCCTCGGCGCGCCACGACCGCAGCCAGCGCCCGCCCTCGCCGGGCTTCTGCGCCAGCTCCAGCGACGCCGCCCCGGCGAACGCCTGCACGCGCTGCCAGCGCACCTCGCCGTCCTTGGGCGTCCCGGCCAGCAGCTGCGCGGCGGCCCGCCAGTCCTCGGAGCGCTGCACCACTTCCAGTACGTCTTCCAGGTCCTGGTCCGGGCCCGGCATCCGGACGTCGAGCAGCTCCTGGCGTACGAAGCCGTAGTCGGCCGGGTCGGCGGCGTCGGGGGAGCCGGGCGCGACCAGGCGGATGCCGCCGGCGCGCCTGCGCAGCACGACAGGGCCGATGACCGCCGCCAGCATGCACAGAGCGATCAGGAACCAGAGAATCTCCATGGCTCCATTGTCCCGGACGGCGGCGGGACGCTCCGAAGGGCCGGGGAGTGACGGGGGCGCCGACGAACTACGCTCGTTTCCCATGAGCGATGACCACAGCTTCGAGACCCTTGCGATCCACGCCGGTAACACCGCGGACCCCCTCACAGGCGCGGTCGTACCGCCGATCTATCAGGTGTCCACGTACAAGCAGGACGGCGTGGGCGGCCTGCGCGGCGGCTACGAGTACAGCCGCAGCGCCAACCCGACCCGCACCGCCCTGGAGGAGAACCTGGCGGCACTGGAAGGCGGCAGCCTCGGGCTGGCCTTCGCGTCGGGCCTCGCGGCGGAGGACTGCCTGCTGAGGACCCTGCTGAGCCCCGGGGACCACGTGGTCATCCCGAACGACGCGTACGGCGGCACCTTCCGGCTCTTCGCCAAGGTCGTCTCGCGGTGGGGCGTGACCTTCTCGGTCGCCGACACCTCCGACCCGGACGCGGTACGCGCGGCCCTCACCCCGCAGACCAAGGTGATCTGGGTCGAGACCCCCTCGAACCCGCTCCTCGGCATCAGCGACATCCAGGCGCTCGCGGGTATCGCGCGGGCGGCCGGCGTCCGGCTGGTCGTCGACAACACCTTCGCGAGCCCCTACCTCCAGCAGCCGCTCGCGCTCGGCGCGGATGTCGTCGTGCACTCGACGACGAAGTACATGGGCGGGCACTCGGACGTCGTCGGCGGCGCGCTGATCGTCAACGACGCGGCGCTGGGTGAGGAGCTGACGTACCACCAGAACGCGATGGGCGCGGTCGCCGGGCCCTTCGACGCGTGGCTCGTGCTGCGCGGCATCAAGACGCTCGCGGTGCGGATGGACCGCCACAGCGAGAACGCCACGCGCGTCGCGGACATGCTGACGCGGCACGCTCGCGTCACTCAGGTCCTGTACCCGGGGCTGCCGGAGCACCCCGGACACGAGACCGCGGCCAAGCAGATGAAGGCGTTCGGCGGGATGGTGTCGTTCCGCGTCGAGGGCGGCGAGGAGGCGGCGGTCGAGGTCTGCAACCGGGCTCAGCTCTTCACGCTGGGTGAGTCGCTGGGTGGTGTGGAGTCGCTGATCGAGCACCCGGGGCGGATGACGCACGCGTCGGCGGCGGGGTCTGCGCTGGAGGTGCCGGGGGATCTGGTGCGGTTGTCGGTGGGCATCGAGTCGGGCGACGACCTGCTGGCCGACCTGAAGCAGATGCTGGGCTGACCCTGGCCCCGCCGGGTGGGTGCGGGTTGCCTGCGGCGCTTTCCCGACCAGCCCCTTCCCGCTGTGACACTGTGCGGCTCCGCCGCGTGAGGGGCGCTGCCCGGACCCCGCTCCTCAAACGCCGGAGGGGCTGGGTGGTGCCCCCAGCTTCGGCAAGGGGCGGGCAGGGGACAGCGCCGCAGGCAACCCGCACTCGCACCGCACCCCCACCCCACGGCCACTACCAGCCCTCCAGCGGCGGTGCTATCTCCGTCGGCGGCGCCACCCACGGTTGCTCCACCGCCGCCCACACCATGAACGCCACCACCGCCAGCGCGAACAGCACCCACATCAGCCGCCGCGCGAGCGTCCGGCGGCGCAGCAGGCGCGCGCCGCGCTCGGCGGCGTGCGGGCCCAGGTCCGCGGGGACCGGCGGGTGCGCTCCCTCCAGCATCCGCCGCACCTCGTCCTGCTTGCGGTCGGGGAGGCTCACCGCGCCGCCACCTCCGGCGGCTTGCTGCGCATCGTGGCCACCGCGCGCGTACAGATCGCCCTGACCCGCTCCGCCGGCAGCCCGATCTGCGCCGCCACCTGCTCCTCGGCCACACCCTCGTACAGGCGCAGCACCAGCACCAGCCGCTCCTGCGGAGTCAGCCGCTCCAGTACGCCGCCCCCGGCAACGTGCTGCCGATAGCGCCACGCGCTACGCGCGAAACGGGCCGCGAGTTCCTGGCGGGTGCGGTCGTACGGGTCCTCGCCGCGCAGCCGCTCCCAGTCCGCGTACGTGCGGGAAAGAGCGGCGGTCAGCAGTTGCCGCGCACGTGCGTTGTCGTCCGGCGGCTCGGCCGTCAGAAGCGTCGCGGCATGCAGCAGCCGCCCTGCCGCGCCCGCGACGAACGCCTCGAACTCCCGGGCTCTGCGGCGATGCCGATTCGCCTGCCGCTCTCGCACGCCCTCATATCAGGCCAGGAACCGGCCCGGGGTCAAGAGGTCGGAGGCACCTCTGCGCCGGTGTCCGTACCTTCCGCTCCCGCCTCCGCCGCAGCCGCACTCTGGCGGGCCGACAGCGCGGAATTGAAGCGCGTCAGGAGCGTGCAGAAGGAATCACGCTCCTCCTGGCTCCAGCCCTCCGTCACCTGCGCCATCAGTTCGCGCCGTGAAGACCGCACCTCGTCGAGCCGCGCCTGGCCGCGCGGTGACAGCTGGAGCACGACCGCGCGGCCGTCCTCCGGGTGCGACGTGCGCTTCACCAGGCCCGTGTCGACGAGCGGCGCGACCTGCCTGGTCACGGTCGAGGAGTCGATCCCCATGCCCGCGGCGAGCGCCTTGACGCCCATCGGGCCTTCCTGGTCGAGCCGGTTGAGCAGCAGATAGGCCGCGCGGTCCATGGAGTTGCGGACCTGGCCCACGCCGCCGAGCCTGGTCTGCTCGGCGCGGCGGGCGAAGATGGCCACCTGGTGCTGGAGGGCATCGAGGAGGCCGGTGTCCGGATCAGTCGTCATGTCCTGGGAAGTGGGCATGGCTGGGGGCTCTCTTCGTGCGGTGGTCGGTTTGGTGGGGGACAGAGTACGCGGGTGGCAGCGGGTGCGTACCGGCGCTGCGATAAACGGATGGACGGCCTTGGGCCCCGGCGGCCGCCCGACCGCTGAGCTGCCAGACTTGCGGTCATGAGCTTCCGTACGTCTGACCCCTTTCGCCACCTCATCCTCGACGACATCCGCGGGGCGCAGAAGATGCTCTCGGGGGTGGCGAGGACCACGGCGATGGAAGGCAGCCGGCATCTGTCGCAGCTGGTCGGATCCCCTGTCCACCTGAAGTGCGAGAACCTCCAGCGGACCGGTTCGTTCAAGCTGCGCGGCGCGTATGTACGGATCGCCGGCCTGTCCCCGGAGCAGCGCGCGGCCGGCGTCGTCGCCGCCAGCGCCGGCAACCATGCCCAGGGCGTCGCGCTGGCCTCCACCCTCCTCGGCGTACGCTCCACGGTCTTCATGCCGGTCGGGGCGCCCCTGCCGAAGGTCGCGGCGACGCGGGAGTACGGCGCCGAGGTGCGGATGCACGGGCAGGTCGTCGACGAGACGCTGGCCGCCGCGCAGGAGTACTCCGACACCACGGGCGCGGCCTTCATCCACCCCTTCGACCACCCCGACATCGTCGCGGGGCAGGGCACGCTCGGCCTGGAGATCCTGGAGCAGTGCCCGGAGGTACGGACGATCGTCGTCGGGGTGGGTGGTGGCGGGCTGGCCGCGGGTATCGCGATCGCGGTCAAGGCGCTGCGGCCCGACGTGCGGATCATCGGCGTACAGGCGGCGAACGCGGCGTGCTATCCGCCGTCGCTGGCGGCCGGGCGGCCGGTGTCGATCGACACACTGCAGACGATGGCGGACGGCATCAAGGTGGGGCGGCCCGGCGACGTACCTTTCGCCGTCATCAATCAGCTGCTCGACGGTGTCGTCACGGTCACCGAGGACGAGCTGTCCAGCGCGCTGCTGCTGTGCCTGGAGCGGGCCAAGATGGTCGTCGAACCGGCCGGCGCGAGCCCGGTCGCGGCGCTGCTGAGCAAGCCGGAGTCGTTCGAGGGGCCGGTGGTCGCGGTGCTGTCGGGCGGCAATGTCGATCCGCTGCTGATGCAGCGCATCCTGCGGCACGGCATGGCGGCGGCGGGCCGTTATCTGTCGCTGCGACTGCGCCTGGCGGACCGTCCGGGCGCCCTGGCCGGGCTCCTCGGGGTGCTGTCGGTGGTCGACGCCAACGTCCTCGATGTGGGTCATGTACGGACCGACCCGCGACTGGGACTCACCGAAGTCGAGGTGGAGCTGCACCTGGAGACGAAGGGCCCGGAGCACTGCGCGGAGGTCAGGTCGGCGCTGCGGGAAGCGGGATACACCGTGATGTCCTGAAAACTTCGCGCTGCTGCTTGGCGCTTCACCGGGCGGGAAAAGCCCCGCAAAACTAAAATGCGCAGAGGAATTTTCGCCCAAGTACTCATGGGGGACCTCTTATGCCAGGCGCCATCTACGCCGAAGGCCTGGTGAAGACCTTCGGCGACGTAAAGGCCCTCGACGGTGTCGATCTCGACGTACCGGAAGGGACAGTCCTGGGCCTCCTCGGCCCGAACGGCGCCGGCAAGACCACCGCCGTGCGCGTGCTGACGACACTGCTCCAGCCGGACAGCGGAAAAGCCGTCGTCGCCGGCATCGACGTGCTGAAACACCCCAACGAAGTGCGCCGCTCCATAGGCCTGTCCGGCCAGTTCGCCGCCGTCGACGAGTACCTCACCGGGCGCGAGAACCTCCAGATGGTCGGCAGGCTCTACCAGATGTCCGCGAAGGCCGCGAAGGTCCGCGCGGACGAACTTCTGGAGCGCTTCAACCTCGCCGACGCCGCCGACCGTACGGCCAAGACCTACTCCGGCGGCATGCGCCGCCGCCTCGACCTCGCCGCCGCGCTTGTCGTCAGCCCGCCCGTGATGTTCATGGACGAGCCGACCACCGGACTCGACCCGCGAAACCGCCAGCAGCTGTGGGAAGTCATCCAGGAACTGGTCTCGGGAGGTACGACGCTCCTGCTCACCACCCAGTACCTCGAAGAGGCCGACCACCTGGCCCACGACATCTGCGCCATCGACCACGGCCGGGTCATCGCGCGCGGTACCTCCGACCAGCTCAAGGCCCGGACCGGCGGCGAGCGCATCGAGGTCGTCGTGCACGATCCCGAGTACCTCTCCGCCGCCGACGAGGTGCTGCGCGCCTTCGGTAAGGGCGCGAGCAAGACCGAGCAGCACACCCGCAAGATCACGGTCCCGGTCGCCGGCGGCGCCAAGCTGCTTGCCGAGGTCATCCGCGAGCTGGACACCCGCGGGGTCGAGATCGACGACATCGGGCTGCGCAGGCCCACCCTTGACGACGTTTTCATCTCGCTGACCGGCCACGCGGCCGAGGTCGCTGAGGAAGAAGCGGAGGCCGCCGAGTGAGCGCCGTAACGGACACCGTCACCTCCGGCAACCGGGCCCCGAAGCCGCGCGGCGGCCTCTCCCAGTCGGTCACCGACTCGCTGGTCATCGCGAAACGGAACCTGATCCGCATGGCGCGGATCCCCGAGATGATCATCTTCGGGCTGATCCAGCCGGTGATGTTCGTCGTCCTCTTCAGCTACGTCTTCGGCGGCTCCATGAGCATCGGCGGCAGCCTCGACCCCGCCAGGTACCGCGAATTCCTGATGGCGGGCATCTTCGCCCAGACCGTCACTTTCGCCACGGCCGGCGCGGGCGCGGGCATCGCGGACGACATGCACAAAGGCCTCGTCGACCGCTTCCGCTCCCTGCCCATGGCCCGCGGCGCGGTCCTCACCGGCCGTACCCTCGCCGACCTGGTGCAGACGGCGCTGACCGTCGTGGTCCTCGCCGTCGTCGGCCTGCTGGTCGGCTGGCGCATCCACGAGGGCATCCTCAAGGCGCTCGGTGCCTTCGGCCTGCTGCTGTTCCTGGGATACGCGTTCTCCTGGATCGGCGCACTGATCGGCCTCTCGGTCCGGACACCGGAGGCAGCCACCTCGGGCGGCCTGATCTGGCTCTTCCCCGTGACGTTCGTCTCCAACGCGTTCGTGGACCCGACAATGATGGCCTCCTGGATCCGCCCGGTGGCCGAGTGGAACCCCTTCAGCGCCACGGTGCAGGCCTGCCGGGAGCTCTTCGGCAACCCGGGCGTCGTACGGTCCGACGCCTGGCCCATGGAGCACCCGGTGCTGGCCTCGCTGCTCTGGTCGGTCCTGATCATCGTGGTCTTCAGGACGCTGGCGGTCCGCAAGTACCGCTCCGCGACGATCTGACCGTACGGACGATCCGACCGTACGGACGGAGGAAGCCCCCGGCCCGGTAATCCGGCCGGGGGCTTCCTCTTTACCGCCCCTGAGCTGCTCAGCCCTGGTACGGCGTGGCTTCGAGGATCTTCACCGAAGCCTTGTTGCCGTTGGGCATCTCGTACTGCGCGTCCTCGCCGACCTTCTTGCCCATCACGCCGGTGCCGAGCGGCGACTGCGGCGAGTAGGTCTCGACGTCGGCGCTCGCGTACTCGCGCGAGGCGAGCAGGAACGTCATCGTGTCGTCCTCGTCGCCGTCGAAGGCGATCGTGACGACCATGCCGGGTGCCACGACACCACTGATCGTCGGGGCCTCGCCGACCTTCGCGTTCTCCAGGAGCTGGGTCAGCTGGCGCACACGGAGCTCCTGCTTGCCCTGCTCCTCCTTGGCCGCGTGGTACCCGCCGTTCTCGCGCAGGTCCCCCTCCTCGCGGGCAGCCGCGATCTTCGTCGCGATCTCCGTGCGTGCGGGACCCGACAGGTACTCCAGCTCGGCCTTGAGCTGGTCGTACGCCTCCTGGGTCAGCCAGGTGACGCTCTCGCTGGTCTGGGTCACAGGTGCTCCTCGTCGGTACTTGGAATACAAAGCAAGCATCGCCCTCCCCAGAAGGATGTGCCTCCAGGGGCGGGCGAAACCACGAGCCTAACAATTCAGGCGGAAAAGGGGGAGGAGGAAAACTACCGGAGCAGCATCTCCGCAGGTCAGCCTGTCGAACCGCCGTCCGCGGTACAGCCTGTCAGTTCGGTGCTCGTCGCCCTGGACGTTGTACGGACCGTATAGATCTCGTCGATGCGCCCGCCGCCCGACGCGTCGATACGGACGTCCCTGCGGCCCACCTCGGCTCCGTCCTCCGCGAGCGAGCGCAGGGTGCAGGTGCCGGCCGCGTCCGCCTTCTTGCGTACTTCGAGGTGGACCTTGACCTCGGAGTCCGAGACGGTGTCGAACTTGATGAGCTCGGCGCTGATCTGCTGTGCGGTGACGTAGTCGTAACCGAACCAGCCCGTCATCGCCAGGAGCCCGGCGCCGAGCACGGCGCCCACGATCTTGAGCTTGCGGTCCGCGCGCTCGTCCGCCGAGCGGCCGTAGCGGCCTTCGGGAAGGTCCTGACGCACCGCGGTCATGATCGTTCCTCCTGGGTCGGGAGCCGGCCGGATGATGGCTGCTGTCTCCGGAATTTTCCGCCCCCTGATTCGGTCACTATAGAAGCCGCTTATTGCGCCGAATCATTGAGGATCGAGTCTTGACTGAGCAGCTGCGACTGATGGCCGTTCACGCACACCCCGACGACGAGTCGAGCAAGGGTGCGGCGACCATGGCGAAGTATGTGTCCGAGGGGGTGGACGTGCTGGTCGTGACCTGCACGGGGGGCGAGCGCGGTTCCATCCTCAATCCGAAGCTCCAGGGCGACAAGTACATCGAGGAGCACATCCACGAGGTCCGCAAGAAAGAGATGGACGAGGCTCGCGAGATCCTCGGCGTCCGGCAGGAGTGGCTCGGCTTCGTCGACTCCGGGCTGCCGGAGGGCGACCCGCTGCCGCCGCTGCCGCAGGGCTGCTTCGCGCTGGAGGACGTCGATGTGGCGGCGGGCCGGCTGGTGAAGTCCATCCGTACGTTCCGTCCGCAGGTCATCACGACGTACGACGAGAACGGCGGCTACCCGCACCCCGACCACATCATGACCCACAAGATCACGATGGTGGCTTTCGAGGGGGCGGCGGACACCGAGAAGTTCCCGGAGGCGGAGTTCGGCCCGGCGTACCAGCCGCAGAAGCTCTACTACAACCAGGGCTTCAACCGGCCGCGCACCGTCGCGCTCCACGAGGCGCTGATCGAGCGCGGCATGGAGTCTCCGTACGGGGAGTGGCTGGAGCGGTGGAAGGAGTTCCAGCGGGCGGAGCGGACGCTGACCACGTACGTTCCGTGCGCGGACTTCTTCGAGATCCGCGACAAGGCGCTCATCGCGCACGCGACGCAGATCGACCCGGACGGCGGCTGGTTCCGCGTCCCGATGGACATCCAGCGGGACGTCTGGCCGACGGAGGAGTACGAGCTGGCGAAGTCCCTCGTCGATACGTCCCTCCCCGAGAGCGACCTGTTCGCGGGCATCCGCGACAATGCCTGATGTGAACGTAACCCTGGCAATGACGCAGTTCGTGCCGCTCGCCGCGGACAAGTTCGACAAGAACAAGGTGACCCCGGGTGTGCTCGGGTTCCTGGTGTTCGCGGCGCTGGCTGTCGGCGTGTGGATGCTGATGAAGTCGATGAACCGCCACATGGGCAAGGTCAACTTCGAAGAGGCGCCGGATCCGGCGGCGGAGAGCGAGAAGACCGCGGTGTCGGCTTCCGCTGCCGGTCCGGGTTCCGCACCGGCTTCCGGGGACCCTGCGGGGGAGCGCCCGAAGGACGCGTAGGGACGCCCTGCGGGCGTGTCCTCAAACGCCGGACGGGCTGGATGTTGCCGCTTGCGGCAGCCTTTCAGCCCCTCCGGCGATTGAGGAGCGGGGTCTGGGGCGGAGCCCCGGTTCGCTCAGCCCCGCGCCACCCCCACCGGCACCCCCATCACCTCCCGCGCATGCCGATTCGGCACCATGCCCAGGCGCCACGCCTGCCAGCCCTCCGCCAGGTCCACGCCCCGCTCCAGCACCAGCGCGTACGCCTCCGCGCAGTCCTCCAGCTTGCCGTCGCGTGTCGGATGGGGGTCCCGGAGCAGCTGGGAGAGCTCTTCCTGGGCCACCGCCGTGCCGATCTCCGAGCCCCCCGGTGAACCGAACGGCAGCAGCGTGCAGCGCAGGAAGCGGGCCCAGTCCGCGCCTCGATGGTCGCCGTACGAATCGAACAATCGCACCGCCTCGTCGCACAGCTCCAGCGCCTGCGCCGGACGGTTGTTGCCCGCGTCGACGATGGCCAGCTCCAGGCACGTCCACGCCTCGCCGTGCGCGACGCCGATGCGGTGGAAGTCCGCCCGCGCGTCGACCAGGAGCTGGCGCGCGAAGCCGGAATTGCGCAGGTTGCCGGTCTGCGCCGCGCGCTGGTCGCGCGTGACGCGGCCCGAGTGGTGACGGGCGCAGGCCAGCCCGTACACATCCCGCATCCGCGAGAACATCCCCCGCGCCCGCTCCAGCTCACGCACCGCCTGATCGGCGTCGCCGCACTCCTCCAGGGCCTGCCCGAGGTAGTAGAGGGTCCAGGCCTCGCCCCGCGCGTCCTCCGCCTCGCGGTGCCTCGACAGTGCCTGGCGGAGCTGGTCGACGGCCGGGGACGGGTCGCCGTCCACCAGACGCGCACGGGCCAGCTGCGTCAGCGCCCACGCCTCGCCGCGGCCGTCGCGCGTGCGCCCGTACAGATCCAGCGCCTCGCGCAGCTGTCCCTCGGCCCGCGGTACGTCGCCCATGCGCAGGAACACCTGGCCGAGCTGGAAATGCGCCCACGCCTGCCCGTGCAGGCTCTCGCTCTCCCGGTGGAGGACGAGGGCGGTGTCGAGGTGGCTGACGGCGTCGGCGAGATTCGCCCGGTCGCGCACCACCGCGGCCAGCGCGTGCAGCGTCCACGCGCGGTCGGCGGCCAGAGTGTCCGACGCCTGGAGCGCGAGTGCCTCGCCCAGTTTCGCCGCGGCTTCCGTCAGGTTGCCCTGGTGATGGAGCGTGATGCCGAGCGAGCACAGCGCACGGGCGGCGCCCGCCTCGTTCTGGGCCTCGAAGTAGAGATCCACCACCGAGGAGAGGGTCGTACGGGCCTTGTCGAGCTCCCCGAGCTGGCGGGCCGCGATGCCCGTACGCCACTGCACGGACCGGCCCAGCAGGCCCTGGTCGACGGCCTGCGTCAGCTCGCTGATCTCGCCCAGGCGGTAGAGGTCACCGCGCAGCAGGCAGTAGTCGCACAGCGCGCCGAGGAGGTTCAGTACGGCCTGCTGGTCGACCCCCTCCGCCTGGCGCAGAGCCGCCGTGATGAAGCTCGACTCGTCGTCCAGCCAGCGCAGGGCGGCGTCGAGCGAAGTGAAGCCGTGGGCCCCGAAGTGGTCGGCGCGGGTCGACGTCTTGCCGTCCACCAGGCGGATCACCGAGTCGGCCAGTTCGCCGTAATTGCGGATCAGGCGCTCCTGCGCCGCCGCCCGGTCCGCCGGCTCCTCCTCGTCGAGCAGCCGCGCCTGCGCGAACGCCCGTACGAGATCGTGCAGGCGGTAGCGACTGCCCCGCACGTGGTCGATGAGCCCGGCCCGCGACAGCTCCGCCAGCAGCCGCTGCGCCTCGTGCTCGTCGGTGGCCAGCAGCGCCGCGGCCGCCGCCGCGCCCAGGCTCGCCCGGCCCGCGAGCGCGAGCCGGCGCAGCAGGCGGCGGGCGGCGTCCGGCTGGTCGGTGTAGCGCAGCCACAGCGCGCGCTCCACCGGGTCGACCGGACCGTACGCGGCAAGATCCGCCGCCAGCGCACGCGGCGTACGCGCGCCCAGCGAGGAACCCGCGACGCGCAGGGCCAGCGGCAGCCCGCCGCACAGCTCGGCGATCCCGTCCGCCGCCTGGGCGTCGTACGGACCCTCCTTCTCCTCCGCCACCTCCCGCAGCAACTCCTCCGCGCCTACGGAATCCAGCGCCTCCACCGGCAACTGGTGCACCCACGCCGGGATGTCGGCGGGCAGATCGAGCGGCTCGCGGGCCGTCACGAGCACCAGGCTGTCCGAGCGCTCGGGCACGAGTGTGCGCACCTGCGCCGCGTCCGACGCGTCGTCGAGCACCACCGTCACCGGCAGCCCCGTCAGATGCTGGTGGTACAGCTCGGTCAGCCTGCGCAACTGCTGCTCCTGCGAGGACCGCTCCCGGAAGAGCAGCTGCTCCCGCGGCGCGCCGAGCCGGTTGAGCAGATGCAGCAGGGCCTCCCGCGTCGACAGCGGCGACTCGCCCGCCGTGTCGCCGCGCAGATCCACCACACACGCGCCCCGGAACTGGTCCCTGAGGTGATGCGCCGCCCGCACCGCCAGCGTCGTACGCCCCGAACCGGGCGCCCCGTGCAGCACCACGACCGTCGGCCGCGTCTCGGTGCTCGCCCGCGCCGCGTGCACCCACTGCGCGATCTGCCCCATCGCCGCCCGCCGCCCCGCGAACGGCCCGTCGGGCTCGGGCAGATGCCCGAAGGACTGCTCCAGTACGGACCGTCTGCGCGCCGCCTGGCTGCGATCGGCGCCGCGCAACTGCCCGGCGACGGCGGCCTTCGTCGCCGTACCCGCACCCGTACGCCCACGGGTCGCGGCCAGCAGGACGTGCTGCTGGTCCAGGAACGGACGTATCCCCCGCACCTCCAGCGCCGTCAGCCACTGCAGCCTCAGCTGCTCGGGCCCGCCGGGCTGCGCCAGCGCGCCGGCCCGCTGGTGCGCGGCGGGCCAGTGCGAGGCGGTGACCTTGACGACGGTGGCGGCGGCCCCGGCGACCGCGACGACGGTGCCGGCGGCGAGCGCGGTGCCGGCGCCCGTACCGAACGCCAGATCCGCACCGAAGGCGGCCAGAGCGGCAACGGCCGCGACCAGCACGGGCGTTGAGAGATCCGCACTGCTGAATCGATCCGCCAGCGACCGCTGCCCGGCCTGCGCCTCGTCCAGCGCCTTGACGTACGCGGCGTACTCCTCGCCCGCGCCGGCCGCCATCGTCTCCAGCGCGGCCCGCCCGCGCACCAGCAGTGCGTTGGCATCGATCCGTCCGCCCGACCGCCGCGCCTGTTCCTCGACGGCCCGTACCAACAGCCGCTCGGCTTCCGCCCGGTGGCTGTCCCGCATGTGCGTCCCCCTCCGAGAGCAACGATTGCGGGACAAGTGTCCTGCTTGACGCGCGTCAGCGCGAGAGTGACCTGCTCCCGGATCGCACGTTGAAGTGGTTGTCGGACGAGCACTCGATTACTGAATGAGGTCGTCATGCATGTCATGGACAACGCGCCGGAGTCCGCAGGACGGGGGCTGATCCCAATCGCCTCCTACGCCCGTACGTCCGAGGACTTCCGCAAGCGCGATGCCCACGGGGTAAACAACCAGCACCGGATCAACGAGCGGTCGGCCCGTGAACAGGGCTGCGTCATCGTCGCCACGTACACCGACAACGGACGCGGTGCCTCCAAGTCGGGCTCCGAACGGCCGGGCTTCGACCAACTGCTCTCGGACCTCAAGAGAGGGGCCGTCTACGACGGTAAGCCGCTTCGAGGCGTCGTCGCTGTGGCGGACGATCGCCTCTACCGCAGAGCGGAGGACTTCGCACGCTTCATCGAGGCGCTAACTTGCCAGCCGGGGCGTGTCCATGTGGACCAGAACGGGATCCGCGATCCCTATTCGAAGGAAGGTCTGCTAAAGGCCGTGCTTTCGCTCGAAGTGGCTACCGCGGAGACCGAGATCCGTGGCCAACGGGTACGGAACTGGCACTGGTCTCGAGCGGTTGACGGGGTGCCACACAGCGGGCCGCGGCCCTTCGGCTGGCAGGAGGACAGAATCGCGCTCCACCCCGTGGAGGCGGAGCTGGTGCGCAAGGCAGTCGAGGATCGCATCGCCGGCAAACCGGTCCGTGCCATCGCGATCGAGTGGTGCGGGCTGGGCGTCAGAGGGACCCGCGGCGGCGTCCCTAACCCACAAACCGTCACCCAGGTCATGACGGCACCACGGGTCTGCGGCTATAGGGCCAACCGTGGCGCTCTGCTGCTCGATCCTGACACCGGGTTGCCTGTGTTGGGCCAGTGGCAAGCCATCGTGACCCCCGAGCAGTGGCAGGCAGTCTGCACCACGTTCGCAGCCGGCAGCCTCTACATGCATCGGGGCAGTGGTGCGCCGAGACTAACCGGGCGAAAGGCCGGACCGCGGTATCTGGCCAGTGCGTTCCTCCGTTGCGGTGCGGAGTTTGGACCTGGGGGTATCTGCAATCACAGGATGGGCGGATGTAAGCGCAGCAACAGCAAGAAAAGCCCGTACGTATACCTGTGTAGTGGCGGCGGTACCCGGGGCTGCGGCCGTTGTGCCATCAGCGGCCCGCTCGTGGACGACGCGATCGAGAAGCTTCTCTTCCCTGAAGGAGGGGAAGGGCCGGTGCGACTTCCGGAGTCGATCCGGGAACGCTGGATGTCGGGTGCGATGGACTTCGATGAGCGACGGAAGGTGATTGCTTCGGTCTTCAAATGCTTCGTGATCCGACCGGGTGTGAAAGGAAACCGGCCATGGGACTACTCGCGCGTAACGCCGGTCTGGAAGTGGGCGGACCGAGTGCCCGTGCACGCCGCCTGAGGGCGGGGTTGTGGGGCTGATCCGACACCGTGAGGCAGGATGGGAGTATGCCGAATCGCCTGGCTCATGAGACGTCTCCGTACCTGCTCCAGCACGCTGACAACCCGGTCAACTGGTGGCCGTGGTCGCCCGAGGCCTTCGAGGAGGCGCGGGCCCTCGGGGTGCCGATTCTGCTCAGTGTTGGGTACAGCAGTTGCCATTGGTGCCATGTTTTGGCAACCGAAAGTTTCGAAGATGAACAAACCGCGGCCTTCATGAACGACCACTTCGTCAACGTCAAGGTCGACCGCGAGGAGCGGCCGGACGTCGACGCCGTGTACATGGAGGCCGTGCAGGCCGCCACCGGGCAGGGCGGCTGGCCCATGACCGTCTTTCTCACCGCCGACGCCGCGCCCTTCTACTTCGGTACGTACTTCCCGCCCGAGCCCCGGCACGGCATGCCCTCCTTCCGCCAGGTGCTGGAAGGTGTCAGCGCCGCCTGGACCGGCCGCCGGGAGGAAGTCACCGAGGTCGCCGGGAAGATCGTCCGGGATCTGGGTGAGCGCTCGCTCTCGTACGGGGCGCCTGAGCTGCCGGGGGAGGAAGAGCTGGCGCAGGCGCTGCTCGCGTTGACGCGCGATTACGACGCCACGCGCGCCGGATTCGGTGGAGCGCCGAAGTTCCCGCCGTCCATGGTGTTGGAGTTCCTGCTGCGGCATTACGCGCGTACCGGGTCCGAGGGGGCCCTGCAAATGGCCTCGGACACCTGTGAAGCGATGGCGCGCGGCGGAATTTACGACCAGCTCGCCGGTGGGTTCGCGCGCTATTCGGTGGACCGCGAATGGGTCGTACCGCACTTCGAGAAGATGTTGTACGACAATGCGCTGCTGTGCCGGGTGTACGCCCATCTGTGGCGGGCCACCGGATCGGAGCTGGCGCGGCGGGTGGCGCTGGAGACCGCGGACTTCCTGGTGAGCGAACTCCGTACGCAGGAGGGCGGATTCGCGTCTGCGCTCGATGCGGACAGTGACGACGGCACCGGCAGGCATGTCGAGGGCGCGTACTACGTATGGACGCCGGAGCAGCTCCGTGAGGTGCTCGGGGAGCAGGACGCGGAATTCGCCGCCGGGCTTTTCGGTGTGACGGAGGAGGGGACGTTCGAGGAAGGGGCGTCCGTTCTTCAGCTCCCGGTGGGCGAGGGCGTGGCTGACGCGGCGCGGGTCGCCGATGTCCGGGCCCGGCTGCTCGCCGCGCGCGGTGGGCGGGAGCGGCCGGGGCGGGACGACAAGATCGTGGCCGCCTGGAACGGGCTCGCGATCGCCGCGCTGGCCGAGACCGGGGCGTACTTCGACCGGCCGGACCTTGTGGAGCAGGCGACCGGGGCCGCCGATCTGCTGGTGCGGGTGCACATGGACGAAGGGGCGCGGCTCGCTCGTACGTCAAAGGACGGGAAGGCCGGGGCGAACGCGGGCGTGCTGGAGGACTACGCCAATGTGGCGGAAGGATTCCTCGCGCTGGCGGCGGTGACGGGCGAAGGCGTGTGGCTGGAGTTCTCGGGGTTCCTGCTGGACATCGTGCTCGACCAGTTCGTGGGCGAGGGCGGGACGCTGTACGACACGGCTCACGACGCCGAGAAGTTGATCCGGCGGCCCCAGGACCCGACGGACAACGCGACGCCTTCGGGATGGACGGCTGCGGCGGGTGCGTTGCTTTCGTACGCCGCGCACACGGGGTCGGAGCCGCACCGGAGTGCGGCGGAGGGGGCGTTGGGTGTCGTGAAGGCGCTCGGGCCGCGTGCGCCGCGTTTCATCGGGTGGGGTCTCGCGGTCGCCGAGGCGGCGCTGGACGGGCCGCGCGAGGTGGCGGTGGTGGGCCCGGCCGACGATCCGCTGACGAAGGAACTGCACCGGGTGGCGCTGCTGAGCGGGGCGCCGGGGGCGGTGGTCGCGGTGGGCGAGGTGGGGAGTGAGGAGTTTCCGCTGCTGGCGGATCGGGGGGCGGGGGCGTATGTGTGCCGGCACTTCGTGTGCGATGCGCCGACGCTGGAACCGCTGGTTCTGCGGGAACGGCTCGGTGGGTCCGGCCACCACTAGCCCCTGGCCTGGGCGGGGTCGGCCCCGGCTGCCCCCGCCGCCGCCCGCTGCGCGGGGCCTTCCCCTACCCGCCCCTTCCCGAAGCTGGGGCAAGCCCCCAGCCCCCAGACAACACAGACGCCCTGCGGGCGTGTCCTCAAACGCCGGACGGGCTGAGTTTTGCGGCCAGGGCCGCAAAACTCAGCCTCTGCCGGGCACTATCCAGCCCGTCCAGCGTTTGAGACGGCCGCCGCGCCTCAGCCGCCCGTCGGGTCCGGGAGCGGGGTCTCTGCCGGCACCGGGGCCGGGACCGGGGCCGGAACCAGGTTCCGGCGGCCCCGTGTCCGGCGGTAGAGCCAGCGGTCCACCAGCAGGAAGCGGCCCGCGAAGACCACCACCATGCTGATCGCCGTCGCCGGGACAGGGGCAAGACCGCCCCAGGCCATGATCAGCGCGGCCAGCGGCAGCCGGGCGATGAGGTCCGCGTTGCCCACCGCCGCGAAGGTGAGCAGACGTACCGATCTCCGGTGGTGGCCGCGTCGCAGGCGGTACAGGAGCGAGTCGACCAGGACGAAGTTCCAGAGGAGCCCGGCCTGGTTGGCGATGATCTCGGCGGGGGCGTAGTGCATGCCCCCCGGCCCGTTGAGCAGCCACAGCAGCGCCAGGTTCGGCACGAACCCGGACAGGCCGATCAGGCCGAAGACCGCCACCCGCGCCCGGGGATCCGACGTACGCAGCGTCACCAGGTGGCGCAGGAAGCGCATGCCCTCCCTCACCGTCGACTTCGACTCGCCCGCGTGACGTTCTCCGAAGGAGTACGGGACTTCGGCGATCCCGGCCGGCCGGCACCGTACCGTCAGCTCCAGAAGGATCTTGTAGCCGAGTGGCTGGAGACCGTCCTCCCCGGTGGCTGCCCGGCCCACCGCCTCCCGGCGGATCGCGAAGAAGCCGCTCATCGGGTCGCTCAGGCCGCGCAGCGCCCGCGGGAAGAGGGACTTCGTGACGATCGTGGACGCGCCGGACACCAGCATCCGGTAGCCGCCCGCGAGCCCGGACCGGCTGCCGCCCGCCGCGTACCGGCTGGCGACGACGAGCTCCGCGCCCGTCGACCTGCCGCGTGCGACCAGCTCGGGCACGAGCTCCGGCGGGTGCTGGAGGTCGGCGTCGATGACGACGATCCAGGGGGCGGTGGAGCGGGCGATGCCCTCGACGACCGCGCCGCCGAGGCCACCCGTCGCCACGGCCCTGTGGTGCAGGACGACGGGGAGCGGGCTTGAGCCGGCCGCCTCCTCGATGACCTCGCAGGTGTGGTCCGTCGAGTCGTCGGCGAAGATCACCTCAGCGGTGAGGCCGGCCGAGGCGACCGCCGCACTGATCCGGTGCAGCAACTCCCGGATGTTGTCCGCCTCATTGAAGGTGGGTACGACGATGGAAACGTCCAGCGCGCTCAGCTTCAGCCGTTCCGCCGTCACCTTGCCTCCTGCTGGGGCTCCAGGTGAGCGCCTATGTGGGAGGTCAGTTCCCAGTCCCTGCGCCCGGTGTATTCGCGCCAGACGGCGCGCAGCGCGGCCGCGGCGAGTACGACGGCGTACACCGGGCCTCCGATCGTCAGCTTCACGTACTGCCAGGGGCCTATCCGGAAGCCGTACTCGCGGCCGAAGTCGTGCAGTGCGACGGCCTCGAAAACCATCATCGCGGCCATCGGGACCATCGGCAGCCAGGCGACGAGCGCGATGGGCAGGGACACGCCGCCGACCCAGGCCAGCAGCAGGCCCAGCGGGATCATGATGCCGGTGGCGGCCTGGAGGAAGGGCGTGGACAGGGTGTAGCGGGCGAGGAGGCGCTGGCGCCAGCCGGGAAGCCTTCGCCACTCGCCCTTGCGCAGGACCTGCAGGAAGCCCTGGTTCCAGCGGGTGCGCTGCTTGTAGAGCGCGATGAGTGTGTCGGGTGTTTCCTCGCGGGTGACGAGCGCGGCGTGGTACGCCACGACGACCTTGGCGCCGCCCGACGAGAGGCGTACGCCCAGGTCGCAGTCCTCGGCGAGGCAGTCGCCGTCCCAGCCGCCGGTCTCGCGCAGCAGCGCGGCCCGGACGAAGACGGTGTTGCCGCCGAGCGGGATGAAGCCCTTGCGGGCGTGCAGGTGCAGGCGGCTGCGGAACCAGAAGAAGTACTCCAGGCAATTGCGCAGGCTGTACCAGCTGGTGTCGAAGTTGACGAGCTGTACGCCGCCCTGCACGACGTCCGCGTCGTCGCGGCGGAAGGCGAAGTCGACGTGGCTGAGCAGCTCGGGGTGGACGATGTCCTCCGCGTCGAATACGCCGATCACGTCCCCGCGCGCGTACGGCAGCGCGGTGTTGAGGGCGCGCGGCTTGTTCTTGGCCTCGTGGTGGTCCACGACCGTCTGGATCATGTGCGGGTGTTCGGCGGCCAGTTGGTGCGCGATGGCCGCGGTGCCCGGGTCGTCGTGGCCGACGATCAGCACGATCTCGAAGGCGGGATGGTCGATCTTCAGCATGTTCTCGACCGTGTGCCGCAGCACGGTCTCCTCGTGCCGGGCCGGCACGAGCAGCGAGAAGGACACGCCGTGGTGTCCGTCGGGTTCGGCGAAGGCGGTCGCTTCCAGCGTCTCGGGCGTGCGCCAGGCGTGGACCATCCACCAGAGCGTGACGCCGGCGGTGGCCATGAGTATGAGTGAGTCCAATAAAAGGACAGCGGAGACCATGAATTCCCCCCTAGGTCTTCCTTGGTGTTCCGTTCCGTTTTTCTCTCCCCGTCCGGGAAGCTAGCAGGTCATTGTTTTGTGCGGCAACGACGCATCCACAACACACCGCCGCCACAAGCGGAATGTCAGATTCTTCTTATGTGGCGTGCCCGGTGTGTGCCATGCTGCTGCGGCATGCCCGGGTCCGGGGGGTCGGATTCCGGGAGCTGCAGGCCAGGGGGGTCTTCAGGGTGGGGGGATCTGCATGAGCAATGCTGTGCTGCGCGCCGGTACGCAGAACGATCAGAAGAGTCCGGAATTACGACCTCGTCACGCCGCGTCCACATCTCGTAAAGCCCCGGAATCACCGGACAGGCCGACGTTTCTCAGAGATTTCATCTGGGTGGCCCCGCTATTGATTCTGATCGTTTCGGTGCGTGCGTGGAACATTGGCAATTTCCCGTTCCCCAATGACGACGAGGGCACTTATCTCGCCCAGGCGTGGGCGGTGCAGAACGGCGACCTCGCCCACTACACCTACTGGTACGACCATCCGCCGTTCGGCTGGATACAGCTCGCGGGCCTCTCCTGGCTGCCCGCCTGGCTCTTCCCCGAGCTGCCGACGTTCGTCCAGGGCCGCATCGCCATGCTGCCCGTCGTCGCCGCCGGCGCCGCACTCGTCTTCGTCGTGGGCCGCCGCATCGGCCTCGGCCGCCCCGCCGCCGCGTTCGCCATGCTGCTGTACGGGCTCTCGCCGCTCGCCGTGACCCTGCACCGGCAGATATACCTCGACAACTTCGCCGTCGTCTGGGCGCTGGCCGCCTTCGCGCTCGCCCTCTCCCCGCGCCGGCATCTGTGGCACCACATCGGCGCGGGCAGCGCCTTCGCCCTCGCGATCCTCTCCAAGGAGACGATCGCGGTCCTGCTGCCCGTCGTCCTGGTGACACTGTGGCACGGCAGCCACCCCAGGACGCGGAAGTTCTCCTTCGCGGGCTTCGGCTCGGGGCTCGTCCTCACCGGCCTCTTCTATCCGCTGTACGCGACGCTCAAGGGCGAGCTCGTGCCGGGCGCCGGCCACGTCTCGCTCATCGGCACACTCAAGTTCCAGCTCGGCGGTCGCGAAGGCAGCGGCTCCGTCTTCGAGGACGGCACCGACGCCAATACCCTGATCCTGGACTGGTTCTCGCGCGACCCCTATCTGCTGGCCGCCGGCTGCGCGGCCGCGGTGATCGGCCTCGCCGTACGCCGCCTGCGGCCCGTCGCCCTCGCCGTCCTCGTGCTGGCGCTGGTCGCGCTGCGCCCCGGCGGCTACCTGCCGCAGATGTACGTCGCCCAGCTGCTGCCGTTCCTCGCGCTCACCGTGACCGGGCTGGGGTGCGCGGTGATCGCCCTGGTCCCGTCCCGCCACCGCGCGCTGCGCCCGGCGGCGGTCACCGCCCTCCTGGCCGTCGCCGCCGTATTCGTGGCCCCGCACTGGTACCGCGAGGACCGCGACACCGTGCTCGGCGACGACAACGGCGTCTACCACGCGGCCGCCCGGTGGCTGCGCGAGGCGCCGGTCGCGGACCGCGAACGTACACGCGTCGTCACCGACGGCGTGCTGTGGCTGGACGCCGTCGAGGCCGGATACCGGCCGGGCACCGGTGCCATCTGGCACTACAAGCTCGACCAGGACCCCGCGGTCGCCAAGACGCTGCCGCGCGGCTGGAAGGACATCGACTACGTCGTGTCCACGCCCGCACTGCGCGGTGAACAGCACAATCTGCCCACGTTGCGCGACCTGTTCACACACAGCGAGCCGGTCGCCAGCTTCGGCGAGGGGGACGGCCGGATCGACATTCTCCAGGTCGACGGGTCCAAGAGGCTCCAGAAGGGGGAGGGATGACCCCGTACAGACGAGATACGACAAGACCCCGGCGCGGCAGGACGCGCCTGTTCCTCACCGCGTTCGCGCTGCTCGCCGCAGGCTTCGGGCTCGCGCCGCTCGACGCCACGCCCGCCAGCGCCGCACCCAACCTGATATCCAATCCCGGTCTCGAAACGCTCGACGCACAGGGCGAGTTCCCCGAGTGCTTCGAGAAGTCCGGGTGGGGCGACAACGACTTCACCTACACGGTTACGGACGACGCACACGCCGGAGCCCGTGCCCTGCGCATCGACCTCACCCGCCGCACCGACGGCGACCGCAAGGCGATGATGCTGGAGAACGAGTGCGCGCCCAAGGTCACCGAGGGCCATCAGTACGACCTGTCCCTCTGGTACAAGTCGACGTCGCCCGACGTGGCCATGACGCTCTTCCGGCACGACAAGACCGCGGGCTGGGTCTTCTGGGCCGACCTCAACACCCTGCCGCAGAGCGGGACGTACGCCCGTACCGAGGTACGCACACCCGTCGTTCCCGCGAACACCGATCAGATCACCTGGGGCGCGGCCCTCTACGGCGTCGGCTCGCTCACCACCGACGACTACGCGATGACCGACGCGACCGTCGTGCCCGAGCCGCCCGTCGACCCCTGCGAGGGCAAGGGCCCGGAGTGCAAGGGCGAGTGGACCGTGCAGACCGCGCCTTCGCCGGTGCGCGCCATCCACTCCGTACTTCTGCACACGGGCAAGGTGCTGCTGATCGCCGGATCGGGGAACGACCGTGACGCATTCGCCGCCGGTACCTTCAAGTCGTCCGTCTTCGACCCGGTGACCGGCAAGTACACGGACATCCCGACGCCCGAGGACTTCTTCTGCGCCGGACACGTCCAGCTCCCGGACGGGCGTGTGCTGGTGGTCGGCGGAAACAAGGACTACGCGTCGGCGGACGGGACGGTCGGCTACAAGGGGCTGAAGACCAGTTACGTCTTCGAACCCAAGCTCAACAAGTACGTCAAGGTCAACGACATGCTCGCGGGGCACTGGTACCCGTCCGCGACCGCGATGGGCAACGGTGACGTCGTCTCGCTCGGCGGGCTCGGCGAGGACGCCGCCGGGACGGTCGTCAACGAGCACTTCAGTTTCGCCCAGAACAAGTGGCTCCCGATGGGCGAGGCCAAGCAGGCCTGGTCGTTCTGGGGCCTGTACCCGGCGATGATCCTGCTCCAGGACGGCCGCCTGTTCTACAGCGGCAGTCACACCTTCGGGATCGGCCTGCCCGGCACCGGGGCATCCGTCTACGACTACGAGAAGGGCACCATCACCGACGTACCCGGGCTGAGGAAGAAGGACGAGCGCGACCAGTCCGCGTCGCTGCTGCTGCCACCCGCCCAGGACCAGAAGGTACTCACGGCCGGCGGCGGCAATCACACCGTCTCGCCGGACGCGCACCGCCTGGTCGACCTGATCGACATGAAGGCCGCTTCGCCGGAGTACGTCGCCGGGCCCGACCTGCCGCAGGGCAAGTACAAGGACGGCACCTTCCAGAAGGGCGCCGAGGGCAAGGTCTACCTGTCCGCGGTGATCCTGCCGGACGGCAAGGTCCTGGAGACGGGCGGCGCGCTGCACACGTACCGCGAGGACCCGGTCTTCGAGGCGTCGATGTACGACCCTGCGACGAACAAGTTCGAGCCGGGCCTCGCCGCCGATCCGGTGCCGCGTACGTACCACTCCTCATCCACGCTGCTGCCCGACGGCCGGGTGCTGAGCGTCGGCGACAACCCGGGTGACGGGTCGTTCGAGCAGCGCGTGTCCATCTACAAGCCGCCGTACTTCTTCAAGGGCGCCCGCCCGAAGATCACTTCGGTGGCTTCGCAGAACTGGGCGTACGGCTCGGCGCAGCGCATCACGGTCGACAAGCCCGTGGTGAAGGCGTCCCTGATCCGCCCGGCTGCCGTCACCCACTCGTCCGATCCGAACCAGCGCCTCGTAGACCTGCCGATGACGGTCGACGGAAACACCATCGACCTCTCCCTCACCAGCAACCCCAATCTGGCGCCGCCCGGCTGGTACATGCTGTCGGTCGTCGACGCGAAGGGCGTGCCGTCGGTGTCGAAGTGGGTGCGGATCGGCCCGCAGGGGCAGGTCGCGGCGGAGCGCGTGCAGAGTTACGCCGATGAACTGGCGGCCCCGCACCCGCCCGGCCACCAGGGCAAGGGCAACGGCAAGAGCAAGAGCGTAAAGATGCCCGAGGGGTACGACGGCTGCGACCACGCGTACGGCAAGGTCAGCACCTGCGTGCCGTGGAAGTTCCCGAAGAAGGTGCCGGCGGCCGACCGGTGCGAGTGGCTGAAGTCCAAGGGGTACGGCGTGCTGGACGTGCGGCGCGACCGGCACCGCCTGGACCGTAACAAGGACGGCAAGGCCTGCGGGAAGGGAGACTTCCGCGAGCGCCGGTCCTGACAGACCCCGGTGGCCCGGACCTCAGGTGGTCCGGGCCACCGGCTTGTCCGCGGTCATGGCGTCACAGCCGGAAGCCGTCGTTGAGGGTGTCCAGGGTGCGGTCGACGAGGGCGACCAGGTCGTCCTGTCTGCCGTGCTCCGCCCAGTACACGGTGGTTTCCACCAGCGCGGCGACGAAGCTCATTGAGACGACCCGCACTTCCAGTTCGTCCGCGCCGCGCCCCGTCCGCTCGGCCACGGCCTCGCACAGCATGCGGCCGGTCACGGACATGCTCTCCATCATGCGGGCGCGTACGGCGGGTACTTCGGTCAGCAGCTTCGAACGCAGCAGCATCTCCTCGGGCTCATGGGTGAGGGAGTGCCGCAGGGCCTGGGTCACCACGGTCCGCAGGGACTCGACGAGCGGCTCGTCGGCCGGGCGGGCGCGCAGAGCCGATTCCATCAGCGCGTCGTACTCGTCGGTGATGACGATGTCTTCCTTGGCCGGGAAGTAACGGAAGACGGTCGACGGCGAGACCTCGGCGGCCTCGGCGATCTGCTCGACGGTGGTGGCTTCGTACCCCTGCTCGGCGATCAGCCGGTAGGTCGCCGTGCGGATCGCGTTCCGTGTCTTGAGCTTCTTGCGCTCGCGCAGGCCCGGGCGGCGGGGCGGTGCGGCGTCGGCGAGTGGATGTGGAATGTCGGCGGCCATGCCCGCCATTGTCGGGCATCGGCCGGTCGTGGCACGGCACGACAAGTGGCCGTGGCTTCGAAGCCACGGCCACTGCGGGAAGGGGAGCGGGCGGTCAGGCCGAGTACGCCACCAGGGAAATACCGACGTAGTGCGCGATGAAGGCGGCCAGCGTCAGCGAGTGGAACACCTCGTGGAACCCGAACCACCGCGGTGACGGGTTGGGGCGCTTGAGGCCGTAGATCACGCCGCCGGCGCTGTAGAGCAGCCCGCCGACGATCACCAGGACCAGTACGGCGATGCCGCCCGCCCGCATGAAGTCGGGGAGGAAGAAGACCGCCGCCCAGCCCATCGCGATGTAGCAGGGGGTGTACAGCCAGCGCGGGGCGCCGACCCAGAACACCCGGAAGGCGATCCCCGCCAGTGCCGCCGCCCATACCGCCCACAGCAGCGTGCGGCCGGTGGAGGCGGGCAGCAGGAGCACGGTGAGAGGGGTGTAGGTGCCCGCGATGATCAGGAAGATGTTGGCGTGGTCGAGTCTGCGCAGGATGGCTTCGCCGCGCGGACCCCACGTGCCGCGGTGGTAGATCGCGCTGATGCCGAAGAGCAGGCACGCCGTCAGGATGTAGATGCCGCAGGCCACCCGGGCGCGGGTGGAGTCGGCGAGGGTGATGAGCACCAGGCCGGCGACGACCACGGCCGGAAACATTCCGGCGTGCAGCCAGCCGCGCAGTTTCGGTTTGACCGGGCTCGGGAGCTCGATCTCGACGGCCCCCTTGCCGGGGCCGTCTGGGTTCGGCAGCTGATCGGACTCGGCGAAGGTCATGCGGAATATCCTACCTACGCCACCGTAGGTTACGACCAGGTAGGGGTGAAATGAGTGGTGATGCTCACGTGAGGGGCCCCCTGGACATATGGGCGCGCGGCGCGGATGATCAGATGAGTGCGGTCGGCACCGGATGAGCGCCAAGGATTCAATGCCGTAAAGCATCCGGGTCGCAGCCCCCACGGGGCATACATCTACAAACACCCTCACTTAGGAGCAATCGTGGCGCGCGACAACGCGGCTCCCACCACCCTTCCGACGAACCACCAGGAGCTGATCTCCTGGGTCGACGAGATCGCAGCCCTCACCGAGCCGGACCAGGTCGTCTGGTGCGACGGCTCGGAGGCCGAGTACCAGCGGCTGGCTGATGAACTCGTCGCCAAGGGCACGTTCAAGAAGCTGGACCCCGTCAAGCGCCCGAACTCCTACTACGCCGCCTCCGACCCCAGCGACGTCGCCCGCGTGGAGGACCGCACCTTCATCTGCTCCGAGAAGGAAGAGGACGCGGGCCCGACGAACCACTGGAAGGCTCCCGCCGAGATGCGAGAGATCTTCGCGGGTGAGAAGAGTGTCTTCCGCGGGTCGATGCGTGGCCGCACCATGTACGTCGTCCCGTTCTGCATGGGCCCGGTCGGCTCGCCGCTCTCCGCCATCGGCGTCGAGATCACCGACTCGGCGTACGTCGCCGTCTCGATGCGCACCATGACCCGGATGGGCCAGGCCGTCCTCGACGAACTCGGCACCGACGGCTTCTTCGTCAAGGCCGTCCACACCCTCGGCGCACCGCTCGCCGAGGGCGAGGCCGATGTCCCGTGGCCGTGCAACTCCACGAAGTACATCTCGCACTTCCCCGAGGACCGCGAGATCTGGTCCTACGGCTCGGGTTACGGCGGCAACGCCCTGCTCGGCAAGAAGTGCTACGCCCTGCGCATCGCGTCCGTCATGGCGCGCGACGAGGGCTGGCTGGCCGAGCACATGCTGATCCTCAAGCTCACCCCGCCGAAGGGCGCATCGAAGTACGTCGCCGCCGCCTTCCCGTCCGCCTGCGGCAAGACCAACCTCGCCATGCTGGAGCCCACGATCTCCGGCTGGACCGTCGAGACCATCGGCGACGACATCGCCTGGATGCGGTTCGGCGAGGACGGCCAGCTGTACGCGATCAACCCCGAGGCCGGCTTCTTCGGTGTCGCGCCCGGCACCGGTGAGCACACCAACGCCAACGCCATGAAGACCATGTGGGGCAACTCCGTCTTCACGAACGTCGCGCTCACGGACGACGGCGACGTGTGGTGGGAGGGCATGACCGAGGAGGCGCCCGCGCACCTCACGGACTGGAAGGGCAACGACTGGACCCCCGAGTCCGGCACCCCCGCAGCCCACCCCAACGCCCGCTTCACCGTCCCGGCCGGGCAGTGCCCGATCATCGCGCCCGAGTGGGAGGACCCCAAGGGCGTACCGATCTCCGCGATCCTCTTCGGCGGCCGCCGCGCCACTGCCGTTCCGCTGGTGACCGAGTCCTTCAACTGGCAGCACGGCGTCTTCCTCGGCGCGAACGTCGCCTCCGAGAAGACCGCCGCCGCCGAGGGCAAGGTCGGCGAGCTGCGCCGCGACCCGTTCGCCATGCTGCCGTTCTGCGGCTACAACATGGGCGACTACATGGGCCACTGGGTCAAGGTGGGTGCCGACAAGGACCAGTCCAAGCTCCCGACGATCTACTACGTCAACTGGTTCCGCAAGAACGACGCGGGCAAGTTCGTGTGGCCGGGCTTCGGCGAGAACAGCCGCGTCCTGAAGTGGATCGTCGAGCGTCTTGAGGGCAAGGCCGAGGGTGTCGAGACCCCCATCGGCATCCTGCCGGCCAAGGGCTCCCTGGACACCGAGGGCCTGGACCTCTCCGAGGAGGAGCTGGACTTCCTGCTCACGGTCGACAAGGAGGTCTGGCGCGAGGAGGCCGCCCTGGTCCCCGAGCACCTCAACACCTTCGGCGACCACACGCCGAAGGAGCTGTGGGACGAGTACCGCGCACTCGTCGAGCGCCTGGGCTGATCGAGCTCCGCTGATCTCCGCGGCCGGGCCTTCCTGACATCCGCCCTGACCTGTGGGGTCACCGGCCCGCCGCGGCACAGCCCCCGAAGCCCCCTCACGGCTTCGGGGGCTGGTCTTTTCCCTCAGGGGCTGTTTCTGCCCTCCAAGTAGTGGGTGTGCGACTGCTGGCGGCGGGCCTCCGATTCGCGGAGGGCCGCCGCCAGTGCTTCGGCCTCCGTGTGGAGGAGGGACAGCTGCCGCTCCAGGTGCCGCTCCGGCGGCTCGGTGCCGGGTGCGAGCCGCGTCCACCAGCGCGTACGGGCGTACGTGTCCACCGACTCCGGGATGTCCTGGCGCACGGCCCGCGACAGCGTGTGGAACGCCTCCGGATCCGTGGTCCAGTCGTCCTGGGCGAGCAGGGCCGCCAGCAACTCGGACAGTTCGGTGAGGCGGCCGGCGGCCGCCGGGGGCAGATCGACCGACTTCAGGTAGTCCCGCAGGGTCGTGAAGTCGGCGCGCAGTACGTCGAGTTGCTCGGCCGGGTCGGGGAAGTCCGGGGCGGCGGGCCGTTCGGGCGGGGCGATGAGCGCGCCCGCGCCGTACAGGCCCGCGACGACGACCGGCCAGTACGCGCCCGCGAGCCCGGTGAAGGTGAGGGCAAGGCCGACGATGCCGCATGCGCTGCCGGTGAGGTTCTTGCGGGACTCCAGGTACCTCAGGGCTTTATTGGTAGCCACGGATCTCCTCGAATGCCCCGTCCAGTGAATCCTTCGTCGCGTCGAAGAGCCGCCCGCCGGTGAGTTCGGCGATGTGCTCCAGCTCGGAGCGGTCCGAGTCGCCGAACACGATGGGGAAGACGGGAGTGGAGTCCCGGTCCTTCGGCAGGCCGGCGTAGAAGGCGTCGAAGTCGGAGGCGTCGTCGCCGGCGGTGTTCTCGCCGTCGGTCATCAGCACGACGGAGGTGAACGCGTCGTCGCCCTTACGCTCGCCGAGGTGCTCGTACGCCTCTCGCAGACTGCTGTAGATCGCCGTGTCGCCGGACGCGGACAGTGACTTGGCGTCGGCGCGGATGGCGTCGAGGCCGGAGCGTGGATCGGCCGGATCGACGGTGTGCGTACGGACCTGCTTCACGTCCGACCCGAACGGCATCAGCGTGACCTCCTCCCGGTCCCGGAAGTCCCCCGTCAGCTCGGCGAGTGCGTCCTTCAGCCGGTCGAGGCGCTCACCCTTCATCGACCCCGACGTGTCGAGTACGTACACCGTGCGCGACGGGCGGCGCAGCTCGTTCTCGTACGAGGAGAGGAGCCCGTCGGCGACGGACCGGCTGCCGGGGAAGGGCAGTTCGCGGCGCGCGTCGGTTGCGAGGGGTGAGGCGGGGCGTACCGAGGTGACGACGGGCCGGCGGAAGGTGCGCTCGGTCAGCGCGCGCTGGGCGTCCGGTCCGCGGAGGTATTCGGTCAGGGCCCGTACGTCGTCGCGGGCGCCGGCGGGGGCGGAGGTGAGGAGGGTCAGCGGGTAGTCGGCGGTGACGACGCCGTCTTTGGGGCGGATCACGGTGAGTCCGCTACGGCTGCCGCTGTCGCGGTTCATGGAGTGCAGTACGGACTCGTAGTTGATCAGCGCGTCGACGGTGCCGCGCCGGGTGTACGCCGACGCGAGCCAGCCGGAGGACCCCGAGGTGAGCTGCTGTCCCGCGAAGAACTCCTTGAGCTTGGGCGAGGCGGTGCGTACGTCGGCGTCGGTGAGGGCGGACTGGGCGCCGGACAGGGCCGATGCGACGGAAATCAGAGCGGCGAAGCCGGAGTTGGAGCGGGTGGGGTCGGTCATGCCGTACGTCAGTTTCCCGTCGGCCACTGCTCGGTGGACCTGGGCCCAGGTCACGTCCTGCGGCTTCCCCCAGCCGAGCCGGCGGACCGTGTCCTCCTTGACGCCGATCGCCACGGGGGACGTCATGACCGAGGTCTCGGAGGTGATCTTGCGGGCGGCGCCGGGGCGCAGGCGGAGGTAGTCGTTGGAGGCCAGCCAGACGGCGTCGTACGCGCCGTCCGCCTTGCCGGATGCGACCTGTTCCACGGCGTCGCGGGTGCCGGCCCAGGTGGGGGTGACGGTGATGCCGGTGGCTTTGCGGGCGGCTTCCAGTACGGGCGCCATGTCGGCGAGTTCGCTGGAGGCGAGGATGCGTACGGTGCCCTTTTGGTACTTCTGGGGCCCCTGCTCCGGGGCCTGGTCGCCACCGCTGCAAGCGGCGCTCCCGAGGAGCAGCACCGCGAGGGCCAGGGCGGTGGCGCCCTGCGGGGCCTTTCCCCTGCCCGCCCCTTCCCGGCTGTGACATTTACGGCCCCGCCGTGTGGGGGCTCCGCCCCAGACCCCGCTCCTCAAACGCCGGAGGGGCTGAAAGTGCGGCCGAATCACGCCCGTCCGGCGCTTGAGGACACGCCCGGAGGGCGTCCGGGGGAACATCCAGAGGTGCCTCACAGCAGACCGTCCCCCTCCAGCGCCGCCGCCGTCCGCGTTCGCTGCAAATAGCCGCTCGCCAGCGCCAGCTCCCCCGCCAGCGACTCCACCGTCGCCGCCATCGACTCCGTCGCCCGGACCTTGTACGTATCGATCGCGTCCAGCGTCCGGTAGATCGACTGGAACGCCGCGCGCAGCGTCTCCGCGCCCACCGCCGCGATGCGCTGGATCTCGCCGCTCTGGGTGGCGAGCATCTCCGCGTTGCCGCGGATCAGCTCCTCCGTGGTACCCCGCAGCGCGTTGACCTGCTCCGTCACCTTGCGCTGGTTTTCGAGGGCAGATGCCAGCATGACCGCGATCCGCAGCGCCGTCACCGTCGTTGTCGCGGCCCGGTCGACGCCCTTGATGAGTTCCTCATTGTTTCGGCGTACGACGTCCATCGCGAGGTACCCCTGAGCGCACACCGCCAGCTGCGTCAACAGATCCTGGTGCTTCTGGCGCACCGGGAACAGGACGTCCGCCCGCAGCGCGTCCGCCTGCGCCGGGTCGCTCGCCTCGACGGCCGTGAGGCGCTGCTCGATGGCCGCGTCGAGGGCCTCCGTCAGGACGGCGTACTCCTGGAGCTTGCCCATGGTCTCCCACAGGCGCGTGCGCTCCGTGTGCAGTGCCGCGTTGTCGCGGCGCAGTTCGTCCTGGCCGCCGCGCAGCGAGCCGACGATCTTGTTCAGGGTGCCCTGCGCGGAGGCGTACTTCGCGACGTGGGCGCGCAGCCGGTTCCCGCCGGGCAGCTTCGCGAGCAGCCGGCGCGCACCGCGACCCGGCGTGTCGCGCGGGTCCAGGTCCTCGACCGTACGGCGGAGTTCGACGAGTGACGCGCCGACGCGCGACTGCGCGTCCTCGCCGCCCCCGGTCGACAGCGCCCGTACCGTCCGGTCCAGCATCCGGTTGGACTGCTGGGCCGCGCCCCGGATCTCGCCCGAGCCGAGGCCGGCGATCTCGCCGATGCGGGTGGCGAATTCGGGGGAGCGGGCGTCGAGTTGGGCGAGCGTACCGACGTATTCGGCGGCCCGGCGGGCCATTTCCTCCCGTACGGAGTCGTCGACCGGGACCAGACCGGCGGCCTGTTCCTTGCGGACTGCGGCGACGGGCTCGGGCGGCGTAAGGACGAGTGGCGTTTCCGCGGATCCGGTCATGGGGTCCCCTGTTCCTGTCCGGCGGCCCGGGTCGCCATCGCGTGCAGCCACTTCGAGGTGGGCGCGGGCGCCTGCCGGACTCCGGTCAGCTTCCGGTTGAGGTAGGCGGTGTGGGCGCCGGTCGCGGCGGTGAACTCCGCCGGCGCGCCCTGCGGGCGAAAGCCGTGCCGTACGGCCAGCTCGCGCAGCCGCTTGTCGGTGGCGAGCAGTTCCCCGACCGCGCGTCCCTGCTGGGTCAGCGGTACGAGCGTGTGGTCGCTGGAGACGGTCGTGTCCGGGTAGAGGACGACCAGGTCGTCACCCACGTCCTGGCCTTGCAGGAGCAGCGAGGCCACCTGTGACTCGTACACGAGCACCAGCGGATTGCCGACACCGCTGATGAAGTCCCTGAAGGGTGCGTCGCTGCTGGTCTGCTGTGCTCCCTGCAGGGAGATCAGCTTCTTCAGCAGCGGCGCCGTACGGTCCACGGCCGCCTGGTCCGCCGCCACCTTTCCGCCCTCGGCGACGTACGAGGCCGCCGCGAGGTAGAGCGCGCCGGAGTTCGACGCCACCGGGTCGGTGCTGCTGACGAAGAGCGTGCCGGTCAGCTTGCTGTGCCGGGACGCCCCCTTGAGCTGCTGCCACGTCCGATCGCGCTTCGCGGCGTCGAGGTACGGGTCCATCAGCAGCGTCCCGGTGTGCTTGCCGGTCAGCCGGGCGAGGCCGTTGTCCGCCAGGACGCGCGCGGCGCCGCTGTGGGCGACGACGACGAGCGGCGAGTAGAAGGGCCGCAGCGGGCCGCCCGTTACGGACGACTTGCGGCGCAGTTCGTCGGCCGGTGCCTTGCTGCCGGGGAAGGCGAAGTCATAACCCCTGAGCGGGAGTTCTTCCATCGCCCAGGAGCCCGACGTCTCCGTCTTCACGGTGTAGCCCTTGGCAGCGAGGGCCTTCTCCACTTTGGGATCGGCGAAGAACTCCGCCTTCTCCGATCCGATCACGCCACGCACGGTCTTCGTTGCCGTGCCCTTGCCCTGGCTTTCCCTGCCCGCGACGACGGCTGCTGCTACTCCGCCGATCAGCAGGACTGCCAGGACGATTCCGAGGATTCGTCTCACGGGTGCAGCGTGCTCGCGGAACTCCACATTCCAGGCGGAGTTGGGTGAACGGACGGTGTACGTACCATCCCAGTACGCAACCGGAATGACGGACCGTCAACCATAAAGTGGCACCCGGCCCGTGCGCCCCGGGGGCACGCGGGCCGGGGCCGTCAGTGGGCTCCGACGAGGCGGAGTTCTTCGAGCGCGGCCGCGTGTGCGTCCATGCGCTCGGCGGCGAGGATCGCGACCGCCGTGTCGGCGCGCGAGGCGGCGACGACCAGCGCGCGGCCCGCGAGCTCGTGGGCGCGGCGGTGCAAGGTCATCGGGGCCGCATGGCTGAGACCGGCGTGCCTGGCCGGCGGGGCGCCGCGCAGCCGGGCGATCTGGGTGGCGATGCGGTCGGCCGCCGCGGCGAGGCCGAGCTCGTCGGTGACCGCGAGGAGCGCCGCCAGGTGTCCGGCGAGCTGGATGTTCAGCTCTTCCTCGCGGGAACGGTGCGGGAAGTCGGCCCGGTCGACGGCCATGCGGTGGACCGACTTGTTGCGGATCGGCTCGTACATGGGGATGGCCTCCTGCCAGGGTCAGGAGACCAGCCTACATTAGATTCTGTCTAAAGTTGAGTCGAGTCGCGGCGGCGCGGGCTGTCGCCTACGGCTGCCCGTATCCGTCCAGGAAGGTCCCGATCCGCGTCACCGCGTCCGCCAGCTCCTCCGCCGCCGGGAGCGTCACGATGCGGAAGTGATCGGGCTCGGGCCAGTTGAAGCCCGTACCCTGCACGACCATGATCTTCTCGGCGCGCAGCAGGTCGAGGACCATCTCCCGGTCGTCCTTGATCTTGTAGACCTTGGGGTCGAGACGCGGGAAGAGGTACAGCGCGCCCTTCGGCTTCACGCAGGTGATGCCCGGGATCTGGGTCAGCAGGTCGTACGCCGTGTTCCGCTGCTCCAGTATCCGGCCGCCCGGCAGCACCAGGTCCTCGATCGACTGCCGTCCGCCGAGCGCCGTCGCCACCGCGTGCTGCGACGGCATATTGGCGCACAGGCGCATGTTGGCGAGGATCGTGAGCCCCTCGATGTACGAGGAGGCGTGCGCCTTCGGGCCGCAGACCGCCAGCCAGCCGCTGCGGTAACCGGCGACGCGGTAGTTCTTCGAGAGGCCGTTGAAGGTGAGGGTGAGCAGGTCGGGCGCGATGGCGGCGGTCGGGGTGTGCGTGGCGCCGTCGTACAGGATCCGGTCGTAGATCTCGTCGGAGCAGACGATCAGGTTGTGGCGGCGGGCGATCTCGGTCAGGCCGCGCAGCATCTCGTCGTCGTACACCGCACCCGTCGGATTGTTCGGGTTGATGATGACGATGGCCTTGGTGCGGTCGGTGATCTTGCGCTCGATGTCGGCGAGGTCCGGCATCCAGTCGGCCTGCTCGTCGCAGCGGTAGTGCACGGCCGTGCCGCCGGCGAGGGAGACGGAGGCGGTCCACAGCGGGTAGTCCGGCGCGGGGACCAGCACCTCGTCGCCGTCGTCGAGCAGCGCCTGCATCGACATCTGGATCAGCTCGGAGACGCCGTTGCCGAGGTAGATGTCCTCTACATCGAGCTCGATGCCCTTGGTCTGGTAGTGCTGCATGACCGCGCGGCGCGCCGCCAGCAGGCCCTTGGCGTCGCCGTAGCCGTGCGCGCCCGCGAGATTACGGAGGATGTCCTCCAGGATCTCGGGCGGGCACTCGAAACCGAACGCCGCCGGGTTGCCGGTGTTGAGCTTGAGGATGCGGTGACCCGCCGCTTCGAGCCGCATCGCCTCCTCGAGCACGGGGCCGCGGATTTCGTAACAGACGTTTGCGAGCTTCGTCGACTGGATCACCTGCATGACGGCAACCTTACGGGCGCATAACGGAAGACGCTTGGTGTTTTTGGCCACGTGGGGGTCGGTCCTTCCGGTGCGGCGTACGCATGCGACGCCGCAACCGCTGGACCGGCGGCCGGTCGGCGGATAAGTATTGCGCGCGGCGCATGGTCCGATTTTCGACCAAGCGGCAGCCATGGCCCCGCAGTTGACATCCAGCCGGACTCTTGAGGAGAGCGCGTGGCCACAGGCAGTGAACGTTCCCGGATGATCGCCGCGGAGGACGGGCACAGGGTGACGCCTGCCGAGCTCTTCTTCGATTTGGTGTTCGTGTACGCGATCACGCAGGTCACCGCACTGATGGCCGCCGACGCGACTGCGCAGCGGGTGCTCGGCGGAATGATCGTGCTCGCTCTCCTGTGGTGGTGCTGGTGCTGCTTCGCCTGGCTGGGCAATGTGGTCCGGGCCGACTCCGGAGCGCTGTTCGCCGTGCTGGTCGCCGTGATGGCGGTGGTGCTGGTGGTCTCGCTCACCGTCCCGGAGGTCTTCTCCGACCGGCCCGGCGGCTTGCCCGGGCCGCTGGTGTTCGTACTCTGCTACGGCATGGTCCGGCTGCTGCACCTCGTCTCGTACCGGATCGCACACCCCGACGACCTGGCACTGCGCGCCACCCTGCGCCGGACCGCGCTGCTGTCGGTGGGGCCGCCGTTCGTGCTGCTGCTGATAGGCAGCGCTCTCACGGGCGTCACGCAGCTACTGGTGTGGCTCGGCGCGGTGGTGATCGACTACGTCGGCATCTATGTCACCGGGGCGTCGGGCTGGCGCGTCACCTCGCCGGGGCATTTCGCCGAGCGGCACGGCCTGATCGTGATCATCGCCCTCGGGGAGTCGATCGTCGCGATCGGCGTAGGGGTGTCCGGCTACCCCGTCACCGCCGTGGTGCTGACCGCCGCCGTCGCCGGCCTGCTGGTCGTCGCCGGGTTGTGGCGTCTGTACTTCCGGCAGGTCAGCGAGGCCGCGGAGCACCGGCTGGCCCCGTTGGAGGGTGATGCCCGCACCCGCCTGGCCCGCGATGTCTACACGTTCCTGCACCTGCCGCTCGTGGCCGGAGTGGTACTGGCCGCGCTGGGCATGAAGAAGGCCCTCCACCAGGTCGCCGACACCAAGCACTACGCCCTCGCCGAGCCCCTGCACGGGGTGGCGGCCTGGGCGCTGACCGGCGGCGTCGGCGTATTCCTGCTCGGGGCCGCGGCGATCCTGCTGCGCACCGGCGGCCGGCGGCCGGTCACCCTGATCGCGGGCGGCCTGGGCTGCCTCCTGGCGGGCGCCGCGGTCGCCCTGATCCCGGCGCTGGTCGCCGTGGCGCTGCTGGCGGCGGCGGTGACGGCACTGGTGGTGCTGCACGGCCGCTCGGCGGACGTGGGCGGACGGCAGGCGGCGCGGCGCACATGACCGGGTCCTGATCGCGCTCTTGTTCGGTGCGTGGAATCCCCCAACAATGCACATGACAAAACCGAGGTGGTCCAGCTTCGGTCACCCATGTCGTTCAAGAGGGGACCCCCCACATGAAGAAGCCTCTCGTCGGCGCGCTCTTCGCCCTGCTGCTCTTCGGAGCGGCAGCGGCGCCGGCGGCCGCGGAGACTCGCGACAGCCAACGGCCGGTCCAACCGGCCGTCAAAGCAGTCGACTTCGCCGGAACGGTGGCGCTCAGCAACTGTTCCGGCTCTGTTGTGCGTACGCCCGACTCGCAGCCGGGCGATCCGGCCCTCGTCCTGTCCAACGGCCACTGCCTGGAGACCGGCTTCCCGGCCCCGGGCCAGGTCATAGTCGACAAGCCGTCCACCCGTACGTTCAGCCTGCTCAACTCCACGGGCGCCAAGGTCGCGACGCTCCGGGCGAGCAAGATCGCGTACGCGACGATGACCGACACCGATGCCTCGCTGTACGAACTCACCAGCACCTACGCCCAGATACAGACCAACTACGGCATCAAGGCCCTGGAGCTCAGCGCCACGCACCCCGTGCAGGGCACGGCCATCAAGGTCGTCTCCGGCTACTGGAAGCGGATCTACAGCTGCAACATCGACGGCTTCGCCTACCGCCTGAAGGAGGGCGCGTGGACCTGGAAGGACTCCGTCCGCTACACCTCCGCGTGCAAGACCATCGGCGGCACTTCGGGCTCGCCCGTGATCGACACGGTCACCGGCAAGGTCGTGGCCGTGAACAACACCGGTAACGAGGACGGCGCTCGCTGCACGGACAACAACCCGTGCGAGGTCGACGAGAGCGGCAACGTGACCGTGCGCAAGGGCATCAACTACGGCCAGCAGACGTACGGCTTCGTCGCCTGCATAGGCATCGGAAACAAGATCGACCTGACCCGCTCCGGCTGCACCCTCCCCAAGCCGTAAGCGTGCGGTACGCCCCGGGGTGGACCGGCCGCCCCGGGGCGGACTTCATGACCGGTTGCCGACGTACCGGTAATGCGTAGTCAGCCGCCCGTCGTCATCCAGGACGTGAAAGGCGAGGGCGGGTGGCTGGTCGAGATGGACATGGCCCTCCGGGTGGGCAGGGTGCTCCCAGGGCAGCCGGAGCGTGGAGACGACGCCGGGAGCCACCAGGAGCGGCCGCCCGGCGAAGGTGGTCGCCGCGGGCGTGTGGGCATGCCCGCACAGGAACGCGGCGAGATGGGGGTGACGGTCCGCGAGCGCGGCAAGCCGCTCCTCGCCGAACTGGCGGATGCCATCGACGTAAGGGGTGTGCAGGGGGACCGGTGGATGGTGGAAGCCGACCAGCACGGGCACCTCGACCGGAGTCAGGACGAGCACATGGTCCAGCCACCCCAGCGTCTCGTCCTCGATGAAGCCCTCGCCCTTGCCCGGAACCGACGAGTCGCACAGCGCGATGACGAACCCGTCGCCGCGGAGCACCTGGTTGACCGGCGTCGTCGTCGTCGCCGTCGCCGGTGCCGTCGCCGGCTTCGGCCGGCCGAGCAGGATCTGGCGGAACGCGGCGCGATCGTCGTGGTTGCCGGGGCATATCAGCACGGGATGCCGGGACTTCAGCAGAGCGCGGGCCTGCTCGTACTCGGACGGCAGGCCGTGGTCGGCGATGTCTCCGGTGACCAGCACGGCGTCGAGGTCGTGCGGGAGGTCTTCGAGATAGTCCATGACGGCCCGGGTGCGCTCGACGCTGCGCTGTCCGCCGTCGATGTGGATGTCACTGAGGTGAGCGATCACGGTCATTGTCGTGGTCCCTTCGTCGTGGACAAGTCGGTCCAGGCTCAAGTGATCTCGAACGTAGAGGGCCACCGGATCAGAAATAAGATCCAGTTGCATGTCAAATGACTGGTCCAGTTCCCGGCTCGACCTGCACATCGACCTCGACACCACAGGTGGGCGGCGCTCCGGCCTGGAGTCCGCGCTCCGTACGGCGATTCGCCAAGGGCGCCTGCCCGCCGGGACCCTCCTGCCGTCCACCCGCGGGCTGGCTCAGGAACTCGGCTTCTCCCGCGGCACCGTCAGCGCCGCCTACGACCAACTGGTAGCGGAGGGCCACCTGTCGACGCGACCGGGATCGGGCACCGTCGTGGCCGAGGTGGCGCAAACCGCCCCGGCCCCCGCATGTGCCGCAAACGCGCCGGCGACTCCGCTCCACGACCTTCGCCCGGGACTGCCCGACATCAGCGCCTTCCCTGCCCGAGCCTGGCTCGCCTCCACCCGCCGCGTACTCACCGGCGCTCGCCCCGAGGTCTTCGGCGCGGGAGAGGCGCAAGGCCGGATCGAGCTGCGCAACGCGCTCGCCGACTACCTGGGCCGCACTCGCGGCGTTGTCACCACGCCCGACCGCATCGTGATCACGTCCGGCTACTACCAGGGCCTGGGTCTGCTCAGCAACGTGCTGGTCGCGGGCGGCACCGGGGTCGCGGCCCTGGAGGACCCGGGACACAACCTCTTCCGGGAAGTCGTCCGGCGTGCCGGGCTCACTGTCCTCGCCCTGCCCGTCGACGCCCGCGGCGCTCGTGTGGAAGCGCTGACGCAGCGCACGGGAGCTGTGTTCCTCACCCCCTCGCACCAGTACCCGACCGGCGTTCCGCTGCATCCCGGCCGCCGCCGGGCCCTGCGCGCATGGGCGCGCCGTACGGGCGGCCTGATCGTCGAGGACGACTACGACGGCGAATACCGCTACGACCGCCAGCCTGTCGGCGCTCTCCAGGGCATCGCTCCCGACCAGGTCGTCTACTGCGGCACCGTGTCCAAGACCCTCGGCCCCGCCGTCCGACTGGCCTGGATGGTCCTACCGCCCCACCTGGTTCAACCGATGGCGCGGGCCAAACAGGAAGCCGACCTGTACACCGAGACCCTGGGCCAACTCGTTCTGGCGGACCTGATCACCACACACGCCTATGACCGCCACATCCGCGCCTCCCGCCTGCGCTACCGCCGCCGCCGCGAACTGCTCCTCGACCGCGTAGCCGCCGTCCCCGGCCTCACCCCGCACGGAGTCCCCGCCGGCCTGCACGCCCTCGTCACTCTCCCTCCGGACGGCCCCACCGAACAGCAGCTTCTGACCAGATGTGCCCGACGCGGCCTGGCCCTGCGCGGCCTCACCGAACTTCATCACCACCCGGCGGACCACCCTCAAGGCCTGCTGATCGGCTTCGGCGCCCCGTCCGATCGCGCTTACCCAGCCGCACTCGACGCCTTGTTCGCAACCCTGGCCCCGCGCTAGTCCGGTGAGCCACCCGACGGTTCGGGCAACTCGGATAAGTTGATCGGTCATGGGGACGCTGAGTGCTGTCGGGTACCGCCGGCTGGGTGCCATCGGGTCGGCCGGGGTGGCCGTGGGCGGCATCGCCGCCGGGCGGCTGCCGGCGCGCGACCCGTGGGGCATCTGGGTCCCGCACGGGTCCGCGACGACCGTGGCGGCCGCCGTCCTGGCCTACCTGGGCCTGACGCTGCTGGTGGTGTCCTGGTGGCGGTACGGGCGTCTCGTCGGCCGGGGAGCGGCGGGCGGGGTGCGTGAAACCGTCGTCACGCTGCTCTGGTGGGCGGCGCCGCTCGTCGTGGCCCCGCCGCTCCACAGCGCCGACGTCTACAGCTACATAGCCCAGGGCGCGATGGTCGTCGAAGGCCACGACGTCTATACGTCCGGCCCTTCGGTGCTCGGCCCGGACGAACTCGGCGCCGACGCCGCGGCGAGCAGCGGCGCGCACTGGACCGACACCCCGGCCCCGTACGGGCCCGTATTCCTCGTCCTGGCGAAGTGGGTCGTGCTGGCCACCGGCGGTCAGATCGTCCCCGCCGTCTTCGGGATGCGGATCGTCGCCCTGGCCGCACTCGCCCTGATCGTCTGGGCGGCACTGCGCATCGCCCGCGCCCGCGGCGCCAATGAGACCGGCGCGCTCTGGCTGGGAGCCCTCAACCCGCTGCTGCTGATCCATGTCGTGGGCGGCATGCACAACGACGGCCTGATGATCGCCCTCATGCTGGCGGGCGTGGTGTGCGCGCTGCACGGCCGCTGGGTGCTCGGCAGCGCGCTCGTCGCACTCGCGATGATGGTCAAATCACCGGCTGCCGTAGCCCTGCTCTTCATCGGCGCGCTTGTCGTACGCCGGACCTCCGGCCCGCTCCCGTGGCGCGTCGTCAAGGCGTTCGCCGTGCCCGGCCTGGTGGCGGGGGCGGTCGCCGTCGTCACCACCCTGCTCAGCGGCACCGGTTTCGGATGGCTGCGGACACAGGGCGTCGCCGGGACCATCCACACCGCCCTGTCCGCCTCCAGCGACATCGGCCTGGGCATCGGCGAGCTGACCCGCCTGCTGTTCGGCTGGGACCCGGACCCGGTCAAGAGCGCGTTCCAGATGCTCGGCCTGGCGCTGGCGCTCGCCGTGATCGGTTACGCCGCGCTGGCGACCTTCCGCAGTGTGCGCCCGTGGCGCGGCGCGGCGCCCCTGCACCCGGTCCACGCCCTGGGCGTGGCCCTGCTGGCCCTGGTCGCGCTCTCGCCCATGGTCCAGCCGTGGTACCTGCTCTGGGGCTTGACGGCGATCTCCGCCACCGCCTGGGACGGCAGGCTCGGCCGCATCGTCACGGTGCTGTCCGCCGCCCTGGTCTACGAGACCCACCCGACGGGCAGCACCCCTGCGTACGGCTTCGCCATCGCGGCCACCGTGTGCGTGCTGGGAGCGGTGCTGCTGCGCAGGCAGCCCGCGAGCACGTCCGTACGCCGCCCTTCCCCGGCACTCAGCCTGCCGTCGATGAGGAGGTACGGGAACGCCGGGGCGAACGACGTGTCGAGCGACGTGTCCAAGACGACCACGTCGGCGCGATAGCTGGTCCGGACTGTCTGCTCAGGCCGTACGCCGTACCGACCGGCCCGCGAGGACGTCCGTCCGCTTTCCGTCCTCGATCACGAACTTGCCGTCGATGAGCACGTGCGGGATGCCGGTCGGGAGCGTGCGCGGCGACTCGAAGGTGGAGCCCGCCGCGACCGTGTCGGGGTCGAAGAGGACGAGGTCGGCGCGGTAGCCCTCCCGTACGAGACCCCGGTCGGGGAGGCGCAGCCGGGCCGCCGGGCGCGACGTGAGGTGCGCGACGCACTCCTCCAGGGCGAGGACGCCCAGGTCGCGGGCGTAGTGGCCCAGGTAGTGGGGGAAGGTGCCGTACGCGCGCGGATGCGGCTTGCAGCCCTGGAGGATGCCGTCGCTGCCACCGGTGTGGACGCGGTGGCGCATGATCGCGCGGACGTTCCCCTCGTGGCCGACGTGCTGGAGGATCGTCGAGCCGAGGCTGTCGTTGATCAGCAGGCGGCGGGCGGTGACCCAGGGAGCCTCGGCGCGCTGCGCGGCGGACTCGGCGATCGTCTTGCCCACGAAGCTCGCCAGGCCGGGGTCACTGACCCCTGAGATTTCGATCGTGTCCCACTCGATGGGGACTCCGTGGCAGCCGTCCGCACCGATGACTTCGAGGTGGTGACGGATCTCCTCGGCGATCTCGTCGTCCCGGAGGCGGGCGAGGATCGCCTCGGGGCCGCCCTCGCTCGCCCAGCTGGGCAGCATCGCGACGAGTGTCGTGCAGCCGGGGGTGTAGGGGTAGGTGTCGAGGGAGATGTCGGCGCCGCCGTCGAGTGCCTTGTCGAGGAGGCTCAGGAGGTCGGGCGCCTTGCCCTTGTTCACACCGAAGTTCATGGTGGCGTGGGCGAGGTGGAGCGCGCAGCCGGCGTTGCGGGTGAGGGTCACCATCTCCTCGTACGCCGCGAGGGCGCCGGCGCCGTACGAGCGGTGGTGGGGGCAGTAGTAGCCGTCGTACCGCGCCACCACGCGGCACAGTTCGGTGAGTTCGGCGTCGTCGGCGTACATGCCGGGGGTGTAGGTCAGCCCCGACGACATGCCGACGGCGCCCTGCTCCATGCCCTCGGCGACGAGCTGCTTCATGCGGGTGAGCTCGGCGGGGGTGGCGGGGCGGTCGTCCCAGCCGGTCGCGTACATGCGGACCGTGCCTTGCGGGACGAGATACGCGGCGTTGACGGCGATGCCCTGGCGGTCGAGCCGGTCGAGGTACTCGCCCACGGTCCGCCAGTCGAAGTCGATGGTCGTGTCCCCGGGCGCACCGCCGTTCCAGCCCGTGATCGCCCTCCGCACCTCGGCGAGCGTGCGGTCGTCGACCGGGGCGTACGACAATCCGTCCTGGCCGAGGACTTCGAGGGTCACGCCCTGCGCGGCCTTCGCGGAGTGGTCCGGGTCGCGGAGCAGCGCGAGGTCGCTGTGCGCGTGCATGTCGATGAAGCCGGGGGAGAGGGCGAGGCCGGTCGCTTGCAGCGTGCGGGGGGCGCCGGGGCGCGGGCCGGCGTCGCCTTCGCGGTGGATCTCGGTGATGCGGCCCTGGTCGAGGCCGACGTCGGCTTGGTAGGAGGCACCGCCGGTGCCGTCGATGACGCGTACGTCACGAATGACGAGGTCCATGGCTGTTCGCCTCTCTGAGTGGCTGATGGCTGGTGGCGGTGGGGGCTGGTGGCGGGTGGGGGTCTGGTGGGCCGCTGCGCGGGGCCTTTCCCCACCCCGCCCCTTCCCGAACTGGGGCAAGCCCCAGCCCCCGGGACGCCCTGCGGGCGTGTCCTCAAACGCCGGACGGGCTGGAGTGCGCTGAACTGGATCTGCCACGCGCGGCACCTTTCCCGCGGTCCGGCACCTTTCGCGCCACGCGGCACCCTCGCGCCACGCGGTACCTCTCAGCCCCTCCGGCGCTTGAAGAGCGGGGTCTGGGGCAGCGCCCCTCACGCGGCGGAGCCGCAGAAAGTCAGGGGGTCAGAAGAACGTCCGGATGTAGTCCGTCACCGTGCCGTCCGCCTCGACCAGAGGGATCAGCTGCCACTTGTCGAACGACGTGCACGGATGGGACAGCCCAAGCCCGAGCCAGTCACCCACCTCCAGGTCCGCCTCCGGGCCAGTACGTACCCAGCCGTGCTGGTCCGACAGCCCGGTGACCGTGATACCGGCCGCCGGGCGGAACTCGCCCGTCCCGGCGTCCCGTACCGCCTGCGCCACCGGCAGGTCGAGGTCGTACGCCGCATCCCGCTTGCCCGCGTTGAGGAAGGCCTGCTCCGGGCTGGGCCGGGAGACGACCTGCGTCCAGAGGCGGAACGCGGGCTGGAGCGTGCCCTCGTCCGGGACCCGGTTGAACGGGGTGAGGTGGCGGTAGTGGCCGTCGTCGTGCGAGACGTACGCACCGGACCGCAGCAGTTTGAGCACCGGCAGCGAAAGCTCGGGGATCTCCGCGAACACCTCCGCCACCGCGTCGAACCACGCGCTGCCACCCGCGCTGATCACGACCTCCGACGAGTCGGAGAACCGGCCCGCCCCGTCGAAGTCCTCGGCCAGGGAAACCAGTTCGCGCAGCCACGCGCGGACCTTGTCGCCGTCCGCCTGCGGGACTTCGCCCTCGTACCCGGCCACGCCGACCAGCCGCAGTGTCCCGCCCGTGGCCGCCACCGCGTCCGCGACGGCCGCGCAGTCGGCGGCCGTCCGGGCGCCGGTACGGGCCCCCTCGCCCGCGCCGAGCTCGACGACCACGTCCAGCGGGCGCGAGACCCCCCGAAGGGCCTCGTCCATCAGCTCTACGCCGCGTACCGAGTCGACGTAACAGATGAAGCGGAAGTGAGGGTCGGCGTCCAGTTCGGCGGCCAGCCAGCGCAGTGCGGCCGCGTCGACGACCTCGTTGGCGAGGAAGATCCGCTGGATGCCGTGCGCCCGGTACACGCGCGCCTGGTGCGGCATGGCGGCGGTGATGCCCCATGCCCCGCGCTCAAGCTGGCGTGCGAAGAGCTGGGGCGACATGGACGTCTTGCCGTGCGGGGCGAACGCGAGGCCGTGGCGCTCGGCGTACGTCTCCAGGAGCGTGAGGTTGTGCTCCACCGACTCGGCGGAGAGCGCGAGCACGGGGGTGGTGAACCCGCCCGTGAAGAGATTGCGGCGCTCGGCCGCGAGCTCGCCGACCGTCAGGCCTTCGGCGTCCGGCGGGAGCGCCTTGAAGCGGTGGTCCACGCGCTCGTCCGCGAGTGCCGCGAGTGCCGCGAGTCGTCCGACCGGGTTGCCTGCGGCCATGGGAGCCTCCTCTTAAATCCTGTTGCAGCATATGCAACGTGCATTGCGCATATCGCTGAACGCTGTCTAACATCCGAGCCGATGCAGGGTCAATGGTGAGTCAGTGTGAGTCAGTGGTGAGGAGCCCGATCGTGACCGCGCCCCCGGACGAAGCAGCAGCAGTGGTGGATGTGGTCTGCCTCGGTGAGTCCATGGTGACGTTCCTGCCCTCCCGGCCCGGCCGCCTCGCCGACGTACCCTCCTTCGGCCGCGGCATCGGCGGCGCCGAGTCCAACGTCGCCTGCGCCCTCGCCGCCGCCGGGCACCGCGCGCGGTGGGTCGGCAGGGTCGGCGCCGACGGTTTCGGGGACCACCTCGTCGAGGCCGTCGCCGCGTACGGCGTCGACACCTCCGCCGTCCAGCGCGACCCGCACCGCCCCACCGGCATCTACTTCCGTACGGCCACCGACCGCGACGCCGACGGCTTCGAGGTCGTCTACTACCGCGCCGGGTCGGCGGCCTCCGCGATGTCCCACAGGAACATGCCGCTCGACGAGCTGGCCGCCGGCCGTGTACTGCACCTGTCCGGGATCACGGCCGCGCTGTCCGCCGACTGCCTGGCCCTGATGCGTACGCTCACCGCGCGCCGCCCCGGCCGCCCCCTGGTCTCCTTCGACGTCAACCACCGCGCGCACCTGTGGCACGAGGCCGAAGGCCCCCGCGTCCTGCTCGACCTCGCGCGCGGCGCGGACCTGGTCTTCGTCGGCGAGGACGAGGCGCAGGCGGCCTGGGGTGTGCGGGGCGCGGCCGAGATCCGCCGGGCCCTGCCCGAGCCGGACGTCCTGGTCGTCAAGCAGGGCGCGGCAGGCGCGACAGCCTTCACCCGGGAACCGACAGCAACCGACACCGTCACCACCGTCCCCGCCCTCCGCGTCGACGTCGTCGCCCCCGTCGGCGCCGGGGACGCCTTCGCCGCCGGGTTCCTCTCCGCGACCCTGCGCGGTCTGCCCGTACGCGAACGGATCCGGCACGGTCACCTCATGGCCGCCGCCGCCCTCACCGTCCCCGGCGACCTCGGTACGCCGCCGCCCCGCGCCCACGCCGACCGCCTCGCCGCCCTGGACGCGGACGCCTGGGGGACACTTCGTCTCGGCCCCGGCTGGACCGACGTAACGCAGCCGAAGGGCGCCGCCGACCAGGAGGTACGTACGCCATGAGCCAGACCGTCGACCGCGCGCTGAGCATCCTGCCGCTGCTCGCCCAGGGACCCGCCGACCTCGGCCAGGTCGCCGAACGCCTCGGCGTGCACAAGTCCACCGCGCTGCGTCTCCTGCGTACCCTCCACGAGCACGGCCTCGTCTACCGGCAGCAGGACCAGCGCTACCGCCTCGGGGCGCGCCTCTTCGCGCTCGCCCAGGAGGCCGTCGAGAACCTCGACGTACGCGAGATCGCGCACCCGCACCTCGCCGCCCTCAACCACGAGTGCGGGCACACCGTGCACCTCGCGGTGTACGAGGAGAACGAGGTCCTCTACATCGACAAGGTCGAGAGCCGCTACCCGGTACGCATGTACTCGCGCATCGGCAAGCCCGTCGCGATCACCGTCGCCGCCGTCGCGAAACTGCTGCTCGCCGACCTCCCCGAAGCCGAGCGCCGCACCATCGCGGAAAAGCTCGACTACCCCACCTACACGTCCCGTTCGACGCCGAACGCCGCAGCCTTCCTCAAGGAACTGGCGCTCGTACGCGAACAGGGCTGGGCCACCGACCTCGGCGGCCACGAGGAGTCCATCAACTGCATCGGGGCCCCCATCCGCGGTGCGGACGGCCGGGTCGTCGCCGCCATGTCGGTGTCCGCGCCGAACGTCGTCGTGACCGCCGAGGAGCTCCTCACCCTCCTGCCGCTGGTGCGCCGCACCGCCGACGCCATCAGCAGGGAGTACTCAGGAAATACACCCCCGAAGGAAGCAGCAAGCGCATGAGCAGCAGCGTCGAGAAGACCGCGATCACCCCGTCCACCCACACCGCCCCGCCCGCCAAGTTCTCCCACGGGGTGCGCAAGGGCAACATCCTCCAGGTCGCGGGCCAGGTCGGCTTCCTGCCGGCGGTCGAGGGTCAGGCGCCGACCCCCGCCGGCCCGACCCTGCGCGAGCAGACCCTCCAGACCTTCGCCAACGTCCAAGGCGATCCTGGAGGAGGGCGGCGCGAGCTGGGACGACGTGATGATGATGCGCGTCTACCTCACCGACACCGACCACTTCGCCGAGATTAACGCGATCTACAACGAGTGCTTCTCGGGCCTGAAGGCGGTGCCCGCCGCCCGTACGACCGTCTACGTCGGACTACCCAAGGGCCTTCTGATCGAGATCGATGCGCTGGCGGTCCTCGGTTGACCGGTAGGGGAATCGAACCTGTGACCTTTCCCCGGCGGTGTCGTTGATCTGATCAACGAGGTGATGGCCGCAGGAGGCTGACATGGGCGAGACGATGAGGCAACGGCGTGGGTACCGTGCTCGGCTTGCCTTGACGTGTGACCAAGCAGCGCAACTTGACCAACAGGCTCATGCGGCACGGGCGTTGTGGAACCTGTTGCATGAGCTGTTCACGGCATGCAGATCCCGGCGGCCACCCCTGGCGTACATGGACGGTGAGATCCGATGGGCACGCGCTAATGTCGACTGGCTCGGCATGCTTCCGGCGCAAGCCGCCCAAGCTGTGCTGAAGACGTATCACAGAGCATGGGTGAACTGCTGGGAGGGCAGGGCCGACCAACCCATCTACAAGTCCCGCGCCCGGGCACCGCTCGCAGTGGACATCCCACAGGGGCGCGATCTGCAAGTGGCGCGGGTGCATCGCCGGTGGGGGATGGTGAGCATCCCGAAGGTGGGGCGGGTGCGGTTCCGGTGGACGAAAGATCTGCCGGGGTTGACCAAGGGGAGCCCTGCGGGGCGGATCACCGGGGCGCGTTTGGTCAAGGACGCGCTCGGCTGGCACATCGCCTTCCGCATCGAGCACTTGGTGCAGGCAGCAGAGCCACGGGACTGGACCGATTCACACGTCGGCATTGACCGAGGGATCACTGTGCCGCTCGCGCTGTCCGACGGGAGTACCCACGACCACGCCTCGTGGCTGGATGATGAGGAAGAAGCCCGGCTGCTTCGGGCTGAGCAGCGGGCCGCACACCGTAAGCGGTACCGCAAGGCAGGCGAGCGGACCTCAAAGAGGCTGTGCGCCCTGTACGACCAGATCAAGGACCTGCGCGCGAGAGCCAAGCGGCGGGTACTGGACTGGCAGCACAAGACAACCACTGCCATCGCTGACGCCTACGCGCTGGTGTCAGTGGAACAGCTCGACATCACGAACATGCTCAAGTCCGCGAAGGGGAACATTGCCGAGCCGGGCGTCAACGTGGCTCAGAAATCCGGGCTTAACCGCAAGATCGCAGGGGAGGCATGGGGGCGCACCGTCCAGTTGCTGGCCTACAAGGTCCTCGATCGCGGTGGGCTCCTGGTTCATGTGCCAGCGCCGGGTACCTCCCTGCGTTGCTCCATGTGCGAAATTGCCACCCCTGGTAATCGGGAGTCGCAGGCGGAGTTCGTGTGCAAGAACTCGCGGTGCGGCTGGTCTGGCAATGCCGACCACAACGCAGGCCGGAACATCGACCGGGCGGGTTTCGCACTCGCCTCGGCTGCCGGGAGGGCAGTCGTCAGGCAGACCTGAGTGCTGTCGAACTCCCCGGAGCGATCCAGGGGAGAGTCTCCCGCTCACCGGCGGGAGAGAGCTCCAAAACGCGTACTTCGAGGCCCTTCTGGCGCATGGGGCACAGGGGTAGTCATGGCCATCTCGGCCGGTTCGATCTTCGCCTCGCACGTCAACGACGGCGGGTTCTGGATCGCGGCGAAGTGCTTCGGGATCTCCGAGCGGGACACGCTGAAGTCCTGGACGGTCCTGGAGTCGGTCCTCTCGGTCGCGGGCTTCGCGGTCGCGGCGGTCCTGAGCCTGGTGATCTAGCCGTACGGTACGAGTGCAGAGGGCGTCCCGGGACCCGTCCGTCCCGGGGCGCCTTCTCGCCTGTCGGCGATACTGGGCCCCGGAAAACGAGAGCCGAGGAGGCCGACCTCAGTGGACCCCCAGCAGCCGCAGCCGCAGTACCACCCTCAGCCGCAGCAAGGCTTCGGCCCGCCGCCCCCAGCTTTCGCTCCCGCGCCTGTGCAAGCGCCGCCCATGCCCTTCCCCGCGCCCGCGCCCGTGCCGGTGCCCGCCGGCCCCGACTTTCTGGCTGCGGATCGGCGTAACGCTGTCGTGGTCGACGCCGAAGGCGTGTCGCTGGAATGCAACGGCGCCAGTCTGGACTTCCCCTGGCGCGACATCCAGACCGTGCACTACAAGGCCGGCCCCGGGGGTGAGGTCCTCATGGTGGCCGTGGTGCTGCCCGACGGACGGTTCTTCGAGGGCGTGGTCGCTGCCCGCAACCAGGCGAAGCTCCAGGAGTGGTTCGCGGAACTCGCCCCGGTGCTGGGCTTCTACCTCGCGGGCCGAGGCCACTAGGACCTGAGCGCCCACATGACGTTGATGGCGATGAGGAGTCCGACGGTGCCCAGGGTGGTGCCGGCGATGGCGGCCCACAGGCGGCCGGTGCCCTGGCGGGCGTGGTGGATGCCCACTGCGCCGAGGGTGACGGCGAGGGCTGCGACGATCCTGCGGAGCTGTTCCCCTACCCGCCCCTTGCCGTAGTGACAGTTTGCGGGGTGGGGGAACAGCCCCGTGGGGGACTGCGGCTCAGCTACCGGCGCCGCAGTACTGCTGCTCCTTGCCAATGGACCGGTACATACAGTCCGAGTTCTCCAGCAGTTGCAGCACCGCGTCCCGGTTGCGGCTGGTCTCGCGCTCGATCACCTCGTCGGGTGGGTAGAAGCCGCCGCCGGAGGAACTGCGCGGGTACATCTCGAAGGTGTAGCCGAAGATCTTCTGGCTGCCCCAGAGATAGTCGTCGATCGACCCGTCCGTGATGTAGAGGTCGCTCGACTGTTCCGGGGTGTAGCCGTTGCTCGCGGCCATCTTCTGTCCGACGGTGGCGAAGGCGTCGCGGTCGTCCTGGGTCATGCCGGGCGCCGTGTCCGCGTTGGTGTAGCCGAACGGCCAGAGCACCAGCTCGCTGTACGTGTGGAAGTCGATGCCGGCCTTGATCTGCTGCTTCCCGCCGACGATCCGCGAGCGGACGAAGTCGGCGACGACCTTCACCTCGGGGGCGGACTCGGCGGCACGGCCCCGGTACGTCTCGGAACTGAACGATCCCGAAGAGCCGCCGCAGCAGCCCCACTTGTAGTTCCAGTTGCGGTTCATGTCCGTACCGACGTACGAGGAACCGGAGTTGGGCTGCCGGTTCTTGCGCCAGCTGCGGTACGAGCCGGAGGCGATGTCGTACTCGCCACCGTCCGGGTTGAGGTCCGGCACGATCCAGATCTCGCGGTTGTTCAGGATGTTGGTGACCCGGGAGTCCGAGCCGTAGCCCGCGCCCAGCTCGCGCAGCAGGTAGAGCGCCATCTCGACGGTCAGGTGCTCGCGGGCGTGCTGGTGGTGGGTGAAGAGGACCTCGGGCTCGTTCTCGTCGGTCGCGACGTTGTCGCTGATCTTGATGGCGATGAGATCGCGGCCCTGGTACGACTTGCCGATGACGCGCTTGCTCATGAGGTTCGGGTACTGCTGGAGGCGCTGGTTGATCTCCGCGTTCATCTCGGCGTAGTTGTGATAGCGCGAGTCGGCGGGCGGGAAGTCGAACGGCTCGACGGCCGTGCCGTTGGTACGGGCGGGCGGCCCCGGCAGCGCCTTCGGCGCGTATCCGAGCGCCTTGAGCCGCCCCAGCTGCGCCGCGTTGGCGCTGACGACGACCGAGTGGTCGTCGGCCTCGTCCACCGAGACTCCGGTGGCCGCGACGGCGGTACGGGCGGCGGCGGTGGCCGGACCGTGGATCTCGTACTGCCTGATCACTTCTTCCGCTGCGGCGACCGGGGCGTTGTCCGACCCGTTCGTGGTCGCGCTCGCGGTGAGTGGCGCCGCCAGGGCGAGTGCCACGAGGGTCGCGAGGGTGGCTGACCCTCTTCCGCGTATGCGAAGTCGCATGCTGTCTCCTGGGTGGGGAGTGTGGGGGTGTGCGACGCATGTCGTGCGGCGGTGCTGGAGTGCTGGAGTGCTGGGGCACATCGTGGGCGCATGGCATGAACTGGTCAAGAGTGAGGTTCGGCCATACGGCTGGCTTCGCGTTACCCCTTGCGCGAGCACCCCCCGCCCCGCTTTGGTGATCTGGATCACCATCGGGGACAAGCGGGAGGACGCCGGAGATGACAGGCACGACAGAGAGCGGCACGGGAGAGGCCATCTCCCAGCCGCGCAAGTCCAGTTGGAAGTACATCGGCCCCGGCATCGTCGTCGCCGCGACCGGTGTCGGAGCCGGTGACCTCGTCGCGACGCTGATCGCGGGCAGCAAGTTCGGCTACACGCTCATGTGGGCCGCCGTCATCGGCTGCGTCGTCAAGATCTCCCTCGCCGAAGCCGCCGGCCGTTGGCACCTCGCCACCGGCCGCACCCTGTTCGAGGGCTGGCGCAGCCTCGGCCAGTGGACCACCGTCTACTTCGCGATCTACGTCGTCATCTGGGGCTTCATCTACGGCGCGACGGCCATGTCGTCCTCCGCCCTGCCCATCGTCGCGCTCTTCCCCGACGGGCCGGGCCTCAAGACCTGGGCGATCGTCACGGGCCTGATCGGTCTGGCCTTCGTCTGGTTCAACCAGTACGCCGTCTTCGAGAAAGTCATGACGGTGCTGGTCGGCGTGATGTTCGTGGTCGTCGTGTACGTCGCGGCCCGCGTCGGCCCGGACGTCGGCGCCTCCTTCGCCGGCCTGGTCCCGGTCCTCCCCGACGGCTCGCTCCTCTACACCCTCGGCCTGATCGGCGGCGTCGGCGGCACGATCACCATGGCGGCGTACGGCTACTGGGTGAACGCCAAGGGCTGGACCAACTCCGGCTGGATGAAGGTGATGCGCCTCGACAACCGGGTCGCGTACATCACCACCGGCATCTTCGTCGTCGCGATGCTGATCGTCGGCGCCGAGCTGCTGCACTCCTCCCAGCTCGCCCTCACCAAGGGCGACCGCGGCCTGATCGACCTCGGCAAGATCCTGGAGGACCGGTACGGCGCTGTCACCGCCAAGCTCTTCCTCGTCGGCTTCTTCGCGACGTCCTTCTCGTCCCTCATCGGGGTGTGGCACGGCGTGAGCCTGATGTTCGCCGACTTCGTCGAGCGCCTCCAGCGCGACCGCAAGGGCGCGCCGGTCGACGTCGGCACGGTGGAGGAGGTCGCGGCCGGAGTGAAGGAGCGCTCGCTGCCCTTCCGGGCGTACCTGCTGTGGCTGACGTTCCCGCCGATGGCGCTGCTGTGGCTGGACCAGCCGTTCGGCCTGGTCGTGGTGTACGGCGTACTCGGCGCGTTCTTCATGCCGTTCCTGGCGCTGACGCTGGTGTGGCTGCTCAACTCCTCCCGTACGCCGGCGGAATGGCGCAACGGCATGCTGAGCAACGTGATGCTGGTGGCGGCGGGCCTGCTGTTCATCGTGCTGTGCGTGCAGCAGCTGCGGGAGCTGCCCTGGTAGAGGCCGTTGATGCACGTACTCATTCATCGAGAGGAGAGGTGAGGCTAATCGCCCTTGTGTGCCCGGCGATTGGGCTGCTACGGCCGGGAAGCTCATCCCGAGGCTGATCCTCTTCGCAGTTGCGTACGAGGCGCGGCGGTGCGCTAGCGTCGCTCGGGTGACGCGGCGCATCCGCGTTGGGGAGATACACGGGGGGCGCAGCCCATGCCATGGGACGAGTGGGAGCAGCTCAAGGCCGAGGCGGCCGGACGGGCGGAGGCGCGCATGTCGCTGGCCTCGGCTGCACCGGGCGGTACGGGCGGTGAGGGGAAGCTGAAGCACAGCGGTGGGCCGTGGACCAGCGCATCCGGTGCTGCGGGCGGGCTCCGAACCAGCACACAGACGAGCCGCAGCCGCCTTCGCCCCGCGCACGAGGGTGTCGCGTCCGGCGCGGCGGGGCTCTCGTCCGTGGCGATACTGAACGCGGTAATGGAGTCGTGGGAGAAGCGACTGACTGCGGTGCGGGGTGAGTGCGACTACCTGGAGGGTGCGCTGCTGAAGGTCGCCAAGGAGATGGGCGAGTCCGAGACTGCGGTGAAGAGTTCCTTGAATGCCGTGAAGACGGCCATTGCGGGTGAGCGCCCGTGACCGGAATGACGCTGACGTGGCAGCGGCTGCGCGACTTGAAACGGTCGGAGTTCGAAGACGCCGGTGACGGCTGGCACGAGGTCTCCGGCAGGGCCGATGCCGACCGTGGCAAGGTCGACAGGGCCATGACGGCGAAGCTGCGCGAGACCCAGAAGAGCGATGCTGCCGAGGCAGCCCTCAAAAGGCTGGAGCGGCTGAGCCGCAATTTCCAGTACGTCCACACCGAGGCCGGACTGATCCGTACGGCCCTGAACGGCCTCGCCTCCGAACTGGCGGGCCCTCAGCAGCAGCTGAGGCAAGCCCTGGAAGACGCGCGGAACCTGAAGTTCACCGTTCACGAGGATGGCTCGGTCAGCTACCCGGCCGCGGCCGGCGAGACCCTGCTGGGGAAGAAGGAGGAGCCGGGCGGCACGGCCCCGGGAAGCGCACGGCTCCCCCTGGAGGCACCACCGCTGACCGAGAAACCCGGTCTTCCCGGCGGCGGCTTCAACCCCAACCCGAACGCGGCCAAGGCACAGGCCATCGCGGACCGGATCGCGCGGGCGGTGCGGTCCGCCGCCGACATCGACGGCCGGTACGCGCAGGCGCTGAGCAAGCTCAAGGCAGCCGGCGGACTCGATGTCACCAGGGCGACGTTGGAAGACGTCTTCCGCGACACGGATGCGGTACGCACAGTCGCGGGCCGGTACCTGGGCGACGGCATCCCGGAGGACAAGTCCCCCGCCGAGCGCAAGAAGTGGTGGGACGGCCTGACCGACGAACAGCGGCAGGAATACGTGACGGTTGTCCCGGACCTCGTCGGCGGCCTCGACGGAATTCCGTCCGCGGTACGGGACGAAGCGAACCGGAACCACCTGCCGGTGCTCATCGACAAACTGGAGAGCCAGGGCGGCGACGACGCCCAGACCAAGCTGGCCGCACTGCGTGGCATCGAAGCGAAGCTGAACGAGCCCTCCAAGGTGCCGATGTACTTGCTGGGCATCGGGGACGAGGGCAATGGTCGCGCCATTGTGGCGTACGGCAATCCGGACACCTCGCGGAACGTATCGGCGTATGTGCCGGGGCTGGGGACCAAGCTGGACGGGGAATTCGTCGATGACACCTTGAAGCGGGGTCTGGACACCGCGAAGGGTGCACAAAAGTACGACGAGTCCAGTGCGGCGATTGTCTGGCTCGGCTACGACGCTCCGAATTTCGCGACGGTCGTAAGCACGAGCAACGCCGAGGAAGGTGCCCCGGCCTACAACCAGTTCATGGCCGGACTGGGCGCCACCAACGAGCACAAGGACCCGCACCTGACAGCGATCGGCCACTCTTACGGATCGCTCGCGGTCGGTACGGCTGCCCAGCAGGACGGCGGCATTCCGGGAGCTGACGACATCATCCTGCTCGGTAGTCCCGGCACTGGCGTTGACAGGGCAGAGGACCTCGGCGTCGGCAAGGACCACGTCTTCGTCGGAGCGGCCGACAACGATCCGGTGACCAAGCTCCCCTCAGGACAACAAAGTGGCGTTGGGTTGGTGGCTGCGTGGCCACTGGGCGGTTATATCGCCGGCGATATCGCTGACCAGGGTGACGATGACCTCTACTTTGGCAAGGACCCAGCCAGCGTGGCCTTTGGCGCCCGACGTTTCGAGGTGGACGACGGACCCCGCCCCATCCTTGAATTGGGCGGATTTGACGCTCACTCCAATTATTTCAGCCCAGAGAGGGATGCGGTGTCCGCAAGGAACATTGCCAAGATCGTTGCAGGTGCGCCGGAATCAATTCTTACGGCGGAGCGGCGGTGAAGCGGAAGATGGAGAGGGCACTGCCCCTTGTTCTGGCTGGTGCGTTGCTCGCTGGATGTGGAGTTCTGAATGATACGGACAGAGGAGCCTCGACGGCGATGGATATGCAAGAAGCGGCGGAGCGTGCAGATTCCATGCTGGATGCGACACTTGATGCCATCGTGCCGGAAGTCCAGTGGGCCCACGACGACACAACGGCCGGCAGCTGCGACCTGACGCGCCGCCGGACCGTAATGACGGTCATTTCCGAGCAGCGGCGTGGGAGTTTCCTCGGTGTGATTGAGCGGTTCTGGAAGAAGAGCGGCTACGTGATCACTGCTGTGAATAGTGACGCGGACTATCCCGACATCTTCGCCGAGACACCTGACGGGTTCGGGATCGACCTGACGATTGGCGACAAGGGACAGGCGTACTTCGAGGTCAACACCCCGTGCGTGAAGAAGTCCAAGGTCGCCGCTCCCACAGCCAAGCCGAACGGTCCCGACTATGCGGGCGTTCCAATCCCTCGCCCCAATGTGCGCTCCGATTTCTGGTCCGCCGAGACCCCAGCTCCGCCGCGCTCCCCGAGTGCCGGCTGATGACGGGTATCGTGCGCTATGTAGGCGTTGGCCGGGCGGTTCAACGGCGAGGGGAGCGGTCGTGAGCGACCTTGAGCGTGGCGTCGGTGCGCTGAAGCGATTCCAGACGCGGGTGAGCGCGTTGCTGGCAGATTTCGAGGGCGGGGCCGGCAGTAGCACCAAGGTGGGTGAGCAGCGGGTTGCTCGGGCCTCCTTCAGCGGCCTGAACGCGAAATTCGACGAGGCCGAGTCGCTCTTCGGCCAGTACGACCGTGTTCACCAGGAGCTTGTTTCACTTTCCAAGAACCTTGGCGCCCAGATTGAGGCGTTGAGTATCGGCGTGCACGCTGCGGAGGTCGGCTTCGACAACGTGGAGGAGGACGTGCGGCGACGGTACGCGGTGATCCGGGACCGTATCGACCAGGAGCACGCGGCGCAGCAGGAGCGTGCGAAGAGCGGCGAACCCAAGCAGTCGGGTAACGACGACGCGCCTGCTACGAAGGGCCTGGGGCGATAACTGATGAGTCCTACAGCAATGGATTGCGTCGGTACGGCAGGAATGAGCCAGGTCAGGAAAGGCCGTGCGCCGCACGGCTTGCCGCGAGGCATGTTCTGCGCGATGGCTGTGGCCGGCGCTTGGGCGATGGTCGTCGGCGGTATGGCCCCAACCGCCGTCGCCGCGGACGCGCAGTCGAACCAGTGGTATCTGGACGCGATGCGCGCCGAGGAGATGTGGAAGGTCACCATTGGCGAAGGCATCAAGGTCGCCGTTATCGATTCCGGCGTCAATCCGTCCACGCCTTCGCTGAAGGGGCAGGTCCTGAAGGGCGTGAATGCCACTGAGGAAGCAGCGGGTGGATCGACGAACGATTACCATGGGCAAGGGACCACCACTGCCGAGTTGATCGCCGGTACGGGGAAAGGCGGTGGCCTGCGAGGTCTGGCACCAGGCGTAAAGATCATCCCTGTACGGATACCGCTCCTCAAGCACGATGACGTGCCGCGAATCAACGATCCCATGGCCCGTGCAATCCGGGCGGCGGCGGACAGTGACGCCCAGATCATCAATATTTCAGTCGGGAACGAACACACCATTGGCTTGGACACGTTCGGGCAGCACTCAGCATTGGAATACGCGGTGCACAAGGGCAAGCTGCTGATTGCGGGTGTGGGCGACACCGCTGAGAAGGGGAACAAGGCGCAGTACCCGGCCCGGTTCCCGGAAGTCGTCGGTGTTGCTTCGAGCGATCGTGGGGGCCGGGCGACCCGGCAATCCCAACACGGGAAGTATGTGGATATTTCGGCTCCCGGCGAGGACATCCCGCGCTGGTGCGACGCTGAGTTCCAGAGCTATTGCGACGATGGCGGTGGAGCTGTGGCCGCCACCGCACTCGCTTCCGCCTCTGCCGCTCTGGTCTGGTCCGTCCACCCGGAATGGACTGCGAACCAGGTCCTCCGTGTCCTCTTCGACACGGCCGACCGGGAAGGCTGGGTGGAAGGCACCCATAGCTATTACTCGGGCCATGGTGGGATCCGCCCGGGGATGAACGTCCTCGACGGCAAGGGCAACCCAGGTGCCCCGGACGCCAAGCTACTCCCCGACGAGGTGATGCCCAGCCCTTCGAGCCCGCCCACCCCCTCCGCGTCGGCCGCGTCCCAAGCCCCGAAGGCAAAGCCCGGAGGCAATGCCGTCGTGGCAGGGTCCGGCGAGAAGGCCGAGGGCGTAGGTCAGTTGGGCCTGATCATCGGAGCGGCAGCGGCGATCCTCGCGGGCGGCGCCTTTGCCGTAGCCCGCAAGCGGCACCGACGCAGTTGACCCGTGCCGGTGCCCTGCGGCGAGTTAGGCGCGGGCATCTCAGGTCATGGTTTTCGACGCACCGTGATGTGTGTGGAAGACGGTACCTGCCGATGCGTCATCGTCGATGTCGTTACTGGATGGCCGTTGCAGTACTAAAACGGCCCCATCGTCACGAGTGCCCAACGCAACCACATGGCGAACGCCAGCTGCGCCACGAGCGTCACCGTACCGAGCGCGATACCGGCCACGGCCCGCGTCCTGGCACGCGACGGAGCACAGTCGCCAGGGCCGCTGAACCGCTCCGCACGCCGTACCTGCCGCAGGGTGTACACACCGTATCCAACGGCGGCGATGCCCAGCAGGGGAACGACAAGCGAGACGGCACCCACAGCCAACGCCTTCGTGGACAGCCCCTCCACCCACGGGGTGTGCCGGAACATTCTGGTCGTCTGCGCAGCGGAACTCATGACCAAGAGGCTAGGTGGCGCCGCGGCACGCCGCGTGAGGAGGGCTACTCAGACCGGAGTGAGTAGCCGACGTGGCAGGACAGACGAGGGGCTGACGCGATCACGTGATTGCCCCTTCGAGGGAACGTGCGGATGCCAGAGCGCGTCTTTCTGGGCGTGATGGAACTCCTCGACCCTGTCGACCCTTCCGACCCCGTCGGCCCCGACGACGTTGAGACAGTGCGGCCCGGCCCGCTCTGGCACCACGCTCTGTGGGTGGCGGGCATCATCGTCGTCGGGGTGGGCATGGGATGGGCCAGCGCCTTGATCCGTATCGGCCCCGAGTCGCCGGAGCCCGCTTGATCCTCGCGGGGCAGGGGCAGGGGCAGGGGCAGGGGCAGGGGCAGGGCAGACCACGCCCTGGGCTGCATGCTTGCTCTGACTGCCTGTCGTCCCGGCCGGCGCGACCTGTCTGCTACTGGGCGCGCAGCTCACACCAGACGGTCTTGCTGTCGGCCCCCTGCTGAATGCCCCAGCGCAGGGTGAGCGCCGCCAGCAGCGCCATCCCACGCCCGGACTCTGCGTCCTCGGCGGCCCGCAGGTGCACGGGTAGCGCACGCGGATCGGGGTCGGTGACTTCGACGCGGAGGCGGGAGCGGTCGTGGGTTCCGCTCACGCGGAGCGTGACGGGAGCGCCTTCGCCGACGTGCGCGATCACGCAAACGACGGTGGGGGCCCATCCGGGCCCGAAGGGAATCGTCGCGCGAGGGCGAAGCGTCACCAAGGCCGCTCTGCGCGATGGTCTACGGCAGCGCCGCCGGGGGAGCAGCGGCGCTGCACGGGGACTCGCCCGTTACGGCAGGTTGTGTACGTGCGGGCCCACCGCGTTCGACCAGGCGTTGCCCGCCGTCGCGTCCCAGTTCGTGGACCACGTCATGGCGCCGCGCAGGCCGGGGTAGGTCTTCGCGGGCTTGAACGATCCGCAGCCGGTCCCGCGCGTCAGGCAGTCAAGGGCGTTGTTCACGATGGACGGGGAGACGTACCCACTGCCCGCGCCCCGTGTGGACGCCGGTACGCCGATGCCGACCTGGCTCGGGGCCAGGCCGCCCTCCAGCTGGATGCAGGCGAGCGCGGTGAGGAAGTCGACGGACCCCTGCGAGTACACCTTGCCGTCGCAGCCCAGCATGGAACCGCTGTTGTAGTACTGCATGTTGACCACGGTCAGGATGTCCTTCACCGCGAGCGCCGTCTTGAAGTACTCGGTGCCGGTGGACTGCATGTCGATGGTCTGCGGCGCCATCGTGAGGACGAGCCCGGAGCCGGCCTTCGCGGACAGCTGTCGCAGCGCCTTCGTCAGGTACGTCGAGTTGATGCCGTGTTCCAGGTCGATGTCCACGCCGCTGAAGCCGTACTCCTGCATCAGGGCGTACGCGCTGTTGGCGAAGGCCGTCGCGGAGGCGTCACTGTTGATCGTGACGTTGCCCTTCTCGCCACCCACCGAAATGATCACGGACTTCCCGGCCGCCTTCTTGGCCGCTATGTCGGCCTTGAAGTCGGCGGCGTCGGCGTACCCGACGGCCGGGTCGAGGTTGAATACGATCTGGCCGGGCGTGGCGGTCGAGTCGGCGAACGAGACGGCGATGATGTCGTACTGCGCTTGTACGTCGTGCAGTTTCTGCACCGTCGCGCCGTTGTTGAAGTTCTGCCAGTAGCCGGTCAGCGCGTGCTTGGGTACGCCGGGGCCCGGGCCGGGGTCGCCGCTGCCGGGTGCCGTCCTGCCGCTGACGGTCGCGGACTTCGGGGACTCGCCCGCCGAGTTGGTCGCGGCGACCTGGAAGTCGTACGCCGTGTCCGCGGCCAGCCCCGAGACGGTCGCCGAGGTACCGGTGACGGACTGGACCTTCGTACCGCTGCGGTAGACGTTGTAACCGGTGGCGCCACTGACGCCGGACCAGGAGAGCGCGACGGACGACGACGTCGTCGCCCCGACCGTGAGCCCGGCGGGGGCTGCCGGGATGCCCGGCTCGGGGTCGGTGCCACCGCCGCCGTCGGGGCCGAAGACCGAGAGGTCGTCGACGTAATAGGCGCTCTGGCCGTACCAGCCGTGGGTGTAGACCGTCACGGACGTCGTGGACGGCCCCGCCTTGAAGCTCGTGGTGAGCTGCTTCCACCCGGAGGAGTCCGGCGTCCAGGTGGAGACGTCGGTCGTGCCGGTGCCGCTCGCGCCGAGGTAGGCGTACCCGCCCTGCACCCAGGCGCTGAGCGTGTACGTCGCACCCGGCTTCACCGTGACGGTCTGCGAGCAGCGGGCGTTGTCCTGCCCGGCAGGGGTGGCTTTGAGGGCAGCGGCGCCACCGTGGACGGGGGAAGAGACGGTGGCGCCGCTGCCTGCGGAACAGGCCCAGTTGCTGAGCCCGGACTCGAAGCCGGCGTTCTTGGCGACGTTCAGGTCGGCCGCCTGGGCGGCGGGTGCGGCCAGACCTGCGGTGACGACAACGGCCGTGGTCAGGGCGGCCGTGAGGGCGGGGAGTGATGGGCGGTCCACTTGCTGCCTCCGGTGGGGGAGTTTGGGGGAGGAGACGCTGGGACGGTGGCCACCGTTTCTTGTTGGTCGTTAAAATGGTTCAGACCAATTGAGTTGTCAAGACCTCTGGTACAGAAGGGGATTGGCGGGCGGCAAGCAGCGGGAAGTCGTACAGCTCCGGACGGTGCTCGGCGACGACCGCCCGCAGTCGCGAGCTCTGCGACCAGTGGAAGCCCAGCGCCTCGGTGGCGCAGCGGAAGGTGACGTACTCCAGGCCGGGTGGGTGGTTCCGGGCCCGGACCTCGGCGAGCCAGGTGTCGAGGTGGGGCAGGGCGTCTTCGATCCGTTCCGTGACCGGGATCTCCCGCTTGCTGAGCCGGGCCCGCTCACGCTCGCGCTCGACCTCGGAGAAGCCGTACGTGGCAATGCTGACCTTTTCGGCAGCGTCGAGGGTGTCAGGCGAGGCGTCGTACAGCGCGCGGGCGAGGGGGCTGAGCTCCAGGACCCGGTCCAGGGCGATCCGGTACACGCGAGCACTCGCCCCGGTCAGCGGAACCGATGCCCCGGTATCCCTGGTCACGCAGGCGCCCCGCAGTCCCCGGGCCGCCGCCGCCAGCAGGGCGCCGGCCTCGGAGGGATGCCAGTCGAAGAGACCCTCGGCCCATACGGTGTCCCCCGGGCCGAGGGTGAAGCAGTCGTCGCCCAGGCGCGGCAGCAGCTGCTCCTCGGGCACTTCGCCGTCGAGGCCGGGGCCGGCCAGGTACACGGTGGCCGGCACTCCGGCGGCGCGGCATGCGGCGACGGCCATGGCGTCCGGGAGCGGACTGGCGAGGGTGGGCTCGTCACCCCGGGCAACGATGTCACCGCCCACGTCCACGACCCGGACCTCGTCGGCGCCGCAGAAATCGGCCGCCTCGGCAATCTGCAGGGCCAGGCCGGGGATGCCCGCGTACGGGTCGAGCAGCCACAGCCGTACGGGAAGCTGCCCGGCGAGCCGCGGCAGGGTCGATCCGGCGGGCGGGACGGGCGCCGAGTCCGGCTCGACGACGTACACGTGCGGGGTGAGTCCGCGCAGTCCCGTGAAGTGGACGGGCCCCAGGGGGCCGGGCGTGGGATCGACGGTCAGCCGCTCCCAGGCGTAGGTGAGGACGACAGCGTCCTCGTGCGGCGCTATGGCCTTGTGGACGAGTGCGGTGCCGATGGGGTCGCCTCCCCCTCCGGCGGCTATGAGCAGTCGGGTCACCGGGGTGGTGTTTCCTTTCGTGACGGGTCAGCGACGCGCCCCGGCCCGCAGGCCGGGGCGCGACGCACGGAAGTGAAGGACTCAAACGAACTCAGGCCGGCTCAGGCCGGCTTGTCAGCCGTGGCGCGGCTCGTGATGCCGGAGATGCGCAGCGGCTCGCCCATGACCTTCTGGGCTCGCTTGTTCTGCTGGTGCAGGTTCTCGTAGTACTCACGGTCGAGGTCGACGACGTCGTCGGAGAAGAACATCCACGACAGAATGTCCCGGTACTTGAAGCCGTCCGGCGTGAGCTGGACGCGTCCGCCGGGCAGGCGCCGCAGCAGCCCCGTCTCCTCGCTCGCGGAGATGACGGGCTCGAAGAGGTGGGCCTTCTCCCGGTACCCGAATCGGTCGAGCTCGCGCAGATTGAGGTCGAACAGGTCCAGGACCAGCCGCTTGCGGATGTTCTCCTCGGGGGTGAGGACGAAGCCGGTCTGCGGGGTCAGCCGGTGACTGCGCGCCTTGTCGATGTAGTTGCCGATCTCGGCCATGCTCGGCTTGACGCTGCCCACCATGTAGTCCAGCACGCTGGAGTAGCTGCGGGCGCCGACGCCCAGGCCGAGCAGCGGTACCCCGTGGAAGGTGAGGACCTTCTGCGCGTATCCGCCCCGCCCGAGTTTCTTGTAGCGGACGTTGGACTCCTGGACGTAACCGGCCTCGCGGAATACCTGGTTCGCGTAGTCGTACCGCTTGTAGAGGTCGGGATTCCACATGTACTGGTAGGCGCCGGTCTTGGAGAACCAGGCGTCCGGCCGGACCGTCAGGAAGTACGTACTGATCGTTTCCGGGCTCAGTGCCGCGAGTTCGTCGACGGACTGGCACCAGCTTTTGTCGGTCTGCCCGGCGAAGCCCATGATGAGGTCGGTACTCAGGTCCGGGAGATTCTTCTCCCGGGTGATCTCGATGGCGCGCCGGATGACCTGCTCGTTCGCCTGGCCGCGGCCGGCTTCGCGGATCTCCTGGGGTACGAGCGACTGAATACCGACGTTCGCGCGGGTCAGGCCCATGCGAATGAGCCCTTCGAGGGTGTCGGGCTCATTGACGATGGAGTCGGGGGTGGCCTCGATCGCCACATCCTCGACGGTGCTCCGCCAGTTCGGGTAAATCTCGGTGATGGTGGAGAAGAGCTGCTCGAAGTGGCGCAGTGAGAGCAGGCTCGGAGTGCCGCCGCCGATGTAGATGGTCCGCAGCCTGCGGGCCTGGATGACCTCTGTGTGGTCGCGTAACTGCGTGCACAGGGCGTCCATGTAGGCGTCGTAGACGTCCTGGTCCTCGGATATGACGGTGTAGAGGTTGCAGAACCCGCATTTGTAGCGACAGAAGGGGACGTGCAGATAGAGGTTGAGTTCCGGTGTCTGGTGGTTCTCGAGATCCCTCGCCCAGATGTCGTCGACGTTCCACGAACTGTCCAGAGGGCGGTAGGTCGAACGTGACGGATAGGAATAGTTGAATGGCGGAATGACACCCTGCTCGATGTAGCTGCTGAGCACATTGGTGATGTCGTTCACGTAGTTCCCCTCGTCGGTGCCTGAGTGGACCACGTCAGTGAATCCGCGTACCGGCGAGTACCAGAGGGTCGGGAACCACCAATTCTCCACTCTTGTCGGCGCGCAACCCTGTGCGGACCTCCGAAATTGCGGCAAACCGCGAACACCGGGCGGCCCTATCCACTATGTTCCGCCGCCTCCCCCCCCACTTGGGCGTAGCTACAAAACAACTGGGCTGATCGGGCCGCGCTTTGGACTTCGCGCTGATGGCCTCACCGACGAGCGTGCTGTCTACTGTTCGCCACTAACTGAACGGGGGCGGCAGCACGTGAAAAAGGTCCTGCTCATAGAGGCATTGGCCAACTCCGGCTCGTATTTGGTCGAAGCCGCGAACGGTCTGGGGATCGAGGCGTTCGTCGCAACGCACGAGGACGTCTACGGCACTTACCCGCAGGCGCTGCGGCGCGGATTGCGCGGCGCCGTGTTCACCGACCTCGCCGACTCGCAGCGCGCGCTCAAGGACATGGAGGCGTTCTGTCGCGCGGAGGGCATCAACGGTGTGGCGGGGTGCTGGGAGTTCTTCACTCCCCTGGTCGCGCAGTTGGCCGCGCGGTTGGGGCTCCCCGGGAACGTACCGGAGCTGGCGGCCGCCGGCCGGAACAAGGCCGCCATGGCCGAGGCGTTCCGCGCGGGCGGCGTGCCCGCCCCGGCGACGGTGATCGCCCGTACGTGGGCGGAGGCGGTCGACAGGATCGCGTTGGCTGGCATGGGATACCCACTGGTGGTCAAGCCCGCGGAGCAGGGCGGCTCCTGGGGCGTTTCGGTGGTCGGCTCGGCGGCCGGGCTGGCGGAGGCGGTACGGGAGGCCCAGGCCTGGCCGGCGGCCGAGCCGCACCAGGTGAAGCTCGACCAGCGGGTCGTCGTACAGGAGTACGTGAGCGGCGCCGAGTACAGCATCGACACCATCGCCTCGAAGGGCAGCTTCTTCCACATGCCGGTGGTGGAGAAGCACACCACGGGCGGGTCCTTCCGCGCCGAACTGGGGCACACCGCGCCGGCGCCCCTCCACCGTGACCTGCTGCCACGTGTCCATGCCGTGACCGAGCGGGCGTTGACCGCCCTGGGCATACGCGACGGTGTGGCGCACACCGAAGTCAAGATCGCGTCCCATGAATCCGACCCGGTGGTGCTGGAGGTCGGCGCCCGGCTGCCCGGCGACAATCTCGTCGACGTCGTACGCCACGCCTGCGGCGTCGACGAGGCACGCGCGTACCTCCAGGCCGTGCTCGGCGAGCGCCCCGACACCACGGCCACCCGTGAGCGTGCGTGCGCGATTCGCTTTCTGACGCCTCCCCGCGCCGGAATCTTCCGGGGCGTGCGGGTCCGGGGCCCGCAGGAGGAAGGCGTGGAGCGCCACATCTCCGTGGAGCCGGGTACGCCCGTGCGCGACGCCCGCGACAACTCCGCCCGCGTCGGACATCTCCTCGTCACCGCCGAGACTCCGGCACAGGCGAACGCCGCCGCCGCGACCGCCCTCGCCGGCACATCTGTCGAAGTTGAAGTCGAAGTCGAAGAAGAACCCGAAGTCGAAGCCGAAGTGAGCTGATACCAATGCGGCGACGCATCGCCTTTCTGCGGTCCGTGGACATCCAGCGGGCCGACCCCTACATCCACGGCATCGCCGGCGTGCTGCGCGCCCACGGCGCGGAGGCGAGACTGTTCTACACGCACGGCACCTGCGCCCCCGGGGAATTCCCGGGGAGCGCGGAGAAGGTGGACGCTTCGGCGACGCCGGACGAGATCGTCGAGCGGTTACGCCGCTGGGGCGCCGACGGCGCGATCTCCATCTCCCTGCCGGACGAGAACGCGCTCCGGGACTCCGTGATCAAGGACAAGCTGGCGGCGTACGGCATTCCGACGGTGATGACGCCACCGGCTGCCACGCGGGTGCTGTGTGACAAGTGGGAGACCAAGCGCCTCCTCACGGAGCACGGACTGACCACCCCGCCAGGCGTCCTGGTCGACGGGGACCTGCTCAACGGCCGTGGCCTGCCGGTCCCGGCGTACGCGGACAGCATCCGCCTTGCCGCCCGGGACGTCGGCTATCCGCTCGTGTCGAAGCCGCTGTGGGACAGCACCAGCATGGGCATCCGCTTCATCGGCAGCCCCGATGCTCTTGACGACCACCTCCTCGACGCGCCGAGCGGCAACGTGCTGCTCGAACGGTGCGTTGTCGGGGAGCTGTGCACGGTGGACATCGTCGGCGCGGAGGGCGAGTACCGCGTACAGCCTCTGTGCTGGACGGGTACGGCCGGCGGCCCGCCGGCCTTCACCTTCGCCGACCTGCGGTACTGCGGGCCGCGCGAAAGGCCCGACGCCGACTTCCGGCCGGTGGCGGAGCGCCTGAAGAGTATGTGCGCGGCGCTGGGTGTGCAGGGCTCCGTCAACGTCGACATGATCTACAGCGACGGCGTCTATCACGTGCTGGAGGTCAACCCACGGATCGGCGGGGCAACGACACTGTCCGTCGCGGCCTCGGGGCACAACACGTTCGAGTCGCTGGTGCACATGCTTCTGGGTGAGTGGCCACGGCCGGACGCAGTGGGTGAGCGCCCCGGTCGCTGGGCGCTGGAGTGCCTGATCAGCAACCCCACGCCGGAGCTCGTGTCGCAGCTTCGGTCCCGGGTCGACCTGGTGACCGCGCACGACCTGATCATCGACGGCGAGAACCACGGCGGCATCATGACCTTCACATGCCCGCGTGGTGACGAGGCCCGCGTGACGAAGGAACTGGGGGAACTCGCCGCCGCTACCGGCTTCATCGCTCCGGAGATGCTGGAGAAGATCCGCAATCTGCTCGCGCCGGCAGGGTCGGCGGCCTTGGAAGTCCCAACAGCCCCGCCGGCCCGGTGACCGGCGCCACGAAAACGCGCCCGGGCAGCCGTATCAGCAGGGCGGCACACGCCTGGGGGCTCCCCGACGTGTCCGGCGCGGGAAGATTCGTCGCCGCGAACGTCGTGGACAGCCTCGGCACCGGGCTCGTACTCGCCTTCACCGTCGTGTACTTCGTCAGCACCACGCCACTGTCCCTGGCGGTGATCGGCGCCGCGCTGACGACCGGCCATCTGCTGGCGTTACCCGCGCCGGCACTGGCCGGCGTACTGATGGACCGGTACGGGCCCCGCGCCGTCGTCGTATCCGCGAATCTTGTCTCGGCCGCCGGATTCGCCGGGGCCCTGTTCGCGGACAGTGCGTGGCACGTGGGCGCCGTGTACGCGGCGATCCAGACCGGCATCAACCTGTACTGGACGGCGAGCCGTTCGCTCGTGGCGCTGGCCGCCGCGCCCGATCAGCAGCGTCTGTGGTTCGGCTTCCTCGGCGCGCTGCGCAACGTGGGGCTGGGCGCTGGGGCCGCGGTCGCGTCGGTGGTCCTGGCGGCGGCGGGGAGCGGAGGGCTCCGCGTGCTCGTCGCCGTGAACGCGGTGACGTTCGTGTGCGCGGCCTTCCTCTTCGGTACGTGGCGGCCGGCGGGGAGGGGTGGGGACGCGGAGGCGGGGGCGCCGGAGCCCAAGGACTCTCCCAGCACCGGCGGGAGCTGGCGCGACGTACTACGGGACCGCCGCTATCTGCTGCTGGTGGCAACCAACCTCGCCTTCGTCTTCGCGCAGATGGTGCCGTCCGTACTGCTGGCCGTCTACATCACCGAGAGCCTGCACGCAGGAGCGTGGATCGCCGGCGCTCTGCTCGTGGTCAACACCGCCGCAGTTGCCCTGACGTCCACCCTGGTCACCAGGCGCGCGCAGCGGTACGCGCCGCACCGCGTCATCGCCGTGGCGTTCGCGCTGAGCGGCGGGTCCTTCGTGCTGTTCGCCGCGCTGACGGGCGCACCGGGGCGGCTGGTGGCCGCCGGCCTCCTCCTGGCGGTCCTGGTCTTCACCCTGGGCGAGATCCTGTGCTCGCCCGCGCTGAACGAACTCAGCGTCACCCTGGCGCCTGCCCGCCTCCAGGGCCGCCACCAGGCTGCCTTCCAGTTCTCCTGGTCGGCGGGGAGCGCCGTGGCGCCGGTCCTGTTCACCGCGCTGCTGGACTGGCACGTGGCACTGCCGTGGGTGTTCCTGGCGCTGGTGAGCGTGCTGGCCGTACCCGCCGCAGTCACCCTGAAAGGCAGGAAGCCCGCATCGTGAGACTGTCCTTTTCCCCCAGCCTTGCCGCTGTGCCGCGCGAAGAGTGGGACGCCCTCGCCGGCTCGGTGGGGCTCTACCTCAGCCACCGTTGGCTCACCGCGCAGGAGAGCGACCCGACCGCGCAGCCCCGTTACGCGCTCGTTCACGACGACGCGGGCCGCCTGGTCGCGGCGACACCTCTGTACGTCGTCCACTGCGAGCCCAACGCCCTCTACCGCGTGGCCGAACTCGTCCCCGGCGCCGCACCCGAGCGGCGGGTTGTGGTGGCGGGCGCCCGGCGCGGATACCTCAACGCACCACTGCTGCACCCCTCGCTCGCCGCGGGTGAGCGGCGGCGCTGCCTGGAACTCCTGCTGGAAGCCGCGCGTACGCTCGGAGCGCGCCACGAGGCACAACCCTGGTGGCTGTACGTGAAGGACTCCGCCGCCAAGGAACTGGCGGACGTCTGCGGCACGGACCCCGTACACCTCCAGCAGGATGCCGCCATCCCGCTGCCGGGTTCGTCCTTCGACGACTACCTGGGCACCCTGCCTTCGAAGCGCCGCGTAGTCATCCGGCGAGAGCGGCGCGCGTTTCAGGAGGCGGGTTACGAGGTCCGGGAGCTCAGGCTGTCGGAGTGCGCCGACCGGGCGGGCGAACTGCTGGCCGGACTCCAGGACCGGCACGGCCACGGCTCGGAACCTGCGGCCATGGCCGGCCTTCTTCGCCAACAGGCGGACGGAATGGGCGACTCCGGGACGGTGCTCGGCTGCTTCCTGGGGGGCACGATGGTCGGCTTCAGCTTGTTCTACCGCTTCGGCGGCACGGTGTGGGTACGCGCACTCGGCTTCGACTACCCGCGGCTGCGCGGCGCCCAGGAGTACTTCAGCCTCGCCTACTACCTCCCCATCGAACACGCCTACCGGAGCGGTGAGACGGAACTGCACCTGGGGATGGACTCGATCCGCGCCAAGACGCTGCGTGGCGCCGAGGTCTCACCACTCTGGGCGATCGCCAACGGATGACAACTCACACCAGACGGTCTTGCTGTCGGCCCCCTGCCGAATCCCCCAGCGAAGGGCAACGGCGGCCAGCAGAGCCATTCCGCGCCCGGACTCGGCGTCGGCGGCGGCTTTGAGGTGCACGGGCAGGGCACGGGGGTCGGGGTCGGTGACTTCGACGCGGGTGGTGCGGCGGTCGCGGGTCTCGCTCACACGGAGGGTTACGGGAGTGCCTTCGCCGACGTGCGTGATCACGTTGGTGAGCAGCTCACTGACGCAGAGCTGCACGTCGGCACAGGGCGCGCCGAGGTGCTCGCGCACGGCGCGACGCGCTTCGGGAACGGCCTTGGGGAGGGCGAGCAATTCGAGGTGGAGGAGGAGCGCGGGGGTGACCATGGCGGTACGCCTTTCAGTGCTCTGAGTGACGAATTGCTCACACAGTGGCGCGATCCGCCCTATCGTAAAAGGTCCCTGAGTTGCGCTGATCAACTGGCAAATGGCGGTGGTGGGTTGTGCCCCCTCGTAAGGATCCCGACGCTTCGGCGAACGTCCCGTCCTTCTACGGCGCCGAATTGCGCTTCAAGAGGGAGACGGCGGGCCTCACGCTCGAACAGCTGGCGGAAGGCAGCTTCCGTGGCGTCCCGTTCCTGAGTCAGATCGAGCGTGGCGAGCGGCGAATGCCGCTGGACCTGGCCCGGCACGTTGACGAGCGGCTGGCGACGGACGGCTTTTTCGTACGCCGCTGTGAAGACGCGCGGAAGGCGAAGCAGTCGGGGCACGCGGAGTACTTCGCGGATGTGGCGGAGATGGAGCGGCATGCGGAGGCTATTGAGGAGTGGGCCCCGATGCTTCTGCCGGGCTTGCTGCAAACCCCGGTGTACGCGCGGAAGGTCGTACGGACTGGGGCGCCGTGGCTGCCACCGGAAACCGTCGACAGGCAGGTCAGCGCGCGTACGGAACGTGCGGAGATCTGGGGCTGTGAGGACCGGCCTGAGTTCTGGGCGATCGTTCATGAATCGCTGATCTGCAAGCCGCTGCTGCCACTGGAACAGATGGCGGAGCAGCTGGAGCACATCCTGAAGGTGATTCGATCCACACAGGGCGTTCTGCAGATCCTTCCGGAAACGGCCGTATCGCATCCCCTCATGATGGGCACGACCAAGGTCATGGCCTTCCCGGATGCGCCACCGGTGGTCTACATCGAGAGCCAGCACAGCGGCCAACTCATCGACTATCCGGCGCTCGTGAAGAACTATCGGAGGTCGTACGATCTGCTAAGGGCCGCCGCACTGCCACCCGAGGCGTCCCTGGCCATGATCGAAGCTGCGGCAGAGGACTACCGAAATGGTAAGCAACGGCACTGACTTGAGCGACGCGTACTGGCGCAAGAGCAGTTACAGCAACGCCACCGGCGGCGACTGTGTAGAGGTAGCCGAGCGGTTCCCCGGCGCCGCGACCTGGCGCACGAGCAGCTACAGCAACGCCAGCGGCGGGCAGTGCGTCGAGGTCGCGGACGGCCTCACCGGCATCGTGCCGGTACGCGACAGCAAGACCGCCCCCCACGGTCCCGCCCTGGTCGTCCGCGCGAACGCCTGGGCGAGCTTCGTCACGGCGGTCCGGCGGGGCACGCTCACCGCCTAAGACCCGGGGCGTTGGCGGGCCCGGGGCGTTGATCGCGTCTGCTGTGGGGGCCGCCTTTACCAAGGTTGGCGTCGGAGGCCCGCCCCTCAAGGGCGCTCCTGCGTCGCGTCGCCTACGGCGATTGCGCTCCGCTACACCCTTGACCGCCGAACCTCCGCCGCAATGCTTCTGGGGGGCGGCCCCCCGGGGGAAGCCCACGGGGAAACTCCGGCAATTGGCTGCTGTCTCGCTGCCGGGCAACGGGTGTGGGGGTGGGGCGCACCAGGCTTATGGGGTGGTGCGGCCCCAGGCTCAGCGGCTGCGGGAACGGCCGCTGGTGCGACATCCCCATTCCCACGCACACGCTTCACCCACGTAGGCAGGTGGCGGCCGTCCGGGGCGACCTGCGGACCATCCCGCCTGCGGGTGGGGCGCGGCAGTTGAATGGGGGGACTCGGGCCGGTTCGGCGTCCACCCCGACCGGCGGCCGGTTAGGCCTCAAGCACGTTGCTGATGTGGGTGGGTGGCAGGGCGCCGCGCTGCCAGTGGGTCTCGGAGCGCCGCCCCCGGAAACCAGCAGGCGACGCCACGCACAGAGCACCGAGCACAGAGCACCAAGTCCGAAACTCGGCACGCCAACCACACCCCCAGCCTTCCGGCCACACGAGCCCACCGCTCACACCGCCCACGCCCGCCAATCGGCCACGCGGCGAGGTCGAATGCGGGATCAGCCGTCTCAAGAAGGACCCGGGCAGTAGGTATCCGCTACCAGGCGACCGTCCTCGCTGCAGCCACCAACAAGGCTGCGCGCAGCGCATGTGGGCGCACCCCGGAGAAGGAGCCCCCTCGGCATGAGCGTCGAGACGGCGGCGGGGCCCGACGGGCCCCTCTGCCGGCCTCAAGAACTCGCCTCGTGCCGAGTGTGGTGAACCCTGAGCCGATACCGATACCGATGCCGATGCCGATACCGATGCGGAGCCGTTGGCGGGCGTACAGGTTCGCCTTACGGCCGGTTCCCCTCATCCGGCTGGAACGAAATGGAAGACTCGGCCGCCTCGGGGCCGCCGAGTCCCTCTTCTCGTCAGAGAGTCAGCCCGGCCCGCAGGTATCGCGCCTGGGCGGCCGAATCGTGTGTCGGTGGGGGCTGACGTGGCTGGCGGGGCATCGCGTGGACCGAATCCATCACATCACGCCCACTCAAGCCACCCCTATGCGCCGAAAGTGGGGTGAAATGGGCATACGGGTTGGTCCTGTGGTGGATTCGGACCACCGAGCCGCCTCGAGCCCCACCGAGTGCCGCCGAGCCCGTCGTGATCGTCGTGAACGTCGGGCCCACCCCAGCGGCTGAGCGGCCGCGCGGCCGCGTTGTCCGTCCGGCCGGACCATCGGCAGGACCACTGGCTCCCGGGCAACCCTCCACCCACCCACACCAGCCACGTGCTTGAGGCCCAACCGGTCACCGGACGGGGTGGACGCTGTGCTCGCCCGAGTCACCCCATTCAACTGTCGCGCCCCACCCGCGGGCGGGACAGTCCGCAGGTCGACCGGGCAGGCCAGTCGGCCGCCCGGCGTGGGTGGTCGTGTGCGTGGGAATGGGGGTGTCGCACCAGCGGCCGTTCCTGCAGTCGCTGAGTCTGGGGCCGGGCCACCGGCTCAACCCGCCGCGCCCCACCCACCGGGCCGACAGCCACCGAACCGACCTTCGCCCATCTCCCAGCTTGCGTGCAGGGCGTTTTTCTTTGGGCCGTCCCCGTGGAAAGCGTTAGCGGCGGGCCGGGGCGGCGGGTCAAGGGTGGAGCGCAGCGAAATCGCCGCAGGCGACGCGACGCAGGAGCGCCCTTGACGCGCCGGTCCGGCCCACCGACCCTGGAGCGCTCGGGACGACCCGAAACCCCCAGAAGCAAACAGTGGTTCCCCAGCCGCGCCCCCGCTCAACTCACCTGGCCCTGCCACGCAACAGCCCCAACAGCCCCGTACAAGAAAAAGGAAAAGTGTTCTCCGCCACGTAGGCCGTGGATAAAGTGCTGGTGCAGCACGACGGAGCAGTATCGATCTGCGGGCGCCGGGAGCAGCGGCGTACGGAGTGAACGGGGAAACCAACGTGCCGACCGCGATCGCAGTCACCAGCGCCGACTTGGTGTTGCCGCCCACCGATCAGCAGACTCCCACCGCCGCCCTGCTCCAGGCCCCGGACGCCCAGCCGCTCGAAGCCGCGCTCGTCGACATGAACGTCATGCTGGAACGGTACGGGTACGTCGTCGCCCTCTACCCCGCCTCGATTCCCGCCGCCCACGAACGCCGTCTCCACACCATCCGTTCGATGCTGGAAACGGACCGGCTTGCCCTGCTGAAGCTCGACCTGCCGCCCCTCGCGGTAGCCGTACTCGTGCGTCAGCTCCGGCAGTTGTCGATCTGCGACTTCAGCGCGGGCGTCGTCGCGTCGGCGGCCAGGCTGCTGTCGCACTACATCTACGCGGGCGCGCTGCTCAACTCGGTCACGAAACTCGACCGGGTTCCCGTCAGTCTGAAAGCGCACGCGAAGTCGTGGATGCCCGGCACCCAGTTCGGCGTACTGGCCAATCCGAACTCGCAGTTGATCAAAATTGGCACTGCGACGGCCACCCCCGCCCCAGGCGCGAGCGCAGGAACCGGCGCCGGGCTGACCGGACCCGAATTCGCCACCCAGCTACTCGTCGGAAAAGGAACCCTGGCCTCCGACTGGGTCACCGGGACTCTCGCGCCCGCCTGGCAGGTCTCCGGCGTACAGGAGACCGGACTGCCCGCCGACTCCCCCCGCTGGTGGGGCACGGCGAAGATGATCGAGTTCGCCGCCTTTCTGCCGGACATTTCCGTGCTCTACCAACTGGTGGCGTCCGTACGGCGGGAGAAGTGCCACTGGTGCGGTATCGAACTCATCGGTGACCGCTGCGGGTTCTGTTCGGCCCCACTCACACCACCACCCGAGAACCAATCCCGGGCGGTCGGTGTCTTGAACCAGGGGTCGCCCTAGCACCGGGCGGGGCACCATATCCCTCAAGCAGCACAACTGTTCCATGGCTTGCTCACTGTCCGTTGATCCGACGTTCTGATCGAGGTAGCCCGTCTCCATGAACTCACGTCAGCGCCGCGGCGTCATTCTGCTGCTCCTGTCGGTTCTCTGCGCCTTCGGGGCGTTCGCCGGCGTGCTCTCCGTGATCAGCGATGTGAACTCAAAGGTTGGCCCGGAAGTCGCGGCGTACCGGCTCAAGAGCGACGTGGCGCCGTACAAACAGCTCGACGCGGGCCAGTTCGAGAAGATTTCGATGCCGAAGCGGTGGCTTTCCGCCAATGCCGTGACCGACATTTCCGAGGTACGCGGCAAGATCGCGGTGACCCAGCTCCAAAGGGGTTCGCTCCTCCAGAGCGACATGATCGTGAAGAAGCCCGAACTGGGCTCCGGGGAGCAGGAAATCGCGATCATGATTGACGCGGCGACCGGGGTGGCGGGCAAGATCAACCCTGGTTCGAGCGTGAATATCTACGCCACGTTCGAGGGCGAGGATGAAGGGCAGCCGAACAAGTCCCAGGTCATTGTCTCCGGCGCCCGCGTGCTCGACGTAGGCAAGATCACGGCACTTGAGCCGGGCAAGAACGACCGCAGCCGCCGGGCCACCGACGCCGTACCGATCACTTTCGCGCTGAACACGCTCGATGCCCAGCGCGTGGCGTACGCAGAGTCCTTCGCCGAGCATGTGCGCCTGGCCCTCGTGGCCGACGGCAGCGACACCACGATTTCGCCGCGCGACCGTGAGTACACCCTCGACGGGGACAAGTGAGGACCGGCGTATGACGACTCGTATCCTCCCGGCGGTCGGCGACCCTGATGCCGCCCGCGCCATCACGACCCTCCTCAGCCAGCTCCCCGACGCGGAACCGGCCCCTCCCGTCACCGACTCGACGTCGCTCCTCGACACCCTCGCGCGGCTCGCGGGCGAATCGCTCGACGAGCTGCCCGAAGTGGTCCTCGTCCATGAGCGCATCGGTCCTGTGCCCGCGCTGGAGCTGATCCGGGAAGTCGCTCTCCGCTTCCCGGCGGTCGGCGTCGTACTCGTCACCGCCGACACCGGCCCCGCGCTCTTCACGGCCGCCATGGACTCCGGGGCGCGCGGTCTGGTCGGACTGCCGCTCGGTTATGAGGAGTTGGCGGCCCGCGTGCAGGGCGCCGCCTCCTGGTCCACGGGCGTACGCCGCCACCTGGGCACGGGGCCCGACGTCTTCACGGGGCCCGGCGGCACGGTGGTGACGGTGACCGGAGCGAAGGGCGGCACCGGGGCCACGGTCGTCGCCGTACAGCTGGCACTGGCGGCAAAGGCGTCGGGGCGTACGGTCGCGTTGGTGGACCTGGACCTCCAGTCCGGGGACGTGGCGTCGTACCTGGACGTGCAGTTCCGTCGCTCCATCGTCGACCTGGCCGGCATCGCCGACATCTCGCCGCGCGTACTCCAGGACGCGGTCTTCTCCCACCCCACGGGCGTCAGCCTGGTGCTGGCACCGGCCGAGGGCGAGCGGGGCGAGGAGGTCACCGACCGGGTGGCGCGGCAGGTGGTGAGCGCGCTGCGCAACCGCTACGAGGTCGTGGTCGTCGACTGCGGTACGCAGATGAACAGCGCGAACGCGGCCGCCATCGAGATGGCCGACCAGGCACTGCTCGTCGTCACGCCGGACGTGGTGGCGGTACGGGCGGCCAAGCGCATGGTGCGGATGTGGGACCGGCTGCAGATCCGCAAGGCGGAGGAGACGACCACCGTCGTCAACCGGCACAACCGGAACACGGAGATCCAGCCGCCGTTGGTCGAGCGGATCACGGGCACGAAGGTGGCGCGGGCCGCGATTCCGGCCAACTTCAAGGAACTCCAGGCGGCGACGGACGCCGGCCGCATGCAGGACCTGGAGAGCCGGAGCACGGTCAAGCAGGCACTGTGGGCGCTCGCCGGCGAACTGGGGCTGGTGAAGCCGGCGGCGGGCGCAGGCGGCAAGGGCGGCGGGAAGCTGCTGAGGAGCGACCGGGGAGCGATCGGCTTCCGGGGGCGGGGCAAGGACCGGGGAGCCGTGACCGTCGAGCTCGCGGGCATGGCGCCACTGATTCTCTTCGTGATGATCGCGATGTGGCAGGCGGTGCTGTTCGGCTACACCTTCTCGCTGGCGGGCAACGCGGCGGACGAGGGCGCGCGGGCGGCCACGGCGGCCGCGACGAGCGGTGGCGGCACGCAGGCGGCATGCGAAGCCGCGGCCACGGAACACCTGCCGTCGTCCTGGCAGGACGATGCCGGGGACATCAGCTGCGTGCAGGAAGGCAACTTGTGGAAGGCCCGCGTCGAGCTCAATACGCCCATCCTGTTCCCGGGGGCCGGCAGCTTCCCGTGGGACGTGACCGGCAGCGCGGGCGCCGCGCTGGAGGGGGACTAACCAATGAGACCTTTACGCCGCCGGATCAGTGGCCGGATCAGCGGCCACGACCGTGACCGAGGTGCAGCCATCCTCGAATTCGCCGGCTTCCTGCCCATTCTGCTGCTGGTCGCCATGGCCTGCATCCAGCTCGGCATCGTCGGTTACGCCGCCTCCCAGGCGGGCACCGCGGCGCGGGCGGCCGCCCGTACGGAGGCGCAGGAGGAGCTCCGGGGCCAGGGAGAAGTCACGGGCAAGGCGGCCATGAGTGGCTGGCTGGCCGAGGGCACAGACATCGAATTGGGGGGCAACGTCACCGCGACGGCCACGGTGCCGATCCCCTCGGTCGTCCCCGGCATCAAGAACTTCGGCGAGGTCCGGCGCTCAGTGACGATGCCGGCCGACGAGGAGGAGCGGTAGTAGCCCCGCCCCGTACACCGAGATCCGTACACGGAGATCCGTACGCCGAGATCCGCTGGAGCGAGCCGCACGAGCGAGGAGTTACGCACATGAGTCTGCGGGCACGCATCACCGCCCCCGACGAGCACGCGGGCGGACGGGAGGACGGCCACCTGGTCGCCACCTACCGGACCAAGCTGCTCGAAGAGATCGACCTCGCGGAGATGTCCTCCCTCGCGGCGGCCGAGCGGCGGGCCCGGCTGGAGCGCGTACTCGCCCACATCATCAGCCGCGAGGGCCCCGTCCTCTCCACCGCCGAGCGCTCCCAGCTCATCCGCCGGGTCGTCGACGAGGCGCTCGGACTCGGCGTACTCGAACCGCTCCTCGAAGACGCGTCCATCACCGAGATCATGGTGAACGGCCCCGACTCGATCTTCGTCGAGCGGGCCGGCCGGGTCGAGCAGCTCCCCATGCGCTTCGCGTCCAACGAGCAGCTGATGCAGACGATCGAGCGCATCGTCTCGACCGTCAACCGCCGCGTCGACGAGTCGAATCCAATGGTCGACGCCCGCCTGCCGTCCGGCGAGCGTGTCAACGTCATCATCCCGCCGCTGTCCCTGACCGGCCCCACCCTCACGATCCGCCGCTTCCCGCGCGCGTACCGCCTCCAGGAGCTGATCAGCCTCGGGACGCTCGACGAGCAGATGCTGATGCTGCTGTCGGCTCTGGTCCGCGCCCGCTTCAACGTCATCGTGTCCGGCGGTACGGGCTCCGGAAAGACCACGCTTCTCAACGCGCTCTCCGGCCTCATCCCGGACCACGAGCGCATCATCACCGTCGAGGACGCGGCCGAGCTCCAGCTTCAGCAGGCGCACGTCATCCGCCTGGAGACCCGCCCGCCCAACGTCGAGGGCAAGGGCCAGATCACGATCCGCGACCTCGTACGCAACTCCCTGCGCATGCGCCCCGACCGCATCATCGTCGGTGAGGTGCGCGGCGGCGAGACGCTCGACATGCTCCAGGCGATGTCGACCGGCCACGACGGCTCGCTCGCCACCGTTCACTCCAACAGCGCCGAGGACGCGCTGATGCGCCTGCAGACTCTCGGCTCGATGTCGGAGGTCGAGATCCCCTTCGAAGCGCTGAGGGACCAGATCAACAGCGCCATCGACGTCATAGTCCAGCTGTCGCGCATGGCCGACGGCTCGCGCAAGATCAGTGAGATCGCGATCCTGGTGTCCCACGGCCGGGAGCGGTTCCAGATCGCCACCGTCTCGCGCTTCGTCGCCCAGCCGATGAGCGCGGACCGTATCGTCCACGGCCGGTTCGAACACCTCGGTCTGCCCCGCCGCATCGCGGACCGGCTCCACCTCGCGAACGAGCCGATCCCGCCCGGCTTCGGAGTCGGCGTCGTATCGGAACTCGATGACCCGCTCAATTCGGTTGGTCCGCTTTACGTCCGAGAGGTCCAGTAGGTACAGCCATGAACAATCCCGCAATGCTGGCGATCGGCAGCACTCTGCTCTGCGGCGCCCTCAGTATCGCCGGGCTGCACACCTACATCTCGGGCAAGGCCCAGCGTGCCGCCCTCGTCGATCGCCTGGCCATCACGGGTGCGCACGCCGTGGGCCGGCAGCGGCGCTTCATGGGGGTCGACCGGCGGCTGCGGAAGACCGCTCTCGGCAAGAAGATCCACGTACGGCTTTCGGCCACCGGACTCGACCTGACCGCAGGCGAGTTCTTCGTCTACCTGATGGTCGGTGTGGCCGCCCTGTGGCTGATCGCCTCCTCGGTGCTGGCCCCCTTCTTCGGCCCCGTCGCCGCTCTCGTCGCGCTGTGGGGCGGCAGCGCGTTCCTCAACTGGCAGCGGCAGAAGCGCATTGAGGCCTTCATCAACCAGCTCCCCGACCTGTCCCGGATACTCGCCAACGCGACCGCCGCCGGACTCGCCCTCCGTACGGCGCTGAGCATGGCGGCCGAGGAGCTGGAAGCTCCGGCGGGCGAGGAACTGGCGGGCGTAGCGAATCAACTGGCCGTCGGCCGGTCCATCGACGACGCGCTGGGGGAGCTGGCCGAACGCCTGCCGTCGCGCGAGCTCGTCGTCCTCGTCACGACCCTGGTGCTCTCCAACCGGGCCGGCGGCACGGTCGTCGGATCGCTCCGCAACCTCACCGAGACGCTGGAGGAACGCAAGGAGACGCGACGCGAGGTCCGCACCATGCTGTCCGAGGTCAATGCCACGGCATACACGATCCCGCTTCTCGGCCTCGGCGCCATGATCATGCTCAACTCGGTCACCCCGGGTTCCATGGCCCGGATGACCAGCAGCCCGGTCGGCCAGATCATCGTGGTCGTGGCCATAGGTCTCTACGCGCTCGGCTTCATAGTGATGCGCCGCCTCGGCAAGATCGACGTCTGAATCGCCCGTATGACTCGTATGACTCGCATGACTCGCATGACTCGCATGAGCTGAAACAGCCTGGAACAGGAGGTATCCGGCATGGGACTGCTTCTCGCGCTGGTGGTCGGTCTGAGCGTCGCGGGCGTTTTTCAGGGCATCAAGATGTACCGCGCCGAAGCCAAGATCCCCGGGGACCTGGCCGTCGCCCTGGAGATCGGCGCCTCGCGCGTCTCGGGGACGGAGTCGGCCATCGACCGCCTGGGCATGCGCTTCGCCCCGAGCGTGCTCCGCATCATGGGGCCGAGCCTGGTCGACAAGAAGCGCCGCAAGATCGACATGGCCGGAAATCCCGGCGGTCTCACCATTGACCGGTACGCCGCGCGCCGAGCCGTATACGGCCTGTTCGGCGGCTTCTCGGCCCTCGTACTCCTGCTAAAAGATCTGCCGCTCTTCGGTGTCTTCTGCATCGCCTACGGGTGGCTCGCGGCGGACGTCACCATCTGGCAGGCCATTCGCGAACGCAAGGACGTCATCGAGCGGACCCTGCCCGACTTCCTCGACGTCCTCGCCGTCGTCGTCAGCGCGGGCCTCGGCTTCCGGCAGGCGCTGGACCGCGTCTCGGAGAAGTACGAAGGCCCGTGGGCCGACGAACTCCGCATCACGCTCCGCCAGATGGACATGGGAGTGAGCAGGCGCCAGGCCTTCGACGAGCTGCGCAGACGCAACGAATCCGAACAGGTCTCCCAGTTCGTTACGGCGCTCCAACAGGGCGAGGAACTCGGCGCGCCGATCGCCGACACGCTGATCCAGATCGCCAACGACATGCGCCGCACCGACGCCCAGAACTCCCGGCGCCGCGCCGCGAAAGCGATCCCCAAGACGACGGTCGTCACGCTCGCCTTCATGGTCCCGGCCACGCTGCTGCTCATCGTGACCAACATGTTCCTGGGGTCGGAGACCGACTTCGGCTCGGTCTTCGGCGGCTGACGGCCATGGCGACGCTTCCCACGATCCGGCTCCGGCTCGGGCTCGGGCTCAGTGGCGGGACGGTTCACGGGGGCGTGGCCGCTCCGGAGGTGGCCCCCGCGTCCGCCCTCGCCGATGACGTACCGGCACCAAGCATCCCGATCCAGATCAACGCCCTCCAGGCGCTGTGCCGCCAGGTCTTCGGCTTCCGCCTCGCCATGATCGCGCTGGGCGCGCCCTTCGCGCTCGCGAGGGCCGGAGGGCAGTTCGGCGGCTGGCTGGTTGGGGGTGCGGTCGTCTTCAGCTTCGTGGGGTCGTACGCGATGCTCCGGGACTGGGAGGTGTTCGGCCCCCTGCTCATCAAGTACCGCACGCTGATGGGCGTAGACCTGATCTTCGGCTCCGTCCTGCTCCTGACGGCCTCCCCCGACTCGGCCCTCGGCTACGCCACCGTGTGTACGCCGCTCCTCGCGGGCCTGCTGTACGGCTGGCGGGGCGCGGGCATCTTCACGGCGATCCAGATCCTCCTGCTGGCGGCGGCCTACTCGGCGTGGGCGGAACGGATGGCGAGCCCGGCCAGCACGCTGCTGATCAGCGGTTTCTGTGTGGCGGCGGGAATTATCGGCGTGACGTTACGCAACTTGATGTTCCGTTTCGGTGCCGCCACCCAGGCCCTGTCCGAGGCCAACGCCCGGCTCGCGGTCACGGACGCGGTGGAAGGCGAGCGTGCCCGCCTGGCCCGCGAGATGCACGACTCGGTCGCCAAGACCCTGCACGGCGTCGCGATGGCGGCGGAGGGACTGGCGCAGTCCGCCGACCGTATGGACCCGCTGACCGTCAAGCACCAGGCGGGCATGGTCGCGCGCTCGGCGCGGCGGGCGGCGGCGGAGTCCCGCGAGATCCTGTCGGACCTGCGCAGGCAGGCGGACTACGACACCGGGGGAGTGGTGGTCGCCGACGAACTGGCGGCGCGGCTGGCGGACTTCGGGCAGCGAACGGGCATCGAGACGGCCTTCCAGGTCGTGGGCGGCGCTTCGTCGTATCCGCCGTTGCCTGTTCCAACAGTTCCAACTGTTCCAACAGTTCCGACCGTTCCGCACGCCGTCGCGCGCCACCTGCTGACGATCGCCACGGAGGCCATGGAGAACAGCCACCGCCACGCCCACGCCTCTCGCGTCACGGTGGAGTTCGGCCTGGTCGGCGGGGTGCTGCGCATCAGCGTGCTCGACGACGGCCGGGGCCTGCCCGCCGGCATCAGCCTCGACGACCTCCGCAGGGCCGGTCACTTCGGCCTGGTGGGGATGGTCGAGCGAGCGGCCGGTATCGGCGCTCGCATCAGCATCGGACGGGGCCGCAGCGCGGGCACGGAAGTACGCCTGGAACTGCCGGCGGCGGCACTGACCCCTGCGGGCGCCACCGCCCAACCGCTCGCACTCCCGCCCTCGCCTTCGCCCCTGCCGACAACGCCACCGCTGCCACCACCGATGCGGCTCTAGACCTCCACCGTCCCCCGTCCCCGTCCCCCGACTCCCGTCCCGCTCACTCTCCCGAGAGGAGGCCGCACCATGCCGGACGAAAGCTCGTACAGCTCCGGGCCCCGTCAGTCCGTGTCGTCGCCGTCCCACGTGTCCCAGCACACGTCGTCGCACACGGTCGAACCCCGCTCGGAACACACCCCCGCCGGGGTCCGCGTTCCCCCGCCGGCGGCGGCATTCCACGATCCGTCCCCCTTCGACAGTGCCGACCCCTTCGGCCCGCCGGGCGTCCTGCGCGTAGTCATCGCCGACGACAATCCGGTCGTACGGGCAGGCCTCACCGCCCTGCTCGGCAGCCGCGACGACGTCGAGGTCGTCGCGGAGACGGCCGACGGCCGACAGGCCCTGGCAGCAGCCCAGCAATACCGGCCGGATGTCGTGCTGCTGGATGTCCGGATGCCGGGCGTCGACGGCATCTCAGCGCTGCCGTACCTGGTCCAGGTGGCGCCGGTGATGATGCTGACGTACAGCCGCGAGAGCGAGATTGTGCGCGAGGCGTTGCGGCTGGGCGCGGGCGGCTACCTGGTGCACGGCGAGTTCACCGCCGAGCAGTTGGTCGGCGCCGTACGCGACATCAAGGAGGGCCGCGCCCACTTCACGGCCTCGGCCCAGGACGCGCTGCTGGCCCATATGCGGGGCGGGGGCGGCGCTGCCCCGGCCGGGACAGGACAGCTCCCGGAGGGGCTCGGCACGGTGTACGCCACGGGCCGGCCGTACACGGGCGCGGGCCGGATCCCTGGCCACGCGGCGGCACACGATGCGACTGCACACGCTCCGCGAGAGGCCAATGATGGGCCAGACGTCTCGGATTCGGTCCGAGTACGAGAAAACTCTTCGCAGGTGCAATCGGGCATGGCACAGTATTCAACTGACCGGCAGCAGGGTCAGCGGACCCAGCGGCCGCGCAGCGTCCAGGACTTCGGGCTGAGTGCGAGGGAGGTGGAGGTCATGGACCTGATCGCTTCAGGCATGAGCAACCAGCAGATCGCCGCCACCTGCTTCATCAGCGAGAAGACCGTCAAGAACCACATCAACCGCATCTTCGCGAAACTTCACAGCGCGAGCAGGAGCGAAGCGATTGCGCTGTGGCTGGGATCGGCGAGGGGGACGACGAGTCATGGCTGAGCGCACGACGACAGCTGCGCTGCCGAGGGCCCAAGTCGCCCTTTGGGCCCAGGGTTGGGCCCACGGACCCTCTGGCGGGAACCCTGTTCCGACGTACGTTTCTCGTGTCGAAGGCGAGACGCACACGTCGGCCAAACTCGGAGGGGTACCCCATGTCGAAGAACCTCACGCTCAAGACCGCGACGAAGGCCCAGCTCGCGATCAGCAACTGGCGGAACACGGTCGTGTCGCGCATGCAGAAGCGAGCGGACGAGGGCGCGAGCGTCGTGGAGTACGCGGGCTTGGTCGTGGTGATCGCGCTGATCGTGGTGGCGGTTCGGGAACTGGATCTGGACGAGACGATCTCGACGGCCATTGGCGACGCGGTGGACGACATCACCGGCGACTGACGCTTGGCAAGCTTCGGCAGGACCGAGGGCAGACTCTCCCCATGTACGTCGTGGTGGTGGGGGGTCTGCTCTTTCTTGCGTTCGCGTACTTTGCCTTCGCTCAGGCGGCGGCTGCCCGTAACGGGGGCCAGTCTGCTGCTGATGCAGCTGCTCTTGCGGCAGCACAAGACGTACGTGACGAGCTGTCCGACGGCTTCTTCGAGCACCTGGGCGATCCAGAGGCGTGGCCCCAGTGGCTGATGGCTGAAGGGAATTTCGCCGGCGCCGGATATAACGCTGCTGCGGCACAGCTCGCTGATGAGAACGACTCGAAACTCCTCGGTTCGGTAGAGCTGACCGAAGTCAATAATTACCCCGCCTTTACTGCGAGGATCGAGACCCTCTTCACAGTGGGCGACTCAGTCATCCCGGACACGGAGAATACGCACGCCAAGGCCGATGCCACCGCAGTGATCGAGCCTCGCTGCGAGATCACGCCCGACAGCGATCCGTCGAAGGTCATTGAAATTGACTGTGAGGGCAGCGGGCGCTGGAAGATCGACCCAAAGACCCCCATCGACGAGCTGGTCGACCTGCCCATGGCGCATGACCTGTTTTCAGTCCATCTGGCCGAGTGACGAACGAACGACAAGAAAAAGGAAGAGTCACTGATGAGCATGCGGCACACCATGAAGGCCCGAAGGGCACTGACCGCAGTGGCGATCACGACTGGCTTGGTCCTCACGGTGGCCGGTTGCGGCGGTGATGAGGGCGACAAGCCCAATACGAGCTCGTCTTCGACGCCCACTGACAACGGCAAGAAGGGCGAGGAGAAGCCCAAGGACGAGGAGCCTCAGCCCCCTGCTGAGGAGACTGTCCTTGCAGAGGTGACAGGCGGCGGCAACAACACCACTCTCATTGTCAACTCAGCTGTACGGGACGAGGGGGGCTTCCTCACAGTCAGCGGGAAGATGAAGAACGGTAGCGGGAAGTTCTGGAACCCCACTTCTTGGAGGGGAAGCGAGAAGGAGCTCTCCGACAACGCCGCCTCCATGGCTGGTGCTTCCTTGGTGGACAGAATTGGCAAGAAGAAGTACCTCATTCTTCGCGACACCGATGGGCGCTGCCTGTGCACCCAGTTCTCCGGCGGCTTCAAGGAGAACGAGGAGAAGACGTGGTTCGCCCAGTTCCCTGCCCCTCCGGCCGAAACAGTGAGGGTTGACTTCCAGATTGCTGACATGCCCGTGGCCGCCATCGAGATCTCTGATGGCGAGTGACCCCATGTCCTTCACAGTCTCCCGAAGTCGCCCAGCGCACTTCGCCAAGGTCACTCTCGCGACGGCAGTGCTGTTCACCGGCCTGTCCGTGACCGGCGCCCACGCCGAGCCCTCGCCCAGCGCGCCCCCCGGCAGTATGACGACATCCCCGCCCCCAGAGGTGGACGGCAACTCACCCGGGCTCAAACTGGCGGACGGGGGCACCCTGGCCCCCGCCCGCGTGGTCGACATCAAGTCCGTAGTCGAAGACCTCGGCGGCGAGGAGCGGCGCGAGGACACGAACTCCGACGTGAAGTTCGCGCTTCAGGCCGAGGTGCTCTTCGGCAAGGACAGTGCGAAGCTCAACTCCGAGGCCGCGTCCCGTATCAAGGCCATCGCCGACGAGATCATCGCCCAGAAGGCGACCAAGATTCGGGTCTTCGGATTCACCGACGACCTCGGCTCGTACGAGCACGGCAAGGTGCTGTCCAAGAAGCGCGCGGACGCCGTGCAGCAGGAGCTGAACAAGTCGCTCGATTCGACCATCACGTTCGAGATCCGTGGCTACAGCGAGGACTATCCCATCGCGGACAACAACTCCGAAGAGGGCCGCAAGAAGAACCGCCGAGTCGAGGTCTCGTTCCCGCGCGGCGAAGCCTCCGGCAGCCAGAGCTGACGCCCGTCGCCGGCCGGGTCCCAGGGCGCTCAGTCCCCTGCGGCCCGGCCTCCGCTCATACACCATCCCCGCTCAGCCGCCGCCAGTCGCAGACGGCGGCACGACCCACCACCCCGGCGCGGTCGAATCAGAGCAGGTGGTCGGCCTTGCCGGCCTTGATGTCCCGGATCAGGTTCCGCAGAGCGTCTTGGCTGTCGGTGAGGTAACGGTCCTCCTCGCCTAGGACGGCGATGAAGGCATTTCCTTCGTTGTCGGTTCCTATGCGGAAGCAGGAGTTGCCTTCGCCGCAGAACGCGTCTTCCCAGTTGATCTCAGTCATCGGTTCATCCCCTCAGAGTTGGCGCGCGATGTTGTGGATGAAGTCTCGCGAGCCCTCGGGCGACAGCGCGATTCCCTCCATCCAGTCCAGGTGGGCCCGGTACTTCGCCAATTGAGCTTCGGCGTATAGGAAATCCGGGCCGTGCGAGTTGTCGATCTGGACGGTGTCGAGTTGCGGCACCGGCCCTTCCGCGTAGAGCACTGTCTGCCCGGCGCCCGGGAAGGCGCCCGCCTCGAACGGCAGGACAAGCAGGGTTACGTTCTCCTGCTCCGACCTCCGCAGTAGGTGGTGGAGCTGGGTCCGCGCCACGCTCGGGCCGCCGAACTGCATTCGTAGGGCAGCCTCGTGGACGATCGCCACGAACCCGGGCGGATTTTCGCCGTCCAGGACTTGTTGGCGCTCCACGCGATGGGCAAGCCGGAGGGCGATCTCGTGTTCGGGGAGATGAGGGATCACAACTCGGAAGACGGCGAGTGCGTGGTCCGAGGTCTGGAGCAGCCCCGGGATGTGCATCGAGTATGCGGCTCGCATTCCTACTGCGTACGCCTCCAACTCGGCAATGTCCAAGAGGCCTTGTGGGAGCAAACCTCGATACCGTTCCCACCAGCCGCGCCTGCTGGGCTGGGCCATCTCGACCAGGGCGTCGACAAGAGCCTCGTCCGTGCAGTCACAGTTGCAAGCCAATGTGCGCAGGCGGTCGGCGCTGATGGCTCGTACGCCTGACTCGATATTGGAGATCTTGCCCCGGTCGACGCCGAGCAGTCCGGCTGCGAACTCGGCTGAGACGTCCGCTGACGTGCGCATCTTGCGAAGCTCGCTACCCAGTCGCTTCTGGCGTTCCGTTGGGGACGTCCTCGCTGCCATGCCGTTCCCTTCCGCGTGCGGTCGTGTGCAGTCTGCCGCGTGCGCGTGCGAGTGAGCCACGAAAGGGCGCATTTTCCGTGACGAAGGGGCAAATTAACCCTGGCGCGCTCTACATTGAGTAACGCACCGCTCACGCAAATGAGTTGGAAGTGCATCACGCGGTCCTGCCCGCACTCTCCTTCCCTGGGAGGGGCGGTCCCGCGTCAGGGAGACAAGCCACTGCTCACCGCACCCGTGGGCCACTCGTGCGCGCCTCGCCGTCTGGACAAAGGAGTCCACAGTGTCGCCGACCCTTCGCACCGCGCTCTGCCCCGTCGCCCCATCAGCCACCGCCGCGCTCCACCGTGCGCCGCGCCCGCCCCGGCCCTCCAGCCTCGCGTACAGCCTGACCATCCCCGGCGAACCGCACTGCGCGGCCATCGCCCGTACCGCCGTACGGTCCGCCCTGCGCGCGCACCACCTGGCCCCGTACGTCGACATCGCCGTACTCGCCGCCAGTGAACTCATCGCATCAGCAGCGGAGTTGACCCCGGCGGAGGATCTGTACCTCTCCCTCCGCTACCGCAACGCCGCCCTCCGCCTCGTCCTCTGGGACCAGCACCCCCGGCACAAGGACCCGGACGCGATCGCCCTTTGCGCAGAGCGCCGCAGGCGCTCCCTGTGGCTGCTCGCGGCTCTCGTCGACGACTGCGGCGGCGACTGGGGCGGCGACTGGGGCGGCGGCTGGGGCTCCGCCGAGGCCCAACCGCCGCACCGGGGCACCAAGTCCTGGGCCGTACTGCCGTGCAGAGGGCTGGAAGCCCCCGTACCGCGCTGGTGAATGCCCCTCCCCCCGCGACCCGCCAGGCACCGCACCCTTGGCCGGGATGCCTGGGATGCCTGGGATGCCTGGCGGGTCGGTCGGGGTGGGGTGGTGTCAGATGAGCTGCTGACGAATGGTCGCCAGCATGCCCTCGGGCCGATGGAAGACCTCGACGGCAGTGAAACGGAGGATGACACGGACCTCGGGGCAGGCGGCGAGGTCGTTGAAGCGCTGGATGTCCCGCTGGTGGGCATCACGCGTGCCGTGGAACGCGTACCCCTCGATCTCCACGACCACCCCCTCCCGGCGGAAGAGGAAGTCCGGACGGCACAGCCGCCCGCTCGGGGTCCTCAGTTCGACCTGGGACTCCGGGTGCAGCCCCCCGTCATGCATCCGCAGCCGGGCGATGGTCTCGGCCGGCGACCCGCAGCGCCGATCGGCCAACGCCAGCCACCCACGACCCCGCGCCGTCCCGGTCCGCGAACCCCGCAACTCAACGGCGAGTCGGCCCTCGTCCGTCAGGGGCGGGACGCGCCGGCCACGGACCGTCCGCCGGGTGAGCGCGGAGTCCACCGCGACCAGTGCTTCGTCCCGGGGTCCGTCCCGGAGCAGATCGCCGAGCGTGCGGACGACGGTCGTCACCCGCAGCCCCCGCACCGTAACCACCTCGTGAGGCTGGAGCGGGAGGTGGTGGACGCGGGCGGACGCGGGTCGGCTCACCCGTCGCGAAGCGGTCATCTCCACGTCGGTCCGGAGCAGTTCGACGCCGTGCACGGCCGCCGCCGATCGATGGCTGACCACCCGCTCCGGACCGGTCAGCTGGAGGGCCAGGAGTCTCACCCCTTCATCGACCGCCCTGCCTGGCGCGCACCATGCTCCGTTGATGATCCGCGTCCACCCATCGGCTCGCAGCCGCCGGTTGAGCAGCCGTGGCGGCCAGCCCGCGCCCCGAGCCCACGCCGTCAACAGCACCCCACCCCGCGCCAGTGCCTCAAGTTCCCCCATCCCCAAACTCTCCCGTAACGCCCCGCCCCTCGCACCCCCTGTGGAAAACCCAAGATGTGACGCTTTCGGACATTCCAAACCCCCAGGCGTATCGACGTCTTGTCCGAACTCGTCACCTCTGAGGCGCTGGTACGAGACCGTCGGTGACCAGCCCCGCAAGCACCGCCTCGCCCAGGGCGTGCACCGCCGACTGCGGGCGGACCATCACCGTGAACTCCTTGATCAGGCCCTCGTCGTCGAAGTGGAGTAGGTCGATGCCGTGTATCGCCTTTCCGTTCACGGTCGTACGGAAGAGGAGGACGGCCGAGGGGGCCTCGCCGCCGTCCGCGCTCGTCTCCGCCGTGCCGTCGTACTCGCCGACGTAACGGAAGTCCTCGAAGGTGCGCAACAGGACGCCGAAGAGCCCCATCACTATCGGCTTGCCCTCGAACGGCTGGAACTTCACCGGGCTGTAGAGGCGGATGTCGTCGGCGAACAGCTCCTCCAGCGCGCCAAGGTCCTCCCTCTCCACGGCGGCGCGGAAGCGTTCGGCGGTAGCGGTAGCGGTAGCGGTACCGGTAGCCGTAGCGATACCGGGAGCGGTCTCGGTATCGGTCTCGGTCTGCATGTGTCGCTCACTCCCTCATAGTCATCAATCTGACTAGTCACTTTCTTGAGTATGATGAGGGGACGGGTGACGAAATGGAAGGGGTCGCATCGATGGCCTTGCGACATGCCGTACTGGCCGCGCTGCTGGAAGGTGACGGCAGTGACGGTGACGGCCGGGGCGAGTACAGCGGGTATCAGCTGGCCAAGGCGTTCGACATCGGCGTTGCGAACTTCTGGCATGCCCTGCCCCAGCAGCTGTACGCCGAGCTGGCCAAGCTGGAGGGGGAAGGCCTGGTCGAGGGCCGGCAAGTGGTCCAGGAGACGCGGCCCAACAAGCGGCTGTTCCGTGTCACCGAAGCCGGTCTCGCCGAGCTCGAAGCCTTCGCCGCCGCCGCGTCGAAACCCTCCTTCATCCGCGACGACCTGCTGGTCAAGGTCCAGGCCGCCGACTCCGTCGATACCGGCCCGGTGATCGAACAGCTGGAGGAGCGGGCGGCTGCCGCCGAGGCCAAGGTCGAGCTCTTCGGCAAGGTGCTCCGCAAAATGCGCGGCGGGCTGGACGAGGAGGAGTTCCTGCGCCGGGGTGAACGGATCGGCCCGTACCTCACCTGCTTGCGCGGTCTGGCGCTGGAGCAGGAGAACCGGGAGTGGGGTCTGCGCGTCGCAGCCGTCCTGCGGGAGAGGAGGGCGTCTCATGCCGGGTGATGAGCCCGCGCCGTCCGGTACGTCGGTGCCGTACGCGCGTTACGTCGCCCTGGGCGACAGCCAGACCGAAGGCCTCGGCGACGGCGACGACGTCACCGGCCTGCGAGGCTGGGCGGACCGCCTCGCCGAACACCTCGCGGCGGCCAACCCCCGCCTTGAGTACGCCAATCTGGCCGTACGCGGACGCCTCGCAGGCCAGGTCCGCGCCGAGCAGCTGGCGCCCGCACTGGCCATGCGTCCCGACCTCGTGACGGTCGTCGCGGGGGTCAACGACCTGATGCGGCCCAAGTTCGACGTCGTCGAGGTGGTCGGTCATCTGGAGGCGATGTTCGCCGCCTTGGCCGCCACCGGGGCCCGCGTGGTGACGGTCACCTTCCCCGATATTGGGGTGATCGCGCCGCTGGCCCGGCCGCTGAGGCCCCGCGTGTACGCCCTCAATGCGGGCATCCGCGCGGCGGCTGCCCGCCACGGCGCCGCCGTCGTCGAAACCGCCGCGCACGCCTTCGCCGTCGACCCGCGCATCTGGACGGCGGACCGGCTCCACCTGAGCTCGCTCGGCCACGAACGGTTCGCCGCCGCAGCCCACGCCGTCCTGCTCCCCGGCGCCGACGACGCGTGGACGCGCCCCCTGCCCCCGCAAGCCGCCCCCGCCGGGTGGCGGGCGGCGAAGGCCGAACTCCGCTGGGTCGCCGCCCACCTCGGCCCCTGGCTGGGCCGACGCCTGCGCGGCCGTTCCTCCGGCGACGGGCGCACGGCCAAGCGGCCGCAGCTGGTGGCTGTGGGTGCGGTGGGGCTGCCGGTGCGCCCGCCGGTGCGTCCGCCGGTGCGTCCACCGGAATCTCCAGCCGTACGTCCGAGGCCGCCGGCCGGGGAAGCGACGTAATAGCGCAGGGTGGGCGGCGGCGGGGTGGGGTCAGACGATGTCCAGGACCGCCTTGCCGTGGAGCCGGCGTTCGAGCAGGGCGCCGATGGCGTCCGCGGCCTTCTCCCAGCCGCCGCGCCACGAGATCTGCGGGTCGAGCTCACCTGCCGCGACGCGGTGCGCGAGCCACGTCAGGTCCGGGGCGAGATCGGCGCAGGCGGGCAGGGAGAAGGTGGCGATCGTGCGGTCGTGGCGGCCGTTGTCGCCGAAGAGGGCGCCGTACGGGAACGTCTCGCCCTCGTGCGCCGCGTGTCCTACGGCGACCAGCGTGCCGCGCTCGGCCAGCATGCCGTAGGCGTCGATGAGTTGCTGCCCGCCCACCAGGTCGAGGACGCCGTGCACCGGTTCCTTGAGTTCGCCGGGCCCGGTCACCACCTCGTGCGCGCCCTGCGCGCGCAGGCTGTCGCCGTGCCGCTCCGGATTTCCGGTGGATGCGATGACGTACGCGCCGCCGCGGCGGGCAGGGAGCTTGAACGGTCGACGAGCAGAGCACGCATGGGTGTGCACCCTTCCTTCGGTCGAGGAACCATATTTATGCCGCTGAGTGGCACAAGCGTGCAAGTGGCTTTTACCTCTCAGGCGCCCTTTGGTATGCTTGCGCCCATGACGAACGTTCTGCCGCTGCGGGAGCGCAAGAAGCTGCGTACGAGGCAGGCCTTGATCGACAGTGCCCTGGAGCTGTTCAGCGAGAGGGGTTTCGGTGGGGTGACTCTCGACGAGCTCTGCGAATCGGTGGAGGTCTCCAAGCGCACGTTCTTCCGGTATTTCACCAGCAAGGAAGACGTGGCCATGGCGCCCACGCAGGACCTGTGGCTGGCGTTTCTCGACGACTTGGAGACGCGGGAGCCGGGCGATCGGGGAGATCTTCCGGTGCTGGAGATGCTGCGGGACGCGCTGTTGGGGGCGCTGGGGAGTATGGCTGCGGAGGAGGGCTGGACGCGTCGGGTAGTTCTGAGCCGTCAACTGGCAGACAGGACGCCGTCGATGGACGCGCACGGCTTGCACTTCTGCCACCGCACGAGCCGGGCGGCGCTGGACATCCTGCATCGACGGCTGGACTTCGCCGACGCCACGCCGGCCGACCTGCGGCCACGGCTGGCTGTGGACATGCTGGTCGCAGCCTTCCATTGCGCGTTGGAGGCGTGGGTGCCGGAGCCAGGTATGCCCGTACGAGGCGAACTGGCCACCCACGTGCGCGACGCCTGCGCGGCGCTGCCCGGCAGCCTCACGCTCACGGCGGGGCTGCGTCGCACCGCCGACTAGCGGCAATTTGGGTCCGTGGGCCCGGGCGCGTGTGGCCTTTTCGTTGTTACCGTGCGTGCGTTCAGTGGTGTACGCACGGGGAGCGGTGAGGCGTGAAGGCACGTTCAGTACGTTCGATACGTTCGCCACGGCAGGCGGCTACGGCGGCCGCCGCAACGGCAGTTCTCTGCCTCACGGCGGCGTGCGGCGGGGCATCGTCCGATGCCGGCGACAAGAGCGGTGGTCCCGCCGGGGCGAAACCTGCCGCCTCCGCCTCGGGTACCGCCTCGGCCGACGCCGACAAGCCCGTCAGCAGCACCGGCGAGACTCTCGGCGAAGGCGAGTTGAAGAAGGCCGCCCTGGTGAGTGGCGACGTACCGGACTTCGCCGTTACGCCCCTACAGGGCGGCGACGAGACCGGTACCGAGCGCGCCGAGCAGCCCGAGTGCCAGCCGCTCGCCGCCGTCATCAACGGAGCCCCCGAGCCCACCCCGTCCGCCGCCGTCCACCACACGCTCATGGACGAGTCGGAGGAGGGCAACGACGACCAGACGGTCGTCACCGAGATCCTCACCTCGTACCCCGAGGGGCGCGCGATGCAGGTGCTCCGAGGCGTCAAGAACGCCGTCGGAGCATGCGCCGGCGGTTTCAAGACCACGGGTGGCGACGGTTCCTCCACCTACACCGAGGTAAAGGAACTTCCGGCGCCCAAGGCCGGACAGGAAGCCCTCGCCTACCAGGTCACCGGGTCCTTCGAGGGCACAAAGGTGCCGCTCGTCTTCCAGCTCGTACGCACCGGATCGACGGTCGTCATCTTCTACACCGCCAACTTCATCGACGCGAAGACCCCCGAAATCCCCGCAGGGCTCGCCACGGCGCAGGCAGCCAAGCTGCCATGACCCGGATTTGAGCCCGCGTTGGGCCCGTGGGCCCATGCCCCGTGAGCAGAGTCATCCGTACGGTCATGGGCATGGCACTCCACCTCGGTCGGCCCCGCAGACGTCAACCACGCACTGACGCCCGCCTGTTGGGGCTGCGCAAGGCGCAGTCGGGGCAGACGACGCTGGAGTACGCGGGGCTGGTGCTGGTCGTCGCCGCCATCATCGGGGCGCTGGTCGCCACTGGGCTCGGGCAGACGATCTCCGAGCAGGTGGGCGCGGCGGTGTGCCGGGTCACCGGCGGCGACTGCGGGGACGGTGGCGGCGGCAACCCGCAGGCGCGGGACGACGGCGGCGGCCAGGGCGACGACGAGCAGCCAGTGTCCGACGGTGACGCAGACAGCGACGGCACCAAGTCGCCCGAGCAACTTGCGTACGAGAAGGCCCTCAAGGAACTCCAGGACGCCAAGAACGCCGAGCAGAGCGACACCGAGAAGGCCAAGCAAGCGGCAAAGGAACTCGGCAAGATCCTGGCCGAGGAACTCGGCATCACCGACGCCGTCGACTGCGTCACCAAGGGCGACGCCGGAGCCTGCACGGACACCCTCATCAACGTCCTGACCAGCCTCATCGGCGGAGCCGTCGGCAAGCTCGCGGCGAAGTACGGCGCGCCGTGGAAGTGGAAGAAGGCCGTCGAGCTCGTACGCAAGCTGAAGAAGCACGGCGACGACCTGTACGACGGCCTCACCGGCATGGTGAAGAACCGCAAGCGCGTCAAGGAAGCCCAGGACAAACTCGACGACGCCCAGCGCAAGCTCGACGAGAAGAAACCCGAGAAACCAGAGAAGCCCGACAACCGGCCCATCACCTGCGCCGCCGCACACAGCTTCCTGCCCGGCACCCTGGTGCTTCTCGCCGACGGCACCCGCATCCCCATCGAGACCGTACGCATCGGCGACCGCGTCACTGTGACTGATCCCGTCGGCGGGACCACGACCACGACCACGCGCCGCGTCACGAACACCATCACCACGTACGACGACAAGCACTTCACCCGCCTGACCATCCGGACGCCGGCCGGGCTCCGGGCCGTGACCGCCACCGACACGCATCCCTTCTGGCTGACCGGCGGCAGCGACAGCGGCGCGTACCCCCGCTGGGCCGACGCCGGCGACATCAGGCCCGGCGCGCAGCTCCGAGCCCCCGACGGCGCCGCTCTGCCCGTCACCGCAGTCGCGCACGACACCCGGCGGCAGACCACCCACGACCTCACCGTCGACGGAATCCACACCTATTACGTCGGTGTGGGTGACCAGAATGTCCTCGTCCACAACAACGACTGCGTGGACAAGGAACTCCTGGACGAAATGAAGGAGACGGGCGTCAAGTTCGACCCCGAGAAGGTCATCAGGGCCGAGCGCGACGCCGATGGGAAGATTGTGTTCCTGGAGGAAGGCAACTCGCGGGCCGGCCTCAAGCACATCATCGAAGAGCACGCGGATGATTTTGAGCGGAGCGGAATCGCCCGGGAGGACATCCCAGACCTGGTAATGCAGGCCGCGACCAAGGGCAAGAAGGTCGGCACGCAGGGCAAGGGAGACGGGCGGCCCATCTACGAGGTCGAGTTCAAGGGCCAGAAGCGGAGGGTGGCGGTGACGGTCGGAGGCAACGGCTTCGTCGTCGGCGCCAACCCCAAGAGCGCGGGTTAGCGGGACGGACAGGTGACGGTGTGAGCGCAGGAGCAGGAGAAAATGCAGGCGCAGGGGCAGTCGTACGGCAGGTGCGGCTGGCCGCGGACTACGACTGCCACCCGGTGTGGGTTCGCGGCAGCGACGGCGTCAACGACAACGTCGCGCCCGGCGAACTGCCGGTCGATCAGCGCCTCGCGGAGGACTTGGAGCGCTGGGGCGACGCGTATGACGCCACGCTGAACCGTGACGACCCGATGGCGTCCGGCTTCCCGGACCCCCGGGAAGAGGCGGCGTTCGCCGAGCGGGGGGCGGAGCTGGCGCGGGAGCTGGCGCGGCAGTTGGGGGTGGCGTGGCGGGTCACGTACTACGATCCGCGCCTGGCCGAGGATGTCCCGTACGGACCGAGTAGCCGGCCGGGCGAAGCCGCCGGAGGATAGGGCAAGAGGGGCAACAGGGCTGCAGCGCGCGGCACATCACCCCTGCCACCTTCAGGCTTGGTAGGGGACAGCGCCGCAGGCACCCGCACCTCCACCCCCACCCACCCGCACCCGGACCCGCGCCCCCGGCCGCACTCCCCACCCCTCCATCGCGCCCGCCTCCGCCTCCAGCACGTGCCGCGCCCGAAACCGCGGCAGGCTCAGTCGCCCAGGGGGCATCCTCCGTACAGCCATCACCCCCAGCTTGCCATCCAGATAAGCCACATCAATCGCGAACCGCATCCCGAACGTATGCACGCTGCTCGCCGGGCTCAGCAGCATCGCGCCCGTGATCCCGTCCCGGCCCAGCAGCCCGCGCGTCCGTGCCCGCGAGGACGCCGCGATCTCCAGCGGTACGGGCCGCTCCTCGCCGCCCTGCACCGTCAACGTCCCTGCCCCGTCTGCCCATTGCCCCATGTGGCCGACCGTAGCCCCCCACCGCCACCCCGCTGGGCCTCACCCCGTCCCCCTCTGGGCCCACGGACCCATGACCCGGCCGCCCGCCCCGCCCTAGGCTCCGTGCCGTGTACGCCACAGCCACATCCGCAGCCATCGCCACCACCGCCGGCATCACCACCGCCACGCTGATCGCAGCCGCCGCCCTCTGGGGCGCCGCCGCCGGGCTGCTCGTGTCCCGCGCCGCGTACCGGCTCGCCGTCGAGCCGGAGGAGGGGTGGCGCGAGGCCTGCCCCGCCGGGCACCCGTTCACCGGCCCCGCCCGCGGCTGGCTCGGCATCGCGCGTTGCGCGGGGTGTGCGGCGGTGGGTGCGGCCGCGTCGGGGCGTACCCCGGCCGGCGCACCGCACCGGCGTTCCGCCCCCGTGCCGTACGCGCCCACCGTCCGCCACGCCGCCGTCACCGCCCTCGCCTGCGCACTGCTCGCGGCCGCGAGCGGGACCGGGGTCCGGGCCGGGGCCGGGGCGGAGGCCGTGACCGGGGCCAGACCGGAGCTCGTCGTGTGGCTGCTGCTGGCACCGATCGCGGTGCTCCTCGCGGTCGTGGACCGGCGCGTGCACCGCTTGCCGGACGTACTCACCCTGCCCCTCGCCGCCGCGACCGCGGCCCTGCTCGGCCTGGCCTCGCTGCTGCCGGGCCACGGCGGGTCGTGGCCGACCGCGCTGCTCGGCGGCGTCGCGCTCGGCGGCGGTTACTTCCTCCTCTTCCTGATCAACCCGAACGGCATGGGCTTCGGCGACGTCAAACTCGCCGTCGCCCTCGGGACGGCGCTCGGTTGGTACGGATGGACGGTGTTCTTCACCGGAGCGATCGCCGGGTTCCTGCTCGGTGCGGTGTACGGCGTCGGGCTGGTGATCCTGCGGCGCGCCGGGCGCAGGACCGCGATCCCGTTCGGCCCCTTCATGATCACCGGGACGCTGGCGGGGCTGTTGCTGGGCGGACTCGCCGTTTCTGCCGTCTGAGAGCGCGCGCCAACCACGCAATCGTGAGAAGTTGCCATGAGACGCATGTAACGCACGTAGTAACGGATATAAGGCATGCAACGCATGCAATGCACCGCACGTACGGACGGGCGGCACGGGAAGCCGCCTGCCCGCGATCCACAGCCGCAGCCGCAGCCAGGAGTGCCCGAATGACGCAGCCGACCCGCCCCACCCCGGAACTGCTCGCCGAACTGCGCAAGCCACGCCCGTACCCGGCGGTGTCGGTCACACTGCCCACGCACCGGCACTGGCCGGAGAGCCAGCAGGACCACATCCGCCTGCGCAACCTGCTGGCCGAGGCCGAAAAGCGCCTCGCCGACGACGCCGAGGTCACGAAGGTGCAGGCGGCCGAGGTGGCGCAGCAGCTGGCCACCGCCGCGGACAGGCTCGACCCGGAGTACTTCGGTGACGGCCTCGTCGTCTACGCCTCGCCCGAAGAGCACCGGAGCTTCCTCGTCGGCGGGTCCGTTCCCGAGCGCATCGTGATCAATACGACGTACCTCACCCGCAACCTGGTCGCCCTGGAGGCGCGCGAGCGGCCGTACCTGGTCCTCGTGCTCAGTACGGGCGAAGTGCGGCTGTGGCGAGGGCAGGGCGACCAGGTGGCCGAGGACCACGACTCCGGCTTCCCGGTCATCTCGTCGGGTGCGGAGCGCGACAAGGCGCCCAGCCGTGACGGGGGGCAATGGACCACCCAGGACTTCCGGAACATGCTCATGGAAGCCGACAGGAAGCTCACAGCGGTCCTCCAGGCGAGCCCGTTTCCGGTCATTCTGGTCGGGTTGAGCAAGCACATCTCGATCTACCGCGAGGTCACCCGCCACGGGCAGGCGCTCGCCACCGAGCTTGAAGTGGGCGGGCTGGCGAACGCGACGCCGGCCGAGATGTCCGCCCAGCTGGCTCCGGCCCGGCAGGCCCTCGCCGAGGCCGACACGGCGCGCGCGCTGCGCGAACTCGACGAGGCGCGCAGCGGCAAGCGGTACTCGGCGGGCGTGCAGGACATTTGGCAGGCGGCGGGTGAGGGGCGGGTCGCGCTGCTCGTCGTCGAGGAGAGCCTGCGAGTGACGGCCCGGCCGGACACGGTCGAGGGTGCGGAACGCGCGACGCTCACTCTGCTGGAGCCGGAGGAGGCGGGTGTGGTGGCGGGTGCGGAGGAGGACATCATCGACTCGCTGGTGGAGACGGTGCTGTCGGCGGACGGCGAGGTCATCTTCGTCCCGGACGAGTCCCTGGCAGACGCCGGCGGAGTCGCGGCGGCCCTCCGCTACTGACCCCGGGTCGGCCGCTCACAGCGTGGGGCCGGTCCCTCCCGCTGTAACGCTTTGCGGTTCCGCCAGGTGAGCGGCTCCGCCCGCGGCGTCCCCTGCCCGGGCGGAGCCCCGCCGGGCGGGCCGCGTGCCCCCGCCCGGCTGAGCCGTGAATGTCGCTCTCGGGAAAGGTGCGGGTCAGGGGGAAGTTCCTCCGCGCCCCCGGCCTAGGATCCCGGCGTATGCGGACAAATAGTGACAGCCGTGGGGTGGGGGGCGGCGTGACCGGTACGGCGGTGCGTGCGGTCTCCCGGACCACCGCTCCCGCCCGGGAGCGGTTGGCGACGTACCGTCTGCGCCTCCCCCTCTGGTGGGGCTGGGCCGCAGGGCTCTTCGTGCTCTACGCCGTCGTCTCCGGGCGGCGTCACACCCTCCTCAGGACCACCGGCTACGACCTCGGCATCTTCGAACAGGCCGTACGCGCCTACTCCCAATTCCGCGCCCCCGTCGCTCCCTTGAAAGGCGAGGGGTTCAACCTCCTTGGCGACCACTTCCACCCCGCGATCGCCGCCCTCGCACCCCTCTACCGCCTCTGGCCGTCCCCGTACTGCCTCCTCCTCGCCCAGGCCGCCCTCCTCGCCCTCGCCGTCGTCCCCCTCGCCCGCTGGGCCACCCGCGCTCTCGGCTCGGGCGCCGGGCACGCCGTCGCGTTCGGGTACGGCGCGAGCTGGGGCATCGCCTCCGCCGTCGCCTTCGACTTCCACGAGGCCGCCTTCGCCGTCCCTCTCCTCGCCTTCTCCCTCACCGCCCTCGGTAACCAGCGCTGGCGCCTCGCCGTCGCCTGGGGCCTGCCCCTCCTCCTCGTCAAGGAGGACCTGGGGCTGACGCTGGCCGCCGTCGGCGCGTACATCGCGCTCAACGGCCCGCGCCGCCTCGGCATCGCCACCGTCTGCGCCGGTGCGGCCGGCACGCTGCTCACCACCCTGGTGCTGCTGCCCGCCCAGAGCTCCACCGGGACGTACGCCTACGGGGAGTACCTCCAAGTCGACCGCGGTTCCTTGCTCGCCGGCCTTGCCCTCGCGCCCCTCGACGCCCTGCGCCCCGACACCAAGGCCATCACCGTCGTGCTCGTGCTCGCCGTCACCGGGTTCGTCGCGCTGCGCTCGCCGCTCGTCCTGATCGCGGCGCCGACCCTCGGCTGGCGCATGCTGTCGCAGCACGACTACCACTGGGGTACGGCATTCCACTACAGCGCCGTCCTCATGCCCGTCGTCTTCGCGGCCCTGATCGACGCCCTCACGCCGTACGCCCGCACCAGCGACCCCCTCGCCCGCCGCCACCTGCGGGCCTCGCTGGCCGCCACCGTCACGGTCGCGCTCGTACTGCTGCCCTCGTTCCCGTTCGCGCTCGTCGCCCAGCGGGCGACCTGGCGCACCACCGCCCACGTCGAGGCCGCCCGCGACCTGCTGAGCCGCATCCCCGACGGCGCGACCGTCGCCGCCTCCAACCGCCTCGCGCCCCAGCTCACTTCGCGCTGCACCGTGGTGCTGTTCCCCGGCTATCCGATCCCCGGGAAGCTGTACGACGCCTCCGGGCAGCCCCCGCGGCCCACCGCCGACTGGATCGTCCACGACCGCAGGCCCCCGGAGTCCTGGCCGCTGCCGCAGGGCCACTGGCCGTACCCGCTCGGCCGCCAGCTGGCCGAACTGGCCGCCGCCCAGCGGCAGTACGGCTACGAGCTCGTCGCCGCGCGCGACGGACTGACGCTGCTGCGCCAACGCCCGCTCCCGTACAGTCGGTGACAGCTGTTGCAGAGCAGAGGAGTTGGCAGTTGAACAAGGACACAGGGCCCTACGTCTGCGGCCTCGACGCCGCGATGGACGTGGTCGGCGGCAAGTGGAAGGCCCTGATCCTCTGGGCGCTGCACCACAACGGCACCCTCCGCTTCGGGCAGCTCAAGCGCGAGGTGCCCGGTGTCAGCGAGAAGATGCTGATCCAGCAGCTTCGCGAACTGGAGGCGGACGGCATCGTCCATCGCGAGGTCTACCGCGAGGTCCCGCCGCGCGTCGAGTACTCGCTCACCGAGATGGGGGAGGCCCTCAACGCGGCACTCGGCCCGCTCGGCGACTGGGCCTACCGGCACATGGAGCAGATCCTCGCCGCCAAGCAGCGCGAAGTGGCATGAGTACCGTGGCATAAGCGATTGGCGTAAGCGATCGGCGTAAGCGGAGCGTCAAGTCCGCTCCCCTCGCCCCATTAGCTCTTGGGGGGTACGGGCAGCGCTCCGCAGAAGCGTATTTTCCCTAGTGCCGACTGGCCTCACGGCCCCCGCAGCGCCCCGCCCGAAAAAATCCCCGGCGACTTTCGGCACGGCGTGGGCGCGAGCACCCTTTACGAAGGGTTATGGTGGAAACCCCCCCTCGGGCCGGTCCGTATCCCCCCCACGGACCGGCCCGTTTTTTGTGCCCGAGGGCCCAGCCGTCAGACCCCGGCCGTCAGACCCGAGCCGTCACATCCGCTCCGTCAGCCCCGCCCGGCCCAGATGTTCGTGCCCGCGGTGTCGACCGCGAAGGTGTCGATCTCCTTCAGCTCCTCGTCGGTCAGCTCGGGCCCGCCCAGCGCCGCGACGTTCTCCTCCAGCTGCGCCACGCTCGACGCGCCGATCAGCGCCGACGTCATGCGCGGGTCGCGCAGCACCCAGGACAGGGCGAGCTGGGCCAGCGACTGGCCGCGCCGCTGCGCGATGTCGTTCAGGCCGTTGAGGCGGCGTACGACCTCGTCCGACAGCAGGCCCGGGTCGAGCGACTTGCCCTGCGTGGCGCGCGAGCCCTCCGGGATTCCCTTCAGGTACTTCCCGGTGAGCAGGCCCTGCGCGAGCGGCACGAAGGCGATGCAGCCCATGCCCGCCTCCTCCAGGGTGTCCAGCAGGCTGTCGTCCTCCGTCCAGCGGTTGATCATGGAGTAGGAGGGCTGGTGGATCAGGGCCGGTACGCCCATGTCCCGCAGCAGCCCGGCCGCCTCCGCGGTCTGCTCCGCGTTGTACGACGACACGCCGGCGTACAACGCCTTGCCCTGCCGCACCGTCGTCGCCAGCGCGCCCATCGTCTCCTCGAGCGGGGTCTCCGGGTCGAAGCGGTGCGAGTAGAAGATGTCGACGTAGTCGAGGCCCATCCGGGTCAGGGAGGCGTCGAGCGACGACAGCAGGTACTTGCGCGAGCCCCACTCTCCGTACGGGCCCGGGTGCATCAGGTAGCCGGCCTTGGTGGAGATGATCAGCTCGTCCCGGTACGGGGCGAAGTCATGCGCGAAGAGCTTTCCGAAGTTCAGCTCGGCGGAGCCGGCCGGCGGCCCGTAGTTGTTCGCCAGGTCGAAGTGGGTCACACCGAGGTCGAACGCGCGGCGCAGGATCGCGCGCTGCGTGTCCAGCGCGCGGTCGTCGCCGAAGTTGTGCCAGAGGCCGAGCGAGACGGCGGGCAGCTTGAGCCCGCTGTGGCCGGTGCGCCGGTACTCCATGGAGTCGTAGCGGTCACCGGCGGCGAGGTACGAGGGGGAATCAGTCACATTCCTCTCCTTATCACGGACTTGTGACAGGCCGGGTTGGGCCGCCGATACGCCTGCGCAGTAGTGTGGCCGCTTCGGGACTTCACGTGCCCGGCTGGGGGAGCCGCGCGTGCCGGACGGTCCCGGGGGACGTACCCAACCCGCACGACGCCATGAGGTGAGACCCAGTGAACCTGCGCGACCTGGTGTACAGGCTCTACGCACGCCGGGTGGAAGGCCGCCTCGATCACGACCAGGTGCCCAAGCACATCGGCGTGATCCTCGACGGCAACCGGCGCTGGGCCAAGGCATCCGGCGGCACCACCGAGCAGGGGCACAAGGCGGGCGCCAGCAAGATCCAGGAGCTGCTCGGCTGGTGCGCCGAGACGGACGTCGAGGTCGTCACGCTCTGGATGCTCTCCACCGAGAACCTGGACCGGGCGGAGGCGGAGCTGACGCCGCTGCTCGGCATCATCGAGGGCGCGGTCCGCGACCTCGCCGCCGACGGCCGCTGGCGCGTGCACCACGTCGGGACGCTGGACGTGCTGCCCGCCCGTACCCAGTCCGTACTCAAGGAGGCCGAGCAGGCCACGATCGGCAACGACGGGATACTCGTCAACGTCGCCGTGGGCTACGGCGGCCGCCAGGAGATCGCGGACGCGGTCCGCTCGCTCCTGCTGGAGCACGCCGAGAAGGGCACCTCGCTGGAGAAGGTCGCCGAGATCGTCGACGTCGAGCACATCTCGGAGCACCTCTACACGCGCGGCCAGCCGGACCCCGACCTGGTGATCCGTACGAGCGGCGAGCAGCGGCTCTCGGGCTTCATGCTCTGGCAGAGCGCCCACTCGGAGTACTACTTCTGCGAAGTCTTCTGGCCCGCCTTCCGCAAGGTCGACTTCCTGCGCGCCCTGCGTGACTACGCGGCCCGCCACCGGCGTTACGGGTCCTGACCGTCCCCGGTTACGGGTCCTGACCCGACTCGCACCCAACTCCCCGCGGGTCCCCGGAGAAGTTCCGGCTCACGACGTGTCATATGCCATGGCATGGCGGCGGGTGTTCGAGGGAATACCCCTTCCAGGTCGACGTCCGGTCCACGGACGTCGTATCTCAGTGAGCGGCAAGTCCGCTCGCCCGGGAGGCCCTTTGTACCAGGACGACCACGCGCTGAGTGTGGACGAAGCGGAGGGCCGGAGCTCGGCCCGCGCATCGTGGCCTGAGCCCGGTCCCACCGCTCGCGACGCCGTCGCACCCCAACCTCAGGCTCGTCTTCAGAGGGGGTACGTCCTTCCGTGGTGACCAGCACAAAGCGCCGCATGCCCGACAGGCGCACTTACGTTCTCGACACCAGCGTCCTGCTGGCCGACCCCAACGCCATGTCCCGCTTCGACGAGCACGAAGTCGTGCTGCCGATCGTCGTGGTCACGGAGTTGGAGGCCAAGAGGCACCATCCGGAACTCGGCTACTTCGCCCGGCAGGCCCTGCGCCTGCTCGACGACTGCCGCGTGCGGTACGGACGCCTCGACGCCCCCATCCCGATGGGCGACCTGGGCGGAACGCTCCGTGTCGAGCTCAACCACTCCGATCCCGGCGTGCTTCCGGCCGGCTATCGATTGGGGGACAACGACTCACGGATCCTGGCGGTGGCACGCAACCTCCAGGCCGAGGGGTTCGACGTAACAGTCGTGTCGAAAGACCTGCCGCTGAGGATCAAGGCGTCCTCGGTCGGCCTGCTCGCCGAGGAGTACCGCGCCGAGCTCGCCATCACCGACTCCGGCTGGACCGGGATGGCGGACCTGCCGCTGACCGCCGACCAGGTGGATCTGCTCTTCACCGAGGAGACGGTGTACGAACCGGCCGCGGCGGACCTTCCCGTACATACGGGTCTGGTCATCCAGTCCGAGCGCGGCAAAGCGCTCGGCCGGGTCACCGCCGACGGCATGGTCCGGCTCGTACGCGGCGACCGGGAGGCCTTCGGCATCCACGGGCGCAGCGCCGAGCAGCGGATAGCGCTGGACCTGCTGCTCGACCCGGACGTCGGGATCGTCTCGATGGGCGGCCGGGCGGGTACGGGAAAGTCGGCGCTGGCGCTCTGCGCGGGTCTGGAGGCCGTGCTGGAGCGCCGGCAGCACAAGAAGGTGATGGTCTTCCGGCCGCTGTACGCGGTGGGCGGCCAGGAGCTCGGCTACCTGCCGGGCTCCGAGTCCGAGAAGATGAGCCCCTGGGCGCAGGCGGTCTTCGACACGCTGTCGGCCGTGGCGGGCCGCGAGGTGATCGAGGAAGTGCTGGGGCGCGGCATGCTCGAAGTGCTGCCGCTCACGCACATCCGTGGCCGCTCGCTGCACGACGCGTTTGTGATCGTGGACGAGGCCCAGTCGCTGGAACGGAACGTCCTGTTGACCGTTCTGTCCCGGATCGGGGCGAATTCACGGGTGGTTCTGACCCACGATGTCGCCCAGCGCGACAACCTGCGGGTCGGCCGGTACGACGGAGTGGTCGCCGTCGTCGAGAAGTTGAAGGGCCATCCGCTCTTCGCGCACGTCACCCTCACCCGCTCGGAGCGCTCGCAGATCGCCGCGCTGGTGACCGAAATGCTGGAGGACGTGCACCTCTGAACCCTCTGGCCCCTCTGATCCCATAAGGGATGAAAGGCAGTTGGCGCCGCCCGGCCGAACGCAGGATCCTAGCCGGGCGGCGTCCTGCTGCGCTCAAGTTTCCGTAAAACTCCTGGTGTAAACGGCGTGTGAGCTTTCCCACGCAACGGAGAATTGCTTACGGGCGTCTGCTTCCGGCAGAGTCTTGCTTCCGTCAGGCCCCGCATACGGCACACCTGCAACACCCACAACTCAACAGCCGTCGCCGTATGCCGCCCGAGTTACTACGCGGCGCTCCCGCAAAGGAGTTGCCCACCGGGTCCGCGCCTCCCGTGACCTAGCAATAGGGGAGGCCAGTGCCAGGGGCACGATTGCGTCCGCGAGGTCACCCAAGCGGGCACTGCTGGAAGGAAACCGTGTGAGCCGGATTTCGGTCCGGGGATTCGCCGTGGCTTCGGCTACCGCGGTCACCACTGTCGGCGCCGTAGTGGGCGTCGCCTCGGGCGACACTCAGCCCTCGAACGACAACTTCGAGGTGACCGCAGCCGACACGACGCTCCTCGCAGATATCCCTGCCGGCCAGCAGGCCCAGGTGCAGACCGCGTCCCTGACGCAGCAGGCCGACGCACAGGCCTACGCCGCCGACGTGACCGCGAAGAAGTCCGCGGAGGAATCGGCCCGCCTTCAGGCCGCCAAGGACGCCAAGTCCAAGAAGGAAGCCGCCGAGGCGAAGGCCGAAGCGGAGGCTGAGGCGAAGGCCAAGGCTGAAGCCGAGGCCAAGGAGCGCGAGGAGGAGAAGCAGGCCGCCGCCAGCCGCTCCGCGACGCGTGACGCGTCCAGCTTCTCCGCGAAGAGCTCCTACACCGTCGCCGAGGTCCAGGCGATGGCGCGGCAGATGGTCCCCGGCGACCAGTTCCAGTGCTTCAGCAACATCGTGAACCACGAGTCCACGTGGAACTACCAGGCGAGCAACCCCTCGTCCGGTGCCTACGGTCTCGTGCAGGCGCTGCCCGGCTCGAAGATGTCTTCGGCCGGCGCGGACTGGCAGACCAATCCGGCCACGCAGATAAAGTGGGGCCTGAACTACATGGACGAGCGCTACGGCAGCCCCTGTGGCGCCTGGTCCTTCTGGCAGGCCAACCACTGGTACTAGTACCGGTGGTCGCACAACCTCGCAGAGCCCCTCACCGTCCTACGGTGAGGGGCTCTGCGCGTGTACGGTCGGTTCCGGTGTCTCCCCGGGGGGAGCGCGCATGCGACGGGGAGAAGAGAGAGGGACATGTCAACACAGCCACAGCCACAGCCTCAGCCGCGACCACAGCTGGGATGGCTGGGCCGTACGGGCGCCAAACTGACCAGGATGGGGGAGCGGTTGAACGAGCGCCGCGCCCAGGCCGAAGCCGAGGCCGCCGCCCCCGGCGACGCGGCGCCGTACGGATCGGGCACCACGGAGACCGCGGGCGTCGCCACTGTCGACAACGTCCCCGCGCCGCCCGCCTACGCCCCTGCCGTCGCCGCCAGGCCCGACCCCGTCGCCGCCGTCCCGTGGGGGATGCGCGTCGCGGCCGAGGCGGGCTGGCGGCTGCTCGTACTGGCGGGCACGCTCTGGGTGCTGATGAAGATCATCACCGCCGTACAGCTGGTGGTGCTCGCCTTCGTCGCGGCCCTGCTCGTCACCGCGATGCTCCAGCCGACGGTCGCCCGCCTGAAGCGGATCGGGCTGCCGCGCGGTCTGGCCACCGCCGTCACCGCGATCCTCGGCTTCGTCATCATGGGCCTGGTCGGCTGGTTCGTGGTGTGGCAGGTCCTGGAGAACATCGACAACCTCTCCGACCGCGTCAAGGACGGCATCGAGGAACTCAAACGCTGGCTGCTCAACAGCCCGTTCCATGTGACCGAGAAGCAGATCAACGACGTCGCGAAGAACCTCACCGACGCGATCGGCACGAACACCGAGTCAATAACGTCGGCCGGCCTCCAGGGCGTCACCGTCATCGTCGAGGTGCTCACCGGGATACTGCTCGCGATGTTCTCCACGCTCTTCCTGCTGTACGACGGGAAGCGCATCTGGCAGTGGACGCTCAAGCTGGTGCCGTCGGCGGCCCGGCCCGGCGTCGCCGGCGCGGGCCCGCGCGCGTGGCGCACGCTCACCGCGTATGTGCGGGGCACGGTGATAGTCGCCCTGATCGACGCGATCTTCATCGGCCTGGGGATCTGGTTCCTCGACGTACCGATGGCCGTGCCGCTCGCCGTCTTCATCTTCCTGTTCGCCTTCATCCCGCTGGTCGGCGCGGTGATGTCGGGCGCGCTGGCGGTGGTCGTGGCTCTTGTGACGCAGGGCGTGTTCACGGCGCTGATGGTGGTGGTCGTCGTACTGGCCGTACAGCAGATCGAGGGCCACGTGCTCCAGCCGTTCATCCTCGGCCGCGCGGTGCGGGTGCATCCGCTGGCGGTCGTCCTCGGGGTGGCGGCGGGTGGCCTGGTCGCCGGGATCGGCGGGGCGGTGGTGGCGGTGCCGCTGGTGGCGGTGACCAATACGGTGGTCGGCTACTTGCGGGCGTACAGCATGGAGGCGGCGGTACGTACGGTGCCGACGCCCGCGCCGGAGCCGGAGCCGGCTGAGCGAGTGGCGGGCGGCCGGGAATGATCTCCGAGCCGGAGATGGTGGGGGACTTCCCGGCCTGGCCCGAGCCGGAGACCGCGACGAGCGAGGACCGGTCTGCGCCGCCGCGTGGCCGCAGGCGTTGGCTGTGGGCGCTGGGCGGCGCGGCGGTCGCCTCGGCGGTATGGGCGGGTGGGTTGTACGCCTACGGCTCGCCGAAGGCGGTCGATACGCGCGGTTACCGGGTGCAAGGCGCCGGCCTGTGCGAGAAGGTCGAGTTGAACGCCCTGGCACTGAACCTGGGGAAGCGCGGCGACGAGACGGCCGAGGAGCTGTACGAGCATCGGGCCCGGGACAAGGTCACTTGCTATATCGGGTTCGAGCCGAGACGCAAGCCGGCCAAGGATGAGCTCTCTGCGCACTACCAGGTCGAGGTGACGGCCGAGATACACAAGGTGACCGACCCGGGGCCGGAGTTCGAGGCCTACCTGGCCGAGCCTTCCCCGTACAGCGATGGGCTCCCGCCCGAGCCGAAGAAAGTACCCGGCCTCGGCGACAACGCCTACCTGACGGACACGGGGGAGGACAGCCTGCAGCTCATGGTTCTGGACGGCGGAGCCGTGTTGTCGCTCCAGGTCAGTGCCAGCTTCGTCTCCGAGCAGGACGACGTGTACGAGGAGCCGACCGGAGCCGACGCTCCCGAATTGGGCATCTCCGAGCTGCCGCCCCTCATGGTGGAGGACATGCGCGATTTCATGGCCACGCTCAAGAGCCGGCCGGCCAACGACGCGTGAAGGGCCCCGCGGACGCGATGTCCGCGGGGCCCTTCACCAGTACACGTACTGCTGACTATTCGGCCAGGACGGCTTCGGAGTCGATGGTCACGCCGACGGCCTGGATCACCGCGGCGATCTTGACCGCTTCCTGGATGGTCTCGCGCTCGACACCGGCCTTGCGCAGCACCTGCTCGTGCGAGTCGAGGCACTGGCCGCAGCCGTTGATCGCGGAGACCGCGAGCGACCACAGCTCGAAGTCCACCTTCTCGACGCCCGGGTTGCCGATGACGTTCATCCGCAGACCGGCGCGCAGGTTCCCGTACTCCGGGTCGGAGAGCAGGTGGCGCGTGCGGTAGAAGACGTTGTTCATCGCCATGATCGCGGCGGCGGACTTGGCGGCGGTGTACGCCTCGGCGGAGAGGTTGGCCTTCGCCTCCGGCTCCAGCTCACGCAGCACCTTGGGCGAGCGCGAGGCGATCGCGCAGGCCAGGACCGTGCCCCACAGCTGCTGCTGCGGGAGGTCGCTGTTGCCGATGACCGAACCGAGGTTCAGGCGCAGGTCCTTGGCGTAGTCCGGTATGGCGGACTTCAGCTCGTCGAGGGCCATGGGTCACTCACCGGCCAGCAGCGCGACCGGGTCCAGGGTGTTCTCGCCCTTGGTCCAGTTGCACGGGCACAGCTCGTCGGTCTGGAGCGCGTCGAGGACCCGCAGGACCTCCTTGGGGTTACGGCCCACGGAACCGGCGGTCACCATCGTGAACTGGATCTCGTTGTTCGGGTCGACGATGAAGACGGCGCGCTGCGCGAAGCCGTCCTCGCCCTCGATGCCGAGGTCACGCATGAGCTCGTGCTTCGAGTCGGCCAGCATCGGGAAGGGCAGGTCGGTCAGGTCCGGGTGGTCCTTGCGCCAGGCGTGGTGCACGAACTCGGAGTCACCGGAGAAGCCGAGGATCTGCGCGTCGCGGTCGGCGAACTCTTCGTTCAGCTTGCCGAAGGCGGCGATCTCGGTGGGGCAGACGAAGGTGAAGTCCTTGGGCCACGCGAAGACGACGCGCCACTTGCCCTCATAGGACTTGTGGTTGATCTGCTCGAACTCCTTGCCGGTCTCCAGGGAGACACAGGCAGTGAGGTCGTACGTGGGGAACTGGTCACCAACAGTGAGCACGCGCGCTCCTTGCGAACAGGGAAATTCCATTACGGGAGTTTCCTGGGGGGTTGGACGGATCCCCACCCTGACACAGGAAGCATTGATCGCAGAAATAGCTAGACTGGCTTGATTCGATCGGAGGTGGTTATCAGTGGCTGGTAGTACTAATGGAAAGCAGCCCAGCCTGGCGCAGCTGCGCGCGTTCGCCGCCGTAGCGGAGTACCTGCACTTCAGGGACGCGGCCGCAGCGATCGGCATGAGCCAGCCGGCGCTGTCGGGGGCGGTCTCGGCGCTGGAGGACACTCTCGGCGTGCAGCTCGTCGAGCGTACGACGCGCAAGGTGCTGCTGTCTCCGGCGGGGGAGCGGCTCGCGGTCCGGGCGAGGGCCGTGCTGGAGGCGGTGGGTGAGCTGATGGAGGAGGCGGCTGCGGTACGGGCGCCCTTCACCGGGGTGCTCAGGCTGGGGGTGATCCCGACGGTTGCGCCGTATCTGCTGCCGACGGTGCTCACGCTCGTACACGAGCGGTATCCGGAACTGGACCTTCAGGTGCATGAGGAGCAGACGTCGTCGCTGCTGGAGGGCCTGGCGGCGGGCCGCCTCGACCTGCTGCTGCTCGCGGTGCCGCTGGGGGTGCCGGGGGTGGCCGAACTGCCGTTGTTCGACGAGGACTTCGTGCTGGTGACGCCGCGGGAGCACTGGCTGGGCGGGCGCGAGGACATTCCGCGCGAGGCGCTCAAGGAGCTGCATCTGCTGCTGCTCGACGAAGGGCACTGCCTGCGGGACCAGGCGCTCGACATCTGCCGGGAGGCGGGGCGTACGGAGGGTGCGCCGGTCACGACGACGGCCGCCGGGCTCTCCACGCTGGTGCAGCTGGTCGCGGGCGGGCTCGGGGTGACGCTGCTGCCGCGAACGGCGGTGCGGGTGGAGACGGACCGTAACGACCAGTTGGTGACGGGGTACTTCGCCGATCCGGCGCCGTCGCGGCGGGTCGCGCTGGCGGTGCGGGCGGGGGCGGCGCGCCAGAGCGAGTTCGAAACGTTCGCGCAGGCGCTGCGCGAGGCGATGAGGCGGTTGCCGGTGCGGGTGGTGGCGGGCGGGGGGTGAGGGGGGCGCGGCGCCGGGCTCCCCTCCTCATCGCCGGACAGGCCGGACTGCGGCCCGTGTCACGGGCATGCTCCACCGCGTCCGGCACCCGCGAGTCGAGCTTGAGGCGGGTAGGGGAACAGCCCCGCAGGGCCCCGCCCTAGGTCGCCGGGGGTTCCGGATCCGTGTCCGGTGCCTTTGGGGGGCGGCCGCGGCGGGGGATCGGGCCCGCGCCGCCAGGAAGGCGGCCGCTTTCCGACAGCGCCCGCCGCAGCAAGAACTCGATCTGCGCGTTCGCGCTGCGCAGCTCGTCCGACGCCCAGCGCGCCAGCGCCTCGTACACCGCCGGGTCGAGCCGCAGCAGCACCTGTTTGCGCTGCCGCGGCGCCTCGTCCGTCACTGGTAAAGCGTGCCGGTGTTGAGGACGGGCTGCGCGGCCCGGTCACCGCACAGCACCACCATCAGGTTGCTGACCATCGCCGCCCGGCGCTCGGCGTCGAGCTCGACGATGTCCTGCTCGGTGATCCGGGTCAGAGCCATCTCGACCATTCCCACCGCGCCCTCGACGATCAGCTTGCGCGCCGCGACGACCGCGCCGGCCTGCTGCCGCTGAAGCATCGCCGATGCGATCTCGGGGGCGTACGCGAGGTGCGTGAAGCGGGACTCGATGATGTGGACGCCCGCCGCCTCCACCCGCGCGTGCAGCTCCACCGCGAGCTTCTCGGTGATCTCCTCGGCGTTGCCCCGCAGCGACAGGCCGCCCTCGTCGTGCGCGTCGTACGGGTACTCGATGGCGATGTGGCGTACGGCGGCCTCCGTCTGGGTGGAGACGAACTCCAGGAAGTCGTCGACCTCGAACGTCGCCTGCGCCGTGTCCTCGACCTTCCACACCACGACCGCCGCCAGCTCGATCGGGTTTCCGTAGGCGTCGTTGACCTTGAGGACCGCGGTTTCGTGGTTCCTGATCCGGGTCGATATCTTCGAGCGCGTGGTCAGCGGGTTGACCCAGCGCAGTCCGTCGGTGCGGATGGTGCCGCGGTAGCGCCCGAAGAGCTGGACGACGCGGGCCTCGCCCGGCGCGACCATGTTGAGGCCGCACATCGCGAGGAACGCGGCGAAGGCGATCAGGACGCCGACGATGATCAGCGCCACCTTGGGGCCGGTCGAGGCCATGGTGGCGCCGGCGGCGATGAGAGCCGCTCCCCCCAGCAGCCCCAGCAGGCCGAACAGCAGTGCGAGGCCGCCGCCGATGCTGTGCGCGGCCCTCTCGCGTACTCGTGGCGCGGGCATCTCCGGCAGGTCGGTGGGCGTGGGCGTGTTGCTGGTCGCAGGCATGGTGGTCCCCCTGTTTCGTGCGGTGATCGCGGCCGGGACGCCGTACGGGATCGCGGTCCGACTGGTCTAGCAAAGTGATATCACTTTTTCGATGACCGTAAACCCGTGCGAGGACCTTCGCAACCCTGGAGCCCTCTGATGAGTCGGTTCCAGAGAGACAGGTGCTGATTGTCACGTACGGAAAAGAGCGGATCGGCAGCCCTTTGTCCGCAGGTGCGGTGTTAGCTTTCTGAGCTGACATCCGGGGGCTCGATGAGTGGAGTTACGGAGTAATGGGCCGAGCAGAAGCGCGACAGAACCGGAAGCGCGGTGCGCGCCGGGCGAAGAAGCCGGGAGGTATACGCCGCTTCTTCACCTGGAGGAAGATGCTGGGCACCTTCTTCGGGCTTTGCCTGCTCATGATGGGGGCCTTCGTGGCGCTCTACATATGGGTCCCCGTGCCGACGGCCAACGCTCAGGCCGAGATGCAGAGCAACGTCTACAAGTACAGCAACGGCAAGATCATGGCCCGGTCGGGCAAGGTCAACCGCGAGATCGTCCCGCTCGCCAACATCCCCAAGGATGTCCAGACCGCCTTCGTCGCCGCCGAGAACAAGAACTTCTACAGCGATTCCGGCGTCGATCTCAAGGGCACCGCCCGCGGTCTGCTCAACACCGTCACCGGCAAGGGCAAGCAGGGTGGCTCGACCATCACCCAGCAGTACGTCAAGAACTACTACCTCACCCAGGAGCAGACGGTCAGTCGCAAGCTCAAGGAGCTGGTGATCTCGATCAAGGTGGACCGGAAGCAGAAGAAGACGGACATCCTGGCCGGGTACCTCAACACCAGCTACTTCGGACGCGGCGCCTACGGCATCCAGGCCGCGGCCCAGGCGTATTACGGCGTCGACGCCGACGAGCTGACCGTCACGCAGGGCGCGTACCTCGCGGCGCTCCTCCAGGCCCCCAGCCAGTACGACTGGGCGGTGGCGGGTCCGACAAGCAAGAAGCTGGTCACGGAGCGCTGGAACTACGTACTGAACAACATGGTCGAGATGAAGGAGCTGGACCAGGCCAAGCGCGACACCCTGAAGTTCGACATACCGCAGAACCCCAAGGGGGCCGCCGGTATGGAAGGCCAGACCGGTTACATGGTCGACGCCGCGAAGGCCGAGCTGAAGAAGCAGGGTGTCACCGACGCCGAGTTCGACGCGGGCGGGTGGACGATCACGCTCAACATCGACGAGAAGCGCCAGAAGTCGCTGGAGAAGGCGGTCGAACGGCAGCTGGAGTCCAAGCTCGACCGCAAGAAGAACAAGGTCGACGCGACCCTCCAGGCCGGCGCGACCTCGGTGGACCCGAAGACCGGCAAGGTCGTCGCGATGTACGGGGGCGTGGACGCCACCGAGCACTATTTCTCCAACGCCACGCGGTCCGACTACCAGCCGGCCTCGACCTTCAAGCCCGTCGTCCTCGCCGCTGCCCTGGAGAGCAACTCCAAGACGCAGGACGACGAGCCGATCACGCCCAGCACGATCTACGACGGCACGAGCAAGCGCCCCGTCGAGGGCAGCACCACCCCCTTCGCCCCGCAGAACGACCTGGGCAAAAGCTACGGCCCCATCACCGTCCAGCAGGCCATGAACAAGTCGGTCAACTCGGTCTTCGCGCAGATGCTGGTCGATGTCGGCCCGTCGCGCGTGAAGGAAACCGCGCTGCGGATGGGCATGGAGGACAAGGGCGGCTTCGACGAGCGCCCCGCCATGTCCCTCGGCGTGATGGGCGCCAGCACGATGGACATGGCGAGTGTCTACGCGACGCTCGACAACCACGGCAAGAAGGTCACGCCGACCATCGTGAAGTCCGCGGAGCACAAGGACCGCGAGGGCGGCCGGGTCGACCTGCCCGAGCCGGCCACCGAGCAGGTCATCGACCGCTCGACGGCGGACAGCGTGACCAAGGTGCTGACCGGAGTGGTGAACAGCGGTACGGGTTTCCGGGCGAGCAGCCCGAACTACAACGCGGCGGGCAAGACCGGTACGTCGGAGAAGAACCGGTCCGCCTGGTTCGTGGGCTACACCCCCGAACTCTCCACCGCCGTAGCCCTCTTCGGCGAGTCCACGAAGCCGGGCGGCGGGCAGGTCTCCCTGACCGGTACGGCCAACGCCGGCCGCGCCAGCGGTGGCGGCTTCCCCGCCAGCATCTGGGCTGACTACACCCTGGGCGCCCTCGGAGGCGGCTCCGACGCCGACTTCGACCTGGAGATCGACCCGGACGACACCTATTCGCCCCCGCCGACCAACACCCCCGACCCGAGCAACACCCCGAGCACGCCCCCGACGACACCGAGCACGCCTCCGACGTCGCCGTCCACCACGCCCCCGACGTCGCCGTCCACCACACCTCCGACGTCGCCCTCCACCACGCCCCCGACGTCGCCGCCGCCCATCACGCTCGACCCGCCGGACCCCGGCGGTGACACCGAAGGGTCCGACGGCGGCGCGGACGGCGGCGGTGACACCGGAGGCGCCGACGGGGGCGCCGACGGGGGATCCGACGGCGGCGCGGACGGCGGCGCCGACAGTGGCGCCGACGGTGACGCCAACAACGACCTCCGGCCGCCGCGCCCCTGACCGGCGACGGCCTCACGGCAACATACGACTGCGGCGGACACCCTCGGGTGTCCGCCGCAGTCGTATGTTGCCGTGCGTACAGCGCAGTTACGGGCGCGTGGCCAGCTCGAACCAGACCACCTTGCCCGACGACAGCCGCGTAGCGCCCCACCGTCTCGCCAGCCGGTTCACCAGGAACAGCCCGCGCCCGCCCTCGTCCGTGTCCCGCGCCCGCCGCTGCCTGGGCAGCTGCGGCGAGTCGTCGCCGACCTCGCAGCGCAGTACGTCCGTACGCAGCAACCGCAGCGTCACGGGCCGCTCGGCGTACCGCACCGCGTTCGTCACCACCTCGCTGACCAGCAGCTCCACCGAGTCGCTCAGCTCCTCAAGGCCCCAGCGCGCCAGCGCCCGCCGCGCCAGCCTGCGGGCCCGGCCGGGCGCCTGCTCCTCCGGCTCCAGGAACCAGTACGCGACATCGCTCGGCGCGATCCCGTCGAAGCGGGCGGCGAGCAGCGCGATGTCGTCGTCCCGGTCACCGGGCCCGAGCATGTCGAGTACGTCGTCGCACAGGGCTTCCAGCGGCGGCGAGTGGTCCGGCCCCGTCAACTGCGCGGTGGCGGCGAGACGTTCCCGCAGCTGCTCGATGCCCGTCCACACGTCCCGCAGCCGTGACTCGACCAGCCCGTCGGTGTACAGCAGCAGCGTGGCGCCCGCCGGGGCGTCCAGCTCGACGGCCTCGAAGTCGACCCCGCCCACCCCGATGGGCGCGCCCGGCGGCACCCGCAGCACCTCTGCGCGGCCGCCCAGGTGGAGCAGGATGGGCGGCGGGTGGCCCGCGTTGGCGATCGTGATCCGGTGCGAGACCGGGTCGTACACGGCGTACAGGCAGGTCGCCATCCGGTCCTGGCCGAGCCGCTGCGCCTGCTCGTCGAGGTGGTGCAGGACCTCCTGCGGCGGCAGGTCGAGTCCGGCGAGGGTCTGCGCCGTCGTCCGCAGCTGGCCCATGATCGCGGCGGACGTCATGGAGTGGCCCATGACGTCTCCGACGACCAGCGCGACGCGGCTGCCCGGCAGCGGGATCGCGTCGTACCAGTCGCCGCCGACCCGGGCCGTCTCGGCGGCCGGAAGATAGCGGGAGGCCAGCTTGACGCCGGTCGGTTGCGGGAGCGAGTCGGGCAGCATGGTGCGCTGGAGCTCGTCGGCGATGTACGCCTCGCGCCCGTACAGCACGGCCTTGTCGATGCCGAGCGCGGTGTGCGTCGCCAACTGGGCTGCGACCAGCAGGTCATTTGCCTCGAAGGCGGGCCTCTCGGGGCGGCGCAGGAACACCGCGGCGCCGATCACGCGGCGCCGGCCGCGCAGCGGCGCGAGGATCGCGCGGCGCCCGGCGGGCAGGCCCATGGAGTCGCCGAGCAGCTCGTGCAGGGCCACCCGCGCGGACGCGGAGTCGCCGAACACCGGGCGTACGCCTCTGAGGACCTCGGCGAGCGCGCCTCCGCTGCGTACCTCGCACAGCTGGTGGGCGGGCAGCGGCTCGGCCTGGAGGTCGATCTCCTCCGCTCCGTCATCGGCTAAACGCAGCCGGTCGGTGCGGCGCAGGCGCAGCACGAACGGCACGGCGGGACGCTCGTCGCCGACCGGGAGCGGGTCGCGCAGATACACGAGGATCGCGTCGGTGAAGGTCGGCACGGACGCCCGGCACAGGCCGAGCACGATCTCGTCGAGGTCGATGCCACGCGCGATGCGCCGCGTCGCCGCGCCCACGAACCGCAGCCGGTCCCCCTCACTCCTGGCCTCCCCGGCCTGTTCCCGGGCCCCGCCGCCGGTGGCCGGCACAGGAGCGGGCGCGGGACTTGGCACGCCTGGGGGCGCCTCCTCCTGCCGCGGCCGGGTGCGCTCGTGCGGCCTGGCAACCAGGGGCTGCCGGCCTTCGTGCGAGGTGGACTGGTGCTCCGTCACGCGTGGGGTTCCGTCCGTCCGGGGAGCTTGTGCGATGCAATCGCTTTGTGTGGCGATATACCCGCTCTGCGGGCGGCCTCGACAGGTCGGTGGGCCCTGAACTCGGCAGACTTGCTCTCCGGCACGGCTCCACCCCCCTGTGGTGACATACGGTCAGGTTCTGCTCCGGGCCCGCTTGTTGCAGGCGGGATCATTGCGATCAGTGTTGCGGAAGGCGATCCTACGTTTGACCCATGGGGGCGTTTCAAGGGTCTCACGGAGCCATGTGAACAGGAGTGCGGTCCCAGTCATCCGGCAATCGGGGCACGGCCCACCGCGGATCGGGCCGCCAGTTCTCCCAGCCGTCCCGGAACGGAGCACCCCACGCGTTGATCAGCCGGACCGCCGCGCGCCCCGCGTCCCGTACCTGCCGGGCCTGGGCGGCGCTCAGCAGCCCCACCCGGCGGGCCTGCTCGAACTCGTCCTCGTCCAGCCAGCACCAGGCGCGGTCCGGGTGCACGGAGATGTCGAGGAAGTGGTCCTCGGAGTCGACGCCGCCCGACCAGCGGGTGCGCGGCTCCTCCAGGTTCACGTACCAGTTCTTGAACTGCCAGCCCCGTTCCCAGAACAGCCACACCGACCAGGGGTCACCCGGCCGCGCCAGCTTCAGCACGCCGGTGCCCCACCACCGCGAGGTGGTCGTGGTCCGCGGCGCCGTGTACCGCGTGGCGAGCGGCTCCTCGTGTACGGGCGTACCGTCCGCGAGCACCGGCCGGACACACTGGGTGCCCGGCGCCATCCACACCGCGAGCAGTTCGTCGGTGTCGCGGACGACCGTGACGGGACGACAGATGTGGATCCGGTCGGAGGCATTGCCGCGGTAGCGCCAGAGGATGTGGTCCCCCGGCGCCCAACGCGCCCCGCCCGCCCCGCTCACCGTAGCTGTCATGAGCAGATCTTAGGAGTACGTGCCGCCGGTTGCTCCGACCGAGGTCACGGGTGCGTCATACGCAGCACGTCCAACGCCTCGTCGAGCTGTTGCTCGGTGAGGTCCCCCCGCTCGACGTACCCGGATTCCAGGACGACTTCGCGGATGGTCCGGCGTTCGGCGAGCGACTTCTTGACGACCTTCGCGGCCTCTTCGTACCCGATGTACTTGTTGAGCGGGGTGACGACGGACGGCGACGACTCGGCGTACTCGCGGGCGCGCTCGACATGGGCGGTGATGCCGTCGATCGTACGGTCGGCCAGCAGCCGGGAGGCGTTGGCGAGCAGCCGCACCGACTCCAGCAGATTCTTGCCCATCACCGGCAGCATGACATTGAGCTCGAAATTGCCCGCGGCGCCGGCCACCGCGACCGTCGCGTCGTTGCCCATCACCTGTGCCGCGACCATCAGCACGGCCTCGGCAATGACCGGATTCACCTTGCCGGGCATGATCGACGAGCCCGGCTGGAGGTCGGGAAGGCTGATCTCGGCCAATCCGGTGCGCGGTCCCGATGCCATCCAGCGCAGGTCGTTGGAGATCTTGGTGAGGGAGACCGCGATCGTACGGAGCTGACCGGACGTCTCGACGAGTCCGTCCCGCGCGCCCTGCGCCTCGAAGTGGTCGCGGGCCTCGGTGAGCGGCAGCCCGGTGCCGCGGGCGACTTCGGCGATGACGGCGGCCGAGAAGCCGGGCGGGGTGTTGATGCCGGTGCCCACCGCCGTACCGCCGAGGGGGAGTTCTGCCAGGCGGGGGAGGGAGGCGCGCAGGCGCTCGACGCCGTACCTGACGGCAGCGGCGTAGCCGCCGAACTCCTGGCCGAGGGTGACGGGGGTGGCGTCCATCAGGTGCGTACGCCCCGACTTGACGACGTCCGCGAACTCGGCGGACTTGCGCTCCAGGGCGGCCGCGAGGTGGTCGAGGGCGGGGATGAGGTCGCCGGTCACGGCGGCGGTCGCGGCGATGTGGATGGAGGACGGAAACACGTCATTGGACGACTGGGAGGCATTGACATGGTCGTTGGGGTGGACGGGGCTGCCGAGGCGCTCGGTGGCGAGCGTGGCGACGACCTCGTTCATGTTCATGTTGGAGGACGTGCCGGAACCGGTCTGGAAGACGTCGACGGGAAAATGCTCGTCCCAGCGCCCCTCCGCGACCTCCGCCGCCGCGTCCTGGACGGCCCGCGCGATGTCCTTGTCGAGCACGCCGAGTTCGGCGTTGACCTGGGCGGCGGCCGCCTTGATGCGGGCGAGGGCCTCGATGTGGGCGCGCTCCAGGCGCTGTCCGGAGACGGGGAAGTTCTCCACGGCCCGCTGGGTCTGGGCGCGCCACTTGGCGTGGGCCGGAACGCGTACTTCCCCCATCGAGTCGTGCTCGACGCGGTAGTCGTCCCGGTGGTCGTCAGGCGTCATGATCAATCCTTTCCTCGGAAAAAGTTGAGCACTTGTCTTGTTCTGTGTATTCCCAAGTCGCCTACCCACCAGTAAATACCGGGGGTAACAACAAACCGGGGAGGCGCAATGCAGCGCACACGGCTCAGACTTCGCTCTACGGTCGCGGCCGCCGCCGCACTGGCAGCGGCCATCGGCGGCGGCCTGGCGGCAACCACCCCCGCCACCGCCGCCGACACGACCACCACCGCATCCACCCCCCTTCCGGCCGAACTGGAGGTCATCCGCGCCGCCGAGGCGACCAAGCTCTACGGCGACCCGGCCGAACGGCCCATGGACCAGCGTAAGAGCGGGCTGATCTCTCTCGGCGACAGCGAGATCTCGGGTGAGGGCGTCGGCACGTACGAACCGGGCACCAACGGCCCCGACAACTGGTGCCACCGCTCGCCGGACGCCGCCATTCACCGGACCGGCATCCCGGCCGATGTCACGTACAACGTCTCCTGCTCGGGCGCGTACTCCGGCAACATCAGGATCGGCGGAAACAAGCAGTACGCCGACGAACTGGTCCAGAGCGACAGTCTGGCCGTCAAGGCACGCAACACCAGGATCAAGATGGTCCTGCTGGTCGCCGGAGCCAACGACGACCTCCAGTTCGGCCCGGTCATGACGGACTGTGTCACGCGCTGGCTGACCATCCAGGGGCCGTGCGAGCCGAAGTACGCGCCCGGCTGGCAGGGGCGCGTCGACGGACTCGTGCCCAAGGTCGAGCAGACGGTCCGGGATCTGCGGACGGTCATGCGCGGCGCCGGGTACGCCGACGGTGACTACAAGATGGTCGTGATGGGCTACCCGAGCCCGATCGGCCCCGACTTCAAGGACAATCCGAACTTCCCCGGCAAGATCCCGGGTGGGTGCGTGGGGTACGACTCCGACGCGACCTGGGGCCGCAACACCGCGGTCCCGGCCTTCGAGCGCGGCATGCGCACGGCGGCGGCGAACACCGGGTCGGTCTATCTCGACAACTCCCGCCTCTTCCACGGCCACGAGGTGTGCATGGACGACCCCTGGGCGCGCGGCCTGTACATCGACCTGTCCAAGCCGGGCACCCCGGACGAGAACTCGGTCCGCCAGTCCTTCCACCCGAACATCCGCGGCCACGCGGCGTTCGCGTCGTGCGTCACCCAGGTCTACAACTCCTCGCTGCGTGAGGCGAGTTGCGCCGACCCGGCGAGTACGGGAAAGCCTGTGCTGTTCGCGGGGGCGTGGGACGACGCGTACAAGCCGCTGAAGAACGCGGGGACGGGGACGTGCGCGGACGTACCCGGATCGACGACCCGTAACGGGACGGCGGTGGGCGGCTGGGACTGCCACGGCGGCCGGAACCAGGGCTGGTGGTACGACACCGCCCAGAAGTCGCTCCGTACGGAACTGAGCCACGACCGGTGCCTCGACGTGCCCGGCGCGAAGTATCAGGCAGGTGCGGGCCTGGTCCTGTGGAACTGCTCGGGCGCGGCGAACCAGCAGTTCGTACGCGACGGCTCCACGATCCGCCCGGCGGCGGCGACGGGCCTGTGCGTGACGCTGGCGGCGGCGAAGGACCCGCTGAAGCTCCAGCCCTGCACAGGCGCGGCGAACCAGCGCTTCGCGTAACCGCGACGGCGTGGCGCGATGGTGCGGGCCCTTTCACCGGGGCCCGCACGGCGTGGCCAGGGCGGTGAGGACGGTCTCCAGCGCCTGCCGCAGTGTGGCCCGGTCGGTGGTGTCGGGCCCCGGTCGGACCACCCCGTCGTAGGTGAGCCCCTCGGCGAACGCCACGACGATCCGACCGCCTTCCGCGGGGTTCGGGCTGCCGAGCTCGGCCGCCACCAGGCGGGCCTGCTCGACGAAGCGTTCCCTGGCGCGCCGCAGCTCGCCGCCGGTCTCGTCGTCGGGACGGCCGGAGGTCAGCAGGATCTCCAGCCGGGCCCGGGTGCGCTCCCGCTCCGGGCCGAGCCAGTGGGCCAGTACGCCCGCGAACCGGTCGGCCACCTGCCGGACCGGCGGGGCGGACGCGAACTCCCCGGCCACTGCGGCCTGCCCGATGTCGGCCAGCTCCTCCTCGGCGATGAGTGCGACGACGCCGGCCAGCAGCTTCTCCCGGGTGCGGAAGTAGTAACTCGTTGAACCCATCGGCACGTTCGCCCGGGCGTCGACCGCCCGGTGCGTGAGGCCGCGCAGCCCCTCGCAGGCGATGATCGAGACGGCGGCATGCAGCAGGGCCGCCACCCGCGGGCTCCGGCTCACGCTGTCGCCCGCTTCCTCAGCTCCCCGAGCATCAGCCTGCGGGTGAGGCCGCTGAACGGACGGATCACCAGCCAGTAGCGTCCCATCGCCCGCCGCGCCCGGTGATCGGTGCACACGACGCGCGTCTCGGTGACGACCCTGGTGCTCCGGCCGTCCGGTGACTCGGTGAGTTGCAGTACGAACACCGCCTTCGCGTGGTTCGGTTCGGCGAACGCCAGGAACGCCTCGGCGCCGACGACGTCCGTACGGTTCGCGGCGCCTCCCATCGTCCACCACTGACCCACGATGCCGTGCACCACTTCGCGGGGCGGGTCCTCGGCGAGCGGGACGGACATGGTCGGTATGTCGTCGTACGATCCGCCCCGGTTACGGAGCCGGCCGAGGATCCGGCGGACGGCGACCAGTGCGCGGACCGCCCGGACGTTTTTGAATCCGCCGGTCCTGTCGAACTCCTGGACGGCTGCCCACACGGCCTCGGCAGGGGCCGGGATGACGGCCTCGTGCGCCGAGGCGAAGTGGGGGTGGGGAACGAACCGGTCGGCGAGCGTGCTCATCGATGGACCTCTCTGCCCGGACTCTACTTCTGTAGAGGACTCTACAGAAGTAGAGCGCGCTGCGGGCGAGAACGGCGACTGCCCCCGACCGCGATGCGCGGTCGGGGGCAGGGCAGATGCCGGGACGGGGACGCTGTTACGCCAGGCCGGGACCCCGCACCGGGATCGAGGTGAACGTCGGGGCCGGGGCGGGCTCGGTGAAGAAGTCGTTGCCCTTGTCGTCAACCACGATGAACGCGGGGAAGTCCTCCACCTCGATCCGCCAGACCGCCTCCATGCCGAGCTCCTCGTACTCGACGACCTCGACCTTCTTGATGCAGTCCTGCGCGAGACGCGCCGCCGGACCACCGATCGAGCCCAGGTAGAAGCCGCCGTGCGTACCGCACGCGTCCGTCACCTGCTTCGACCGGTTGCCCTTGGCCAGCATGACCTTCGAGCCGCCCGCCGCCTGGAACTGCTCGACGTACGAGTCCATCCGGCCGGCCGTCGTCGGGCCGAAGGAGCCGGACGCGTAACCCTCAGGAGTCTTCGCGGGACCGGCGTAGTACACCGGGTGGTCCTTCAGGTACTGCGGCATCTCCTCGCCCGCGTCCAGCCGCTCCTTGATCTTGGCGTGCGCGATGTCGCGCGCGACGACCAGCGGGCCGGTCAGCGAGAGCCGGGTCTTGACCGGGTACTTGGTGAGCTCGGCGAGCACCTCGTCCATCGGCCGGTTCAGGTCAATCTCGACGACGTCCCCAGCCTCGGCTGCGTCGCTGAGGTGTTCATCCGTCGTCTCCGGCAGGAACCGCGCCGGGTCCTTCTCCAACTGCTCCAGGAAGACGCCCTCGGCGGTGATCTTCGCGACGGCCTGGCGGTCCGCCGAGCACGACACGGCGATCGCGACAGGCAGCGAGGCGCCGTGGCGCGGCAGCCGCACCACGCGCACGTCGTGGCAGAAGTACTTGCCGCCGAACTGCGCGCCGATGCCGATCTTCTGCGTCAGCTCGAAGACCTTCTCCTCCAGCTCCTTGTCCCGGAAGCCGTGGCCGAGGGGCGAGCCCTCGGCCGGCAGCTCGTCGAGGTAGTGCGCGGAGGCGTACTTCGCGGTCTTGAGCGCGAACTCGGCGCTCGTACCACCGACGACGATCGCCAGGTGGTACGGCGGGCACGCGGCCGTACCCAGCGAGCGGATCTTCTCCTCCAGGAATTTCATCATGGAGGCCTCGTTGAGGACCGCCTTCGTCTCCTGGTAGAGGAAGGACTTGTTGGCGGAGCCGCCGCCCTTTGCCATGAAGAGGAACTTGTACGCGCCGCCGTCGGTCGCGTACAGCTCGATCTGCGCGGGCAGGTTCGAGCCGGTGTTCTTCTCCTCCCACATGTTCAGCGGGGCCATCTGCGAGTAGCGCAGGTTGAGCTTGGTATAGGCGTCGTAGATCCCGCGTGAGAGGGCTTCCTCGTCGCGGCCTTCCGTCAGGACGTTCTGGCCGCGCTTGCCCATCACGATCGCCGTGCCCGTGTCCTGGCACATCGGCAGGACACCCGCAGCCGCGATGTTCGCGTTCTTCAGCAGGTCGAGCGCCACGAACTTGTCGTTCGAGGACGCCTCGGGGTCGTCGATGATCCGGCGCAGCTGGGCCAGGTGCGCGGGCCGCAGGTAGTGCGAGATGTCGTGCATCGCCTCGGCGGCAAGAGTGCGCAGCGCCTCGGGGTCGACCTTGAGGAACGTACGGCCGTCGGCCTCGAAGGCGGAAACACCCTCTGCGGTCACCAGGCGATACGGCGTGGTGTCCTCTCCCAGGGGGAGCAGATCGGAGTACGCAAACTCTGGCATTACGGCCATTCCTCACTCGGCAGACGGCAACTGGCCTCCATTGGCGCAGTGCGCCCACCAGCGTAAGACGCCGTCGGGGCGTCCGGTCTGTGAGGTAAGGCTCAGTTGGCGCTCAGTTGGCAGCCGTACGCACTAGTCGCGATCTATCGCGTTTCGGTACGCTGGGGCGGTGGACCTCGACAAGCATCATTCAGCGACCTCTGGTCGCGGGCACCCCCAGCAGCCCGCCGCCATCCGTGCGTCCGACGCGGACCGGGACCGGACCGCGGACATCCTGCGCGACGCCATGGCCGAGGGCAGGCTGACCGCCGAGGAGCACTCCGACCGTATCGACTCGGTCTACCGCGCCAAGACGCTCGCCGAACTGGAGCCGCTGGTCCAGGACTTGCCCACCCCAGGGGGTGACGCCCGGCGCGAGCCGGCCTCGGCGGCGTACGACCCGGTCGATCCCTCACTGCCGGCCGTGGCGGAGAACCTGATCGCCGTCTTCAGCAGCTCGACCCGCAAGGGCCGCTGGCGGATCGGCGGCAGGACGAACGCCTTCGCGCTCTTCGGCAGCGTGGAGATCGACCTCACAGAGGCGCTTTTCGGCCAGCGGCTGACCGTGATCAACGTGACCTCGCTGTTCGGCAACGTCGAGGTGCGGGTCCCCGAGAACATCACGCTGCGCGGCGGCGGCACCGGGATCTTCGGGAACTTCGAGGTCGACACCCTTGAGGCCGACAACCCCGAGGCGCCGGTCGTAGTGATCAACGGGTACTCGGTGTTCGGCAACATCGAGGCCAAGCCCAAGCGCGGAAAGCGCATCACGGACCTGCGCGGTCGCATGCGCAAACACCTCGGGCACTGACGCCCGCTGAGACGGTTCGAAACCCTGTGCATAGGCGCGCGCACAGCGGGTAGGGAACGCTGCATCGCTGCTCGCTCCCGAAGCCGTCGTCAGGAGTAGACCGTGCCGCATCCGCCGCATCAGTCCCTGCAGGTCGCCGCCGTTCCGTCGCAGCGCGCGCCGGCCCGGGATCAGGCCGGCCCATGGCACACGGAGGCGGTGTGCCGCCGGGACGAAGCCGGGCTGTTCTTTGCCCCTTCAAAGGAGCCGACGGCCGCGAGGCTGGCCCGGGAAGAAGCCGCGAAGCGGGTCTGTGCGCGCTGTCCCGTGATGGTCGAGTGCCGGGAGCACGCGCTGCTCCAGCCCGAGCCGTACGGCGTCTGGGGCGGCCTGACCGCGGCCGAGCGCCGGGTGGTGCTGGCCAGGCGCAGGCGGCGCGAGATGGAGCTGGGCCAGGCGGCCCAGGCGGGCAGGATCGCCGCCGCCGGCTGACCGGCTGATCAAGAAGTGAGAAAAAGGGGCGCCCCCCGCTTACAGCCGGGGCCGCCCCTTTCTCGCACCGCTTAGTACCGGTGCTACTTCGCCAGGTGCTACTTCGCGCGGTCGAAGTCGATGGCGCTGTAGGCGCGCAGCTTCGAGAGGCGGTGCGTCGAGTCGATCTGGCGGATCGTGCCCGACTTCGAGCGCATCACCAGGGACTGCGTGGTGGCGGTCTCCGAGCGGTAGCGGACGCCGCGCAGCAGCTCGCCGTCCGTGATGCCGGTGGCGACGAAGAACACGTTGTCGCCGCTGACCAGGTCGTTCGTGTGCAGTACGCGGTCGAGGTCGTGACCCGCGTCGAGGGCGCGCTGGCGCTCGGCCTCGTCCTTGGGCCACAGCTTGCCCTGGATCGTGCCGCCGAGGCACTTGATCGCGCATGCCGAGATGATGCCCTCGGGCGTACCGCCGATGCCCATGAGCATGTCGACGCCCGTGCCTTCGCGCACCGCCATGACCGAGCCCGCGACGTCGCCGTCCGAGATGAACTTGATCCGGGCGCCCGTCTCGCGGATCTCCTTGACGATGCCCTCGTGACGGGGGCGGTCGAGGATCATCACGGTGACGTCTTCGGGGGTCGAGTTCTTGGCCTTGGCGACCCGGCGGATGTTGACCGAGACGGGGGCGTTGATGTCGACGAAGTCGGCGGCCTCCGGACCGGTGACCAGCTTCTCCATGTAGAAGACCGCGGACGGGTCGAACATGGTGCCGCGGTCGGCGGCGGCGAGCACGGCGATGGCGTTCGGCATGCCCTTTGCGTTGAGCGTGGTGCCGTCGATCGGGTCGACCGCGATGTCGACCTCGGCGCCGGTGCCGTCGCCGACACGTTCCCCGTTGAAGAGCATCGGGGCTTCGTCCTTCTCGCCTTCGCCGATGACGACAATGCCGTTCATCGAGACAGTCGAGACCAGGGTCCGCATGGCCTTCACCGCTGCGCCGTCCGCGCCGATCTTGTCACCGCGGCCGACCCACCGCCCGGCGGCCATGGCAGCGGCCTCGGTGACCCGGACGAGCTCCAGGGCCAGGTTGCGGTCGGGGGCCTCGGGCGAGACCTCGAGCTGAGACGGAAGATGGTGCTCGGTCATCGGAGCGCACCTTTCTGTACGGCGACGGCCGGAGTAAAGAGGGTGCTGCCGACTCTATCGGTACGTCGACAAAATGAGCAGAGCGGGGCACGTATGAGCGGCATATCGGGATGAGATGCCCCTCGCGCGGGCGGTGGCAGGGCATGGGGGACCATGGGGGCGTGGCAGGTATGAAAGGCACAGGCAAGCAGACGGTCCGGAGCATGATGCTGTCGATGGCGGCGATCGGTGCCGTCGCCGCGAGCGTCTACGTGTTCATCCCGCATGACGACTCGGCGGACCCCATCAAGCCGGTCGACTACCGGGTCGAGCTCATCACGGCGCGGCGGGCGGCGCCGTACCCGGTGGCGGCCCCCGTCGGGCTCCCGGAGACCTGGAAGCCGACGTCGGTCACGTACGACCGGCAGGACGGCAACTCCTGGCACCTGGGCTTCCTCGACCCGGACCGGGAGTATGTCGCGGTCGAGCAGTCGAACGGGCCGGCGGAGAAGTTCGTCCACAAGGTGAGCCAGCGGGCGACGAAGACCGAGAAGACCCTGCGGGTCGGCGGCGAGACCTGGCAGCGCTGGGAGGGCCCGAAGTACGACGCGCTGGTGTGCGAGGAAAAGGGTGCGACGACGGTGGTCACGGGCACGGCGTCGCAGGAGCGGCTGACGGAGATGGCCGAGGCGCTGGAAGCGAAGAAGTCCTGAAGCGCGACTGACATCTGCTGATGTCGACTGCATCGACTGACACGACGAAGCCGCCGTACCCCTCGGGGTGCGGCGGCTTCGTCACGTCTTGCGTGTCGCGTGCTCAGACGGTGGTGATGACCTCGTCGTAGGTCAGGCGCGGGGAGCGCGGGAACCATGCGTCCTCGCCCGGCTTGCCGATGTTGACGATCATCAGCGGGGTGTGGTCGTCGTCCAGGAACTCCTTCTGGACGGCGGCGAAGTCGAAGCCCGTCATCGGGCCCGCGGCCAGACCGGCGGCGCGGACGCCGACGATGAAGTAGGCGGCCTGGAGTGCGGCGTTGAGGCCGGCGGCCGACTCGCGGGCCGGGCGCTCCGAGAAGAACATGTCCTTGGCCTGCGGGAAGTGCGGAAGCAGCGCCGGGAGCTCCTCGTGGAACTCGTTGTCTGCGGCGAGGATCGCGACCAGCGGGGCGGAGGCGGTCTTCGGCTGGTTGCCCTCGGCCATGAGGGGGACGAGGCGCTCGCGGGCCTCGGCGGAGCGGACCAGGACGACGCGCAGCGGCGACTGGTTGAACGCGGTCGGGCCGAACTTGACCAGGTCGTAGATCGCCTGGACCTGCTCCTCGGTCACCGGCTCGTCGGTGAAGGTGTTCGCAGTGCGGGCCTCACGGAAGAGGAGGTCCTGGGCGGCGGGGTCAAGAACGAGAGACATGCGGCTTACCTTCCGGACGGACAAGGGGATCAGGCTGTGATCTCACCGTAAGCGAAGATGTATTAACTTTCAACTAAAACCGCGCGATGGTGATCCACTTCACAGCGGCCCCTATGTGTCCCCGCCCTCAGCTCTCGTCGGCGAGCGAAGCGTCCAGGCGCGCCCTGGCCCCCTCCAGCCACCGCCGGCAGACCTTCGCCAGCTCCTCGCCGCGCTCCCACAGAGCCAGCGATTCCTCCAGCGTCGTACCGCCCGCTTCCAGGCGCCGTACGACGTCGATCAGCTCGTCCCGGGCCTGCTCGTACCCGAGGGTCGTCGCTGCTTCGTCCGTCTGTGCCATGTGATCCACCCTATGTGTGAGTACGAGGTCACTCCGCGACCCGCACTGTGAACTCGCCCTCCGCCACCCGCGCCCGCAGCTCGTCGCCCGCCGTGACCTCGTCCGGGGAGCGGACCACGCCGCCGTCCCCCCGCTGAAGCACCGCGTACCCCCGTTCCAGCGTGGCCGCGGGAGAAAGGGCCACCACCCGCGCCCGGGTGTGTGACAGCTCCGAGTCGGCGCGGTCCAGCAGGTGCCCCAGCGTGCGCCGGCTGCGCGCCACCAGCGCCTCGACCTCCGCCTCGCGGTCCTCCACCATCCGGTGCGGCCGCTCCATCACCGGGCGGGCCAGCGCGTGCGCCAGCCCCCGCTCCTCGCGGTCCATCAGTCCGCGTACGGTCCGCAGCGCCCGGTCGCGCAGCAGCTGGACGCGGTTCAGCTCCTCGCCGACGTCCGGCACGACCTTCTTCGCCGCGTCAGTCGGCGTCGAAGCCCGGACGTCGGCCACCAGATCCAGCAGCGGCGAGTCCGGCTCGTGCCCGATCGCCGACACCACCGGCGTACGGCACCCGAACACGGTCCGTACGAGCTGCTCGTCCGAGAACGGCAGCAGGTCCTCGACGCTGCCCCCGCCCCGCGCCACGATGATCACGTCGACGTCCGGCAGCTCGTCCAGCTCCTTGACCGCCTGGACGACCTGCGCGACCGCGCTCACCCCCTGCACCGCCACGTTCCGCACTTCGAAGCGGACGGCGGGCCAGCGCCGGCGCGCGTTCTCCAGGACGTCGCGCTCGGCCGCCGACGCCCGGCCCGTGACGAGCCCGATGCGGTGCGGCAGAAACGGCAGGGGCCGCTTGCGGTCCAGCGCGAAGAGCCCCTCGCCCGCCAGCACCTTCTTCAGCTGCTCAAGCCGCGCGAGCAGCTCGCCGATCCCCACCGGCTTTATCGCCGTCGCGCGCAGCGACAGCTGCCCGCGCGGCGCGTACCACTCGGGCTTCGCGTGCACCACGACCCGCGCGCCCTCCGCCACCACGTCCGCGATCGGGTCGAAGACCTGCCTGAAGCACGTCACGCCCACCGAGATGTCGTGCGAAGGGTCCCGCAGCGTCAGAAAGACGACCCCGGCGCCCGGCCTGCGCGAGATCTGCGTGATCTGCCCCTCGACCCACACCGAGCCGAGCCGGTCGATCCACCCGCCGATGAGGCGCGAGACCTGACCGACCGGCAGCGGGGCGTCGGCGGACGTATTCAGAGCCATGTACGAAGGCTAGCCGCCGGGACTGACACCCATGCCGGTCCGACGCCCCGTTGCACGGCCACCACCACCAGCCCCACCACCAGCCACACCGCGCCCACCGCCTGCGCCGTGCCCGACGCCTCCACGATCACCGCGACCGCCACCGCCGCACCCAGCACCGGCAGCAGCACGTGCCGCCACCACACCGGCGGCCCTTCCAGCCTCCGTACGGCGAACCAGCCCACCACCGACGCGTGCAGCAGCACGAACGCCGTCAGCGCCCCGATGTCGACCACCGACACCAGATGGTCCAGGCCGTCGTCGCGCCGGGACGCCCACACCGCCGCCACCAGCGTCACCACGGCCAGCGCGATCCGCGGTACGCCCGAATCGGCATCCACCTTCGCCAGTACGCGCGGCAGCCGCCGCTCCCTGGCCATCGCGAACAGCAGCCGACCGGCCGCCGCCTGCCCCGCCAGCGCCGCGAACGCCGCGCCGATCGCCTTGCTCACCGCCACCAAGTCACCCAGCCAGGTCGCGATCGACGTATCGAGCGCGTCGTAGAACGCGGTCCCCTGCTTCCCCGGATCCGCGGCGAGCTCCGCCGCAGACACCGGCTGGAGCAGCGCCGCGAGATACGTCTGCGCCATGAACAGCGCGCCCGCGAGCCCCAGGCAGAACAGCACCGCCCGTGCCACCTTCGCCGACCCGCCAGTAACCTCCTCCGCGAACGACGCGATCGCGTCGAACCCGAGATACGACAGCACCACAACCGACACCGCACCGAGGACCGCCGCGAGCGAGAGGGCGCCCATGGAACCGTCGCCGGTCAGCGGCGACAGCCAGCCGCGACGCGCCCCGTCATGCATGAGCACCGCGACGGCGGCCACCACGAAGACCCCCAGCACCACGATCTCCATGGCGAGCACCGCGAAGCCCACGCGCGCGGCCGCCCGTACGCCCCACATGTTCAGCCCCGTGGTCACCACCACCGCGAGCGCCGTCCACACCCACTGCGAAACGGCGGCACGAGCGCGTGCATCGCGATCCCCGAGAAGAGATAGGCGACCGCCGGAATGAGCACGTAGTCGAGCATCGCCATCCAGCCGGCGATGAATCCGGGGCCCTCGCCGAGCGCCTTGCGGGCGTACGCGAAGACCGAGCCCGCCTTGCGGGACCACCCGCACCATTTGGGCGTAGCTGAACGCGGTGAACGCCATCGCGACCGTCGCGACGAGATAGACGAGGGCCACCGCTCCGTGCGACTTGGCGTCGAGCGTCCCGAATACGCCGACGGGCGCCAAGGGGGCGATGAAAAGCAGCCCGTAGACGACGAGGTCGCGGAATCCGAGACTCCGCCGCAGCCCCTCGGTCTCCCTCACGGTCACGGCCATCGCGCCTCCGTACGTAGAACCAGGCGTTCAGTCTTGATCACCGAGGCGGTCTGCGGCGTCCCCTGGCCTGCGTGGCGCGGCCTTACGATGGTGGACATGACTGCTACCGCCGCCCGTCGTGTCCTTCTCGCCGCTCCCCGTGGCTACTGCGCGGGCGTGGACCGTGCCGTGATCGCCGTGGAGAAGGCCCTGGAGCAGTACGGGGCGCCGATCTACGTCCGGCACGAGATCGTCCACAACAAGTACGTCGTGCAGACCCTGGAGAAGAAGGGTGCGATCTTCGTCGACGTGACGGCGGAGGTCCCCGAGGGCTCGATCGTCATGTTCTCCGCGCATGGCGTCGCGCCGACCGTGCACGAGGAGGCCGCCGAGCGGAAGCTCGCGACGATCGACGCGACCTGCCCGCTGGTCACCAAGGTCCACAAGGAAGCCGTCCGTTTCGCCAAGGAGGACTACGACATCCTCCTGATCGGCCACGAGGGCCACGAGGAAGTCATCGGCACCTCCGGCGAGGCCCCCGACCACATCACCCTGGTCGACGGCCCCGAGGACGTCGCCAACGTCTCCGTACGCGACGAGTCGAAGGTCGTCTGGCTCTCCCAGACCACGCTGTCGGTCGACGAGACGATGGAGACGGTCGACGCGCTGAAGCAGAAGTTCCCGAACCTGCTCTCGCCTCCCAGCGACGACATCTGCTACGCCACGCAGAACCGCCAGATCGCGGTCAAGAAGCTCGCCGAGGACGCGCAGCTCGTCATCGTCGTGGGCTCCAAGAACTCCTCGAACTCCATCCGCATGGTGGAGGTCGCCCTGGACGCGGGCGCCCCCGCCGCGCACCTGGTGGACTTCGCCGACGAGATCGACGAGGCGTGGCTGGAAGGCGTCACGACGGTCGGTCTGACCTCCGGCGCCTCGGTGCCCGACGTCCTGGTCGACGGCGTACTGGAATGGCTGGCCGAGCGTGGTTACGGCGACGTCGAGACGGTGAAGACCGCCGACGAGTCGATCACCTTCTCGCTGCCCAAGGAGCTGCGCCGCGACCTGCGTGCCGAAGCGGCCCGCCTCTCCGGAAAGTGACTTTCAGCGACACTGTCAGTGCCACACCGTAACGTTGAGTCCATGAACGTCTTCGGAGTGGACATCGGCGGATCCGGCATCAAGGGCGCTCCCGTGGACCTGGAGCGCGGCGACCTGGCGGAGCCGCGGCACAAGGTACTGACCCCGCACCCGGCCACGCCGTCCGGCGTGGCCGGGTGCGTCCATGAGGTCGTCAGCCATTTCGGCTGGAGCGGCCCGGTCGGCGTCACCTTCCCCGGAGTGGTCACGGGCGGCATCACCCGTACCGCCGCGAACGTCGACAAGGGATGGATCGACGTCGACGCCCGCGCCATGCTCAGTGACCGCCTGGGCCTGCCGGTCACGGTCCTCAACGACGCCGACGCGGCCGGCGTCGCCGAGATGACGTTCGGCGCGGGCGCGGGCCGCAAGGGCACGGTCCTGCTGCTCACGTTCGGTACGGGCATCGGCAGCGCACTCTTCCTCGACGGCAACCTCGTGCCCAACACCGAGCTGGGGCACCTGGAGCTGAACGGCCAGGACGCGGAGAAGCACGCCTCCACGAAGGCCAAGGAAGACGAGGACCTGAACTGGGAGCACTGGGCGCGGCGGGTGCAGAAGTACCTGGCGCACGTGGAGATGCTGTTCTCGCCGGAGCTCTTCATCATCGGCGGCGGGGTGAGCCGCAAGGCCGAGAAGTTCCTCCCGCTGATCGAGGGCATCCGTGCGGAGATCGTCCCCGCGCAGCTCCAGAACAACGCGGGCATCGTGGGAGCGGCGATGGCGGCAGGCGCGGCGCCGCGTAGTTAGTCCGCAGGCCCTAGTCCACGGGATCCGGGCTCGGACGCCTGGCGGCGGCGCGCTGGGCGGCGGCCTGGATCGCCCGCCGCCGCGTCATCAGCCGCACTTTGCGTACGGTCGCGATGAGCCCGGCGACGAGCGTTCCGCCGTACAGCCAGCCCGCGTGTACGGCGAGCGCCGTGACCACGGCCATGATCCGGCTGCCGAACCCGCTCGCGCCCCCGGCGATCGGCACGAGGCCGACGGCGAAGGCGATGGGTACGGCGATCGGCGCGGTGACCAGATCGGCGGGTCGCACCCATAGTGCGGTCAGGGCGCTGACCGGCAGGAACAGCAGCCCGTACACGACCGGCGAACCGTCGAACAGCAGCCGGTCGAGACCGCCGAGCACCAGCATCACGGCGGCGGCGAACAGCCCGCTGCCGAGCCCGGTGAGCCGCGGATTGGGCAGCCGTCGCAGCGCCAGCACGACGGGCGGCACCGGTCGCGCCGGTCTCGCTGCCACCCGGTAGACCGCGGCGGCGTCGGCGGATCCGCCCGAGGGGAGCAGGGGGGTCTGCGACCGCTGCTGGGGACGAGGGGGACGTGCCCTGTGTTGCTCCACCTGGACAACGTAGGTCGCAGGGAGGGACGAATCAGGCGCAGGACACGCCCTTTGGCCGACCTTGGCCCTGCGTTCGACGCAACGTGGCCGATCGGCGCCCCCCGAAGCCTCCCGAAGCTCCCGTCGTCGGCCTCCCGCCGCCCGCCCGTAAACTGGGGGATCGGTCCACTCCCGGGCCAGTCCTCACTTCAGGAAGTCGCCAACGTGTCGCTCACGATCGGAATCGTCGGCCTGCCGAATGTCGGCAAGTCGACCCTGTTCAACGCCCTGACCAAGAACGACGTGCTGGCGGCCAACTACCCGTTCGCCACCATCGAGCCGAACGTCGGCGTCGTCGGCGTCCCCGACCCGCGGCTGGCCACGCTCGCCAAGATCTTCGGCTCCCAGAAGATCCTCCCCGCGACGGTGGACTTCGTCGACATCGCCGGCATCGTCCGCGGCGCCTCGGAGGGTGAGGGCCTGGGCAACAAGTTCCTGGCGAACATCCGCGAGTCCGACGCGATCTGCCAGGTCATCCGTGCCTTCAAGGACGAGAACGTCGTACACGTCGACGGCAAGGTCTCGCCGAAGGACGACATCGAGACGATCAACACCGAGCTGATCCTGGCCGACCTCCAGTCCATCGAGAAGGCGGTCCCGCGCCTGACGAAGGAGTCCCGCCTCCAGAAGGAAAAGGTCGCGGTCCTGGCAGCGGTGGAGGAAGCCCAGAAGATCCTCGAAACGGGCACCACGCTCTTCGCGGCAGGCATCACGGCAGGCACCGAAAAGGGCCGGCTCCTCCACGAGCTGCACCTGCTCACCACCAAGCCCTTCCTCTACGTCTTCAACGTCGACGAGGACGAGCTGGTCGACGAGGACTTCAAGAACGAGCAGCGCGCGCTCGTCGCCCCCGCCGAGGCGATCTTCCTCAACGCGAAGATCGAGTCCGAGCTGATCGAGCTCGACGACGACGAGGCCCTGGAGCTGCTCCAGTCCATGGGCCAGGAAGAGCCCGGCCTCGCCACCCTCGGCCGCGTCGGCTTCGACACCCTGGGCCTCCAGACCTACCTGACGGCAGGCCCCAAGGAGACCCGCGCCTGGACGATCAAGAAGGGCGCGACGGCCCCCGAAGCGGCCGGTGTGATCCACACCGACTTCCAGAAGGGCTTCATCAAGGCCGAGGTCATCTCCTTCGCCGACCTGGTCGAGACCGGCTCGGTAGCCGAGGCCCGCGCGAAGGGCAAGGCCCGCATGGAGGGCAAGGAATACGTCATGCAGGACGGCGACGTGGTGGAGTTCCGGCATGGAGGAACCTCTGGGAGTGGCAAGAAGTAGCCGCCGAATCAGTGCCCTCTACGACTTGAGTTCTACAGTTGAGGGTGCTGTCTAGGGTGCGGAAATGTGGGTTGCCCTGCGGAAACGCCTGTGTGCAGGCTGGGATGGCGTGTCACTGGGCCCGTACTTCGCGGGTCGCTGAATCAGATGGTTTGACGGTCTTGCCGGTGCCCATCGAGGGGGTGGCCGCGTTGGTCCGGGTGTGTCGATGACTTCCCGGTCCTCGCGGCCACGGACGGAACGCCCACGCATGGAGGTCGTGATCGAGTCCGTGGTGACCAAGCGTCTGGGCGCTCTGCCTGTCGCTGCCGAGTTTCTGCGCCGGCTGGACGTCGCGGGGATCGTCGACGCTCTGTGTCCACCCGATCCGCGGGCGGACCTGACGCACGGCCAGGTGATCGAGGTACTGGTGGCGAACCGGCTGACCGCTCCCGCGCCGCTGTTCCGCGTCGGGGACTGGGCGCGCGAGTGGGAGGTGGCGGAGGTCTTCGACATCGAGGCCGACCTGCTCAACGGCGACCGCCTCGCGCGTGCCCTGGACGCGATCGCCCCGCACCTGGACAAGTACATGAGCGACGACGAAAGCTTCAACTACCTCTACAAGTACGTCTCCCGGCACACCTACCGGAAGGGCAACAGCCCCGCCGCGCGCCCACAACACGCGCCTGCTCGACGAGGGCACCCTCTACGCCGCCCGGTTCACCGGCGACAGCCCGCTGCCGAGATCGACGGCACTGGCACGCTCCCGTCCGACGGCGCGTTCGGCGGCAACAGCGAGTGGATCCCCCCCCCGCCTCCGGCGACGTCTCCCACGTGCCCGGCAGGAGCGGGGCACCGACGAAACATGCTGGTCAGGACATACGCGGACGCCAGCGGTGATCGTTTCCCGCACTAGTGCGAACCGTTTCCCACCGGGCTGGTCTAAGGGCTCGCTCGCGTCGGCTCGGGGGCGAGGAGCTCACCCACCGGCAGCTCCCGGCTCGCTCGAAGCGCGATGAACGAGGTCGCGAGGCACGCACCGAGAAGCAGGGACCCGACCCCAAGCCACGCCGGGGTGCCGATCGACAGCACCGTGACCGAGAGCAGGCCGGGCGCGACGACGCGGGCGATCCCCTCCCCGAGCGCGAAGGTGCTCTGGTATTCGCCCTGCGCGTCGTCGGGTGCCAGCTCGAAGCTGAGGCAGAACTCCGACGACGCCTGGAGCAGCTCTCCGACGGAGTGGATGACACCCCACAGGGCGAGCAGGAGCACGGCCGTCATGAGGGGCGCGTCAGCCGAGAACCCGATGACGGCGCAGGCGAGCGCCAGGAAGACGCCGGCGAGCCGGGCGGCGCGGGCGGCCCCGGTCAGTGTGGTCGCCAGCTGCCCCGTTCGGACCTGGAAGAGCACGATGAGGACGGTGTTGGCGACGAGGATCCCGGAGATCATCCAGCGTGGGGCGGACGTCCAGTTCGCCACCCAGAGCGGCATGGCGAAAGCCAGGATGTGGTAGTGCAGGGTAGCTATTCCGCTGAGGGCGGTGAGCGTCATGTAACGGCGGTCCCTGAGCGCCCCGCCCCACCGCTTCCTCTTCCCGTGGCCGTGCTGCCGCGACGCTGTCCCGGTCTGCGGGCCGCTCGCCGCGATGGGCAGAGGACACAGCACCGCCGCGGCGGTCAGCAGCATGAGCGCGTTGCCCGCGATCAGGAGGGTGTATCCGACGGCCGTGTCGGCCTGCAGGGCGACACCGGCCAGCAGCGCACCGGCGCTGAGCCCCATGTTGCCGGTCGAGCGGAGGTAGGAACGGACGAGGACCCGATCCGAACCCCCGTTCCCGAGGCCGTGTACGAGGGCGCCGATGGTGCCGGCCGTTCCGCGGTCGGCCACCGCGCTGAGGCAGGCCACCAGCAAGAACGCCCAGAAGGATCCGACCACCACGTAGGCGCCCATCGACAGCGCCTGGACGACCAGGAGCAGCAGGTAGACGGGCTTCCCTCCGAACCGGTCGGCCAGGCGGCCGATCGGAACCATCGTCAGCAGGCCGATGCCCGCCGCGAGCGACAGGCCGAAGCCGACCTGTCCGATGCTCAGCCCCACGACACGGGTGAAGAACAGCGCGCTGCCGGTCATGAAGAGGCCGCTGCCCACGGACCGGAGGAGCACCACCAGGGTGAACCGGCGGACGGGCCCGGGGGGTGGGACGATCGTCGGTCGTCTTGTGACGGACGTTTTCACTGCGATCCGTTTCCTTCGTGTGTCACTCGACCGTCAGGACGACGGCTTCCATGGCGGTCTCGGCGTGCCCGCGGGCCTCGTCCAGGTCGGCGCCGACGGCCATCACGTAGCCGACCCGGTCCAGGGACGAGCGAGGCGGCCGCACCTCGTCGCCCGGCCGGACGGTCAGCTGGAGGTCGGCGACGCCGGGGAGGTAGCGGGCCGCAGCCGCGCCGTAGGCCTCCCGTACCGTTCCGGCGGGGGGCGCGAAGTAGCGGATCACCGCCGCCCTGGCCGGCTCGGGGACGGCCGGCACCTCAGCCGTCAGGCCCGCCCGGATGCGCACCGCGGCGTCGAGCATGTCGAACCCCGTGGCCATCTGTACGAGGTCGGTGATGTGGTCGCCGCCGTTGCGGGTGTGGGTCTCGACGGCCCTGGGCCCTTCACGGGTCAGGATCACCTCGGTGTGGCTGAGCCCGTCCCGCAGGCCGATCCGGTCGAGGAAGTCCCGTACGTAGGTGTGCACGAGGGCACGGTCCACGTCGGACAGCGGGGCCGGGAAGTGGTGGCCCTGTTCGACGAACGAGTCGTCGAACAGCACCTTCTCGGTGATCCCGATGATCGTGTGCGCTCCTCCGACCGAGAGCGCCTCCACCGAGTACTCACGTCCGTCGAGGTACGTCTCCGCCAGCAGCGGGTACGCCAGACCGTCCGGGATCCGGCCGTCGTCGATCAGGCGCACGCCCATGCTGCCGGCGCCGTCGTGCGGCTTGACGACGACGGGCGCCGGGTGCTCCGCGAGGAAGCGGTCGAGCTCGTTCCGGTCGCTCACGAGCGCGGCGGGAACGGAGAACCGGTCGTCGCCGGCGAGCCGTCGCCGCATCAGATCCTTGTCCCTGACCCTCTTGACGACCTCCACGGGGTTGTCGGGAAGGCCGAGCAGTTCGCTGATCCGCGCCACGGGAATCAGGCCGAACTCGGTGAGGGAGAGCGCACCCACGATGTCCAGGTCCCGGCCGAGAGCGGCGATCAGCTCCGCGGTGCGTGTCACGTCCGTGTAGTCGGTGGCGATGACGTGGTCCGCGAGGGCGATCACTTCCGGGGTGAGCCGCCCGGGCGTGTCCACCACGATGACGCCGACGCCGGCTCGCCGGGCGCGCTCGCAGAGCGCCGCGTGGGGACCGATCAGGACAAGGTGACGGTCCCGGCTCACGAGTCGTCCCGGGTGACCTTGATCCGGATCTTCGCCGCCGCGGACAGCGCGTTGAGCATGGCGATCTCCGTCGTCTCACCGGTGGTGAGCACGATCGCGGTGTTGCCCCGCTGATCCGTGACGTCGGCGATCCGGTCGCCCTCCGCCCTGACCGGGTAGAACCGTGGGGCGCCGGGGTGGCCCGTGTGCAGCCCGAGGCCTTCGTGGCCCTCGAAGACGCCGGTTTCCGAGGCGTACAGCAGGACTTGGGCGGCGCCCTGGACCGGGGTGAGGGGCAGATCCATCAGGGAGGGCCGCTTGCCGAGGGCGAGGTCGAGGAAGGCGTCGTAGACGTTGACCCCGAGGGCCTCGCACATGGTCTCGCCGATCAGGCCCCCGCCCAGGCGCGGGTTGATCTCCACGACCTCGAGCCCGTCGTCGGTGACGATGAACTCGGTGTGGGCGAATCCGGTGGTGTAGGAGATCGCGGCGAGTACGCCGGTGATCCATTCGGTGATCTCCGCGGCCCGGTCCTGGGGGAACGCGACGGGGAAGCCGACTCCCACCTCCCGGAATTCGGGAAGCGAGGAGGTGATCCGGCTGTTGACGCCCAGCACCCGGGTCTCGCCTTCCCAGCTGAGTGTCTCGACGCTGTACAGCGGGCCGGAGAAGAAGGGCTCGGCGGTCAGGCCGCCGCGCAGCTCCGCTTCGCGGGCCTGCGCCAGCACCGCCTCGAGCTCGTCGTGAGACGCGGCCGGCCAGACGTTCCGGCTGCCTGTCCCGGCGCGGTCCTTGACGATGACGGGGAACGGGACGCGCTCGGCGAGCTCCGCCGCCGTGATGCCGCCGGCCTCGAAGGCGATGCCCGCGCCGCGGGACAGCCCTTCGCCGTGCAGCCGGTTGCGGAGAGCCGCCTTGTCCCGGGTCAGGCGGACCGCGGCGGGGTTCTGGCCCGGCAGGTCCAGGTCGTCCCAGAGGTCCAGCGCCGTGAGGCTCCAGGTGTCGGTGGTACTGATGAGTCCCTCGAGAGCGGGGACTCCGGCCAGATGCCGCTTGACCTGCTCGGTGTCGAAGGTGTCCAGGTCGACGACGTCGAGTCCGTCGGTCCCGGACCCGCCGAGGTCGTGCCGGTAGACACCGCGGTCACGGGTCAGGAGCTGGACCGCGACCCCGCGCTGCCTGGCTGCCTCCATCAGCCGGTCGAGTCCGAAGGTCAGCCATTCCAGAGCGACGATGATCAACGGGAGTTCTCCGCTTCGTTGATGTCATAGGGACGCCGGTTCCAGTCCAGGACGGACCAGGGGAAGGTGAGGTCCTGGAGGCTTTCCGCGGGCGTGGGGGCGAGTCGGTCCAGCGGGAGGGCTTCGGCGTGCCGGGCGAACACCGCGTCGACATAGCGGTGGCCGGTGTCCGCCGCGATGAAGAGGTGGGGGCGGTCCGGTGCCTGCCGCGCTTCCCAGCGTGCCGCGAGGTAGCCGGCGCCCGTCGAGAGGCCCGCGAAGACCGCGTGCTCCCGGAGCAGTTCGACACTGCCCGACAGCGCGTTCCGGAAGCTGATCCAGTGAATGCGGTCGTACAGCTCGTAGTGCACGTTCCGGAACGGGATCGAGCTGCCGATCCCGGCGATGATGACCTCCGGGTCGTCGATCCCCTCGCTTCCGAAGGAGACGCTGCCGAACGGCTGGATTCCGCAGAGCTCCACGTCGGGCAGGGATTCCCTCAGGTACGTGACCAGGCCACCGGTGGAAGCCCCGGAGCCGGGAAGCCCCGGAGCCGACACCCCCCACGACGGTCAGTTCGTCGCTGTGGATCTCCTTGCGCACGAGATCGGCGAACTCCTGGTACCCGAGGTAGTGGATGTCGTTGTGGTACTGCTGCATCCAGTGGACGTCGGGGCGCTCGTCGAGAATCTCCCGGATCCGTTCGACCCGCTGCTTCTGGTCGAGCTTCAGGCTCGCCGACGGGTCGACCTGCTCGATGGTCGCGCCGAGTATCTCCAGCTGCACCTTGAGGACGCGGTCGACGGTCGTCGAACCGACGATGTGGCACTTCATGCCGTACTGGTGGCAGGCCAGCGCGAGCGCGTAGGCATAGATGCCACTGGAACTGTCCACCAGGGTTCCACCACGGCGCACCGTGCCGGATTCGATCAGGTGCCGCACGGCCGCGAGCGCCGAATAGATCTTCATCGTCTCGAATCTGGCCACATAGAGGTTGTCCTGCAGCCTGATGATCGCCGGTGTCTTGACCGCCTCGGCGATGTGCTCATACCTGACCCCAGCCCCCCTTTGCGAAATAGCATTGCTGTCCGAGCCGCTTGAAGAAGGACGACAGTTCGTCCATCGCGAATCGACTCGGTCGCGCACGGAAGAGATAGCCGATGACCGTCCCCGTGTGCGCCACGAAGATTCCGTCGGCGGAGAACGCCTCCTGGTGCGCCACCATCTCCTCGTAGGACGCCTTGGGTACGACGTGCTGCGAGAGCGCCGCGCTGCGGGAGGAGCACCGCGCCACCCGGAGTGCGTCGCCGACGGCGAACGCACCGTTCAGCTCCGTGAGGCAGGCCGCGTAGTCGGCGGCGTACGCGCGATAGTGGTCGACAAGTCGCGTACCGAGCGCCTCGGTGTCGACCGACCCGCTCTCCACGACGTAGCAGGTGTAGAAGCCCAGATCGCTGCCGAAGTTCCGGACGACCTGGTGCCGCCCGCTCAGGTAGAGGGCGAACTCGTCGATGAACACGCTGTCGGCTCGCTCGATCCGATCGAGGATGTGCGTGACCACCCGCTGGTCGTAGGCGATGTCGTAGAGGTTGAAAAGGCACCTCACCGTGGCCACGATGTCGGCGGTCGAACTCGCCATCCCCTTGCCCACTTCGAGTTCGCTGAAATACTCCCAGCGCCCCGGACGCGGGCTCTCCCCGTAATATTCGAGGAAGAGCTCGATCGCCCTGGCCGACTTCGCTTTCCCCGTCAGGCCGGCGGGATCTCCGGGCGAATCATCCGCACCCTCGGTGAAATGGCACCAGCTGAATTTGTCGACCGGCAGCGAGACAATGGCTATGTGCGGTTCGAGGTCCTGCCAGAAGGGACCTTGATAGAGCTCACCCAAGGTTGCCGTGACTCACACCGCAATAGCTCCTTCTGTCGATCGCCGCAGAGCCGGCGACGGACGGCACGTCGAACATGTTGCTCCCGCCAGTCCTCACGCGATGTCCAGGGAGGCCGTCGCCCGGCTCTGCCGCTCGAAGTGGCGCAGCAGGACCAGGGCCAGGGCCGCGTAGCCGACTGCCAGTGCGCCCTCGGCCGCGAGGTCGGGCCAGATGGCGGAGTAGGAGGCTCCCGCGAAGAGCTCACGGAGGGCTTCGATGCCGTGCGACATGGGTGTCACGGTCGCGACGGCCCGCATCCAGTCCGGCATGGCCTCGTGCGGGAGGTTCGCGCCGCTGAAGAGGATCAGGAGCGTGAAGGCCATGTTCGAGACGACGGACGCGTCCCGCACCCGGAGCGAGAACGCCCCCAGGGACAGACCGAAGAAGGCACAGGAGACCGCCGACACCACAAAGGTCACGACCACACCGCCGACGACGGACAGCGGCAGTTCGACTCCCAGGGCCAGCGATCCCGCCACCAGCATGAAGCACATGACCAGGAAGCCGTTGCCCACGTACGGCAGGACACGCCCGGCCCACAGCGGGACCCGGGCCCGCGGGCTGAGGAGGACCGTCCCGAGGGTTCCGCAGCGGCGTTCCTTGGACACGGCCATGACACCGCCGTATACGCAGGACACGCTCGCCGCGAGCACGGTGTTGCCGATGAGGTAGAAACGGTCGTCCGCCACCCCCAGCGTCCGGCCCACATGGACGAAGAAGAAGATCTGGAAGAGCGGACTGACGATCAGGGTCCCGATGAAGATCGGGGGGCTCGTCCAGTTGAACAGGGCGCGATAGGACATCCCTCCGCCCAGGACCACCAAGCGCACCGTACGGGCGAAGGTACTCATCGGTTGTCTCCACTCATGCCAGTGCCAGGGTCCCTGCTTGACGCGCACGCTTCTCGACCCACTTCAGGCCCCCGAACGCGAGCAGCATGTAGGCGGCGCCCAGTCCGAGGGCCATGGCCGCCGGCAGGGCGACCGCCCCCCCTCCGGTCGCGGCCTGAACGGCTCGCGCCGCCCAGCTCGTGGGAAGGATCCACGTCACCGCATGCGTCCAGCCGGGGAGGGCGGTGGTGGACACGAGCATTCCCGACAGCATCCACACCGGGTAATCCAGCGCGTTTGCAAGCGCGTTGGCGTTCCGGAGGAGGACGAACGTGGAGGCCAGGAACATGCCCAGCATGCCCAGCGCCACCACGCACACGATCAGCGCGGGGGCGAAGAGCGCCGGGGAGGCCGGGGTGAGCGGGACCCCGAAGAGCAGTGCGCCCCAGGCGATCGTCGCGAACATCGAGTACATGCCCACCAGCGACGTGGCGAAGGTGATCGGGAGCACCACCAGAAACAGGCGGGTGGGCGCGATCACCAGCGATTCGAGCGTGCCCAGCCATCTCTGGTCCTGAATCGCCCCGCCGGACCCGAAGAGCACGGAGGACCAGACACCCATGAGGCCGGCCCCGACAGCGGCCTGCAGCAGGCGGTCCGGGTGGCCGCCGGCGCGGAAGAGGTAGACCGCCAGCGTGGCGTAGACGAGAGGCGAGAAGAGTGCCACGACGAGATCGACGCCCGAGCGGGACAGATGCAGCAGGTGCGTGCGGACTCCGACGGCGACGAGCCGCCGGAGCCTGCCGAGGGTCCGCGTCATGCCGGCACCTGCACCGCATCGCCGGTCCGCTCCGCGTCGTCGGTCTGCGCGATGATGGCGACGTAGGCGTCCTCGAGCGTGGGTTCCCGCGTCACGATCCGCCTGGTCCGCACGCCGTCGAGCGCCGCGATCACGGCGGCTTGGACCTCGTCCGACGGCCTCACGTGCACCTGCAGGGTGTCGGCGATGTCTCCGGTCTCCACGCTGAGCTGTTCCACCCCGGGGAGTCTCCGCAGCGCGTCCATACGCGCTTCGTCGAGGCTGTCCCGGACCTCGATCTCCATCACGTCGAGCTTCCGCACCCGCTCCTTCAGCTCGGCAGGGGTTCCCTCGGCCTGGATGACGCCGTGGTCGATGACGGCGATGCGGTCGCAGAGTTCGTCCGCTTCCGCCATGTAGTGCGTCGTCAGAAGGACAGTGATGCCGGAGGCCGCCAGATCGGCGACCAGCGCCCGCAACTCCCGTGCCGCCACCGGGTCGACACCGATGGACGGCTCGTCCAGGAAGAGAACCTCGGGCCGGTGCAGCAGTCCGCGCGCGATGTGCAGCTTCTGCCGCATGCCGCGCGAGTAACCCTCGACGCGTTCCTGCTCCCGGCCCAGAAGCCCCACGATCTCCAGCATCTCGGGGATCCGGGCCTTCTGCTCCCGAGGGTCCACCCCGTAGAGCTCCGCGAAGTAGCGGAGGTTGTCGAGCGCGGAAAGCCGCTCGTACAGCCCCTTGTCGCCGCCGAAGACGTATCCGATCCGTCGGCGGACCTGCACGGGGTCCCGGGCCACGTCGTGTCCGAGCACCGAGGCGCGGCCCGACGTGGGCAGCAGAAGGGTGTTGAGCATCTTGATGGTGGTGGTCTTTCCCGCGCCGTTCGGGCCGAGCAGACCGAACAGCTCCCCTCTGGGCACCTGGAAGGACACACCGCGCACGGCCTCGATCACCAGGCGCCGCGGTCTGAGCCACCCTGTTCTGGTCTCGTAGGAACGGCGCAGTCCGACGGCCTCGATCGCGTATTCGGAGGTGGGCATCGGTCAGGACCGTTCTGTGGGCGTGGGAGAGACGGGCGCGGGAGTCGCGGGGACCAGCAGCCCCAGGTCGAGGCATTCCGTCAGCTGGGAGGAGAGCGCCTCAGGGGTGGTGCCGGTCCGCTCGCAGACCTGGTCCACGGTGCTCGTGCCGTCGAGGCCACGCAGGAAGGCCAGCCACGGTTCCTCGTAGTCCAGGACGTACTCCAGGGAACCGTCGACGGCGACGTACCAGGTCTCGTCGGTGTCCCGCAGCAGGACGGCATCGTCGGCGAGGGCCAGACGGCTGTGGCCGTCCCAGCGCCTCGCCCCCGTCGTCAGCGCGGCGGCGTCATCGACTCCGCTCTCCCCGCCGACGGAATACTCCTCGCGCACCGGAGGAAGCACCGTCGCCGAGGCGATCGGCGGGCTGGGAGGCTCGGCGGCCATCCGGTCGAGCAGACAGAGGTTGATCAGCGGGAGGATCCGCTCCACCTCTCCGGAGAGTGGGGCCTGCTCCAGGCGGCGCAGCACCGCGCGCACCCGGTCGGCGTTCAGGAACTCCTTTCCTCGGGGGCTCTCCAGCGCCTCGTCGAGGAGGGCGCAGCCGTCCTGCGTGAGCATGGAGATGAACGTCCGGTGGGTGTGCTGGACGCCTTCGCCGTAGAAGAAGGGCACCTTGGGGCGGTGGAAGACGTCGTGGGGAAGCAGGTCGGCGACCGCCTCCCGCACGATGGCCTTGTCCCACAGCAGCCGTTCACGGCGGTGCGGAGGAATCGAGGCGACGAGTTCGAACAGGCGTCGGTCGAGGAAGGGAACACGGGCCTCGATACCGCTGCCCGCGGCCGTGCGGTCCTCGTGCCAGCAGTTGTACTGGGTCACGTCGCGCATCTTCGCGGCGACGAAGAGAGCGTAGGGATCCCGTCCCCGCCCGTCGTTGCGGAGGCCCAGGGCCGCCTCGGACAGGAGCCCCGCTTCGGACCCCTCCCACCAGATGTCCAGCGCGCGCGGGCCGCTCTGCAGCCGGCCGCGGCGGTCCATGTCCCCGAGAGCCTGCGTGAAGCCCTCCCAGCCCCGGTCTCCGGAGGTCTGTACGGAGTACCCGCCGCAGAACTCGTCGGCGGCGGCGCCCAGCAGCATGCCCTTGATTCCGGGGTGATGGGCCCGCACATGCCGGTGCAGCTCGTGCTTGTAGTACTGCTCGGGGCCGCAGGTCGGCATCTCGGTCAGCCAGAGCAGGCGCTTCCACTCGGCCGCGGACGGGACGTGGGACGCCTCGAAGAGGATCTGGTGGTTGGGTACGCCGAGCTCGTCGGCCACCTTCCGCGCGAAACGGGCGTCTCCGTTGGCGACCGTGGAGCCGTTGAGGACGGTGAACGTCTCCAGCGAGGCCGTGTCCGCGGCGAGGGCCGCGACGGCCGCGGAGTCGACGCCGCCGCTGAGGAAGAGCCCGATGGACACGTCGGCCGTGGCGCAGTCCCGCACCGAGTCGGCCAGCAGCTCACGGAACTCCGCGATGATGTCGCGGTCGTCGCGCGCGGCGCAGGCCGGATCTCCCATGAAGTCCGGAGCGGTCCAGTAGAGGTGCTCACGGGTCGCGCCGTCGGCGAGATCGATCTCGATGATCGTCGCCGCCGGCACGGATTCCACACCCTCGAACCACGTCGTGGGCGCGGAGATGTCCAGCGCGGGCGATGCCGCTAGCGTCGGGCTGGCCAGCGCCTCGTCCCAGGCGACCCGGCGCGGGCAGTCGGGGTCCGAGAACAGGGCCTTGATCTCCGAGGCGAAGACCACGCGCTCGCGGTTGCGGCTGAAGTAGAGCGGCTTCACACCGAAGTGGTCTCGGGCCATCACCAGAACGTTGCGGCGCCGGTCCCACAGGACCAGCCCGAACATGCCGCGTACGTCGTCGAGGAAGGACAGTCCCTTCTCCTGGTAGAGGTGCACGAGCACCTCGCAGTCGGAGCCTCCGCGCAGCTCCTTGCCGCCGGCGGGCAGTCCGGCGGCGAGCGCGCGGTGGTTGTAGACCTCGCCGTTGGCGATCAGGACGATCGAGCCGTCAGGGCTGATCAGGGGCTGTCCGCCGCCTTCGGGGTCCACCAGCGACAGGCGGGTGAAGGCGAGGCCGACGGGTCCGTCCCGGAGGAGTTCCTCGGCGTCGGGTCCGCGATGTGCCAGGGTCCGCGCCATGGTCGCCAGGACGACATCGGCGCGTCCGTCCAGATCCCGCCCGTCGATACGGGCAAGACCGCCCAGTCCGCACATTCCCCTTCACCTTTCGCTGACAGCAGTGCTCACGCGCTCATGCCGACAGGAGTGCCAATTCCCGGGTAGCGGGTGATTGGCACTCCCGTCTCGCATCACTTGTTGTTCTTCAGAACAGTCGTGATGTCGACCTTCGTGGCCTGCGGCTTCGTGTACTTCTTCATGCGAGAACACCCCCTTTCGCTTTGAATTTCCCAGTCGCCGCGAGAATCGCTCGCGGTGGAATGCGCCGATCATATGCACGGAATTAAAGATCGCGCAAGGATCGAAGTTTTCGGAAAATGAGTCCCGGATCAAAGAATTGCGGGCACCCGAGACAGGCCTACCGGCCACAATCCGGAAAGCCTGACCCTCGTGCGGGCTACACTCAGGAAATAGACGCTCTTTCGAAAGCGTCGCGGACCGCGTGGTCGTCGATCGCCCCGATTTCGTTGAAATACTTCACCGTGGCCCTCGACCCCTGTCTGATGCTGCGCTCCACCCCTGTGTCCGGGTAGGACTCCTCCAGGATCTGCGCCACTTGCTCGGCCGTCAGTCTGCAGTCGAAGAGCCCCCTGGCCAGATGCGCGTAGTCCGGTTCAAGGAAGGCCGCGATGAGGCGCGGTACCAGAATTCCGGCTTTTCGCCGCTGCCGGGCGTCCAGAGGCGCCCAGAAATAGTACAGAAGACTCTTGAAGTACGCGTGGTGGCGCCCCTCGTCCTCGGCGTGATCGGCCACCGCCTCACGGACGGCCGGGGGCAGTCTGCGGTCCTTCGGAAGGTCCGAAAGGAGAGCCGAGATCAGGGTCTCGCTCACCACCGCGAAAAGCAGAGCGCTCATCGCCCGAGTATCGTCGTCCAGATCCTGTTCAATTTCGGCGAGCCGACGAAGGAAGGCCGGCTCAGGGTTCGAAAGGGCCCTCACCGACGTCTCCGACTCGACCTGGACGATGAGATCGTGGGAGAACTGCGCATGCCACGCCTCGTCGGTCGAAATATTGAACGCATCCCTCCGCATCCGAGCAGGGAGATGCAGTCCGCTCCGCCCGAGACTGATGTCGGAGGTGACCGGCACGACCGCCGACATCTCAAGGTCGACAGTGAAGCTCAGATAGGAATAGAGCTGTTGGGTGAGGAACTCGTTCACCCCGGACGGGCCGACCGTTCCCACGAGCAGGGGGTGGGTCGCCGCGGGTACCAACTCCGGCGGGAAGTAGAGCTGCGGACCGTCGGCCCGTTCCTCCTCGACCCGCCTGATCGGCTTGGTACGTACGCTCGCGCGGTCGTCCCACTTGCCGAACGCGCTGCGGTACCCGGGCGGACGCCGGTCATCGTCCCCCGTCGGGCCGGGCAACCGCTCGCGTATCGCGGCCAGTTCGGAGATCGCCCGGTGCCGGTACGTCCCAGGCGGGGTCATGAGCTCGGCGCCTCGACGCCGATGAAACCGGCCTCGGCCAGGTGCGTCAACACGTCGCCGGCGTCGGTGACCGCTTCATCGGCTCCGATCCCGTACTCCGCGGCGAGTTCCTCACCGATCCGCCGGACGGTACGTGTCCCGTCGATCCGGCGGAAGACGAAGGCGGCGGCCTCGGTGAGTTCGAGGGCATCCTCCCCGCGGGCGATCAGTACCTGGCCGCGGATGTTCCTGAAGCGTACGTCCAGCCGGGGCACCGGCACGGAATCGGGCGTCATCACGGGGGTTCAGACCTGCACTTCCATGGCCAGGCGCTTGCAGAGCCAGGCGGTCTCCCGGACCCATGCCTCCGGCGCGGCCGGGTCGAAGGTACGCATCGTCTCCACGTTCCAGTACTCCTCGTACGAGATTTCCTCGGGCCGGACGCTCGAAAGCCGGCGCGCCCGCCACTTGTTCAGCCTCCCGAGGTCCCCGTGCGACGCGAGCACGGCGTCCACCGCATGGCCGAAGGCCGTCCTGGCGCAGAGCACCGCGCTGTCCACGTCACCCGCTTCGAGCTGTCCCACGGCGTCGATGACGTAGTCGTCCGCGAGGTTGAGGCACTCCGTCGTCACGAACGCCCGGAACGCGGACTGCTTGATCTCCCCCTGGCGCCGCAGGACCCAGTCGGCGCCGGCGAGGGGAACACAGGTCAGCATCCGGTCGAGGAACTTCTCCTCCTCGCGGGTAAGACGCTGGCCCACGAGGGTCGAGCCGTTGAAGGCGCTCCAGGCCACCTTCTCGATCATCTGGTCCACCTGGCCGTCGAGCCAGTACTTGAGCTCCCAGGCGAGCTCGCCGGAGTGGAATCCCTCGGTGGTGACGGTGTCCGGGGTGAGCAGTACATGAATGAGACCGTGGTCGTCGCTGGTCCAGGGCTCGCGCGTCACGACGCAGATGTCCACGTCGCTCAGCGCGTTGCCCCACCCTCGCGCCTGGGATCCGACGACGAAGGCGGCCTCGTAGTGCTCGGGTAGCAGCCCCCGGGCCCCCAGCTCATCGAGGCAGCTGGAGAAATCGATGCTCATGCGGCGGTCCGCCTTCCGTTCTCATGGCTGGTGGGGGGGTACGGACACCCGGCGGGTTCACCGGGAGAGGGAGTCCTTCATGTGACGGAGGATCTCGGCGGTGACGTCCTCCCGCGAGGCCGTGCCGTCGATGTGGACCAGTTCCGCGCCGAGTTCCTCGTATGTGCGGGTGATCGACTCGACGCGGTCGGCCGACTTCTCCTCGTGCTGCAGACGGTCGCCGTCCCGCTCCCGCAGACGCTGGAGCAGCTCGTCGGTGGGGAGCTTCAGGTAGAAGGCGTGATCGGGGCGCGGGATGCCCTGGTTGATGGTGGCCAGGAAGCGGAAGTCGACACCGCGATGCACGAAGACGCCGAAGGTGGCGTAGACATAGCGGTCGCAGATCACGACCGCGCCCCGTTCCAGGGCGGGGTTGATCACTTCCATGACGTGGCGGTGGCGGTCGGCCGCGGCCAGCAGCGACAGGATGCGGGCCCTCTCGGCCGAGCCTCCCTGCCCGTGGAAGACCTGGACCTCGGCCAGCTGCCGGTACCAGTCGGAAGGCTGACGGGTCTCGACGACCTCCCGGCCCTGCGCCCGGAAGGCTTCCGCGACACGCTCGATCTGAGTGGTCTTGCCCGAACCGTCGAAGCCGACGATCGAGATGAGCAGCCCCTCGTCGGTCCTCTCCGGCTGGAAGAGCTCCGCCATGGCCGCGTCGTCGACCCTGCGCTCCTGCATGTTCTGTCCTTGTCCTCGTCGGTCCGTCTTCATCGGGCGCCGGCCCCGGCGGTCTCGGTGGTCTCCGCGCCCTGGCTCCGGCGCAACGAACACACCCGGTCCATGAGGGCCGACACACGAGACTCGTCCACGGGGTTCCCAGGCACTCCGTCGACCTTGAAGTAGCTGCCGACGATGAATCCGTCGGCGGGGGCGAAGACCGCCTCCAGGTTCTCCGGGGTGACACCGCTTCCTACCAGCAGCGGTCCGGCGGTCGCCGCACGCGCGGTCAGCAGGTCCTCGGGGCTGGTCTCGAGGCCGGTCAGCTCCCCCGACACGATGATTCCGTCCGACCGCTGGGAGAGGTCCCGGACCTCGGTCGCGAGATCGCCGTAGACGAACGGCTGCGAATGCTTCACCCGTGCGTCGGCGAAGATCGCCACGTCGCTCCCGAGGGCCCGGCGCAGCCGCAGCGTCTCGTGCGCGTTGCCGGCCAGGATGCCCTGCTCCGAGAGCACGGCGCCGATGTGCACGTTGACGCGGATGAAGTCCGCGCCCGTGGCCGTCGCGATGGCGAGCGCCGCCGAGGCGTCGTTCCGCAGCACCGCGACGCCGGTCGGCACGCCGGACATCCGTACGATCTCGCGCGTGACACCGGCGAGCGTGGCCGTGGTCTCGGCGGGGACGGGCCCCGGGTGGAAAGGCGCGTCCCGGAAGTTCTCGACGATCAGGGCGTCGACGCCGTGCCGCAGGAAGATCTCGGCATCGGAGATCGCGGACTCGTAGATGTGGTCGATGCTTCCTCCGTACCTCGGGGACCCGGGGGTGGGAGGGAGGTGCACGCAGGCGACGACGGCCTTCTCCGGCAGTGCGAACATGTCAGGCCGCTCCCTCGATCTCGCCGAGGATCTGCTGGGCCGCCTGCCGCGGGTCCGGCGCGTCGTGGACGGACCTGCCCACGACGAGCAGCGACGAGCCGCCGGCCAGCGCCTCGCTGTGGGTGCCGGTCCGCTTGTGGTCGTTGTCGCTGGTGCCCGGTGAGCGGGTGCCGGGCGTCACGTAGAAGAAGTCGTCCGGCAGCTCCGCGCGGACCCGCTCGATCTCGGACGGGGCGCACACGATGCCGTCGAGACCGGCTTCGGCGGCGAGCAGCGCCCGCCGACGGACCTCGTCCTCGACCGAGCCGCGCACGTTCAGGTCCCCGTTGAGGGTCTCGCGGTCGACGCTGGTGAGGAGCGTGACGCCGACCAGCTTGGGTCGCTCCACGCCCAGTTCGGCGGCCGTCCGGTCGGCAGCGGCGACCGCGGCCCGCATCATCTCCAGCCCACCGCCGGTGTGCAGCGTGACGACGTGGGCACCGAGCCGGGTGACGGCATCGCCGTAGCCGGCGAGGGTGTTGGGGATGTCGTGGAGTTTCAGGTCCATGAAGATCTTGACGTCCCGGTCGAGGATCTCCCGTACGAGCGCCGGGCCATGGAGCGTGAAGGCCGAGTTGACCTTGAAGTACCCGATGAGGTCCTTGAGTTCGTCGACCAGCCGCAGGATCTCGGAGCGGTCCGCGAGATCGAGGGCCAGGCACAGACGATCGCGGTCCCGGTGCGGAGCGCTGCCAGTTGTTGTCACTTCATGTTCCTGTCTTGATGGGTCGCCGCAACTACCGCTGGTCGCCGACCAGGATGCTGCGGAGGATTTCGGTCGCTGTTCCGAGTTCGTCCAGGTCGATGGCCTCGACCTCGGCGTGCGAGTAGCGGGCGTCGCCGGGTCCGAAGACCAGGCTCGACCGGCAGAACTCCGCCAGGACTCCGGTTTCGCTGCCGTAGGAGAAACTGCCCGGCTCGCAGACCCCCGCCGCGTTCTTCACCGCGGCGAAGAACTCGGCGATCAGGGGCGAGGCGGGGGACACCTCGTTGGGAGGTGACACGAAGGCGAGCGGTTCCCGTACGAAGTCCACGTCGGCCGACAGGAGTTCGCGCAGGTCACGCTCGATACGGGCGGTGAACTCCGCGCCGCTCGTCCCGGGCGGGAAGCGTGCGTCGAACCACACTGCCACCTCGGTGGCACCAAGGTTCATCCCCCCGTTGCTCTCCATCGTGGTGACCATGACGGTGGACGGCCCCAGGTCGGGGTGGTGCGGTCCGGTCGCGAGGTCCGCGTTGACCCGGTCCAGGGCGCTCACCAGCTCCGCCGCGGACCTGACCGCCGTCCGGTCGGCCGGGTAGGCGGCGTGGCTCTTCGGTCCCCGCACCCGGAACGAGCCCCGGACGATCCCCTTCTGCGCGACGACGGGGACGAGCCCGGTGGGTTCTCCGGTGATACCGAGGGTGGGGCGCATGCCACGGGCGGCCAGGGCCTTGACCCCGAGGAGCAGGCATTCCTCGTCCACGGTGGCGGCCAGGTAGCACTCGCGCCGGTTCGGAAGAGTCGCCACCCCCAGGAAAGCCGTCATCATGGCGGCAAGTGAGCCCTTGGCGTCCGCACTGCCGCGGCCGTACAGGGTGCGGCCCTCGACGACCGGCTCGTATGCCGCCCGCGGACCACCGGCCGGGTAGGTGTCCATGTGGGCGCTGAGCAGCACCACCTCGTCGTCCGCGTCTCCGACGCGGGGCAGGTGGGCGATCACATTGCCGCGCCCGCCGGCCACCTCCTGCATCTCGACGTCGATGCCGGCGGCCCGGAGGCGGTCGGCCACGAAGGAGGCCAGGTCCCCCTCGTGGGCGATTCCCTCCGAGCCCGGCAGCAACGGGTTCACGCTCGGTATGGCGACCAGTTCGCCGAGGAGTTCCTCCGCGTCGGGGGCGAAGGCGAGGGCACGGGTGTGCGAGCGTTCCGCGCGGTCGTGGGCCTCACGGAACGCGGTGAAGACCTCCTGCCCCAGGGGGCTGAAGATCTCTCCGGCGCGGTCGCCGATCAGACGCAGGTCACGCTGATGACGGCGGGCCACCTCGGCAAGGTGCCGCTCGAAGGCCGGCCGCTCCGCTTCGTCGGCGAGTCCCTTCTCCAGGACGCCGCGGACGATGTGGTACTCCATGTGCTCCGTGAAAAGACCGTGGAAGGCGCCGTACACGTCGCGCGGGTCGTCCTGACCGATCAGCTCCGACAGGGGGGCGTCCGGATCCACCTGGAGGAAATCGCCCCGGCTCAGCGTCGCCTCGCTGAAGAGCACGTGTCCGCCCTGGTGCACGAACTCCTCGACGAAGTAGTCGGCGCCGGCCGTCTCGGGGACGTTCAAGAAGATCATGCCGTGCATGCCCAGGGCCGCGAAGGACTCTGCCGCCGGGTGGCGGAAGAGGAAGACGGCCCGCAGGGATTGGATGAGCGCGGCGTGGTAGGCCGGGCTCACCGACGCGATGAGGTCCAGCGCGCGTGAGATCTGCGGCACGTACGCGTCGACGTCGGTGACGACGGACAGCTCTTCGTAGCGGTCGATCTGGAGCCGGAGGAACCCGTCGAGGATCGGATCCAGGCGGTCGACCAGCTCCATGTCCGTGCCCGCTACGCGGGTGATCGGTTCGAGCGCGGACGTCGACAGCGCGCCGTCCGCGGACTCCGACGTCAGGGTGCGGGCGACCGCGTCGTATCGCGCCTTAAGTTCGGCGGAGGGCTGATCCGTCTTGCACCGGCCGAATCCCGGGAAGGAGACGGTTCCTTCGCTGTCCGTACGTACGAGGAGCGGGGCGCCGTCGCCGGGGACCGCCGCGAGGAGGAGCTGGTCCGCCGTCGTGGACGGGAAGCCGCCGAGCACCAGCTGGCTGTACAGCCGCGGCTCGAAGAACGCCTCGACGGGCGCGCTCGGAATGGTGGCGCAGTCGGGGTCCTGCTGGCCGGACAACAGCCGCATGGTCTCGGCGAGTTCCCTCCGGGCATCATGGCGTCGGGCGCCGAGCAGCCCGTCGAAATCGATGTGTCCAGGTTCCGTCATCGCCGAAGTCCCCTCGTTCTCAAGTCTTCCTCGCGTACCAGTGCACGAGAACCGGTGCGGCGTCTTTCATCTGCTTCCGCGTCTCGGCTACCGCCACCAGGACATTCCCGCGAGGATCAGCTCACGTTCTCGCGGAGTGAGTTCCTGCCATTTCGTGCCGTTGTCACCCGGTGACTGTTCACCGGTCAGCGGCCTTCGCAGCTCCAGCAGGGCGACTTCATCGAGCTCCTCTGGATCTGGCACATGCATGAAGGCTGCCCTTCCGGACTCCCTCCGCCATCGGCGCCATTCATACGCGTGATTGGATTTCGCGCCATCTGGAGAGCCCTTACGTGAGTGACCGTACGCGGCACGAGATCATCCATGTCCGCGCCTCCGAAGATTGTTCTCCATTCAGGAAGTCCGGCGCCACACTTAAGACTGACACGTTCGTGCCACGCTCGCCGGCCTGGTGCACCGGCTTCCGCTCTAGGCGCTTTCTTCACGTCTCCGCATGACAGGAAAATGCCTGAGACACTTCGCCCCGCCGAAAACTGATGACACCGATCGATTCACCGTGCCAGGATGCAGCGCATCGAGACCGGACGGCCCGACCTGACGGCCTCGAAATGTCAATCACATGCCTTTGAGCATGCTCAAATAATGGAGAGATTCATGAACGCGGATGTCATTCGCCAGCTGTCCACCGGTGCCGCCAAGCGTGGCTGCCAGAACTGCGACAGCTGATCCGGTGCGGGTCGCCGGCGTCGATCGTCACAGGATTCCGTGCTCGACCGCTCGCTGCCCCAGCTGGAACCTGCTCCGGGCGTCCAGGACGTCCGAGAGCTTCGTGAGCATACGGCGCTCCGTACGCAGGGAGACCCCGAGCTTCCGGGCGGCCGCCTCGTCCGTCAGCCCCTGCCCGAGCAGTCGCAAGAGCTCGTGCTCCTGAGCCGTGATCGAGGCGTTTTCGAGGTCCGTGCCGCCGAACGGGGTGGCCGATGCCCACATGGCTTCGAAGAACGAGCACAGCACTGCGACCACCGCCGGCTCCTCGGTCGCCATCGCCTCACCGGGAGCTTCATTCCCGTGCAGCTGCATGAGCGCCATCCTGTGGTCCGCGATGTATACGCGGAACGACAGGCGGGGGATGGTCCGCACTTCGGCGCCGCTCCTGACAAGATTCCGTGGACCGACCACGAACCCCGCGTCCTCGCGAATCCGGTTGGAATAGATGGACCTGACGCGGACAGAGCGTTCCAGCATATCCTTCGTCAGCGACTCGATTACCCCCGATCCCATGGTGCGCTCCGGATATCCGGGGGTAATGGCGAGCGCCTCTCTGTCCGTCGATCGCACGACCTCTGCCAAGCGATTGTGAACGGCGCTTTCTCCATGGAGACGTTCTACTCCGTAGCGCCTGTCCTCCGGATTTTCCACGGCATATCTGCCGACCAGGAACTCTACCCTCTCCCAGGCATTCTGAAGTTCCTGCTGCTGCTTCCTTATCTCGTCCTGTTGCTGAGCAAGCAATACAGGAAGTGGATGCTGCGGATTTTCCCGAAACCTTACAGAAGTTTCCATTCTGCCCCCTGGCATCGTTTCGGCACATTGATTTCGCAAGTCCCTGACACCGCGATGCGGCGTCCTAGGATTCGACGCCGCCCGGCTGCCCCCTGTGACCGAGCTCGGCGGAGAGATCACGCGCGGCGGTCAGGACGGTGTGCACGGCGGCGGCACGGTCCACCGGGTCACGCATCCGACTGCAGGCTGCGGCGAGTGTCACGCTCGCCACCACCGCACCGGTGGACGTGAAGATCGGCGCGGACACCGCCCAGACACCGCGGTCCAGTTCGTCGTCGCAGACGTCGTAACCGCGGGCGCGGACCACTGAGAGGTGAACCAGTACGTCGTCGACGGTGACCGGGGTCTCCTCCGTGAACGCAACGAGTTCACGCTGGCCGAGCAGTGCGCGGATCTCCGTCTCGGGACGGTAGGCAAGCAGTGCCCGGCCGGACGCGGCAGCATGCAACGGCATCTCCTGGCCGATGCGGACGAACAGGCGCAGGGGATGGCACCCTTCGGACAGCGCCAAGCACACGGCTCTGCCGCCGATGAGTTCGGTGAGAAACACCGTCTCGCCACTCGTCTCGGCAGCGGCGACCACAGCGCGGTGCGGCGTGACGAGAAGAGCCGACTGGTGCTGATTCTGCTCCGCGAGCTGGCGAGCGATCGGACCGAGGAAGTAGCGCCGATTCACCTCGGAGCGGGTGACGAACTCCTCTCTGGAGAGCGTGACCAGCAGGCGGTGCAGGCTCCCTGTGGGAATTCCCAGTTCGTCGTGGAGCTCCTGGAGCGTGGCCCCTCTGGTCTTCGGCGCGAGCGCACGTAGCACCTGGAGCGCACGGACGACGACCTGCATGCGACATCCCCCCTCGTTCGTCCGGTCCGAGAGTTGGCCGGAAGAGTCGACACCAGTTCATCAGAACGGTCTTGCGCTCGCGCCCGTGCGGCGCGGCGCTCTTGTTGAGAGGGCATGGCTGGCTTCCGGCCATCCCCGTACATCGTGGTGCGGCTATCACGCGAACCATCCCCCTCCGTCTCGCGGTCGGAGTGAATATGCGGGATGGACTTTCGGGCGGTCAAGGGTCTTCACCGGGAGGGGCCCACCCGGCAGCAGAGGCAAGAATCCGCAGTTCAGAGGCGTTCCACCCACTTTTTCCGCCAGGTGGAGCGATCTGGCGCCCCTCCTTCCACGTCGCGGAACCCCCTTCGAGGTGGCGTGACGGGAATCATGCTCCCCGCGCCACGCTGAGAACGCCTCGCAGCCGCCGAACCTGGGCGGGACAGAACAGCACCCTGTCCGATTTGCCTCATACATGCCTACCTCCGAGGCCGAGGCTACGACGCCTGTCTCATAGTCACCCCTGACCTCGGCCACAGCGGCTTACCTCTGCCCGACGGCTCGGCCAGCCCCGATGTCGTCCCTTCCCTGACCGTCGCCTTCTCCCTGGTACGGCACCGCAGGCTGGCAGCGCGTCTACTTCCGGCTCCGCAACGCCATCGAGGGCATGAACGGCTTCGGCAAGGACCCCCTCTACGAGCACCTCGAGTCCGGCGGCGCCCGCCGCATCCGCGGCATCGCCGCCCAGGCCATCCTGCTGGCCTTCCAGCTCGCCCACGCCAACAAACGCAAACTCGCCACCTGGGCCGGCAGCATCGCCCTCCACGGCAACCAGCCCCACCGCCGCCGCAAGACAAAACCCCTGGGCACCTGGACCCCCGAGGGATACCTCACCCAGACGACCACGTAAGAAGCCGTTGTCTTTCCGTACTTGATCGTCAGGTTGTCGCTGGTCAGGCATAGTTTCGTGGCCTCTGTGGCAGGCACCTCGCGTCGTGTCGTTGCGGTCGTGGAGGTTCGGGATGCCGTCGGTGATCGGGTTGCTGGAGGAGCGCGAACGAGCCGCTGCTGGGCGGGTGGAGGTCCTGCGGGAGAAGGCGGACCGGATTCTTGCCGAGTCGCGGGAAGCCGAACTCGACTGGAAGCGGTTCGTGGTCTCGCGGGAGACCGTCGTCGAGGTGCTCGCCGGCCCGGACCCTGCGGAGGGTGACCTCAACCCCGTCGAAGGGATCTGGTCCCACCTGCGACGCGGCTGGCTCTCCAACGTCGCCTTCACCACCCCCGAACACCTCGTCCAGCGCATCCGGCGCGGACTACGGCACATCCAGTACCGCAGCCACCTCATAGGCGGCTGCCTCGCCGAGACCGGCCTGACCATCAGACCCGCCTGACCCGCCACGACATCACGAGTTCAACCTCAGTAGCCACGAGGCGAGTCTCAATGAGCAGCTTCTCGCGCTCTCGAAGTCCATCTCCGTGAGGCGAGTTGGAAGGTCACCGACGCGGGTTAGGTTTCCTCCATGGCTGCTTCTCCGATGCGCGCCGCGATCTACCTGCGCGTCTCGCTCGACCGCGAGATGGACGGACTCGCCATCGACCGGCAGCGCGACGACTGCCTCAGGATCACCGCTGATCGCGGATGGATCGTGGTCGGGACGTACGTCGACCAGTCGAGGTCCGCGACGGACAAGACGAAGAGGCGACCCGACTACGACCGGATGGTGGCCGATTACCTCGCGGGCTCGTTCGACGCGATCATCTGCTGGGACCTCGACCGCCTGACACGGCAGCCACGCCAGCTCGAGGAGTGGATCGACGCCGCCGAGGCGCGTGGGCTGCGGCTGGTCACGGCCAACGGCGAGGCGGACCTGACGACCGACGGGGGGCGGATGTACGCCAGGGTCAAGGCCGCCGTGGCCCGCGGGGAGGTTGAGCGGAGCGCGGCGCGCCGGTCCGCGGCCGAGCTGCAGCGCGCTCGACGCGGTCGGGCCCCGAAGGGCACGCGCCTGCTCGGCTACTCGACCGGCGGCGACGTGATCGAGGAGGAGGCCGCGGCGGTGCGCGAGCTGTTCCGCCTGTGCGCGATCTGCGACGGCCCGTCGATGGCGTCCATGGCCGCTGCGCTCTCGGGCGAGTCGGGGGAGGGCGCGGTGACGTCACTTCCGCGATTGCCCAAGCGCAGCCGCGTGCTGGCGATCGAGCGGAATGAGAAGCGGTTGGCGGCAGGCCTGGAGCCCGCTGAGGTTCCCGACGACGGTCCGTGGGCGCTGAGCACGGTCCTCGGCGTCCTGCGCAACCCCCGCTACGCCGGGTACTCCGTCTATGCCGGCTATGCCGGCGGTGCGGGCCGTGCCGGAGCGAGGACGTCCTCGTCGGGCCGGATCGTGCGCGACGAGGACGGGAACCCCATCTGGGGAGAATGGGAGCCGCTCGTAGACGAGGACACGTGGAACGCCGTGCAGGAACGCCTCGATCACCAGTCCATCGCAGCCCGTCCGGAGCCCGCGATGCGATACCGGTATCTGGGATCGGGCATGTACCGCTGCGGCCACTGCGGCCGGCCGGTGAGCGCGAAGTCCGGCCGTTACAGGTGCGCGGGCACGCCGGGCTGCACCCGGGGCCACTTCACCCGGTCCAGCAACCACATCGACGACTCCGTGCTGCGTGTCGTTCACCAGCTGCTCGTCCGTCCGGACCTGGAGGAGCTCCTCCTGAGCCCGGATGCCCCGCGCGCGGCGGAGATCCGAGGCGAGATCGCGCAGCTCCGCAGGCGCGTGGAGCGCGCCTTGCGCGACCTCGAGCTCGGTGACGTCCACGGCGCAGACGTCGCGCGCATTCGTAGCCGCGAGGCGTCAGGCATCGCCGAGCTGGAGGAAGAGCGCCGTCGTGTGCTCGGGGCTGCCGGGCTGGGATCCTTGATCGACTGCCGTGATCCAAGAGCCGTCTTCGGCGAGGCGGATGTGGGCTTCCAGCGCCGGGTCGTCGAATCGCTCGTCGAAGTGCGGGTCCTTCGGCAGCCTTCTGGTGGGCGCGGAGTCGACCCGGCGACGGTTCGAGTCGTCCCGAGAGCGGAGCGGCTGTGATGCTCAGAGG
>NZ_JAGGOK010000119.1 GCF_018614615.1 Streptomyces sp. ISL-100 | reverse complement strand
GATCTTCAGCGGCCTTCTAGAACAGCGAGTGCAGGAGCCTGTTCGGGGAGCCGGTGCGCGGGTCCTGGACCTTGTTGGGGGTCGCGTTGTTGACCAGGGCGTCGCGGACCTGGGCCGGGGTGGCAGTGGGGTTGGCCGAGACGTAGAGGGCGGCTACGCCCGCGGTGTGGGGCGCGGCCATCGACGTACCGGAGATGGTGTTCGTGGCCGTGTCGCTGTCCTTCCAGGCCGAGGTGACGCTCACGCCCGGTGCGAACAGGTCCAGGCAGGTGCCGTAGTTGGAGAACGACGCGCGGCGGTCGCTGCTGTCGGTCGCGCCGACGGTGATGGCCTCGGGGACGCGGGCGGGGGAGGAGTTGCAGGCGTTGGCGGGCCAGCCGAGGATGTTGCCGTTGCCGGCGGCGACGGCGTAGCTGACGCCCGAGGCGATGGACTTCTTCACCGCGTTGTCGAGGGAGGTGTTCGCGCCGCCGCCCAGGCTCATGTTGGCCACGGCCGGCTTCTGCGCGTTCGCCGTCACCCAGTCGACACCGGCGATGACGCCCGCCGTCGTACCGGAGCCCGCGCAGTCCAGGACGCGCACCGCCACCAGCTTGACGGCCTTGGCGACGCCGTACGTCTTGCCGCCGACCGTGCCCGCGACATGCGTACCGTGGCCCTGGCAGTCCTGGCCGTTCTGGCCGCCGCCCACCGTGTCCGTGCCGACCGTGGCGCGGCCGCCGAACTCGCTGTGGGAGGTGCGGATTCCGGTGTCGATGATGTACGCCGAGACGTTCGACGCGGTGGTGTTGTAGGTGTACGTCGTGGAGAGCGGGAGGTTGCGCTGGTCGACGCGGTCGAGGCCCCAGGTGGCGTTCGTCTGCGTCTCGCTGAGGCGGACCCGGGTGTCCTGTTCGACGTACGCGACCTTCGGGTCCGAGGCCAGCTTCGCCGCTCGTGTCGTGGACATCGTGGCGGAGAAGCCCTTGAGGGCACTGCGGTAGACGTGCTTCGGCGTGACGCCCAGGTCGGCGGCGCGCGTGGTGCCGTCCTTCAGGACGACGATCCAGCTGTTTTCGACCGCCGTTGCGGCCGGGGCCAGACGGAGGTCACCGGCGGGCGCGCTTTGTGCTGTGGGAGGGCCTGCGAGCTGGAGACCGGCTGCGAGGGCGATGACGGGTATCAGGGCCCCTGCGCGGCGGAAAGTGGGTCTCATTGTGTCGTGCACCTGACCTTTCGTTGACCGGATCGCGGACAATTACGGGTTGTGTGGTGCTTTTTGGTGTGTTGTGGTGCATTGGGGCGCAGTTGTGGTGCGGATGCGCAGCACAGGGTCTCGTGCCGCGCACAAGCGCACAAGATTGCCGTACGGGCGGAATCAAGCCAAAGAGATACCTGCGGCGCGGAGGCGCTCGGCTGCCGTCGCCCAGTCGGGCGGGGACAGGGGTTTGGGCGTATTCGTGCCTACGTCCATGTCCTTGAAGCGAGCGAGGAAGAGGCGGTGGTCACTCGAAGGTCCAGGTCAGCATCGCGAAGTCGCCGTCGTCCTTGGCCTGCGCCGAGCGGTACGTCGCCAGCGCCGCGTCGTTGTCCCGATCCACGCCCACCCACATGCCGTAGCAGCCGCGCTCCTTCGCGACCTCCGCCAGCGCCCGCGTCAGGACGCGGCCGATGCCGCGGCGCCGGTGCGGCTCGTCGACGGACAGCTCGTACAGGCACATTTCGGTGCCCTTGTCCGGGTGGGTCATCTCGATGCCCGAGACCATCCCGACGGGCTCGCCGCCGACGTACGCGATGAGCAGCAGATGGCCGGGCGCGGCCAGGAAACGCTCGGCCCAGTCCGGGCGGGCCGGTCCGTCGTAGAGGTGCTCGGCGGCGGTCAGTTCCGCCACTGTCGTCGCTTGTCGGACCACCGGTCGGATGTCCATCGGGCTCCCCTCGCTACTCCCACTGAGGTACGGGCCGGCGGCCTCGTACTCCTTGAGTACTCCAGAGACTTCCATCTGCGGGCAGCATCGGCTGTCATACCCGGGATCTAGGGTTCAGGTATGAAGCTACGCATTCCCCGCAGCCGGGCGTTCGCCGGTGCGGCCGCCGCGTGTGCCGTCCTCGTCGGGGGCGGCACGTGGACGGCCGTCGCCTCGGGCAGCGACGCGTCGCCCGCCGTGCACCGCGAGGAACGGATCATGAGCATGGGCGGTGCGGGGGACGGGGTGAGAATCGATACCTCGTTCTTCACAGCGGACGGAACGGACGGCGGACCCGGCAAACGGCCCGCCGTCCTCCTCGGCCACGGCTTCGGCGGCAGCAAGCGCGACGTCCAGGCGCAGGCCGAGCAGCTGGCCAGGGACGGGTACGCCGTGCTGACCTGGTCCGCGCGGGGCTTCGGGAAGTCGACGGGGAAGATCGGGCTGAACGATCCGGACGGCGAGGTCAAGGACGTATCGCGGCTGATCGACTGGCTTGCCGAGCGCCCCGAGGTGCGGCTCGACGCGAAGGGCGATCCGCGTGTCGGCGTCAGCGGCTCGTCGTACGGCGGCGCGGTCTCGCTCCTCGCGGCCGGCCACGACAAGCGCGTCGACGCCGTCGCACCACAGATCACCTACTGGAGCATGGCCGACGCGCTCTTCCCCGACGGGGTCTTCAAGAAGCTCTGGGCCGGAATCTTCATCAACACGGGTGGCGGCTGCGAGAGGTTCGAGAAGCGGCTGTGCGAGATGTACGAACGGGTCGCGGTCAGCGGAAAGCCGGACGCCGCCGCCCGTGACCTGCTGGAGGCGCACAGCCCGTCCGCCGTCGGCGACCGCATCAAGGTGCCCGCGCTCATCGTCCAGGGCCAGAACGACTCGCTCTTCCCGCTCGACCACGCCGACGCCATGGCGAAGGCGATCGACGGCAACGGCGCGCCCGTCGCCGTCGACTGGATCGCGGGCGGGCACGACGGCGGGGACCGTGAGAGGGCCCGCGTCGAGGGCCGGATCACCGATTGGTTCGACCGCTACCTGAAGGACGAGCAGGGTTCGGACACCGGGCCCGCCTTCCGCGTCACCCGTACCGGAGGTGTCGACTCCACAGACGGCGCGGCTCAGCTCCGGGGCGCCACCAGCGACCGTTACCCGGGTCTCGAAGCCGGGCGGCGGGAGTTGAAGCTCACGACCGGCAAGCGCGAGCAGCACTTCGCCAATCCGGCCGGGGCGAACCCGCCCGCCATCTCCGCCGTACCGGGCGTCGGGGCGCTGTCCCAGCTTTCCGGGCTCGGCGTCGGGCTCTCCCTCGACTTCCCCGGCCAGAACGCGCGCTTCGAGACCGCCGCGCTCACCTCCGACCTGCGCGTCACCGGCTCACCGACCGTCAAGGTCAACGTCAAGGTGAAGTCGGACCGTGACGACGCCGTCCTGTTCGGCAAGGTGTACGACGTGAGCGCGGACGGGCGCCAGCAGGTGCTGCCCTCTCAGCTCGTCTCGCCGCTCCGCGTCACCGGCACTGGTGCGAATGACGGCGCCACCGTCGAGTTCCGGCTGCCGGCGATCGATCACGAGGTCAGGGCCGGGCACCGGCTGCGCGTTGTGCTGGCCACCACCGACCTCGCGTACGCGTCCCCGGCCGACCCGGCGGCGTACACCGTCTCCCTCGAAGGCGACGGGACGCTCACCGTGCCCACCGCTTCCGGTGTGAACACCCAGGCGGCCCCACTCCCGTGGTGGGTCTGGGGGCTGCCGGCGATCGGCGCCGCCCTGGCCGTGGCGCTGCTGCTCACCGCCCGGCGGCGGGCCGCGGCGCCCGCGCCGGACCCGGCGCTCGCCGAGGTGCCGCTGCAGATCACCGACCTGACGAAGAAGTACGCCAAGTCGGCCGACCGGTATGCCGTACGGGATCTGTCGTTCCGCGTCGAGAAGGGACAGGTGCTCGGGCTCCTCGGGCCGAACGGCGCGGGCAAGACCACCACCCTGCGCATGCTCATGGGCCTCATCACGCCGGACAGCGGCGAGATCCGGGTCTTCGGGCACGCCATCAGGCCGGGCTCGCCCGTACTGTCGCGCGTCGGTTCGTTCGTCGAGGGCGCCGGCTTCCTGCCGCACCTGACCGGGCGCGCCAACCTGGAGCTGTACTGGCAGGCCACCGGCCGGCCTTCCGGGGACTCCCGCATGGAGGAGGCCCTGGAGATCGCGGGGCTCGGCGACGCGCTGGAGCGTGCCGTACGGACGTACTCGCAGGGCATGCGGCAGCGCCTCGCCATCGCACAGGCCATGCTCGGCATGCCGGACCTGCTCATCCTCGACGAGCCGACGAACGGCCTCGACCCGCCCCAGATCCGTGAGATGCGCGACGTCATGATCCGGTACGCGGCGGCAGGACGCACCGTCATCGTCTCCAGCCACCTCCTCTCGGAGGTCGAGCAGTCCTGCACGCATCTCGTCGTGATGGACCGGGGGCAGCTGGTGCAGGCCGGGCCCGTGGCGGAGATCACCGGCGGCACGGACACGCTCCTCGTGACGACGGAGGGCGAGGTGAGCGAGGCGCTGGCCGAGAAGGTGGCCGGGCTGCCGGGCATCGGGTCCGCCGTACGCACCGACGAAGGCCTGCTCGTACGGCTGGACGGGGCGTCACCGAGCACGCTCATCGGTGAACTGGTCCGTCTGGACGTTCCGTTGACGGGTGTCGGGCCGAACCGCCGCCTGGAGGACGCGTTCCTCACTCTGATCGGAGGCTCCTCCGCATGAGTACCAACGTCGTGGACAACAACGTCATCGAATCTGCCCCCGGCTACCGGGCCGGCCACACCCTCCCTCTGCGCGTCGAGGCGATGCGGCAGTGGCGCAGGCGGCGCACCATGGTCATGGCCGTGGTGCTGGGCGCCCTGCCGCTCATCCTGATCGCGGCCTTCGCGATCGGCGGCACGCCCGGAAGGGAGGGCGGCCGGGTCACCCTGATGGACACCGCCACGGCGTCCGGCGCCAACTTCGCCGCGACGTGTCTGTTCGTGTCCGCCGGCTTCCTGCTGGTGGTGCCGGTGGCGCTGTTCTGCGGCGACACGGTGGCCTCCGAGGCCAACTGGTCCTCGCTGCGCTACCTGCTCGCCGCGCCGGTGCCACGCGCCCGGCTGCTGTGGAGCAAGCTCGCGGTGGCGCTGGCTTTCAGCCTCGCCGCGATGGTGCTGCTGCCGGTCGTGGCGCTGGTGACGGGGTCGATCGCGTACGGCTGGGGATCGCTGGAGCTGCCGACGGGCGGGTCGCTGCCGGCCGGGGACGCCATACCGCGCCTCGCGCTGGTCGTGGCCTTCATCTTCGTCTCGCAGCTGGTCACCGCGGCTCTCGCCTTCTGGCTGTCGACGAAGACCGATGCCCCGCTGGGCGCGGTCGGCGGCGCGGTGGGTCTGACGATCGTGGGCAATGTGCTGGACGCGGTGACGGCGCTGGGGTCCTGGCGCGAGTTCCTCCCCGCACACTGGCAGTTCGCGTGGGCGGATGCGCTTCAACCGCAGCTGGAGTGGGGCGGGATGCTCAAGGGGGCCGCGGTCTCGGTGACGTACGCACTGGTGCTCTTCGCGCTTGCCTTCCGGGGATTCGGCCGCAAGGACATCGTGTCCTGAGGGTGGGGCGCGGCGACGGCATCGTGTCCTGAGGGCGGGTCGCCGCAAGTCCATCGTGTCGTGACGGCGGGTCGGCCATGATGTGCCCCATGGCCACCTTCCTCATCGCCCTCGCCGTAGTCGCGACAGGGCTGTACGCCGGCTTCATGCTGATCTTCCTCACCGGCATCATGCCCGCCCTGGGGCGGCTGACGGACGAACAGTTCGTGGCGGCGATGCGGCGTATCAACGAGGACGTACCGCGTGGGGTGTTCGTGTCGGTCATGCTCGCCTCGGTGGCCTTCCCGGTGGCCGCCTTGGCGGTCCCGGGCGACGACCGGTCGGCTGCGGAGTGGGGGCTGCTGGGAGCCGGCCTGGGGCTCGTTGTCCTCAACCACCTGATCACGATCGCCGGGAACATCCCCCTCAACAACGCCCTCGCCGCGTCCGAGCAGACAGGCACCACAGACCGCGACGCCCGCGCGGCCTTCGAGACGCGGTGGAACCGGCTGCACCTGGTCCGCACGCTGGTCGTCACAGCGGGCTTCGCCCTGGTGGTGAGTGCCTCGCTGGCCTGACAGCGGCGGGGCATGGTGCGGGGAGCTGAACAGCGCGGCTTTGCTGCCCAGTTGCGGAGAGTTAACCGCAGGGCAACCATTTGCGGAGCCCGAGTGTCTGGTGAGGCGTGTACGGAGCTTTCTGCTCCGCCACAGCCTCATCCAGTACTGAAGGAGTCAGTGTGCCTGCCAAAGCACTCCGTACCAGCGTCGCCCTGGCTGCCGCCGTGGTGTCCGCCGTCGTAGCCCTCCCGGCAGCGGCCCATGCCGCGCCCACCGCAACCGGAGCGGCCACGACCGTCAAGGGGGACGACTTCAACGGTGACGGGTACGCGGATGTCGCGTTCACGGCGCCCTCGGCCACCGTCAACGGCCAGGCCAAGGCCGGCTACGTCGCGGTCATGTACGGCTCGGCGACGGGTCTGAAGACCGCGTCCAAGCAGGTCTTCAGCCAGGACACCGCCGGGATACCGGGCGCCGCTGAAGAGGGTGACGCCTTCGGCTCCGCCGTCACCTCCGAGGACCTGGACCGCGACGGCTACGCCGACCTGATCGTCGGCGCCACCGGCGAGAACATCGGCACGGTCGAGGACGCGGGCATCCTGTCCGTCGTCTGGGGCGGCGCGACGGGCCTGGCCGGCGGCGCGGTGCTGGCCGAGGGCAAGACCCTGCGGGAGCAGGTCGGCAACATGGTCAAGGCCGGCGACTTCGACGCCGATGGCAACCCGGACGTCGTGAGCATCGCGCAGTCCAGCGACATCCGCCTCCTGTCCGGACCGTTCGGCCGCGACGGCGCCGCCCGCGCCACGTCCGGGACCCCGGACACGGACGGCGACACCCGCTTCCTCGACACCTCGGTGGGGGACGTGAACGGCGACGGCACCGATGACCTTGTGGCCGTGGTGAACAGCAGCGAGGAGTGGGACTCACGGACCATCTTCTACTGGCGGGGTACGCCGGAGGGCTTCGCGGCGTTCGCCAGGGTCGACCGTGAGAACGGCTACAAGGTCGAGGGCGGCGAGCACATCGCGGCGGGCGACGTGAACAAGGACGGCTACGCGGACATCGTGGTCGGCCGCTCCGTCGACGGCTACGACAGCGACGTGGACATTCCGATGGCCAAGGGCGGCATGGTCACGTACGTACCCGGCAGCGCGAACGGCCCGCAGGGCACCAAGGCGCAGGTCTTCAACCAGGACAGCCCCGGCATCCCGGGCGCCGCCGAGAACGACGACGCCTTCGGTAGCTCCGTATCGATCAACGACGTGAACGGCGACGGTTACGGCGACATCGCGATCGGCGCCTTCGGCGAAGCGATCGGCACCCTCACGCGCGCCGGCTCGGTCATCGTCATGCGCGGCTCGGCCACCGGCCTGACCGGCACCGGCGCCCAGGGCTTCAACCAGGACACCCCCGGAGTGACCGGCGCAGCCGAGACGGACGACTTCTTCGGCCTCGCGGTGAAGCTGGTGGACACCAACCGCGACGCCCGCGCCGAACTCCTCGTCGGCGCCCCGCGCGAGAACGCCGGCGAGGGCTCCGTGTGGGTCCTGCCCGGCACCACGGCGGGCATCACCGCCACCGGCTCCTTCAACTTCGGCGCCGGCACGCTGGGCACCGTGGCCCCCGGAGCCGCTCTCGGCTCCGCGTTCAACCGCTGACCCTCCACGGGAAAAGGTAAAGGGCAGTGCCCCGCCGCAGAGTGTCGCGCGGCGGGGCACTGCCGGTCTGGGGGCACCTGGCGGGGCAGGGGCGGTGGGGTGCGTACGCGTGCGTACCGATGTGTTCGCACGGGCCTGTTACTACGGCCCCATACCCCGACAGGACTACCGCTCCGGAAGAGCCGCCAGCCTGCCCTCGGCGAGTGAGGGTGTCTCGTCCTGCCCCGGCCTCTCCGGCCCAGGACCCTCCTCCTGCGGGCTCTTCCCCTGACCACCACCCGCACCGCGCAGCACCGTCGCCGCGGTGAAGGTGAGCACGGCGGCGAGTACCGCGCACGCGATCCCGACCGTGTTCAGTCCACTCGTGTACGCGTCCCGGGCAGCGGCCAGCACCTGGCCCCCCATCTCGGCGGGCAGTTGCTGGGCCACGGCCAGCGCTCCCTCCATGCCGCCCCGGGCCGTCTCCGCCGCGCCCGTCGGCAGACCGGCCGGCAGTTCGAGCTCGCTCCGGTACACGGCGGCGCCGAGACTGCCCAGCCCGGCGATGCCCAGCGACGTCCCCAAATCGCCACTGATCGACGACAGCGCGGCCGCTGAACCGGCCTTCTCCGGCGGGGCGGAGCCCACCACCAGGCTGGTGCCCAGTGCTCCGATGGGGCCGCCGCCGAAGAAGGCGATCACGAAGCCGGCCACCAGCAGCGGCAGCCCGCCGACCGGGCTGACGAAGGCGATCAGCACGTAACCCAGCATGCTGCTGCCCAGCCCCACGGCGATGACGACGCCCAGCGCGAACCGCTTCGCCATGGCCGGGGCCAACTGCCCGGCGAGGATGGACGCCAGCGCCGACGGCACCATCCACAGCCCGGCCTCAATCGGCGACAGCCCCTCGACCATCTGGAGGAAACCGGTGATGAACAGGTAGCTCCCGCCCGTGGCGATCATCGAGAACAACAGGATCGCCAGTGCCGAGGTGAACCCGCCACTGCTGAACAGGCGCATGTCGAGCAGCGGGTGGGTGAGCTTGCGCTGTCGCGCCACGAACACCGCGCCGAGAACCACACCGACAAGGATCGCCGCAATCGGCAGCGGCTCCCAGCCGTACCTGGCGAGCTCCTTGAGCCCGTAGATGACCGGCAGGATCGTCGCCAGCGAGAGCACCACGCTGAGCAGGTCCAGCTTGCCGCCGTCGGGGTCGCGGTACTCCGGCAGCAGGATCGGCGCCGCGATCAGCAGGATCACCATGACCGGTACGCCCAACAGGAACACCGAGCCCCACCAGAAGAACTCGAGCAGCGTCCCGCCGATGACCGGGCCGAGCGCGGTGCCCGCCATGAAGCAACTGGCCCATACCGCGATCGCCCGGCCACGCTGGTGCGCGTCGTGGAACATGTTGCTGATCAGGGCGAGGGTGGACGGCATGGGCGTCGCCGCGGAGACACCGAGCAGCGCGCGGGTCGCGATCAGCATCTCGGCGCTGGTGGAGTAGGCGGTCGTCACCGAGGTGATGCTGACGCAGACCGCACCGATCATCAGAAGTTTCCGGCGGCCTATCCGGTCCCCGAGCGTACCCATGGTGACCAGGAAGCCGGCGATCATGAATCCGTAGACGTCCATGATCCAGAGCGCCTGCGTACCGGAGGGCTCCATGGCCTCGGCGAGGTGCGGCAGCGCCAGGAACAGCACGCTCTGGTCGAGGGAGATCAACAGGGTGGGCAGGGCCAGCACGGCAAGCCCGGCCCACTCCCGGGCCCCGGCCTTGGGCGCGGCGGCCGCAGGGGCGTTCGATGACATGGGATTCCTTCTGCGAGTCGTGGGATGTGATCCGGCCACCACAGTGGCCGCGAGTCCTCCCGGCGCCCTCTCGGTCCGGTCTCGGCCGCTCTTGGCCGCCGGTCTTGGCCGCCCCGCACCGCCCGACCGCCCCCGACCGCCCCCGACCGCTCTCGGCCGGTCATCAGGGGACCGATATCGCTCTGTCATTGATCGCCGCTCCGAGTTAGCGTGATCACATGCGTTTCGGGGTGCTCGGTCCGTTGGCGGTGTGGACGGCCGACGGGCGGCCCGTCCGGGTGCCGGAGCTCAAGGTCCGTGCCCTGCTGGCCGGCCTCCTGGTGCACCAGGAGAGACCGGTGTCCGTGGACCGGCTGATCGACGACCTCTGGGGTACGAAGCCGCCGAACAACCCGGTCGCCGTCCTGCAGAGCAAGGTCTGGCAGCTGCGGCGAGCGCTCGAAGCCGCCGAGCCCGGTGCCCGTGAGCTGGTGATCTCCCGTCCACCGGGGTACCAACTGCTGGTCGACACAGGCGCGGTGGACACGGGCAGGTTCCGCGACCTGACGGCACGGGCGCGGGCCGCCGGTGATCCCCGGGCACGCGCCGCACTGCTGGCGGACGCCCTCGCGGTGTGGCGCGGGCCCGCTTTCGCCGACTTCGCCGACGAGGAGTTCACCCGCGCAGCGAGAGAACTGCTGGAGGAACAGCGGCTGACCGCGCTGGAAGAGCAGGCCGAGGCGCGGCTGGACCTCGGCGAACACGCCCTGGTGGCCGACGAACTCGGGGACCTGGTCGCCCTGCACCCCCTCCGGGAACGGCTGCGCACCGCTCACGTGCGCGCCCTCTACCTCGCGGGCCGGCAGAGCGCCGCCCTCAGCAGCTACGCCGACCTACGCGAGCGGCTCGCCGAGAGCCTGGGCCTGGACCCCAGCCCCCAACTCGCGGCCCTGCACCAGGCGATCCTCACCCAGGACGCGGCGCTGACCGCCGTACCTCCTCCCGCCACCACTGCGGCCAACCCGCCGACGAACCTCCCCACCGCGCTCACCGACCTGATCGGCAGGGCGGAGGCGATCAGCGAGCTCCGCTCACTGCTGGGCGCGAACAGGCTGGTGACGCTCACCGGTTCGGGCGGGGTCGGCAAGACGCAGCTGGCGCTCGCGACCGCCGCGCAGCTCGGTGCCGAGTTCCCGGGCGGCGTACGGCTGGCAGAGTTCGGTGCCCTCGACCCGTCCCCGTCCCCGTCCTCGTCCTCGTCCCCAGGCACGCGGTCCGCGACTTCCTCCGCAGAGGTGCACGAGCTGGTCGGAGCGGTTTTGCGGGTACGGGACGACATGGTCGCCGCCGGACCAGGGTCCGGGGGCGCGCCGCCTTCGCTGACCGACAGGGTCGCCCAGGCGCTGGGCGAGCGGCCGGCCCTGCTGGTGTTCGACAACTGCGAGCATGTGGTCGGTCCGGTCGCGGAGCTGACCGAGCAGTTACTCAAAGCCGCGCCCGCCCTGCGGATCCTGGCCACCAGCCAGGTTCCGCTCGGCATCACCGGTGAACACCTCCAGGAGGTGCCCCCGCTGCGACGGCCCGAGGCCACGACGGAGCTCACCCCCGCGGCCGTACGCCGCTTCAGCGCGGTCGAGCTGTTCGTGGCGCGGGCGACCGCGGCGGCACCGAACTTCGTACTCGACGAGACCAACGTCGAGGCGGTCGTCTCGATCTGCCGGCGCCTCGACGGCATTCCGCTCGCCCTGGAGATGGCCGCCACCCGGGTACGGGCACTCGGCGTACGCGAGCTGGCCGCGCGCCTCGACGACCGGTTTCACCTGCTCGCGGTGGGAGCGCGCAGCGCCCCGGCGCGCCAGCGCACGCTGCGGGCGGTGATCGACTGGAGCTGGGAGCTGCTCGGCGACCAGGAGCGCGCGGTGCTCGGCCGGCTCGCCGTGCATGCCGACGGCTGTACGCTCGCCGCCGCCGAGGAGACCTGCGCCGCGCACGACGTGGACCGTACGGAAGTGCTCGACGTACTCGCACGCCTGGTGGACGGGTCGCTGGTGGTCATGACCGACGGCACGGACGGGCCCCGGTACCAGCTGCTCGAATCAGTCACCGCCTACTGCGTCGAACGCCTCCAGGAGGCAGGCGAGTTCGAGGCTCTGCGGCGCGGGCACCGCGATTACTACACCGGCCTCGCCGAACACGCCGAGCCGCATCTGCGGGGTCACGGCCAGCGGCAGTGGCTGCACCGCCTGGACGACGAGACGGCGAACCTGCGTACGGCGCTCGATTGCGCGGTACAACTCGGTGACGCCGACGGGGCCCTGCGCCTCACCAACGCGCTCAGCTGGTACTGGTACCTGCGCGGCCGGAACAACGAGGCCAAGCGATCCCTGACCGCCGCGCTGTCGATCGGCGGCGCGGCGCCGCCCGCCGCCACGGCCCGGGCCACCGCCCTGCTGGGCGGCTTCAAGCTGGTACTCGGCGGCGTCGCCGACCCGTTGGCGGAGTACCGCGCCGCCCTCCAGCCGTACGAACAGGTGGAGGTCGACGACCCGGGCGGGCATGCCCGGGCCCAGTGGTTCCTCGCGTCCAGCCTCTACGGCATCGGCGACCTGGGGCCGAGCGAGGACCTGATCCACCGGGCGCTGGCAACGTTCCGGTCGGTCGGCGACCGCTGGGGGATCGCCGCGGCCCTGGGCAGTCTGACGTTCCACGCGAAGCTGCGGGGAGATTTCAGCGCGCTGCGGCGGGACGGCGAGCAGAGCCTCGAACTCTTCCGGGAACTGGGCGACCAGTGGGGGCAGCTCCAGGCCATGGTGCCGCTCGGAACCCTGGCCGAAATCACCGGCGACTACCAGCAGGCCGGGCGGCTGTACCGGGACGGACTGAGAATGGCCGAGGACCTGGGACTGTGGATCCAGGTGTCGTTCCACCTCTCCAGCCTCGGCCGCGTGGCGCTGCTGACGGGGGAGCTTCCGCAGGCCAAGGAGTTCCACGAACGCGCCGGGCGGCTCGCCGCCGAGCAGTCGGACGCGTTCGGGGAGCAGTTCGCCGAGATCGGACTCGGTCTCGGGGCGCGCAGGGCAGGTGACCTCGACGCGGCGGAGATCCACCTGCACCGAGTGCTCGACCTGCACCGCCAGATGGGTTACGAGCCGGCCAGGCCCTCGCTGATCCTGGCCGAACTCGGATTCGTCGCGGAGTGCCGCGGCGACGCGCCGGCCGCTCTGGCGCTCCAACTGGACGGCTACGCGGCCGCCTGCGACTCCGGCGACCCCCGGGCGATCGCGCTGGCCCTGGAGGGCCTGGCCGGCGCGCAGTCCCTGGCCGGCCACCACGAGCACGCCTCCCGGCTGCTGGGCGCGGCCACCGCGACCAGACAGTCGGTACGGGCACTCCTGCGCGGCGGCGAACGCTGCGACGTGGACCGCATCACCACCCGGGTCAGGGAGGCACTGGGCAGGCCGGTTACGCCGCGGAGTTCGAGCGGGGCGGCGTACTGACACGGGAAGAACACCTGCGTAGCGGACCGTCCGGGTTCTGGACTCGTGCAACCTTCCGGTAGCCCTGCGAGTCAGAGTGATCAGCACTCACCTGACCAGCAACGGAGTACCACATCAACACCATGCGTAAGGGCGTGGCCGCCGCCGGCTGCGTCGTATTCATAGCCACATCCATGGTCGCCTGCGGCACCGAGAACATCAGCGCCGGCACCAAGGTCCAGCGTGCCGTCGATGGGTTCACCGGGCAGAAGGCCGTCACCATGACGTTCGGCTTCGACGGCACCGAGCAGCAGATCTGGACGGCGATGAAGGGCGAGGAGGACTTCACCCGCGACACCGCGAAGATACTCGCGGATCTCGACGTCTCCCTGTCCATGAGCTCGAAGAAGCCGCTTGAGGACACAAAGGACGGCGCGTCAACCGCCTTCCGCATGTCGCACGGCCAGGGGAAGGACATGATTGAGGTTCGTGGCCTCGGCGACGGCACGATATTCATGCGGGTCGACCTCAAGAAGCTGATGTCGCTCGCGGCAGATGCCGGCGATGCTGAAAACAAGGCTGACATGGAGGAGTTCGAGTCCTTTCTCGACTCCGCCGACAAGCTGCCGTCGTCGTACCGGTCTGTGAAGGACGCGCTCGCCGGAGAATGGGTCTCGATCGATCCGAAGGCGTTCGAGGAATTCTCCAAGAGCATGGGTGAGGACGCCGGTGATGCCTCTCCGTTCCCTGACACAGGGGCCCTTGACACCAAGACCCAGCAGAAGATCACCAAGGCGCTGAGCAAGGCGATAGCCGACAACGCTAAGTTCACCGACGCGGGCAGCCGCGACGGCGCCGACCACGTCAAGGTCACCGTCCCGGCGAGGAAGACCGCCGGCGCGATCGCCGAGGCGCTCAAGCCGATGGAGAAGCAGCTGCCGAAGGAGTTCAAGCTCTCCGACCTCAAGGACGTCCCGAGCAAGAACATCGACTTCGATGTGGCGATCAAGGACGAGAAGCTGTCCGGCGTCACCATCGATCTCGCGCAGTTCGACAAGAAGGCCGCGGGCAAGCTCCCCGTGTCCATTGGCTTCAACGCCGATGCCGCACCGGTCAAGGCCCCGGAGGGTGCCTCCACGCTCAACCCGCAGGACGTCATGGGCGCGATGATGCAGATCATGATGGGGGAGATGGACGCCTAGCGACAGCATGAGTGCGCGGGCGACGTATGCCCGATGCATCTCGGGCACAGCCGGACACGCCGGACCGCTCCGCGACCATGCGGGGCGGTCCGGCGCCGTTCGTGGACAGCAGAAAAGCCCTCCCGGAGGAAGGGCTTTAGACCGATCGGGCGTGGCGCCCACGGCAGGACTCGAACCTGCGGCCAGGCGTTTGGAAGGCGCCTCGCGCAAGCTGCCGCATCCGTACCCCGTCCTTGAGGGCGGGGAATACGTCAACCGGCAACGGAGGCCAGGTATTCCTGGAAGGCGGTGTAGTCGTCCAGGGCCTCACTCAGGCGCCGGTCGCTGATGTGGAGGGCTTTGATGTCGTCGGTCGGGTTTCGTTGCGGGAGGACTTCGTCGTACGCGGCCTCGCGCTCCTCGATCTCCTCGCGAACCTGGTCGTCGAGGGTTTCGGTGGCGTAGGTCAGCAGGGGGCTGACCCGGGCCCAGGCGCCTTCGCCCGGGGTTGGGCTGCATGACCAGACGGCGTCCGGGTGGGCGCGGCGGACGGTTTCTCCCAGGTACCAGACGGCGACCGTCATGAACGGGTCCTCGTGCGCGGCGTCGGCTTCCTCGTAGGTGGCGTACCGGCTGCGTATGGCGTCTTCGAGCCGGTCGAGGGAGGCGGGGGTGAAGTCCCATGTCCCCGGGGTGGTCTGCTGCCAGGTGGGAAAGGCCTCCTCCTGGGTGGTGAGCCAGTGGTTGAGGCGGGGGTTGTCGCGCCACTGCGGTGAGGTCACGTTCATACCGGGGAGCCTACGGTCCGCCTCTGACAGTCCAGGTAACGATCGGGCAGACCAGCCGAGTTGGGGACCAAGACCCGCGTGTCGGTTGGTGCGAGCATGTCAACTCCCCCTATGGTGGGTTGCTTGGTGACGCCAACGACCACGGGGGCCCCTGGCGTCACTGGAGATCACACCCGTTCTGGGCTCCCCAAGGACATTACGTGAGCCATTCGATACGACCGCCACGCGTGCGGGGGTGGGCGAGGGCTGCTGTTGCTCTCGCCTGCGCCGGAGTGATGGCAGTCACCGGACTGCCGGGGCTTCAGGGCAGCGCTGACGCGGCGCCGAAGCCGAAACCGGTACCGGGGAAGAAGAAGCAGGAGCTCTGCGAAGACCTGTTCAACCTGAAGGGGGTTCCGCCCAGGAACAAGCCGCTGGACGGACAGGACACCATCCGCGACCTGAACGAGTGGGACGACTACTTCTACGACAACCAGCGTCAGGCCATGGACGGGGTCATCCTCCCCGGCGACACTGATGCTGAGCGGCAGAAGATCCTCAACGAGACCGGCGCGGATCCCAAGAGGTACAAGGAGGGCGACCCGCGCAAGGTGTGGGCGTCCTACAAGCGGTACTTGGACGGCAACAACGGCGTCAACAAGTACGGATCGTTCGACCGGTGGGTGAACGAGGCGTACATCGAGATGGCGTCCCGTAAGGCCAAGGGTGAGGCGTTCCATAAGAAAGTCGTGAAGGACCTTGGGCTGACCGGGCCGGACTGGTACTGCGAAGAGGACGTCGAGTACACCGACGAGAAGGGCAACAAGCGCTTCCGCCGGTATGACGCGGTCAACTACAAGACCGGTGAGCATGTCGAGGTCAAGTCCGGGCCCAACCACAAGTCGGGTCAGACTCCGAAGGACCAGGCGGTGATGCGGGCGGACCCAAAGGCCCGCCTGATCGGGATCTTCGGTGAGGGCAAGTCCCCCGACGCCACCAGCACCTACAAGGGGCTGGACAAGGAGTTCGGCAAGGACGCCCAGGGCCGCAACCGTGTCGTCACCCGTGAGCACATCGCCGACGGCAAACCCCGCTACAAGCCGGGCCCGCACAGCCTGTACGACCCGTACATGAACCCCAAGCCGGGCCAGAACCAGGGGTCGCGGGGTGCGGGGAACCAGGCCGTCAACAACTCCGCGCCGACGCCGAAGGACGCGAAGGCGCAGGCGGAGCGGGCGCGGGAACTCAACGGTGGGAACCAGCGTCCCCGCGGTCCGGGTGGTATCGACTTCTCCACTCTGGATCTGCGTTACGTCGGCAAGCCCGTCAAGGGTCAGGGCCTGGACTACTCGTTCTCCGCGAAGAAGACGGACGAGGACCGGACTCCGGGCTGGGGCGGCAAGGCCAAGGCGCAGATGATCTCGGATGCGTTCTTCACGTGGCTGGCGTTGGATCCGTCGAAGTTCTGGGTGAACCTGAACCCGGACCAGCCGGACAAGATCATGGACGCCAAGTTCGGGAAGACCGACGCCGGCCGGGTCCTGCTGGAGGCCGACCTGGAGATGAAGCGGGACTACGCCGACGCCATCAACCCCACCAAGCGGGACGAGGCGGACCGGTTTTGGAAGTCCATGCCGAAGAACAAGGACGGCGTTCCGTGTTTCTTCCAGGTCCGTAACTGGATTGAGCCGGGCACCGCGCAGGTTCGTGAGCAGGACGGCGGCATCTACATCCTCGACGCACCGCTGAAGGTGAAGTCGGAGTACATGAAGATGACGAACGTTCCGCCGGGCTCCTTCTTCTGCGACTTCAACGAGGCCGAGAAGAAGTGGGCTGAACGGCAGGTCAACCGGCTGATCATCCCCGAGGTCGAGAAGCGCGTCAACAACGACCCGGAGTACGCCGACCTGCGCCGCGTCTACACCGCCCGGGTGGCGGCTGAGTGGATCCGCCAGCAGGACGCCAAGGCGCCCACGGACTACCGGCCGATCATCAACTCTGGTGACGTGTCGAAGTGGCCTCTGCGCGGGGCGAACAAGGACTGGACGCGGGAGACGACCTACCAGGCGTACCTGAAGTCGTTCCGTGAGGGTGAGTCGAAGTGGGAGCACGACGCCGGAGGCGGCCCGTACACCTACAGCGTGGGTGGTGTGGACTTCTCCAAGCAGCCCAAGCGGAACATCACCAGTGTGCGGTTCCAGGCGGAGCACCGGTACAAGCCCCGTCAGACGAAGAGCTCCCTCCAGACGGTGACCGGCGACGCGAAGGACAAGGGTCTGCTACTGCTGGGCGGGAACACCGCGGCGAAGTCCACCGGCGGTGGTGGCGGTGCGGATCCCACGCCGACGCCGACGGATCCCAAGCCGACCGGCCAGCCGTCCACTCCGGCACCGTCGGACCCGACCCCGTCCATCCCTCCGGCGGACAAGCCGACGACGGGCCCGCAGGATCCGGACGGCGACCTCGCCGACACCGGGTCGGACACCCCGATCGGGCTCATCGCGGCCCTCGCGGCGGCCCTCGCCGCTGTCGGTGGCGGCCTGACGTGGTGGATGCGCCGCAGGAAGGCCGCACAGGGCTGACCTGACGTACGCGCGCTTCGGCCCCGCACCCCAATCTCTTGGGTGCGGGGCCGCAGCACGTCGCCATGGAGTACGAACCCGATGCACGCCTGCCGGGTGAGGCAGAAGACGACCAGTGGGGTGAGCTGCTGTTCCACACCGCACAGCCTGAGGTGGGGAAGCAGTGGACGGACACCGCGGAGGTGCACGAAGAACGCGGGCTCAAGGGCAGGGCCGCTGACGACACCCGGGTCGTGCCGTGCCCCCGCACTGACGAGGATCCTGCGCCAACACATCAGGGCGGAGAGCCTCAGGCCCGGCGGCCTTCTGTTCCCAGGGCAGAAGGGCGCCATGCTGTCCGGCTCGGTCTTCCGGTGCGTCTGGCGGAGTGCTCGCAGGGAAAGTTCTCACTCGGGAGGAGTTCGCGTCACCGCTCGGCAGGCGGATCTACGACCTGCGACACACGTGTCTGACGACGTTGCTAAGCACGGATCCCGCCGACTCAGGTGGCCGAGTGGGCGGGCAACAGCCTGCCCGTGTTCCTCGCCACGTATGCCCGGTGCATCTCCGGACAGCTCAAGGATCATCACCGGACCCTCCCCGACGTTTCCAGGGGGGCCGGCGCTTGCATGCGTGCTGGGAGCCCCGCGCTGACCAGCAAAAAAAGCCCTCCGCAAGGGAGGGCTGGGCGGTGGCGCCCCCGGCAGGACTCGAACCTGCGGCCAAGCGCTTAGAAGGCGCCTGCTCTATCCACTGAGCTACGGGGGCCGGATCATGACCTCGGTGGCCTGGGCCCCGGGCCGGTAGGGGTCCTGGACCTTGCCGGGGACAAGGATAGGGCTCCGATCGCCTTGGGCCGGTTGCTTCACCTGCGTGGCACGATGTGGAGGTTCGGTGAAGCGAACCTGATAATCGCAGGCGAGTGCGAATCGCGCATCGCTTTTAACGTCTCACGCCCCGGGTGTTGTGCACTCGTTATGCCTGTACCCCACTCGTACCGTCTGTCCCTCGCCGCCAATTGGCGCGCATAGGCGCGCAGAGGACCCTTTAAGCTTCTAAAAGGCTCCAAAATTGGGCATTCTTCGCATGTGGTGACCTTGGACGCACGGCCTCAGCTGATCGACGCACTCTCCGCCCTGCGCGACCGTGTCGCTGCCGTGCGGCTCCCGCTCCCCCTACCGGGGGCTCCGCGCGCGAGGCAGGCACGGATCGAGTTGCTGGCGCAGCTCGACGACTATCTGCTGCCCCGGCTGAAACAGCCCGAAGCACCGCTGCTCGCCGTCATCGGCGGCTCCACCGGAGCCGGCAAGTCGACCCTCGTCAATTCGCTGGTGGGCAGGCGGGTGAGCGAGGCCGGCGTGCTGCGGCCCACCACGCGTACGCCCGTGCTCGTATGCCACCCGGACGATCACCACTGGTTCGCCAATCTCCGCGTACTGCCGCAGCTCACGCGCGTATGGCTGCCTCGGCAGGAGGGGGAGGAAGAGGCGGCGGACGGGTCCCTGGAGGGGGAGAGGGGCGCCGACGGCGGGGACACGTTGCGCGTGGAGACCGTGGGGACGCTGCCGCGCGGGCTCGCCCTCCTCGATGCCCCGGACATTGATTCGCTCGTCGCCCGGAACCGGGTGCTCGCCGCCGAACTCATCTGCGCCGCCGATGTGTGGGTGATGGTGACCACCGCCTCCCGGTACGCCGACGCCGTGCCCTGGCACCTGCTGCGTACCGCGAAGGAGTACGACGCCACCCTCGTCACCGTCCTCGACCGGGTGCCCCACCAGGTGATCGGCGAGGTGTCGCAGCAGTACGCCGCGCTGCTCACCAAGGCCGGGCTCGGCGACGTACCGCGCTTCACCATCCCCGAGTTGCCCGAGTCCGCAGGCGGCGGCACCGGGCTGCTGCCCTCCACCGCCGTCGAGCCGCTGCGCGCCTGGCTGGCGCACCGGGTGCACGACCCGGCGGCCCGGCAGCAGGCCGTCGGCCGTACCGCGACAGGCGTCATCGAGTCGCTCAACGCCCGGATGCCCGAGCTCGCCGGGGCAGTCGCCGCCCAGTACGCCGCGTCCGTACGGCTGACCGCGGACGTCGAAGAGGCGTACGAGAAAGAGGGCACGCGGGTACGCCGCCGGCTCCAGCGCGGCGCGGTCCTCTCCGGGGACGCCCTCACCCGGTGGCGCGGTTATCCGCTGGACAGTTCGGCGGGTGAGCTTCTCGACTCGCTCGTCGGGAGCCTCACCGCGCTGCTCCAGTGCGCCGTGGCCGCCGCCGACGAACACGTCCACGAGGCATGGCGGCGGGAGCCCGCCGCCGACGCGGTCGCGTTCGCGATCCCCCACCGGGAGGCCGGCGAGCGGATCGGGATGGCCGCACGGCGCTGGCGCAGGGTGCTCGAAGAGCTCGCCGAGGAAGAGGTACGGGACCTGGAACGCCCGCCCGCGCCCGACGCCGAAACCGTCGCCGCCCTGCTCGCCGCCGCGCTGCTGGGCGGCCGACGGGCGCGCACCGCCGGGGAACGGCTGGCCGAGCGGATCGGCGCGGTCGCCGCGACCCGGCTGCGTGACAAGGGCGGGGAGCTGCTGACGACGTACATCGACCGCGTACTGAGCACTGAAAGGGAGCTGCGGCTGGCGCCGCTCGACGCCCTCGAAGTGACCCCGGAGCCGCAGGCAGCGCTGATCGCCGCGCTGTCCGTGTTGCAGAAGGAGAAGTGACCGCAAACGTGACTGCTGTGACTGATGACACGGATGGCATGGATGGTGTCGATGGCCTCCATGGCGCGGAGGGGGTGGAGGGGGTGGGAGGCATGGATGGGCCCCCTGAGGGGCGGTGGGACGACGGGCTGATCGCCCGGCGCGCCGCCGAGCGCGCGGCGCGCCCCGTGCGGCCCCCGCGCCCCGTGCGGCCCCCGTCCAACGCGCCGCAGGACGGCAGCGACGAGTACGACGGCCTGCCGCCCGGCGGCGCTTACGGGGGCCGGCTGCGCGGACGCCTCGACGCCCTGCGCGAGCTCGTCGGGCTCTCCCGTACCCGCCTCGAAGCGGCCACGCTCGCCGAGGCCGGCCGCGTGCTCGACGAGGCCGCCGCCCGCCAGCACCTCTCCGCCCGGCACACCGTCGTCGCCGTCGCCGGCGCCACCGGCAGCGGCAAGTCGACGCTCTTCAACGCCCTCGCGGGCGTCCAGATCTCCGACACGGGACTCCGCAGGCCGACCACCTCATCGCCCATCGCGTGCAGCTGGACGGACGGCGCCGCCGGCCTGCTGGACCGGCTCGGGATCCCCGGGCGGCTGCGCCGCAGGCCGGCGCCGCTCGGTTTCCGCGACGAGGCGCTCAACGGGCTCGTGCTCGTCGACCTGCCCGACCACGACTCGGCCGCCACCGTTCACCGCGACCAGGTCGACCGCGTGCTCACGCTCGTCGACGCGGTGATCTGGGTCGTCGATCCGGAGAAGTACGCCGACGCCGTACTGCACGAGCGCTATCTGCGGCCGCTCGCCGGACACGCGGAGGTCACCTTCGTGGTGCTCAACCAGGTGGACCGGCTGCCGGGCGACGCCGCCGACCTCGTCCTCGACGATCTGCGCAGGCTCCTCGACGAGGACGGCATGGCGCTCGGCGAGCACGGCGAGCCGGGTGCCACGGTGCTGGCCCTGTCGGCGCTGACGGGTGAGGGCGTCGGCGAGCTTCGCGAGATGCTCGGCCAGTTCGTCCAGGAGCGCGGGGCCCCCGCCCGCAGGCTGTCCGCCGACGTGGACGGCGCCGCGGCCCGGTTGCGACCGGTCTACGTCGCCGACGGGCGGCGGCCTCCCGAGCTCGGGGAGCGGGCCCGGGACCGGTTCACTGACCGGCTGGCGGCGGCGGTGGGCGCGGCGGCCGTGGGCGAGGCGGCGGAGCGCGAGTGGCGGCGCAACGCCGGGAAGTCGTGCGGGACGCCTTGGCTGAGGCTGTGGCGCTGGTACGAGGCGAACCGGGCCCTGGGGGCGGGGCTCGACCCGATTTCCGGGCAGACCCCGGCCGAGGGGGAGGAGGAAGAGATCACCGCCAGACAGCGCGTGGAGCAGGCCGTGCGTACGGTCGCGGACGATGCCGCCGCCGGGCTGCCGGCCCCTTGGGCGCAGGCGGTACGGGAGGCGGCGGTGCGCGGCGCGGCCGGACTGCCGGAGGAGCTGGACGTACTGGCGGTACGGGCCGGAGTGCCCCGCGGCAGGCCGCCCAAGCCCGCGTGGTGGCCCGCGGCGGTACTGACCCAGGCCTCGATGACCCTGCTCCAGATCTTCGGCGGGCTGTGGCTGGTGGGCCAGATCGTGGGCGTACTGGAGCCGCAACTGCTGCCGCCCGTACTGGTGATGCTCGCCGGGATCGTGGGCGGCCCGCTGGTGGAGTGGGCGTGCTCGGTTGCGGCGAGGGGGCCGGCGCGGCGGTACGGGCAGGACGCCGAGCGGCGGCTGCGGGAGGCGGCCGCCGGGTGCGGCCGGGCGCGCGTACTGGATCCGGTGTCGGCGGAGCTGATGCGGTACTGGGAGGTGCGGGAGCAGTACGTGGCGGTGACGGGCTTGTCCACAACCGGCCGGTAGCCCACAGGCTCCGGCGGGCTCGCCGCTTCCGGTCCAGCATGGGACCAGTCAGTTGGACAGAGACAGAGACAGAGACAGGGACAGCGCCGGGGACAGCGCGAACGAGGGCGGAGGGGGAATCGGGATGAGTGACACCTGGGTGACGCTGGTGGGCAATGCCGCGACAGGGGTGGACTACCGGGATTCGGCGGCGGGCGGGGTGGCGCGCTTCCGGTTCGCGGTGACGGCGCGGTACTGGGACCGCCAGAAGGAGAGCTGGGCGGACGGGCAGTCCAGCTTCTACACGGTGTGGGCGCGGCGGTCGCTGGCCACGAACCTGGCCGGCTCGGTTTCCATCGGCGAACCACTGCTCGTGCACGGGCGGTTGAGGATCCGCGACGAGGAGAAGGACGGACAGCGCAGATTCTCGGCGGACATCGAGGCACTGGCCGTGGGGCACGACATGACGCGCGGTACGTCCGCGTTCAGACGCGTGGTGAAGGGTGATCCGGCGTTGACGCGGCGTTCGGTGACGGAAGGGCACAACTCGGCCGATTCGCACGGTGATTTGTCGACAGTGCCGGCTCAGGGTAGAGGTGAGCGATAACGATTCTGATTCGGAATGGCTATCTGACGGTATGACAGAGGGCTGTCGTTCGGCGCGTCTCTAGGATTTCCGGATACTCACGGGGCACTTGAGTCTGTCGGCGAGGCACTCCCCCACGGTCGCACCACGCGAAAGGGCCTCGCCCGAAGGGGAATTCTGTGTTTTCTGCGCTCTCTGTGTTGTTTGCGTCTTTTCTGCGTTCTGCGTCCTCAGTGGCCTCTGTACGCGGACGGGGCTCCGCCCGTCTCTCCGCCGCGGCCGTGGCTACGGGTCTCCTCGCCGCGGGGGCGATAGCTGCCGCGGGGCCCGCCGCCGCGGTGGAGGCGCCGCAGCACCAGGGTGGTGCGGCAGCCACGCTCAACGGGCTGAAGACCTACGACAAGGCCGTCCTCCGCACGGCCGGCGGTGACCAGCAGATCCCCGCCGGCCTGTTCGAAATGACCGTCGACGGTGGCGGCACGCTCAAGACGTACTGCATCGACGTCCACCGCCCCACGCAGGAGCAGGCGAAGTACCTGGAGACCTCCTGGGACCAGACGTCTCTCGGCGGCAACCGTGATGCCGGCAAGATCCGCTGGATCCTGGAGCACTCGTACCCGCAGGTCGACGACCTGAGCGCGCTGGCCAAGCAAGCGGGCGTCGGCTCGCTCACCGAGCAGACGGCCGCGGCGGGCACCCAGGTCGCGATCTGGCGGTACTCCGACCACGTCAGGGTCGACGCGCTCGACCCGAAGGCGGAGAAGCTCGCCGACTTCCTCGAGAAGAACGCGCGCGGCGCCGCCGAGCCCAGGGCGTCCCTGACCCTGGAGCCGAACGCGGTCTCCGGCAAGGCCGGCGAGAAGCTCGGCCCGGTCACCGTCCGCACCAACGCGGGACGCGTCACCGTGGCCCCGCCCGCCGACGCCGCCGCCAGCGGCGTCAAGGTCGTCGGCAAGGACGGCAAGCCCGTCACCGCCGCCGCCAACGGCAGCGAGCTGTACTTCGACGTCCCCGCCGCCGCGGCCGACGGCTCGACCTCGCTGACCGTGCAGGGCACCACCTCGGTGCCGGTCGGCCGGGCCTTCGCCGGGGTCACGCAGAGCCAGACCCAGATCCTGGCCGGTTCCAGCGAGTCCACCGTCTCCGCCGGCGCCACCGCCACGTGGGCGAAGAAGGGCGCCATTCCGGCGCTCTCCGCCAAGAAGAACTGTGCGAAGGGCGGGGTGGACATCACCGCCACCAACAAGGGCGACGAGCCGTTCAGCTTCGCGCTCATGGACTTCAAGCACACCGTGGCGGCCGGCCAGTCGCGGACTGTGACCATCCCGGTCCAGGAGGACCAGGCGTACGACTTCACGATCGAGGGCCCCGGCGGCCTGAAGAAGAACTTCAAGGGCATCCTCGACTGCAAGACCTCCGCCGCCACCTCCGCCGGCACCGGTACCGGCATGGGTGCCGGCGCCGGCACCATGGACCAGCCCCAGAACCAGCCCAGCCCCGCCACGGCCGGTGACGCCCCCACCGCCGCCGACGGACTCGACCTCGCCGAGACCGGCAGCTCCGACGCCACGCCAATGATCCTGGGCGTAGCGGTCGCCTTCGTCGTCCTCGGCATCGCCGCGGTCTTCTTCGTCCGCAAGAAGGAGTCCGCCTCCGGCAAAGAGTAAACACGGCGACGAGGCCCGGTCACCGGGCGCTCACTGCGGCCCCGGTGCGCCTTGGCGGACCGGGGCCGTTGCCATACCCGTTTCCTTCGCGGGGTGGACGTCAGGCAAGATGGGGTGTATCTGCCCACACATCGATTGCCGGACGGTTTCTCTTGGCTGAGTACATCTACACGATGCGCAAGACGCGCAAGGCGCACGGCGACAAGGTGATCCTTGACGACGTCACGCTGAGCTTCCTGCCGGGAGCGAAGATCGGTGTGGTGGGTCCCAACGGTGCCGGTAAGTCCACGGTGCTGAAGATCATGGCCGGGCTGGAGCAGCCGTCCAACGGTGACGCGTTCCTGTCGCCCGGTTTCAGCGTCGGCATCCTCATGCAGGAGCCGAAGCTCGACGAGTCCAAGACCGTCCTGGAGAACGTCCAGGACGGCGCTGCCGAGATCATGGGCAAGCTCACGCGCTTCAACGAGGTCGCCGAGCTCATGGCGACCGACTACTCCGACGCGCTGCTCGAAGAGATGGGCAAGCTCCAGGAGGACCTGGACCACGCCAACGCCTGGGACCTCGACGCCCAGCTGGAGCAGGCCATGGACGCGCTGGGCTGCCCGCCCGGCGACTGGCCCGTCACCAACCTTTCCGGTGGCGAGAAGCGCCGTGTCGCGCTCTGCAAGCTGCTGATCGAGGCGCCCGACCTGCTGCTCCTCGACGAGCCCACCAACCACCTCGACGCCGAGTCGGTGAACTGGCTGGAGCAGCACCTTTCGAAGTACGCGGGCGCCGTTGTCGCCGTCACCCACGACCGGTACTTCCTGAACAACGTCGCCGAGTGGATCCTCGAGCTCGACCGCGGCCGCGCGATTCCGTACGAGGGCAACTACTCGACGTACCTCGACAAGAAGTCCGCCCGCCTCAAGGTCGAAGGCCGCAAGGACGAGAAGCGCGCCAAGCGGCTCAAGGAAGAGCTCGAGTGGGTCCGCTCCAACGCCAAGGGCCGCCAGGTCAAGTCGAAGGCGCGTCTCGCCCGGTACGAGGAGATGGCCGCCGAGGCGGACAAGATGCGGAAGCTGGACTTCGAGGAGATCCAGATTCCGCCGGGCCCGCGTCTGGGTTCGATCGTCGTCGAGGTCGAGAAGCTGTCGAAGGCCTTCGGGGACAAGGTCCTGATCGACGACCTTTCCTTCACGCTGCCGCGTAACGGCATCGTGGGTGTCATTGGTCCGAACGGTGCCGGTAAGACCACGCTGTTCAAGATGATCCAGGGTCTGGAGACCCCGGACTCCGGCGCGATCCGGGTCGGCGAGACCGTCAAGATCTCGTACGTCGACCAGAACCGCTCCAACATCGACCCCAAGAAGTCGCTCTGGGCGGTCGTGTCGGACGAGCTGGACTACATCAACGTCGGTCAGGTCGAGATGCCTTCGCGGGCGTACGTCTCGGCCTTCGGCTTCAAGGGACCGGACCAGCAGAAGCCGGCCGGTGTCCTGTCCGGTGGTGAGCGCAACCGCCTCAACCTCGCGCTGACGCTCAAGGAGGGCGGCAACCTGCTGCTCCTCGACGAGCCGACGAACGACCTGGACGTCGAGACCCTTTCGTCGCTGGAGAACGCGCTTCTCGAGTTCCCGGGCGCGGCCGTGGTCATCTCCCACGACCGCTGGTTCCTGGACCGGGTCGCGACGCACATCCTCGCTTACGAGGGTGACTCGAAGTGGTACTGGTTCGAGGGCAACTTCGAGTCGTACGAGAAGAACAAGGTCGAGCGGCTCGGTGCGGACGCGACTCGGCCGCACCGTGCGACGTACAAGAAGCTGACGCGGGGCTGATCTTGTCGCGTCACATTTACCGCTGCCCTCTGCGCTGGTCGGACATGGATGCCTTCGGGCACGTCAACAACGTCGTCTTCCTCCGCTACCTGGAGGAAGCGCGGATCGACTTCATGTTCCGGCTGGCGCCGGGGGACGGCTCGCCGTCGTTCGCCGGCGGGTCCGTCGTGGCCCGGCACGAGATCGACTACAAGCTGCCGCTGGTCCACCGGCACGAGCCGGTGACCATCGAGTCGTGGGTTACGAAGATCGCCGCGGCGTCGCTGACCATCGCGTACGAAGTGAAGGACGCGGCGGACGCGGACAGCCCTGAGCGGGTGTACGTGCGGGCCTCGACGGTGGTAGTGCCGTACGACCTCGAGGCGGCGCGGCCGCGGCGGATCTCGGCGGAGGAGAAGTCCTTCCTCCTGGAGTACCTGGACGATGGCGGCGACCGTGCCGGCCGACGGGGTGCTCGGGGGGCTGTCGCCGCATGACGGCGCCGGGGCGGCTGACGCTTGCCGATGCGGGGGAGGCGGCGGACCTTGCCGCGTTCCTCGGGCGGCTGATCCATTACGACCGGGCCGCGGCGGTACGTCTTCAGGTGGGCGGCGGGGCGGTGGCCGTTTTCGGGCGGCCGCCGTCGTTCGAGGTGCTGGCTGTACGGACGTCCCGGCTGGCGGTTGCGGCGGCGGTGGGCGGTGGCGGCGACGCGGGTGCGGGTGCGGGTGCCGGTGCCGGCGCCGGTGCCGGTGCCGGTGAGCTGGATGTCACGGTCTCTGCCGGGGAGCTTCTCGAAGGCATCGAGGAGGCCACCGGGGTAGTTGTGGTGCCTGCCGCGGTTACGGGGCCGCCTTGGGCCGGGGTGCTGCCCCCTCGTGGGGGCTGGCAGCAGGTTCCGGGGCTGCCGGAGCCCGAGGCGATGCGCGCGGCGGTCGCGGCCGCGGTCGCGGAGTTCCGGGCGCGGGACGAGGCGTTGGCGCCGGAGGATCGGACGCGGGTGGCTCGGGACCGTATCGGGCGCGAGATCTGGTCGCGGACGCTGGGCGAGACGGAGTTGCCGCTGCGGGCGGTGCATGCGGCGCAGTCGCTGGGCTTTTTGCGGTTGGGCTCGGCAGGTGCGGGTGGCGCTGGCGCGGGTGCGGTTGCGCTGCTTGCCGTTGGCGGGTGGCTTCGGCTGCGTACGCCGTACGGGTCGATCGCGGTACGTCGGGCCGGGCTCGGCGTGCTTTCGGTGGCCCCGGTGTAGGTGTGTTGTCGCGTGGCCGGGGGTGGGTTGCTTCGCCCGCGCGTCCGGCGAACGGTTCCGTCCTCAAGCGCCGGACGGGCTGAAATGGCCGGTCCGGGTTGGAATGGCCGGCCAGGTTGGATGGGTTTCTCCCCGAGCTGGAACGGTCGGCCAGGCTGGAAGGGGCGGCCCCGAGCTCAAATGGTCGGCCAAGGCCCGAACGGTCGGCCATGGCCCGAACAGGCGGCCAAGCCGGAACGGTCCTCGTGTTGAAATGGTCGACCTAGAAGTGCACTGAA
>NZ_JAGGOK010000118.1 GCF_018614615.1 Streptomyces sp. ISL-100 | reverse complement strand
GTTCAGGGTGTCGGGTCAATGAGTTCGTTTCATCTTGAAGTTGCTGGTCACGGGGCTGGTGGGTCATCGATCGTGTACTCGTGCTGGTCGTGGGCGGTTGTCGCAGCTCAAGATCGTCTGACGTCTCAGCGATCACGGATCCACCGATTCTCCGGCGTGAGCGCGGCGGGTGTCCGTACGATCGGGGTAGGGCCGGTAATGCTCCCGGATTGCACGGTAAGGATGGTTCCGCTTGTGAAGGTCGGGCCGCAGTCGGGTTCCGCTGAAGCAGCAGTCCCAGCAACCGCGTTGGCAGGCCATGGAATCCAAGGAAGAAGCAGCCAACTGCCTTCGCCCGCCGGGAAAAGAGCCAGCCCGGGGGCGCTGTCACGTTGTCGGGGTGTGGGTGTCCGGGGGTGTGTCTGGGCGTGCCGGGGGTGGGATGTCGGTGCTGGTTCAGGCTGTTGTGGGCAGGGCGGCTACGCCGGTGATCTGGTTCCAGATCGTGAAGCGGAGGACCATTTCGGTGCGGTGGTCGGGGGCGGTCATGAGGTGGCGTCGGGGCCGGAAGTGGGGTGAGATGCCGCTGAAGGCGGACAGGAAGGTGCTGTCACGTTGTCGGGGTTCGCGTGTGATGATCCTGGGGTTGATCGTCCCGGGAGGGCTTGCTTCGTGGATACCGTGCCGCCGTCGTACAAGGGCTACCGCTACCCGGTGGAGATAATCTCCCACGCGGTGTGGCTCTGTTTCCGGTTCCCGCTGTCGTTCCGCGAGGTCGAAGAGCTCCTGTTCGAGCGTGGGGTGCTCGTCTCGTACGAGACGGTGCGACGCTGGTGCGCCAAGTTCGGGCAGGCCTACGCCAACCGGCTGCGCCGGCGCCGCCCGCGGCCTGGGGACAAGTGGCATATGGACGAGGTCTTCATCAAGATCAACGGGCAGATCCACTACCTGTGGCGCGCCGTCGACCAGGACGGCAACGTCCTGGACATCCTCGTCCAGCCCAAGCGGAACACGAAGGCCGCGGTGCGGTTCTTCCGCCGTCTCCTCAAGGACCTCGAGTACGTGCCGAGGGTGATCGTGACCGACAAGCTCCGCTCCTACGGGGCCGCCCACCGGCAGGTGATGCCCTCCGTGGAACACCGCAGTTCCAAGTATTTGAACAACCGGGCGGAGAACAGCCACCAGCCCACCCGGCAACGCGAGAGAGCGATGAAACGCTTCCGCTCCGCGGGCTCGGCGCAACGGTTCCTGTCCGCCTTCAGCGGCATCTCACCCCACTTCCGGCCCCGACGCCACCTCATGACCGCCCCCGACCACCGCACCGAAATGGTCCTCCGCTTCACGATCTGGAACCAGATCACCGGCGTAGCCGCCCTGCCCACAACAGCCTGAACCAGCACCGACACCCCACCCCCGGCACGCCCAGACACACCCCCGGACACCCACACCCCGACAACGTGACAGCGCCCATCGCTGTTCTCCCCGATGACCCGCGAACTGAGGGAGATCCGGTATCAGTTCGACCGTCCGTTCGTCGTCGACTCCAGCGCTTACGAGGCGGCGTTCACGGTACGGGCCACCCCCGTCGGCGAACAGGTCGAGGCAACGGTGGACTGGTGGCGTGAGCGCCTGGCTGCCGGGCAGCCGTAGGCACCGGCTTGAGATGGGGCCCGGACCGGCTGTGCCGGGACGTACCCGCCGCAAGTCGATCATCCCCTGTCACCTCCACCGCCACCCGCGGCGGCCCGGCCGGGCAACGCCCCACGTCCGCGAGAAGATCCGTAGAGTAACCGGCCGGTAGCTCTAGATCATCAGCCGTGTGCTCGGTTACCGTCGTACTCACGCCGCCACACCCAGGGCACACGGTCCTGCTGGGACTAGCGGCGCATGGGAACTACTCACGTTGACGACTGCTATTCAAGGCACCTTCGCCGTCCGTCCCTATACGCCTCACTGCCAGGTCATCCACGACGAGGGAGACCATGCCGTCATCGGCATCTCGTCGGGGAACTCGTACTTCACCCACGACCGCGTGCTTGCTCTCGCGCGGTGGGGACTCGAGCACTTCCGGCAGGTCGATCTCATCTGGACCGACATGCACGTGGGCGAGATGTTCGTAGCCCTCGGCTACCCCGAGGTCGAAGCGCAGCGCAAGGCGGTGAAGAACCTCCGCGGCGTACGGGCCAAGGTCACCGCCGCCGTCGCGGCTCTCGACCCGGAAGGCGACCGGCTGCGCGGCCGGCCCATGTCCGCCCTCCTGGAGCTGCCCGCCTACCAGCGCATCCGCTCCCAGCTCGACACCCTCATGACGCACGACGACGAATTCCGCGAGGTATCCGACCAGCTCGCGGCCCGGTTCCTCGCCGACAAGCTGAACGGCGAGCCGCCCACCGCTCTGCAGCGCGAGGTGTGCATCAAGTACGTGTGCGCCGAGGTACCGCTGTTCCTCGACACCCCGGCCATCCTCGGTGTCTCCTCCTCGCTCAACTGCTACCACCAGGCGTTGCCGCTGGCTGAGCTGCTGTACGCACGGGGCTGGGGCCTGCGCGCCTCGCGTAATCAGGGCCACGCCGTCATCACCCCCGCCGAAGAACAGGACCACAACGGATGACCACCACCATCGATCCCACTACGGCGGCCACGTCCGACGAGCTCACCCGGTTCCCGTTCGACGCCGACGGCACGAAGCTGCCCGACGAGATCGCGCACCTCCTCGCGAACGAGCCGGTCAAGAAGGTCCGCACCATAGCCGGAGCGGAAGCCTGGCTGGTGTCCTCCTATCCGCTGTGCCGGCAGGTACTCGACGACGCCCGGTTCTCCCTCAAGGACACGTCCGCCCCGGGCGCACCCCGCCAGTACGCGTTGACCATCCCCCCCGAGGTGGTCAACAACATGGGGAACATCACTGGGGCCGGGCTTCGCAAGGCCGTGATGAAGGCCCTCAATCCGAAGGCCCCCGGGCTGGAGGAGTGGCTCACGCGCCACGCGCACCAGCTCGTCGACCAGCTCGTCGCGACAGGAGCGCCGGCGGACCTGCGCCACGACTTCACCGTCCCCTACTCCACCGGCCTGCACTGCCACATCCTCGGCATCCCCCAGACCGACGGGCCCGGCCTCTACCGGTCGCTGCACGTCGCGTTCATGAACAGCGCCCGCGGCATCCCCGCGGCGGGCATCAACTGGGACCGCGACATGGGCCACATGGTGGACCGGCTCAACGACCCGGAAACGACCGGTCTCATGGGCGAACTCGCCGCCCTGCGCGAGGACCCCGAGTACGCGCACCTGACCGACGAGATGCTCGCCACCGTCGGCGTCACGATGTTCGGCGCGGGCGTCATCAGCGTGATGGGGTTCCTCACCATGGGACTCGTGTCGCTGATCCAGCACCCTGACCTCAAGGCCCAGTTGATCGCCGACCCGGCCCTCATCCCGGCCGCCGTGGACGAGCTGCTGCGCATCAACCTGTCGATCGCCGACGGCCTGCCCCGTATCGCCATCGAGGACATGCGGCTCGGTGACGTCACCGTGCGGAAGGGGGAGCTGGTCCTCGTCCTGGTCGAGGCCGCCAACCACGACCCCGCCGAGTTCGAGGACCCGCACGCCGTGCGCCTCGACAGGCCGAACCCGAACGCGCACCTGTCGTTCGGCGGAGGGGGCCACTACTGCCCCGCCACCGCCCTCGGCAAGCGGCACGCACAGATCGCCATCGAGGTACTCCTCGACCGGCTGCCCGGCCTCGACCTCGCCGTGCCGATCGAGCAACTCGTGTGGCGCACCGGGTTCATGAAGCGGATCCCGGAGCGGATGCCCGTGCTCTGGTGATGTCGCCCTAGAAGACTCATGAAGATCTTGGGTTTTGGCCCTGCCGCGTGAGCGGTAGGGCCTAACTCGTCTTGTGGCGATGGGCGAGTGGGTCGGCGAGACCGTCGGGCCGGATGTGTGGGAGACCTGCCGGGAGTTGATCCCGGCAGGGAGTGTGTTCGCGTTTCTTGCGGAGCATCGCGGCGCGTTGTTCCCGGCGGAGATGTTCGCGGACATGTACCCCTCGGCGAACGGGCGGCCGAGCATGCCGCCGCAGATCCTGGCCTCGGCGATCACGCTGCAGGCCCTGCACGGGCTGTCGGACTTTGAGACGGTCCAGGAACTGCGGTGCGACCTGCGGTGGAAGGCCGCTTGTGGGCTTGGACTGCATGACATGGCGTTCGACCCGTCGCTGCTGGCCTACTTCCGCCGCCGCCTGGCCCGCTCTTCCCGGCCGAACCGGGTCTTCGAGGCCGTGCGGGAGGTCGTGAAGGCCACCGGTGTCCTCAAGGGCAAGCACCGCCGGGCTCTGGACTCCACCGTGCTGGACGATGCGGTGGCCACCCAGGACACCGTCACCCAGATCATCGCCGCCGTCCGCGCGGTGATCCGCGAGGTCCCCGGTGCCGCCGCCGTGGCGGCCGTGCAGTGCACCGCCCATGACTACGCCGACCCGGGCAAGCCCCGTATCGCCTGGAACGACGAACAGGCCAGAGCGGACCTGGTCGACGCCCTGGTCGGCGACGCGCTGCGGTTACTGGGCCACCTGCCCGAACAGCAACTGGGCGAGAAGGCCGCCAACGCGGTGGGCATCCTGGCCCTGGTCGCGGGCCAGGACGTGGAGCCGGCCGAGGACTCCGACGGACGCGATGGGCGCTGGCGCATCACCCGGGGCACCGCCCACGACAGGATGGTCTCCACCGTCGATCCCGAAGCCCGGCACGTCCACAAGACCCGCAGCCACCAGCAGGACGGCTTCAAGGCCCACCTCGCCCTCGAACCCGAGACCGGCTTATATACCGCCGTCGCCCTGCGGCCCGGCGCCGGGCCCGAGCACCACGAGGCCGCCGTCGGCCTGGACCTGCTCGCCGATGAGGACACCCCGGTGGACGCCTTCGGTGACACCGCCTACTCCACCGGCGACGCCCGCCAGGCCCTGAACGAGGCCGGACACCGGCTGTTCCTCAAACCCGCCCCGCTGCGGCCGGCCGTCCCCGGCGGCTTCACCCTCGACGACTTCACCATCGACACCACCGCTGCCACCGTGACCTGCCCCGCCGGACACACTGTCGGCCTGTCCGAGCCCGGTGGCCGACACCACCAGCGCAAGGCCGCCTTCAAGAATCTGTGCACCGGATGCCCCCTGCGTGAGCAGTGCACCAAAGCCAAGGCCGGACGCATCCTGACCATCCGCCCGCACCACGACCTCCAAGCAGCCGCCCGCTACCAGGCCGCCACCGACCCCAACTGGCAGGCCGACTACCGCCGCTGGAGACCACCGGTGGAGCGCGCCGTCGCCTGGCTCGTCCACCACGGCAACCGCAAACTCCCCTACCGAGGCGTCCTCAAGAACGACACCTGGCTCCACAACCGCGCCGCCGCCCTCAACCTCCGCCGCCTGATCAACCTCGGACTCACCCGCACCGGCGGAACCTGGCACCTCACCCCGGCCACCACATAGCCAAGAGGGGCCATCCGGCCTGCGGCCGGACAGCCCCTCACTAAGATCGGGACTGTAAAAAGAACGGCTCTGTTTCGTAGTCGGTGGTGACGGCCGTCGTTGACGTCATATGCGAGATGTCAACTTCCTTGTGGCAACGGTGTTTTCAGGGCTCACGGCGCTGGTTATCGATGATGTGGCGGACGACGGCGAGGTGATCCGGGTCTTGGCCCGGACCCGGGATGTTCCCTTTCCTTGCCCGATGTGTGGGATCCCGACGGGGAAGGTGCACGGGTACCACGGCCGGACAGTTGCGGACGTGCCGGTGGATGGCCGCCGGGTCGTGGTCAACGTCCAGGTGCGACGTCTGGTCTGCCCAGTCCTGGGCTGTCGGCGGCAGACCTTCCGCGAGCAAGTTCCTGGGCTGCTGGAGCGCCTTCAGCGCCGCACCACGCGTCTGAGCGGCCAGGTCTCGGCGGTAGTCAAGGAGTTATGCGGCCGGGCGGCCGCCCGGCTCACCCGGTCGCTGGCCGTACCCGTATCGTTCGCCACCGCCTTGCGGGTGCTGCGGCGCATCCCCGTACCGACGGTGCGGATCCCGCGGGTGGTCGGGGTCGACGACTTCGCCCTGCGCCGCCGCCACCGCTATGCCACGATCGTCATCGACGCCGAGACCGGGGAACGCGTCGACGTCCTGCCCGACCGCGAGGCTCCCACCCTGGAGGCATGGCTGCGCGGGAAGAAGGGGATCGAAGTCGTGTGCCGGGACGGCTCGGCCACCTACGCCGAGGCAATCCGCCGGACCCTGCCTGACGCGGTGCAGGTCAGCGACCGCTGGCAGTGCGCCATGAGGCGCCTTGT
>NZ_JAGGOK010000117.1 GCF_018614615.1 Streptomyces sp. ISL-100 | reverse complement strand
CGTCAACAAACCACCGCTAGGGAGTAGTGCCCGCGCCAGCTGCGTCCGGTGATCTCTCGGTGGAGGTCGAGGATGGTCACTCGGCCTTCCTCCTCCGTCCAGCGTTGTTGCAGGTGAACGGGTCGAGTTTGCTGCGGCGGGGCGGTGTCCGGCCCTTGACCATGCCGACCGCGCCTACCAGGACGCAGGCCCCTGGGTGACCACCGGACGCAGACGACCGCCCGGCGGCGTACTGTCCGCGACTCAGCGAACGGTCAACCGGGCACTGGCCATCTCCCGCGCACCCGTCGAACGCGGCATGGCACGACTGAAGTCCTGGCGGATCTTCCGAAGATCGCGGTGCAGCCCCAATCGAATGACGTCAATCGCCAAGGCAGTCCTCACCCTGGAGAGGCAACGCTGAAAAGGCTCACTGACTGGAGCGCGCTGGTGCCAGTGCTCCAGGCGGCGGGTCGGGAGGGGAACGGCTACACATGGGAAGGCATCGCACGACTCCTTGTTGCCGAGCATCTGTCCCATGCGGCGGACCAGTTGGAGTACGACTCCGAGTCCGGGATGTTGGCCGTGTATTCGTCGAATCGCGGAGCCCTTGAGGCCCTGGGCGTCCTCATGCGCGATCTGTATCGATCGCCAGCGCGTTTGGGTGCCCTCATGACCTCGGTCGATCCGGATTTCTTTGACGACTGACCGCTTTCGGGACGGCGCTCGCGCTGTTCTGGGATACGGAATCGATCACGAGGCGCCCTTCTTCAGCACGCGGGGTAGGTGGGCATGAATGTGCTCCATCACGGCGTCACGTCCAAGCTGTCGGACTCGGTGACCACGACCGTGAGGCCCTTGTCACGGGCCAGGTCGCGCAGCAGCACGGTCAGTGCCACCCGGGAGGGCACATCCAGAAAGGCGGTGGGCTCATCCAGCAGGACGACATCCGGCTCCTGGGCGAGCGCCCGCGCGGCGAGCACCCGCTGGCGTTCGCCGTCGGACAGTTCGGCGGCCGGCCGCTCGGCGAGGTGCACAGCGTTCACCGCTTCCAGGGCCCACTGGACCGCTGCGTGGTCGGCGGGCGTGAGGCGCCCGGTGAAACCGGTGTGGGGGTGGCGGCCCAGCGCCACCAGTTCCCTGGCCGACAGCAGCCCCGCGTCGACGCGGTCGGTGAGGACGACGGCCAGCCGCCGGGCCAGGGCCGCGGGCGGCTCCTCGGCGATGCTGCGGCCGCCGATGCGTACGCCACCGGCCAGCGACGGCAGCAGCCCGCACAGGGTGCGCAACAGGGTGGACTTGCCCGCGCCGTTGGGACCGAGCAGCACGGTCAGTTCACCGGCGCGGGCTTCCAGACACAGGTCCTCCAGCACGGCACGGCGCGTGGAGCGACCCCAGCCGGCGCGGGTGCGGTAGCCGACGGTGAGACCGTCGGCCCTGAGGCCCCCGCGGCCGGGTGCGGTGCACGGCGAAGTGGCCGCGCCTCCCGGACCGGTCAACACGGTCACGGCCGTTGCCGGTTCCGCAGCCGTGTCGGTTGTCAGGTCCGTCATGACGTCACCCCTTGGAGTCCGCGGCGGCTTCGTACCAGGAAAGCGATGACGACGGGGGCGCCGAAGAGTGAGGTGATCGCGTTCAGCGGCAGCACCGCGTCCATGCCCGGCGGCTGGCTCAGCAGCGCGCAGGCCAGGGCCAGAAACGCACCGGCGAGCATCGACGCGGGCACCAGCACCCGGTGGTCCGAGGTCCCCAGAGCCACGCGCGTCAGATGCGGTACGGCAAGGCCGAGGAACGCAACCGGGCCGCAGAACGCGGTGGCAGCCCCGGCCAGCAGGGAGGTGCCCAGCAGCGCGAGGTCGCGGCTGCGCCGGACGTTCAGGCCCATGGTGCGGGCGTAGTCCTCGCCGAGCAGCAGCGCGTTCAGGCGCTTGGTGGTCAGCAGGGCCGCCGCCAGCCCCGCCCCGATCACCGGAAGCATCACCGCGAGGTCGGGCCAGGTGGTGGCGCTGAAACTGCCCAGGCCCCACATCACGAACTGCTGGGCGCGCTCGGGCCGGGCGTACACCAGCATCACACTGACCATCGCCGTGGCCGCCGAGCCGATCATCACGCCGATGACCAGCAGGGTGACCGCCGAACGCACCCAGCGCGACAGCAGCAGCACCAGCGCCAGCACACACCCGGCACCGATGGACGCGGCCAGGACCACTCCCAAACGTCCCAGTCCCGCCAGGTCGCCCGTGAAGCTCCCGGCCGCACCGCCCGTACTGACGACCACCGCGGCGACACCCATGCTGGCCCCCGAACTGACCCCGAGGGAGAACGGATCGGCCAGCGCGTTACGGAACAGCGTCTGCATCTGCACGCCGGCCACGGCAAGGGCCGCGCCCACCGCGGTTGCCGTCAGCGCGCGCGGCAGCCGCACCTCCTCGACGATCACGGCCCACCGGGGATCGGCCCCCGCGCCGCCGAACAGGACCCGCACCACTTCGCCGACCGGCACCTGGTAGGAGCCGAAGGCGATCGTGAGCACGAAGAGCGCCGCCGTACCGACTGTCAGCACGCCGACGACGACGAGTCGACGGCGTACCGGCCGCGGCCCCGGCTGTTCCGGGGCCGGGGCCGGGACCGGTGCGACGGCTGTTCGCGTGATCACGCCCTGGGCACCTTCGTGTAGAAGGTGAAGGTGTGGCCCTGGGCCTGGTCCGGGTGGAGGAGTGCGAACAGGTCGGCGAGGACCAGATCGGGACGCAGCACCCCGCGCTCGTAGAAGTCGTTGCCGCCGCCAGGTCCGAGGGCCTTGGTGTTCGACCAGACCTCGCCTGCTCCAACGGCAGTCAGCTTGCTGTAGCGGCGATCGGCTTTGACCGCGTCGGCGGTGGACTTCCACTGCTCCCCGACCAGCCAGACTGGCGCATCGCCGCCCTTGCCATAGACGGCCTCGAAGTTGAGCTGAAGGTTGCCGGTGCCCTTGTCACCGGCCCAGGGGTACGTACCGCCCGCGTCCTTGATCAGCTTTCCGACGTAGCTGCCGCCGGAGGCCATGCTCCACGTGCCCTGGTACATGGTGCCCGGCAGCACCTTGACCGGCTTGCCCGCCGAGACGGCCTGGGCAGCCTTGGCGGCCACCTTCCCGTAGTCGCTCTCGACGGTGTCGAACACCTCGCCCGCGCGCTTCTCCGCCCCGGTGAGCGCCGCCATCGCCTTGACCCACTCGGCGCGGCCGAGCGGGCTCGGCTCCAGCCACTCGGCGTTGGCGACGACGGCGATGCCCGCCTGACGCAGCTTCGGGTACTGCGGGTCGTCGGTGCCCTGAGTCATCAGTACGTCGGGCTTCGACCCGATGACCTTCTCGGCATTGAGGACGTTGTCCTTGGCGTACTCGGCGACCTTGCCCGACTTCACTCGCTCGCGGACCTCGGCCGAGCTGACGAACGCGCCGTTCGCCACCCCGGTCAGGACATCCAGGGTGCCGGTCTCGGTCAGCAGCGGCAGGTGGGTGGTCGAGGCTGAGTACAAGCTCTTGACCGGAGTGGTGATCTGCTGGGCCCTGGCCAGGTCACCCGCCAGCTTCGGCTTCGGCGCCCCGCACTTGACCAGCACGTACGACTCGGGCTTGCCCTTGGGGTAGGGCTCCTTGACTGTCAGGACCTGGTAGCTCTTCTCGTACCGGAGGGTGAAGTTCTTCGCGTGCTGCACGGTGGACTTGACGGGGAAGTAGTCCTTGGCCGGGTCGAAGTCGGAGATGCAGCCGTCGCCGGCGGCTCGGGAATCCGTCGGCCTGGCGGTGTCGCCATCGCCGCACGCGGTGAGCGTGAGCCCCAGGGCGAGCAGAGCCGCGGCGGCGGCCGGGCCGCGGAAGAATCTGGCTGGTCGTGCGGGCATGAAAGCTCCTGGCATGCGTCGAAGCGTGCCGGCGCAACCGGCACGTAGGAAGAGGGGGACCGCGGGATGCGGTCGGCAGGGAAACGGCTCGAAAGCCGGGCCATGAAAAGGGCGTTCAGCCGCCCTATGGCATCGCCGGAGTCACAAGCCGTCGCGCCCGGCCCCATCGGCCGGCCAGAGGCGGGAAGCTCACATAAGCACGTGGGCACATGGAGGTGCCACCGTCCTCTCTCGGGGAAATCCGCCCCGGTTGGCGAGGTGCGACGGCGTGAGTCTCCTGACTCGGGATCGACGCTTCCCCGGCCTTCCCACCCGAACGGGGCGGTGGCTACGGCGGAGTCGCTCCCCCTACACAGTGGCGGTACCGTGCCGGAATCACACCGGCTTCCTCATTCCGCCGTCGCTTTGTCGGACCGAAGCATCCCAGCTCCCCGCACCACTGCGCCAGCCCCACACCTGTGCGACAAACCACAGACAGGGACGCGCGCCAGCACTCTGTGCCGATCTCTCGCAAGCCTCTGCTATCGACGTCGACCGGGAGAGGGCGCGACATGCTCCTTGCGGCATCCCGCCCGTCTGCTCTGGGCGACCTTCTCGGCGGCGGCCTCGGAGAACGCCACACGGTTCTCAACACGCAGGTGCCGCCCGGCTACCGGCGGTTGGACCCAGCGGCGCACCTGGCCGAGCCGGCGGCAGCGGCAGACGCCGGCATGTCGGAATCCGGTGGGGGGCTGATGACGGTGCGTCCGTCCGTCACCACTGCTGGACCACGGACGGCGGGGTGGAAGCTCTGGTGACGGCCGGGATCGGCGTGTCCGGCACCCGGAGAATCAGGACCGGCGCCCACGGGGACGATCAAGGGCAGCCTATGCGCCTGACCTGTGAAAACGTCACCGTCCCGCTCCCTGTACTGACACCGCCGCGCGCTGCGGGCACATCAGCCGCCTCTCCATAGCCGATGAACCCCGGTTAGCGAAACCGGCGTTCATCGCAACCATTGATACCTCACTCGCTGTCACCTACCTGCTCGCGGAGAACGCCCGATTGCTCAACCTCCACCGACGCCGTCGCTGCTCACTGCGTCCGAATTCCGGCGCCTCCGCTGGAACCGGTGCTCACGAAGTCGCGGATCCGGCACTTCGAGTGCACGCGAACCTCTATCTTGCAACAGTCGTTCCAAGATCGATCTATGTGTCAGAAACCATCCCGATGAGCCTCAACGCCGAACTCCGCACCTTCTACGACAGCCGGCAGCAGCAGATTCCCGCCGACATCCGGGCGGTCATGGACCGGGCCGGCCGGGAGCTGGCCGACTCCCGGCCAGGCCGACCGCGCGCTGTCCGTGGGCGCCACCGCCCCCGGCTTCAGCCTGCCCTCGGCGAGCGGGGAGACCGTCGCTCTGCGCGAGCTGCTGGCCGGCGGCCCGGTCGTGCTGACCTTCTACCGCGGCTCCTGGTGCCCCTACTGCAACATCGCCCTGCGCTCGCTCCAGCAGCACCATGACGCCATCGCCGCCCGACTGGTGGCCCTCTCCCCGCAGATCCCCGACGAGTCCCTGTCGCTGGCCGAGAAGCACGCACTCGCCTTCGACGTCCTGAGCGACCTCGGCTCCGACACTGCCAAGCAGTACGGCCTCGCCTTCGATCTGCCCGACGATCTGGCCGCTGTGTACGAAGGTTTCGGCATCGACCTCCAGCGCGTCAACGCCGGCCACCCGCGCACCCTGCCGCTGCCCGCCACCTACGTCATCGACCGCGACGGCACCATCCGCTGGGCCTTCGTCGCCGCCGACTACACCACCCGCGCCGAACCGGCCGACATCCTCGCCGCCCTCGACACCCTCGGCTGACCGTCGCTCCCGCGCCGGCGCGCCCGTCCGCCCGTCAGCGGCGCAGGAGATGCCGCACGGCGACGAACCCCTGCATCGCGGCAGCCGGGCGCAGCAGCGCGGGGCGGGGCCGCTCGGGCATCGTGCCGCGGCTGACGGCGAGGGCGGTGACCGTGGCGACCGGCAGCGCCCACGCGGCGATCGCCGCCGCCCGTACCGCACGGCTGGGTTCGTGCCGCAGGACGAGCCAGGTCCAGAACGCGGCGTCGGCGAAGGAGTCGGCGTAGTCGCCGAACGGGGACACGGTGGCCTGGCGGCGGGCCAGGCGGCCGTCGGCGAGGTCTGAGGCGATCGCCAGCACGCCCGAGACGCGACTCGGCCCCACGATCGTGGCGGGGAGGTTGCCGCGCAGCAGGGTGAGCGTATCGGCCGGCGAGAGCCGGTCGCGGTGCTCCAGCAGGCCCAGGTGGAGGGTACCCAGAGTCCAGCTGGTCGCCACCCATCTTTGCCCCTTGCGGGTTTGGGTGAGGGTGAGCAGCAGGCCGTGCAGGGCGGTGATCTGTGCGAGTGCCCGGGGACGGCGGGCCGCCTGGCGTACCGACCGGTCCGCGGCCTGCCACAGGAAACGGGCGATGGCGTGAGGTCTCCAGCGGTCCTGTTTCAGTGGCCCGAGCAGGGCGTTGGTCGCGGCGCGGCTGTCGGTGGGGTCGGATACGGGCACGACGGCCGGCCTTTCTTCGGGCGCGGGAGGCGTTTGCGCTCACGGTAGGCGGTCGCCCGTGGCCGGAACGTGAGCGCGCTCACGGAAGAGCAGTGCCGTTCCGCAGCGCAATATCCTGGAAGCAAGCAAGAGGAGGCCCGCCATGCCGTCACTGCGCATCGGACACGCCGAACGGGAACAGGCCCTCGAACGCCTCAAGACGGCCTACGCCGAGGGCCGGTTGGACGAGCCGGAATTCGAGGACCGCGCCGGGCGGGCCATGAGGGCCCGCTCGCAGGACGAGCTGAGCCCACTGCTGGACGATCTGCCCGCGGGCCCGACCGAGCCCTCCGGTGTCGGCCCCGCGTCGCTGCGCGATCGCGTAGGCGACCGGCTGGTCCGGGCGCTGCGGTGTGCGGTGTTCTGCTGGCTGCCCCCACCACGCGCACGCGATTGATCCCCGGAAAGGACTGCCCCCGGCACCTATCGCTCCGGACGATCGCTGCCCCGCTGGGCGGTGGGTGATTCCCCGGCCTGGACGGTGACGGGGGTCGTGCCCAGCCGGGACGCACCCCACACCAGCGTGCCGATCAGCAGCACCAGCGTGAGCGGATAGAACACCGGGCGCAGCGGGATCAGCACCGGCAGGAGTGCCGCGGCGGTGCCGGCGCCGAGGACGAGCAGGAAGGTCGGTACGCAGCAGGCGAAGCCGAGCAGGAACGCCGGGAGGACGCCGAGCAGCCGCGCGTATCTGGTGCGTCGGCAGGAGGCCGCCTGCCGTGCCGCCAGCCCGGCGACCGCGATGTTGCAGCCGACGAGCGCGGCGACGACCGTGCCGAGCAGCAGGTTGACCGGACTGAGGAACACCGCCACATGCGCGGTCGGATGGAGCGCGAGCACCGGCTCGAACAGATACGGCCCCCGCGCATGGAAGAGCTGCCCAGGGGCGGACTGGAACACGGGCACGCCGGTGAACCGGCCGGAGGCCGACACCGCGAGATCACCGATGGAGAACAGATACCCCACCAGCACCAGCACCAACGCCGCTGCCGCCAGTGCAATCCGCCGGTGACGGCGCACGGCGAGAGCGGCGCGCGCCCGGCGAGGAGTGGCCACGGTGGCGGCGAGGGTGGCGTCCCATGCATCGCCTGCCCTGGCGAGCGCGGTCAAGAGCCTGCTCATTGCCGGACCTGGGTGTTCGGGTAGAACGCGTACCAGGCGAACCACATGGAGTCGAGGAAGTCGGCGGGCTCCCACTTGTCGCCGACGCGCTGGAAAACTCGGGCGGTGTCGAGCCGGTCGTCCCAACGCGCTTCGAGCTGCGAGCCCGCGACTTCGGCGTGCACAGTCCGGGCCTTGCGGACGAGATCCTTGTGGATCGCCAGTCGCTCCTGCCCGACCCGTACGCCGATCACAACGTCCTTGTCGGGGAAGCGGTCGCTCGAGGCGAGCACGGGGAAGAACGGGCGGCCCTTGACGTAGTAGCCACGGCGGTCCGGATAGGAGCCGTAGGGATCGCTGCCGTAACTGCGCAGGGCACCGGTGTCGGTGGACAACACCTCGGTGTCCGGATGCGCGGCCCGCCACTCCTTCCAGGTGGTCCACACCAGGGGGACGGTGTCCAGCCGGGTGCCCTTGAGCGGGCCGCTGACCGCTTGGCCGAGCAGCTGGGGCCACTCGGAGCCGGTCTGCCGGTCGTACATCAGCAGGTTGGAGTTGACGAGCTTGCCGGTGGTGCCGAACGTCAGCTCCGGTGTGCCAGGCGGGGCGGCGAAGCCGATCACCGTGCCGGTGAGTGGGCAGTAGGTGACCGCCAGCGGCTCACCGGCCACGGTGTCGTTGACGATCTCGTGCCACACCAGCACCTGCTGCGGATAGGCCCGTACCTCACCGCGGTACTCCAGACCGAACACCGGCTCGTCACCTTCGAGGAAGTCCGCGTCGCGCGCCGCGACGAACCGGGGCCGGTCGACAGAGGGGATCCCGTCCTTGCCCGGTCCGCCGGAGACCGCAGCACCGGCCAACGTCTCCAGCGACGGATCCTGGCCCGGCTGCACGGCCGGCACCGTCTCGGACGGGCGGTCGGAGATGGCCTGCCAGCCCAGGACGCCTCCGCCCACGAGCAGGACGACGACTCCCCCGATCACGCCGGCGCCTTTGATGACCTGCCGACGATCCGGCTTGGGCTTCTGCTGAGCATTCACCGGGCATCACCCCTGACCACACGGGATCCGCGTGATACGCACTCGTCGAAGACGGGTCCCGTGCTGCTGATGTTCTCGCGCACGAGCTGCCGGTTCGGTGAGCGCGCTTACAGTTCTCGGCTTCCAGCTCGGCTTACGTTCAGATCATGGTGCTGCGGATCGTGCTGGGTGCGGTGTACACGGCGATGGCGGTCGGCCAGCTCGCCTCTTTCGGACACATGCCCGGGATTCTGGCCGCCTACGGGCTCGTCGACGGCGCCGCCGCGACCGCGCTCGCCGTGGCACTGATCGCGGGCGAGCTGGTGTGCGGGGTCTGGTTCCTGGCCCGCCCGCGCTCGAAGACGCTTGCCCCGGTATGGGTGTACACGGCCGTGGCGGTGATGTGGTCGCTCCTTGCCGTACAGGCGTACGCACGCGGGCTCACCGTAACCAACTGCGGCTGCTTCGGCCTCTACCTGTCCCAGCGGCTGAGCTGGTTCGTCCTCACCCAGGACGCCTTGACCCTGCTCTACGCGGGGCTGCTGCTGCACGGGGCCCGCAAGGCTCCTGCCGCGCCTGCCCAGCGGGCCGTCCCGAGCAGGGGCACCGAGCAGGACGAGACCGCTGCGCCCGTACAATCCCCGCCCGGGATAGAGGAGGCCGATCCTGATGCCCGCATCCGGTGAACGCTCCGGCCTGCGCGGCATGCCGTCCGCCGTTGGTGCTGTCCTGCGGGGGCCCGCTGCTCGTGGCCGGCGGTGCGGCCGTCACCGTCGGCGGCGCGCGAGGCAGTCCCTTGCTGATCACCGTCGGCGCCCTGATGGTGCTTATCGCTGTCGTCGCTGTCGTCCATGCCCTGCGATGCCGGGCCCACCGCAGCCGTGGTTCAGGGCAGGAGGGCTGCCGGCCGTACGTCACTCGGCCGTCCAGCGCCGCGGACCAGCGGCGGCTGCACAGCTCGACCGTCGAGGACGTCCCACCCCGTTGATGACGCTGATGACGCCCGGTGGACGGCTGCTCTGCCAGCGTCTGCCCATACCGCCGTGTTGCAGCGCGGTGACCGCCGGCCCGGGTTCACGGCCCGGGTTCCTTTCGAGTGGAGGAGCCGAGATGACCCAAGCCCCCGCGCCGCGGCGCAAGGTGGACCGCGACGAGGTGTTCGTGGAGTTCACCAAGTCGATCTGCCCGATGTGCAAGACGCCCGTCGACGCCCAGGTCAACATCCGCCAGGGCAAGGTCTATCTGCGCAAACGCTGCAAGGAGCACGGTGAGTTCGAGGCGCTGGTATACGGGGACGCCGAGGAGTACGTCTCCTCGGCCCGGTTCAACAAGCCCGGCACCATCCCCCTCACCTTCCAGACCGAGGTGAAGGACGGCTGCCCGTCCGACTGCGGGCTGTGTCCCGAGCACAAGCAGCACGCCTGCCTGGGGATCATTGAGGTCAACACCGGCTGCAACCTGGACTGCCCGATCTGCTTCGCCGACTCCGGCCACCACAGCGACGGCTACTCCATCACCCACGAGCAGTGCGCACGGATGCTCGACGTCTTCGTGGCCTCCGAGGGCGAGGCGGAGGTGGTGATGTTCTCCGGCGGCGAGCCCACCATCCACAAGCACATCCTGGACTTCATCGACCTCGCGCTGAACCGGCCGATCAAGAACGTCACCCTCAATACCAACGGCATCCGTCTCGCCACCGACCAACGCTTCGTCGCCGAGCTGGGCAAACGCAACCAGCTGCCCGGCAGGTCGGTGAACATCTACCTGCAGTTCGACGGCTTCGACGAGCGCACCCACCGGGAGATCCGGGGCCGTGACCTGCGTACGTTCAAACAGCGGGCACTGGACAACTGCGCGTCTGCTGGGCTGAGCGTCACTTTGGTCGCGGCTGTCGAGCGGGGGCTGAACGAGCACGAGCTCGGAGACATCGTCGAGTTCGGCATCGACCACCCGGCCGTACGGTCGGTGGCTTTCCAGCCCGTCACCCACTCCGGTCGGCATGTGGAGTTCGACCCGCTGAACCGGCTCACCAACCCCGATGTCATCAAGCTCATCAATGAACAGCGGCCGCAGTGGTTCAAGAAGGGCGACTTCTTCCCCGTCCCCTGCTGCTTCCCGACCTGCCGCTCCATCACCTATCTGCTGGTGGACGGCGAGCCGGGCAGCCGGACCGTCGTGCCCATTCCCCGGCTGCTGCAGGTCGATGACTACCTCGACTACGTCACCAACCGCGTCATGCCCGACACCGGAATCCGCGAGGCGCTGGAGAAGCTGTGGTCTGCCTCCGCCTTCATGGGCACGGAAACGACCCAGGAGAAGCTACGGGCCACCGCCGAAGGACTCGATTGCGCGGACTCCTGCGGCATCGACCTCCCGCATGCGGTGAAGGACCTCAACGACAAGGCATTCATGATCGTCGTACAGGACTTCCAGGACTCCTACACCCTCAACGTCAAGCAGCTGATGAAGTGCTGCGTCGAGGAGATCACCCCTGACGGACGCCTCATCCCCTTCTGCGCCTACAACTCCGTCGGCTACCGCGAACAGGTCCGCGCGCAGATGTCCGGCGTTCCCGTCGCCGACGTGGTGCCCAACGCGCTGCCCCTCGCGCCCGTCCTCACCGACACCCCCTACGGCTCCAAGACCGCCCGCAGCACAGAGCCCCAGCCGACCGCCGAGGAGGGCGCACGATGACCGACCAGAACGCCCGCCCACCCGTCGCGACCGGCGATGAACTCAAAGCCTGCTGCGCCGCCGCGTACTCGTCCGATGTGGTCGCCCTGCTGCTGGGCGACGCCTACCACCCGGGCGGCACCGCCCTGACCCGCCGCCTCGCCGACGGTCTCCGCCTGGCGGAGGACTGCCGCGTTCTCGATGTGGCCTCGGGCCGCGGCACCACCGCCCTTCTCCTCGCCGACGTCTACGGCGTACGGGTGGGCGGGGTGGACTACTCACCGGCCAACACCGCCCTGGCCCAAGGAGCCGCCGCGGCCGCGGGACTCGGAGAGCGGGCGGTGTTCACCACCGGGGATGCCGAGCGCCTGCCCTACCCGGGCGGCGTGTTCGACGCGGTGGTGTGCGAGTGCGCCCTGTGCACCTTCCCCGACAAGGCCCAGGCCGCAGTTGAGTTCTCCCGTGTCCTGCGTCCCGGTGGACGGGTCGGCATCACCGACGTCACCGCCACCCCCGACCGGCTCCCGCCCGAGCTGACCGGCCTGGCCGCGCGGATCGCCTGCATCGCCGACGCCCGCCCGCTCGCCCGAGTACGAACGGATCCTGGCCGCCGCCGGGCTGCGCACCGTCCGCACCGAACGCCACGATGCGGCTATGACCCGCATGATCGACCAGATCGAGGCGAGGCTGAACCTGCTGCGCATGACCGCTGCGGCCAAGCTCACCGACGCCAGCGTGGACCTGGAGGCGGCCCCAGCCGTCCTCGCCGCTGCCCGCGCCGCCGTGGCGGACGGCACCCTCGGCTACGCCCTGCTGATCGCAGAGAAGATCCTGCCGAACGCCTGACCGGAGGACGCGTGCATCCCGTGCAACGGCGCTTGTTGCATCGGATGCGCCTGCGCTTAGGCGCCGTCCGCAGGGGATGCCGCTTCACGCAGACGCAGCGCCTGTGTGTCGTAGTCGTGGAGAATCTGCCGGAGCTGTTCCAACGCCTCCGTGGGGATTTCGGGCGGAGCGGACTCGGCCACGAATCGTGCGGCGGCCACCAGCGCGGCGAACTCGAACGCGTGAGCAGTCGCACTCAGGACACCCGGCCGGGCCCACTCGAGGTGCATGATCTCAGCCCTTCGATGCCAAGTAGTCCTTGATCTGCCCGAGTTCCTGCGCGAAGTCGTCGTAGTCCTCACGGATACCGTTGAGGTATGCGCTCCAGCCGAGGCTGTTCTTCGCGTAGTGGACGGCTTCCTGGATCTCCTCGTCGGTGGCCCCGAACAGCTTCGCGGCCTCCGTGTGGAAGAGCGTGCAGTAGCGACACTTCGTCTCCGAATGCAACGCGATCCCGATCAGTTCCTTGTACTTGTTCGGAATGAGCGTCTCACCGAGCTCGATCTTCTTGAAGATCTCCCACTCGTAGTCCAGCAGGTCATCGGGGATCCGGGAGAAGAAATGCGGAACGAGACCCAGCGTCTCCTTGATCTCCGACTCGACCTCGCTTCGGCTCCGGCCTGCCATGGCGACCACTCCTCTCAGCCAGCGAACGGACCCCTCCTTCCACGCTAGAGCTCGCCAGCGGGCCCTGCGACCGCTGCCGCGCCTGCCTCTTCCCGCATCGCCCCCATAGATGGCGAGCCCCTCGTCCCGACGCCCGGCAGCCACGTCCGCCGGGTATATCGCCGCGGCTTGGAGTTACTGGCACGTAGGTAAGCGCGCGCTCACATACCTGCATCCGTCACCGGTCCTAGGGCGTGTATCGAAAGTGC
>NZ_JAGGOK010000116.1 GCF_018614615.1 Streptomyces sp. ISL-100 | reverse complement strand
CACCCCCTGCCGGGATCAACTCCCGGCAGGTTTCCCACACATCCGGCCCGACCGTCTCCCCGGCCCATTCCCCCATCACCACGAGAAAGAGTCTGGCCCCACCGCGCACGCGGCGGGGCCAGAACCCAAGATCTTCACGAGCCTTTTAGACAGGACCATGCGTGGCTGTCGAGGGGTGTTCGGCGCTGTCCACAGCTCCAGGCAGAGCCGGACGCGGACACACTCAATGGTCCTCACCATCGCCGGTTTGGCCAACCGGCGATCACGGCGTATGTTGCGCTCCTCACCGGCCAGGGCCTGAACATCCGGCGCCTGAAGCCGGCCGGGCGGCTGGCTCGGCCCCGCCGGAACAACTGCCCTCACCGGCCAACGCCACCACAGGAGACACCAAAGCCCTCAACCCGGCCGCGGCTCGCTGCCGACACGGGTCCTGCGAGCCCTGGCCATGACACGCGGAATGCCCCTCAAAGCAGGGGCCGAGGCTCGGCGCGAGTTGTGGGATGCCTTCGGCGTCATCGTCGACGACCTGGCCAGCCGCATCCTCGTCCTCAACCTGCCAGCGACCGGACAAGGGCTGGGCCGGTGGCTCACCGACGCCGCCCGCTACGGCACCCTACGTGCTGGTTGGCCGTGACCGGTGTGATGATTCGGCTGTTCGTGAGGGTGTGGGTACTCGACCGTGGATCGTGGACGATGAGTTGTGGGCGTTGATCGAGCCGTTGTTGCCCCCGTGGCCGGATCGGTCGCCGGGGCCTCGGCCGGTGTCGGACCGGCTGTGTCTCCAGGGCATCCTGTTCGTCCTCTACAACGACATAGCCTGGTAACTCCTGCCTCTGGCGCTGGGGTTCGGTTCGGGGCAGACCTGCTGGCGACGTCTGGACCGGTGGCAGAAGGCAGGGGTCTTCGACCAACTGCACCGGATCCTGCTCGCCGAACTGAACGCGGCCGGCGAACTCGACTGGTCACGTGCGTGCGTGGACGGTTCCCACGTCCGCGCAAAAAAAGGGGGACCCGACACCGGTCCGTCGCCGGTCGACCGGCGGAAAACGGGCAGCAAACACCACCTGATCTGCGACGGACGCGGCCACCCCACTCAAAGTCATCACCACTGCGGCCAACGTCAACGACGTCACCCAGATCCTCGCCCTGGTCGACGGGATCCCGCCCGTCGCGGGCCGCCCCGGCCGGCCCCGCCGAAGGCCCGAAGCCCTGCTCGGCGACAAGGGCTACGACTCCAACCCGAACCGCGACGCGCTGCGCAAGCGCCGGATCCTGCCCGTCATCTCCCACAAGGGCCGCCCGAACATCAAGGGCCTGGGCAAACTCCGCTACGTCGTCGAGCAAACCTTCGCCCTGCTCCACCACTTCAAACGCCTCGCAGTCCGCTGGGAACGCCGAACCGAACTCCACGACCCCTTCGTCTCCCTCGCCTGCAGCCTCATCTGCTACCGACGCCTCAAGAAAGCCTGCTCATGATCGTGTTACGAGCTCGTAGGGACGTTGGCGTGCCTTTCACCGGGGGACTGATCGTGATCACTCATCGCTGGCGAGAGAAGATCGGTCGCCCCACCTCCGCTCGCGCGGAGAACACCGCCGTGCAGGTGATGCGCGCTGCCCTGGCTGGTCTTGGTGGGGGCTCCGCACTTTGTGCCTGACGACCACATCTGCGTGGGATCATGAGGTGCCGACAACCTGGGGGGAACATGGCGCGTATCGGGCTTGAGCACTACACGGACGTTCCTGGCGAGGTAGCTGCGCTCGAGGCGTACTGGCTCTTGGCCGAGGACGGTGAGACGTGGGTGCAGACCGTCACCGAAGTCCGGGCCGCATTCGGGCTCAAAGCCCAGGAACTGACGAGGATCGTGCAGTCCGGCGGCACCGCGTTCATCGTCGACATCGCGTGCACCGAGTGCGGCGGTTTCACGGAGGTGGCGCATCGGACCGAGTTCGCGTCCTTGGTCCGGCAGGGCAACATCGTCTGCAGCTCCTGCCAGCTCCTTGCCCAGCAGGAGCGAGCGGAGGCAGAGCGGAAGGCCGCGCAGCAGCGCCGGGAGGTACTTCTCGCCCGCTTCCCGATCCACAGCACGGACCCCCTCGCCGTCGACAGCCTTTCCCTGTTCCAGGCGGTCGCCCTGCACGCCATGTTCGGCGACCCCGCGGTCGAGGACGCCGGCCTGACCACGCCGACGAGCATCTGGCCGAAGGACCGTCGGTGGGCCCCGGAGAACATCCTGTGCGACTTGGAGCGGCGTCTCCTTCATGCCGAGCCGCGGACGGTGAGAGTTCATCCTGACTCGCACCAGGACGCATTCGTGTGGAAGGACGACGCTCCGGACGGCTCGCACTACCTCGGGCAGGTCAGCTACTACCTGTACGGCCCCGAAGAGCAGCTGAGGGCTCGGTCTCCGCATCTCCTCCACACGCTGAACCAGACCTTCCGAGAGGGACCGTGGCCTTCCCAGTGGCACGATCAGTGGCGTGACCTGTGGAATGAGCTGACGCTGTCCTACGCGTCGACTTACCTCGACATGAAGCTGGGTGAACACCACCTCGAGATGAAGCAGGGTGACGGCACCCTCGCTGCCCTGAAGGACGCCTTGGCGACGTTCAGCCTCGGCCAGGTCTTCAACTTCATCTACCGGGCGACGAAGGACTCGGCGGCGTACTACCAGCGTGGCGGCGTCAACAAGCGGCAGGCCGCGAACAGCACGGTCGGGCGCATTAGTGCCGCTGCCGACCGTGCTCGTGCGAATGGGTGGGAGATCAAGTCGTTCGGCCGGCCGTGGAGCCTGCCGCTTTCTGCGATCGGGGAGACGTTCTTCAGCAAGGTCATGTGGCAGGCGGACATGATGCTGGTGCCGGTCCGGGAGGTAGTCGTTCCCCAGCACGCCGCCGCCGTCGCGCACGCTGATGTCCCCCAGCAGGCCCAGAAGTCGCCCGGGGAGGCCAGCGACGGATGGCCCCCGGAGCCTTCAGACGACGACATCGAGGACTGCGGTGGATGCGGCCGGCGGATTTACGGCAACGAGCTCTGCAAGGAGTGCCAGGCTGTGTAAGTTACCTTCCGTGACCGAATCAACGGAGGGCGTAACTGTGCCCTCAGTGCCGATCCCTACGCCCCAGTTCCGTGTTGACGGGGCAGGAATGCTGACCGTTACGGCGGCCCCCGCGTGGTTTGAGTACATGGCCCGCGCCGAGGAGTGGCCTGACTTCGCTGAGGACCTTGCCGCGCAAGCCAGGACAGCGGTGAATCCGCACCTGTGTCTGAGCACCGATACGCAGACGGGGATTCCGTGCCGGATCCCCATCCGCGACGAGCCGTGTGTCCACCACGGGCCCCAAAGTAACGAGAACCGGTGCGGAGCGGCGACGAAGTCCGGGAACCCCTGCCGGTTCAACCTGGTTGCGCACCGCTACCCCTGCCCGAGCCACCCGGAGACGTACGACCGGATCCAACAGGCGGAGGCGCAGGAAAAGGCCGAGCAAGAAGCTGAGGCCGAGGAGTGGGCTGCCGAACAGTGCCGCATGCAGGAGAAGCGCACGAAAGCTGCGCTCGAGCTCGCGTGCCCGCATTGCGAGGCGCCACCGGCAAGCCCGTGCGTCATGCCGAATTCGGGCAATGTGGCATCAAAGCTGCACGGCACCCGGTACCGCCGCCTCGACCACGCTCTGCAAACTAAAACGCCCTGCCCGTCTTGTGGTGCGGAGGCCAGCGCGTTCTGCCGCACGTCGTCCGGCCTGGAGGCAGCCGACGTACACGCCGCCCGCCGACACAGGCCGGGAGGCCAGGTCGTTTGAGACCTGTCCCAGCGTTTCTGGGTAACCGACTTCCTTTTCATCCCTTGACAGGTGACAGCCGTTCCAGCCGGGAGTGGGCGCGCCTCGAGAGACGAGGATCGACATCGTGACGAAGAAGCCGAAGCTGACCGTGGAAGAGCACGCTTCCATCGGGGCCCGCCTGGCGGGGATCCGGGACGAGCTCACCACCCTGTACGTCGAGCTCGCCAACGCCTACCCGCAGTCCGGCCCGGAAGCCGCGCCGGCACGAAAGGCAGAGAAGGCCCTCAAGTCCATCGACGACGCCCGCAGCGACCTCGAGAACGCCCTCTACTGGGAACACCCGGAGCAGGCTGCGACCACCACGTACTACCCGCACCGCGAGGACCGGGCCCAAGTCGGCTGAGCCCTCCGCCCACCTCGTCGGCATCCCAGTCGGCATTGGCGGCGCCGCTTGACTTGGCGCCCTGCCTGCACGGTACGGAAGTTGAAATACCACACCCATCGGAGTTCCCAGGGGGACCACTGCCGGGATGCGCATCCCGACCACCATCCGCGGGCTCGCCCAGACGATGCTGGACCTCGGTCTGGTGGCCCATCAGGACGGCGTCTGGAGCATGCCCGAAGTCTTCCCTCTGCCCGAGGACACCCTGACGGTCCCGAAGCCTGTCCTGGCACGCCTGCGGCGGATGCGTCACTTCGCGTACACCGAACCTGCGGACTTGGCGCTCGTCCACCACCTCATTGATGACCTCGACTACCCCGAGGAGGTGTTCACCTCCCTCGACCGGCTCGTCGCCATCACCGGGGTGGACATCGAGAAGGTGCAGGCCGCCCTGGACCAGCTGGTGGAGATCGGTGACGCCCAGCTCACGAGCACCGCATGACCATCAGGCGCGGAGCCTGAAGCCAATGACGGCACGGGCTTGCCGCACCACCGCGCACAAGTACATCCGGCCCATCATCTGAACTGAAGGATCATCATGACGAAGCCGAGGCTCACCCTGCTCGAGCACGCCACCCTCGGGGAACGCTTGGCCGCGATGCGAGACGAGCTCCTCCACCTGCACGTGCTGCTCGACAACGCCTACCCGAAGACCGGACACGAGGGGGCGCCGGCCCGAAGCCTGGAGAAAGCCCAGCGGGCGATCGACGACGCCCGTACCCATCTGGATCACGCTGTGTTCCGGGAGTACCCGAGGCATGCGTCAACCGCCCTGTACTACCCGCACCGCGAGGATCGGGCCGCGGTCGACTGAGCTGTACGCCACGCCGGGCCTGCACCCACCCGAGCATGTGACACTTCCGTCGATCGCGGCCCTGGATAACGGCCGCCCGTTGTCAGTGCCGCCTCGTACGGTGGTGACTGTGGATGGTCGTCGGCTGCCGGATACGGTGGCACCCGCCCAGCGCGGTCACACGACGGCCGACACGCGCCAAAGGCCGCCCCCGTCGTCAGCGGGGCGGCCTTCCGCGTTCCTGGTGCGAAGGTTCGACTTGGGTCACCCGAAGGTGCTGGCGATGTCCGGCTCGGGCAGCACATCCACACTGGAGCGCCACGGTCAGTGCCCTACAACGTGGCAGACCACCCACAACCGCACCGGCTTGTTCACCCAGTGCATGTTCCAACCGTGGTTACCCCGGGAGAACCACTGCGGGGCGATGGTTCTCTCTATCGCGACCTTCTGCCTCTGCTCCAGATCGAGGGAGAACGAGCCGGCGTTCCGGCCGTCTTCGTCAGCGTCATCGATTCCGCTCCTGAACCGGCGCGGGCTCCAGATCACACGGGCGAGTTCCTCCTCGCTCGGCGTGCCAGCCCAGTGTGTCCGTGGTTCTCGCTGTCGTCCCGGATCGACAACTCCACGCGGCCCACCGAGCCGAGAGCGGCCGGCCTGGTGAATTGGACCGTCATCATGTCCTGGTCGTCGAGCTGGGGATGCAGTTCCGCGTGCCACCGGTCACGCTCGATCTTCGCGACAGCCTCCGCGGTCTGAGCGGAAGAGTCAGCGGTCAGGGCGGCCTACCAGGGCGCCGGGCGCCCCGTCCGGGTGCCGTTCAGGGGCCGTCGGCTCATACGCTGGAAGCGGCGACACAACAGCGCCCAAGCCAAGATCCGCTGTCTCGGCGAACAGGCCATGGCCACCCTGAAGGGCTGGTGCCTTCTGCGGAAGCTCCGCTGCGGCATCAACCGGATCACCACATTGTGAAGGCCGTCGTCGTCCTTCACCACGCCTCAACCTGAGGTTAGAAAAGACTCCATGAGTTTTGACATCTTCGTGTGCCGGTTCGAGAACGGTGAGCCGGCACCGCTGGACATGAGTGCCGCGCACGAGGTCCTCGACCCCTATGCGGTGTCGCGGGACCCCGAGACGTACTTCCTGCTGGTGAGTACGGCGGAGGGGGAGGAGGCGGGCGTGTACTTCAACAGCCCGACCGGCATCACCTTCAACCGCTTCGGAGGGGACGGGATCATGGACCTCCTCGCCGTCCTGCTGCGCCAACTGGATGCCGTGCTCGTCGTGCCGGGGGGCCGACCATGATTCAGCGGGACGAGGACCGCGAGCTTCTGCCCGCCTCCCTCAAGGACGAATGGCCCGTCGTCGTGGCCCGTACCGGCGCGGAGATCGACCAGGCGATCCGGGCTTCCTGAACGAACGAACAAGGGGCCGTCCCCGGTGTGTGTCACCGGGAACGGCACCGTCGTCTCCCGCCGCGCGGAGTAATCGTCAAGAGCTGTGGGTGAGGTGGAGCTGCCGCTGCGCGTTGCGCCGCGGCCGCATCGACAGGTGCTTCGTCACTCCACTCACGTTGGCTGTCTCAGGAGAAGTCTGCTGCGGTGATGCCGTCGGGATGTCCGGACGGCCATTCCACCAGCTCGATCCGGTAGCCGTCCGGGTCCGTGAGCCACGACGTCTTTGGGCCATGAGGGCCGCCTGGATACTGGATAGGCTCCGGCTCCAGGCCGGATTCGGCCAGTGTCTCCAGGGCGGTGGCGAGTGTTTCCACCTGGATCGCGAGATGGTCGAAACCGTTGCCCACGTCGATGCGTCCGTCGCCGGGGCGGTCGACCAGTTCGAGCGAGGCCGCCGGTTCGCCGGGGAACTTCAGGATCGCAAGGCGAGCACCGTCACCGGGTTCGACCCTGCCCAGCTCGACGTAGCCCAACGCGGTGTAGAAACCGAGCGAGCGGTCCAGATCGGTAACGCGGTACGCCACGAAGAGCGTCTTCATGCGGTCTTCTCGGGTTGGTGCACCCGGTAGCGGAGGTGCGTGACGTCTCGATCGTCGAGCCGGCGGACGAGGTCGAGTTCAATGTGATCACTACCGAGATGGTCGAACAGCCGTCGGCCGCTGCCGAGAAGGACCTGGACCAGATGGATCTCCATCTCGTCGATCTGCCCGGCTCGGAGAAGGGCTTGGGCCGCTCCCGCTCCGTGGACCATGACCGGCCGGTCACCGGCTGCCATGCGAGCCTGACGGGCGCAGTCCGCGACATCGGTGACGAATCGCGCGTGGCCTGGTGGCACGTCCCCGTCATCCACGTGGTGGGTGAGGACGAAGATCGGCACGCCGTCGTGATGGTCGCCCTGCCAGCGCCCGGCGAGTTCGAATGTCCGACGGCCGGAGATCACTGCGCCGGTTGCCAGCGCTTCGCGGTAGACCTGTCCGTTGGGCCCATCGGATTCCCGATCGTCGAGCCAGTTGAAGAGCCGCCCACCGTTGCGTCCGAGCTCCTGGCCTGACCGATCGTCCGGGCCGGCGATATAGCCGTCGAGGGACATCGACATGTACAGCCGAATCGGAGTGTTCATCCTGGCCTCCATCTCTCCTCCTCCATGACACCGGGATCCACCGGCTTCCTGCCCGCCGGGCGGGATGTCACAAGGAAGACTGCAGTCAACCGGAAAACTCATCGGCCTGGGGGTCAGTTGAGGTCGTTCAGGCTGCGTGGCTCTCCGGGCGTTCGACGAGGTGGCCGCGTTCGAAGCGGGCTCCGGCGCGGACGAGGGCGACGAGGTGGGGTGCGTTCACGGCCCGCCAGCGGGTCTGGGCGGACTCGACGAGCTTGAAGACCATGGCCAGGGCGGCCGCCGCGCTGCCGGCGCCCCGGGTGACCTTGGTCCGCAGCCGGACGGTGGCGAAGGTCGACTCGATCGGATTCGTGGTCCGCAGGTGGATCCAGTGCTCGGCGGGGAAGTCGTAGAACGACAGCAACTCGTCCACGTCATCGATGATCTTCTTGACGGCCTTGGGCCATTTCACGCCGTACGTCTTGTCGAACGCGGTGACGGCCTTCAGCGCGTGGTCGCGGTCCTCGGCGTTGTAGATCTCCTTGAGGGCCTTCTTCGCGCCGGGTTGCGCGGACTTCGGCAGGGTGTTCGTGACGTTGGCGATCTTGTGAACCCAGCACCTTTGATGCCGGGTTTCGGGGAACACCTCGCTGATGGCCTTCCAGAAGCCGAGGGCGCCGTCGCCGACCGCGAGGACGGGTGCACGCATGCCGCGGCGTTGGCAGTCGCGCAGCAAGTCGGCCCAGGAGTCGGCGGATTCGTGGTAGCCGTCGGCCATGGCGATCAGCTCTTTGGTGCCGTCCGCGCGCACGCCCATCAGCACCAGGACGCACGACTTCGCCTCTCGCAGGCGTATGCGCAGATGGATGCCGTCGGCCCAGACGTAGACGTAGTCGCTGCCCGACAGATCGCGCTCGCCGAACGCGGAGTGGTCGGCCTGCCACTGGGCCGTCAGACGGGTCACGGTCGCCGGCGATAGCCCCGCGGAGCTGCCCAGGAACTGCTCGAGGGCGGGCACGAAGTCGCCGGAGGACAGGCCGTGCAGATACAGCAGCGGCAACACCTCGCTGATCTGCGGGGACGTGCGGCACCACGGCGGGAGGATCGCCGAGGAGAACCGCTTGCGCTCACCCGTCGTCTCCTCGACGCGCTTGTCGTTGATCCGCGGGGCCTTCACCTCGACCGCCCCGGCCGTGGTCGTGACCTTCCGTGGCTGGTGGTAGCCGTTGCGGACCACCAAGCGGTGCCCGCGCTCGTCACGCTGGTCCGCCAACTCAGCTATGTAGGCGTCGACTTCCGCCTCCAGGGCGGCGGCCAGCATCCGCCTCGCGCCCTCGCGGACGATTTCGTCGATAGGGAGCCGGTCTCGGTCGTTCCATCGGCGTTCACTACGCTCAGCACGGGCGTGCCTTCCCGGCCGACGGTGCAACGCCGGCCTGCTCGATGACCACAAGTCGATCACTCGGGAAGGTATGCCCTTCGCGTCCAACCGAGGCCGATCCACAGACAT
>NZ_JAGGOK010000115.1 GCF_018614615.1 Streptomyces sp. ISL-100 | reverse complement strand
GGCGGGGCGGAGTGGGGTGGCGGCGGGGGGTATGCGTTCTGGGGGTGCGGGTGGTTCGGGTGCGGGTGCGGGTGCCGGTGGTGCGGGTGCGGGTGCGGGTGCGGCTCCTCGGGGCGCGGCCGGCGTGGGTTCCAAGGCGGGGGGAGACGAGGACGACGGGGTGGCTTCGGCGCTGGTGGCGTGATCGCGGTGGGGGTGGTGTCCGGCGGAGCTTTCCCCTACCCGCCCCTTCCCGTAACTGGGGCTCCGCCCCAGACCCCGGTCCTCAAACGCCGGACGGGCTGACACTGGGGGCCAGGGTAGCTGGGCTCCGCCCCCCCCAGCCCGGTCCTCAGACACCGGACGGCTCAAAAACCGGGGCCGGGTGGCTGGGCTACGCCCCCCAAGCTCGGTCCGCAAACGCCAGACCGGATCAAAACGGGGGCCGGGGTAGCTGGGCTACGCCCCCATGCTCGGTCCTCAAACGCCGGACGGGCTGGAGGAGCGGGGTAACCGGGCTCCGCCCAGACCCGGCCCCCGACAACGGGCCGCTACGAGTCAGGTCCTCGAACACCGGACTGGCTCAATCCGAGTGGGGTAATCCGGATCCGCCCGAGACCGGTCCGCACAGGCCCGACAGGCTCCACTGCCAGGTCCGGTCCTCAGGCGCCGGCCGGGATCGATGTGAGCGCGGGTCATCGCGGTCCGCCCGAGGCCCGTCCCCACATGGCAGACACACTCCGCCCGCCACGACCACTCCCCAGCCCCAGACCGGCTCCACACAAACGCGAGCAACCAGGCCCCCCGAGACCCGTCCCCACACGCCAGACACACTCCGCCCGCCACGACCGCTCCCCAGCCGCACGATGGGGCAATGTGAAAGTGGGTGGGTCGCCGGGGTCCGGCCCACGCCCGGTTCCCGGCAACCCGGCAGGGGCGGTGTGGGATGTGGACTGAGCACGTCGGCCCTGGGCCGGGTCGGCGCCGGTTGGCCCGCGGCTGGCGGGGTCAGTTCGGGCGGCGGCGCTTGGGGGGCTTCTTGCGGGCTGCGGGGTTGCCTGTGCGGGAGTGGCGGCGGCGTTCGTACTGGGTGAGGGCCGTCTCGTACTCGCTTCGGCGCAGCTTCTCGCCCGGGGCCTCGGTGAGTGAGCAGAAGAAGTACGCGAGGAGTGAGCCGATGAAGCCGATGCCCTTCAGGCTGCGCAGCGATGCCTCGGCGGCGGGGTCGGGGCGGCGTGCGTAGCCCTCCCAGGTGCGGCGGAAGGCGATCGCGCTGCAGATCGCGAACATGGCTACGACCAGGATGTTGACGAAGCCGCCGACGTCGGCGATCGCCAGGCCCTGGTAGGCGAAGCGGAGGACGAAGCATCCGGCTGCCGCCGTTACCAGGGAGCCGACGGCGACCCCGGCTCGGCGCAGCCCGTAGCCGTTGTCGTGGTTCAGCCAGGTCATACCGAAGAAACGGATGGGCTCGGGCTGCGGGCCGCCGGGAGTGACGGCGGCGGTCGGGGTGCCGTCGGGGTTCTCGCTCACAGGGTCGATTATCCCCTGAGCGGGCGGGACGGAACTCAGGCGCAGCGCGGGGCTACGTAGCCGTCGCTGCCGGTGTTTATGTAGGCGTCCGCGACGAACTGGCCGTTGGCGATGTTGTCCCAGAGGTTCGTGGTCCCGTACGGACCCGTGATCGTCTCGCCCGGCTTCTGGCAGTTGATCGGGACGCGTGCTCCGTACGGCAGGACCTTGACGATCCGGTAGTTGGTGCCCGGGCCACTGCGTACGTTCACCCGGTAGCCCGGAGCGACCGGGTACAGCACCACTGACGCGTCGAGCGTGGCGACCTCTTCGCCAGCGCCGGCAGCGTTCACTTCGGTGTCTCCAATGGCCACTGGGCCCTCCCCCGTTGATGTTCATTTCCGTACGCCGCGCAGGCTAGCAAGCCACACCGACATCGCACGCATCATCGACTAGGCTCCGTGCGTCGCGCTTGCGGACGAACACACGGGGGTGGACGATGCCGCCGCTGCGCAGCACCGGGACGGGACCGGAAGCGGAACATCCGGAATATGCCGGGCAGTATCGGCTCAAGTCGATTCTGGGCTCGGGAGGCATGGGTGTGGTCCATCTGGCCACGTCCGCCTCGGGGTTGCGGCTCGCCGTCAAGGTGGTGCACGCCGACTTCGCCCAGGATCCCGAGTTCAGGGCACGTTTCCGGCAAGAGGTCGCCGCCGCCCGCCGGGTGAGCGGTGCCTTCACCGCGCCCGTCGTCGACGCGGACACGGACGCCGAACGCCCCTGGATGGCGACCCTTTTCGTCGAGGGACCCACGCTCGCCGAACGCGTCAAGCGCAATGGCCCGTTGGGTACCGAGGAGTTGCTCAGGCTCGGTGCGGGACTGGCTGAATCGCTGCGCGACATCCACCGTGCCGGCGTGGTGCACCGCGATCTCAAGCCGAGCAATGTGCTGCTGGCCGCCGACGGGCCCAAGGTCATCGACTTCGGCATATCCCGGCCGACGGACAGTGATCTTCGTACGGAGACGGGCAAGCTGATCGGTACGCCGCCCTTCATGGCGCCCGAGCAGTTCCAGCGCCCGCGCGAGGTGGGGCCCGCGGCAGATGTGTTCGCGCTGGGGTCCGTGCTGGTCCACGCGGCGACCGGCAGTGGGCCCTTCGACTCCGACAGCCCGTACATCGTGGCGTACCAAGTCGTCCATGAAGAGCCGGACTTGGCGGGCGTCCCCGAGGCCCTGGCCCCGCTGTTCGCCCGCTGCCTCGCCAAGGATCCCGCCGACCGGCCCACGCCTGACGCGCTGATGACGGCACTGCGGTCCGCCGCGTATCCGACCGGGGACGACACCCATGCCTTCATACCCGCACAGCGGGTCCCGAGCCGGGCGGAGGGTGTGAAGGCGGAGGGGTCTGAGCCGGTATCCGGCCCGGTCGCCGGTCCGTTCCCCGCTTGCAGGCGCGGGCCTCGGCGCGTGGTCCTCGCCGTGGCGCTGGTCTCCCTGATCCTGGGTGGGGCCCTCGGTGTACGGACACTGGCGGGCAGCGGCGGCCACCCAGAAACCGCTCCCGCCGTACAGCAGTCCGGCACGGGGGCGAGCGCTCTCCCCTGGAGCGTCTCCCTGCGGGGCGGGAAAGGCGGTGGGAGCGCCGCGCCTGTCTGCTCGTACGCGGGCAGCTCCCTCTACTGCAACGCCCCCGGGATCCAGGCCTCCCGCCTGAACCCCGCCGACGGCAGCGTCAGCTGGTCGAAGCGGTCGGCCACCAGCTCCCAGCCGGCCTGGGACGAGAGTGCGCCCGTGCTCTCCGGCGGGCTGCTGCATGTCGTCGCGCCCGGCGGGGACCGCCTGGAAGCCATCGATCCGAAGTCCGGCAAGCGTCGTTGGAGCATCGAGCTCTCCGCCCGGCCCGTGGCCGTCCTCCCGGCGAAGTCCGTGCTTCTCGTGGCCACGGGCAGCGGTGCCGTCAAGGCCGTCGACAACACCTCGGGGGAAGCTCGCTGGACTCGGCCGCACGGCGGGATCGGCACGCTGTGGATGTCGTCCCCCGGCCGCCCCGAAGGGCCCGTCTTCGCCGTCACGCCGTCGGCGGACGGCACGCTCAGCACCGTCCGCGCTGTCGACCCCGACAGCGGCACAATGCTGTGGGAACAGCGGCTGAATGGGGTGCTCAATCCGGTGGGAGCCTCTGGGGAAGCCCTTTTTCTGCTCTCCAGTGACACCGACACCCAGACGCGCGCGGTCGTCCGCCTCGACATCAAGGACCGCACCGCCCGCCGCATTCCTCTTGTCACGCCGGTCAATCAGGCGCAGGCCACCGTGCGCGGAGACACGGCGTACATCTTCGGCGGCTCGGGCTCCCTCGTCGCCGTCGACACCCGCAGCACTGGGAGCGCGCAGCAGGCCCAGCGGTGGCGGCTCGAGACCACGGTGAGCCGTGCGTCACGGCCGGTCGCGAGCGGGGACCGCGTCTACCTGACGGCGGCGGACGGGCGGCTGCTGGCGGTGGACGCCGCCGACGGGACGCTGCTGGGTCAGACGAGGCCCCGTATGGGCGAGGAGACCGACACGGTCACCACCATCTTCCCCGCCCCCGTCCCCGCCGCCGGCAAGGTCTTCGCCACTGCCCCCGACGGGTCGGTCTTCGCCGTGGATGCCCGGGACCCGAGCCGCTGGTGAGCCGGCGGGCGGAGCCGGGCTCGCCCCGACCCCGCCGCCCCGGCCCGGTGATCGCGGCCCGGGGCGCGCTCCTCAGCCCAGCATCGAGACGTCCCGCACCGCGCCCTTGTCTGCGCTGGTGGCCATCGCGGCGTACGCGCGCAGGGCCGCTGAGACCTTGCGCTCGCGGTTCTTCGGGGCGTACACGCCGCCCAGGGCCTCGCGGCGGGTGGCCAATTCCTCGTCCGCGACGAGGAGTTCGATCGTACGGTTCGGGATGTCGATGCGGATACGGTCGCCGTCCTCGACGAGTGCGATCGTGCCGCCTGACGCCGCCTCAGGGGAGGCGTGGCCGATGGACAGGCCCGACGTACCACCCGAGAAGCGGCCGTCGGTGACGAGCGCGCAGGTCTTGCCGAGGCCGCGGCCCTTCAGGAACGACGTCGGGTAGAGCATCTCCTGCATGCCGGGGCCGCCGCGCGGGCCCTCGTAGCGGATGACGACGACGTCGCCCGGCTTGATCTCCTTGCGGAGGATCTTGTCCACGGCCTCGTCCTGCGACTCGCAGACGACCGCCGGGCCCTCGAAGGTCCAGATCGACTCGTCGACACCGGCGGTCTTCACGACGCAGCCGTCGACGGCCAGGTTGCCCTTGAGGACGGCCAGGCCGCCGTCCTTGGAGTACGCGTGCTCGACCGAGCGGATGCAGCCGCCCTCGGCGTCCGTGTCCAGGGTGTCCCAGCGCTCGGACTGCGAGAAGGCGGTCGCGGAGCGGACGCAGCCGGGCGCCGCGTGCCACAGCTCGACGGCCTCGTCGGACGGCGAGCCGCCGCGCACGTCCCACGTCTTCAGCCACTCGGCGATGGTCGCGGAGTGGACGGTGTGCACGTCCTCGTTGAGGAGGCCGCCACGGTAGAGCTCGCCGAGGATGGCGGGGATTCCGCCCGCCCGGTGGACGTCTTCCATGTAGTACGTGCCGCCGGGCGCGACGTTCGGCGCGACCTTGGCCAGGCACGGGACGCGGCGCGAGACCTCGTCCATGTCGTCGAGGCCGAAGTCCAGCTCCGCCTCCTGGGCGGCGGCCAGCAGGTGCAGGATCGTGTTGGTCGAGCCGCCCATCGCGATGTCGAGCGCCATGGCGTTCTCGAAGGCGGCGCGGGTGGCGATGTTGCGGGGCAGGACGGTCAGGTCGTCCTGCTCGTAGTGGCGCTTGGTGATCTCGACGATCGTGCGGCCGGCGTTCTCGTACAGCGCCTTGCGCGCCGTGTGCGTGGCGAGGACCGAGCCGTTCCCGGGCAGGGCCAGGCCGATGGCCTCGGCCAGGCAGTTCATCGAGTTGGCGGTGAACATGCCGGAACAGGAGCCGCAGGTCGGACAGGCGTTTTCCTCGATACGGAGGATGTCCGCGTCCGAGATCTTGTCGTTGACGGCGTCGGAGATCGCGTCGACCAGGTCGAGCTTGCGGACCGTGCCGTCGACCAGCGTGGCCTTGCCGGCCTCCATCGGGCCGCCGGAGACGAAGATCGTGGGGATGTTGAGGCGCAGCGCGGCCATCAGCATGCCCGGCGTGATCTTGTCGCAGTTCGAGATGCAGATCAGCGCGTCCGCGCAGTGCGCCTCGACCATGTACTCCACCGAGTCGGCGATCAGGTCGCGGGACGGGAGGGAGTACAGCATTCCGCCGTGGCCCATCGCGATGCCGTCGTCGACGGCGATCGTGTTGAACTCGCGGGGGACGGCGCCCGCGGCCAGGATCGCGTCGGAGACGATCCGGCCGACCGGCGCGAGGTGCGTGTGCCCCGGGACGAACTCGGTGAAGGAGTTGGCGACCGCGATGATCGGCTTGCCGATGTCCGCGCTTGCTACGCCCGACGCCCGCATAAGGGCGCGCGCGCCCGCCATGTTGCGGCCGTGGGTGACTGTGCGGGACCTCAGCTCGGGCATCGTCGCTCGCTCCTTAGGCAGATGGGACGTACGAGGCTCACTTACGAGAGTAGCTTCGAGCGTACGCCTCGGATCCACGATCTGGACAGGTCGTCCGTTATGCGGGATGGCGCGCTCAGCCTCCGGTCACGACCCGGGACAGCTACCGCGTCAGGTCTCGGCTGACGTCCCGGGTGGCACATCGGGGTGCGTCCGGGTGGTGTCTCAGGTCACGCCTTGGTTACGACGCGGGGCGCGCCCCGCGTCACGCCTGTGTCAGGTACCGCTGGAGCGTCGGGGCCACCATCTCGATGATCCGCTCGGGATCCGCCGACGCGAGCGGCTCCGCCTTGATCACGTAGCGCAGAATCGCGATCCCGACCATGTGCGAGGCCGCGAGCTCCGCCCGGAATGTCGGATCGGGTACGTCGAGCTCGGCCGCCACCCGCTCCAGCAGCCGGCGCAGTACGAACGTACGCAGAACCTTCGCCGCCGTCTCGTTCGTCAGCGCCGAACGTACGACCGCGAGCAGCGGAGCCCTGGTCGCCGGGTTCTCCCATACGCCGATGAAATAGCGGGCCAGCCGCTCGCCGATGCCGTCCGTGCCGCCCTGGCCGAGGACCGCGGGCACCGCCAGCGCCGGCTCGAAGGACATCTCGATGGCGGCCGCGAAGACGTCGTCCTTCGTACCGAAGTAGTGGTGGACGAGCGCCGCGTCGACTCCCGCCGCCTTCGCGATGCCGCGCATGGAGGTCTTGTCGTAGCCGCGCTCCGCGAATTCGTCGCGGGCCGACTGGAGGATGCGCTCGCGGGCGCCCGGGCCGGCGTCCTGGGGCGAGCGGCGCGGGCGGCCTCGGCGGCGGGGCTCGGGGGCGGGTTCCGGCGTACCGCTGTCGCTCACTGCTGCGAGACCCGGGACGCCAGGTGCAGCCGGGTGAAGGCGAGGGCCTCCGCGAGGTCGGCCTCGCGTTCGGCGGACGACATGGCCCGCCGCGTATTGACCTCGATGACGACATGGCCGTCGAAGCCGCTGAGCGCGAGGTGCTCCAGGAGCTCGGCGCAGGGCTGGTTTCCGCGCCCGGGGACGAGGTGCTCGTCCTTGGCCGAACCCTTGCCGTCCGCGAGGTGGACGTGCCCGAGCCGGTCGCCCATCCGGTCGACCATGGCCATGGTGTCGGTGCGGGCGGTCGCGGTGTGGGAAAGGTCGACGGTGAAGTGCCGGTAGTCGTCCTTGGTGACGTCCCACTCGGGGGCGTACGCCAGCATCTCGCGGTCCTTGTAGCGCCACGGATACATGTTCTCGACGGCGAACCTGACGTCGGTCTCGTCCGCCATCCGCCAGATTCCGCTGACGAAATCGCGGGCGTACTGCCGCTGCCAGCGAAAGGGCGGGTGTACGACCACGGCCGACGCACCGAGCTTCTCGGCGGCCGCCTGCGCGCGGCGCAGCTTCGTCCACGGGTCGGTGGTCCACACGCGCTGGGTGATCAGCAGACAGGGTGCGTGGACGGCGAGGACGGGGACGCCGTGGTAGTCGGAGAGTCTGCGCAGCGCCTCGATGTCCTGGCTGACGGGGTCCGTCCACACCATGACCTCGACGCCGTCGTAGCCGAGGCGTGCGGCGATCTCGAAGGCCGTCGCCGTCGACTCCGGATACACGGACGCCGTGGACAGCGCGACCTTCGCATCAGGGATGCGCACCACTGGTTCTGCCACGAGGGACAGCGTACGGGCCGTTGTGGGGTGGGCGTCAGGCGGTCGGCAGGTGATCCAGTCGGCGCAGGATGACGCCTTCGCGCAGCGCCCAAGGGCAGACCTCCAGCGTGTCCACACCGAAAAGGTCCATCGCGCCCTCCGCCACCAGGGCTCCTGCCAGCAGTTGCGCGGCGCGGCCGTCGGAGACTCCGGGGAGGCCGGCGCGCTGGGCTATCGGCATCGCGGCGAGCTTGGGCACCCACTCCTCCAGCGACTTGCGACTGAGCTCACGCTGTACGTACAGCCCCTCGGCGGAACGGGCCGCGCCCGCGATTCTGGCCAGCTGCCGGAAGGTCTTGGACGTGGCGACGACGTGGTCGGGGCTGCCGAAGCGGGCGAATTCGCCGACCGTTCGGGCGATCTGCGCCCGGACGTGTCGGCGCAGCGCCTTCACGTCCTGCGCGTCAGGAGGGTCGCCGGGCAGCCAGCCGGCGGTGAGGCGACCGGCGCCGAGGGGAAGCGACACGGCGGCATCGGGCTCCTCGTCCATGCCGTACGCGATCTCCAGGGAGCCGCCGCCGATGTCGAGGACCAGGAGCTTGCCGGCCGACCAGCCGTACCAGCGGCGGGCGGCGAGGAAGGTCAGCCGGGCCTCCTCCTCGCCGCTCAGCACCTGGAGATCGACGCCGGTCTCGCTCTTGACCCGGCCCAGCACCTCGTCGGCGTTGGTGGCCTCGCGCACGGCGGAGGTCGCGAACGGCAGGACGTCCTCGCATCCCTTGTCCTCGGCTGCCTGGAGCGCGTCGCCGATCGTGGCCACGAGGCGGTCGACGCCCTCGGCGCCGATGGCCCCGTCCGCGTCGAGCAGCTCGGCGAGGCGGAGCTCGGCCTTGTGCGAGTGGGCGGGCAGGGGGCGGGCGCCGGGGTGCGCGTCGACCACCAGCAGATGAACCGTGTTCGAACCCACGTCGAGGACTCCGAGTCTCATATGCGGAACGCTACTGTGGCGGCGCGCTTACCCTTGGCCCCGTGTCGAAGACGAAAAAGGCGAAGCCGGGCAAAGCCGCGAAACTGCCGGAGCCGAAGCAGCCGAAGCAGCTGAAGCAGGCGAAGACGACCCTGCCGGTCCCGCCCGTCCCCCCGGTCCCGCCCGCCGAGGACGAGAAGGGCGGGCTGGACTTCGCCCGTGCCTGGGTGGAGTTCCCCGACCCCGCCGACGACGAGCAGGTCTTCCGCTGCGACCTGACGTGGCTTACGTCACGGTGGAGCTGCATCTTCGGCAGCGGCTGCCAGGGGATCCAGGCGGGGCGCGCCGACGACGGCTGCTGCACGCTCGGTGCGCACTTTTCGGATGAGGACGACGAGAAGCGGGTCGCGGGGCATGTGGCGCGCCTCACCCCTGACGTGTGGCAGTTCCACGATGTCGGTACGGAGTCGGGCTGGACCCAGACCGACGACGACGGCGAACGCCAGACGCGCCGGTGGGACGGCTCCTGCATCTTCCAGAACCGCCCCGGGTTCGCGGGCGGCGCGGGGTGCTCGCTGCACATCCTGGCGCTGGAGGAGGGCAAGGAGCCGCTGGAGACGAAGCCGGACGTCTGCTGGCAGCTGCCGGTGCGGCGGACTTACGACTGGATCGACCGGCCCGACGACACGCGCGTCCTGCAGATCTCGATCGGCGAGTACGACCGGCGGGGGTGGGGGCCGGGGGGCCATGACCTGCACTGGTGGTGCACGTCTGCGACGTCTGCGCATGGCGCGGGGGATCCGGTGTACGTGACGTATCGGCCGGAGCTGACGGAGCTGATGGGGAAGCCGGCGTATGACCGGTTGGTGGAGCTGTGCGAGGAGCGGCTGTCGTCGGCGCTTCCCATGGCGCCGCATCCGGCGGACCCGGGCCCGGGCACGGCGCCGTCCGCCTAGCGGCGGGCTGGAGGCGGGCCGCTGCGCGGGGCTTGTTCCCCGACCCGCCCCTTCCCGAACTGGGGCAAGCCCCAGATCCCGGACCACACAAACGCCCTGCGGGCGTGTCCTCGAACGCCGGACGGGCTGGATTTGCTGCTTGCGGCAAATCCAGCCCGTCCGGCGTTTGAGGAGCGGGGTCCGGGACGGAGCCCCAGGCCCCCTACGGCGCCGGTGACGTGGCCTCCGTCGGGGTCGGGTCCGAGGACGGGGGCGGGGTCGTCGGCTCGGTCGGGGTGGGGTCCGGGGATGGCGGTGGCGTCGACTCCGTTGGGGTCGGGTCCGGGGAGGTGGGCGGCGGTGTGGGGTCCGGAGAGGTGGGCGGCGGCGGTGTCGACGGCCGCGGGTCAGGGTTCGAGGGGGGCGGTGTGGTGCGGCCGTGGCCCCGCACCGCGATCACCGCACCCGTCGGATCCACCCCGATACGCGCGCGCCACGCCCCCGCCGGCTCCCGCTCGTGATCCACGGACACGTACAGAGTGAGTGACCGGCCGGGATGGAGCGTGCCCGAGGTCTGGCTCAGGTAGAGCCAGGACGCGTTCGTCCACGCCGACCAGGACACCGGCGAGTCGCCCGCCGCGGTCAGGGTGAGGACCGTCGTGCTGCCCGCGGATCTCGCCTCCACCGTCAGCCGCCCCGCCCCGGCCTCCCCCGGCAGGCCCGGCATCGACGTACCGCTGCTGACGACCTCGACCGACACGTCCGGCGACCGGCCGCCCGCCGTGAAGTGGGGGTCGGGGGTCGTGCGGGCGTTGCCCGTGTTCTCGTACGCCGGCCCCCCGGGGCCTCCCGGGCCGTTGTACGGGTCGTCGCCGAGGCCTTCCGGATCGTCCGCCTCGCTCGCCGTGACCGACGTGCCGCCGTGGCTCTCGCCGGTGAGCGGCGCTCCCCGGTACGCCGCCCAGAGCGCGAACACGGGGGCGACGACGACGGTCGCGACGACCGTCGTCGTGACCGCCCTGGTCCGCAGCCGGTCGCGCCGCGCCGCGTGGTCCTTGGGGTCCAGCGGGAAGCCGTCGCGATCGAAGCGGGGCGCACCGGTGCGCGCCCGCGGGACGCCCGCCATCGCCGCGTACGCCGCCGCGCGCGGCGCCTCGACCACCGGCAGCGCGGCCCGCGCCGCGACCGTACCCGGCCAGGGACCGCCGACCCCGGTCCGCGCGGCGAAGCGCCGACAGCGCGGGCAGTCGTCGACATGCCGTACGAGCTCCTGGCGCAGAGCGGCGCCGAGCAGCACCTGGTTGTCGCCGGTCAGCCGGGCGACGATCGGGCAGCTGCCGCTCTCCACGACGGCGAGCGCGGCCCCGGTCCGCTCCACCTCGCAGGCCGCAGCGGCGAGAAGTTCGCGGGCGGCGGGGTAGTCCATGCCGAGGACGGCGGCGACCTCGCGCGGGCCCAGCCCGTGGCGTACGGCGAGCTCCAGCGCCTCACGCTGCTCGGGGGTGGTGCCGGCCGCCTCGGGCCACGCCAGGAGTGCCAGTTCGCGCTGTCGGCGTACGGCGGTCTCGTCCGGTACGGCTGCGGCGCTCACCGGGTCGGGGGCGTTGGCGCGGTGGCCACCGTGCGCCCCCTGCCTTCGCCGCTTCTGCTCCGCGACCCGGCGCAGGCACGCCCACCGCGCCAGCCCGTACAGCCAGGCTTTGCGCTCCGGCTCGCGGGACGGGCAACGTCCGTGCTGCCGCTCGGCGATGGCGAGTACGTCACCGAGCACCGCCGTCGCCGCGTCGTGGTCGCAGAGCACGGACAGGCAGTAGGTGAACAGGCCGTCCAGATACGGCTCGTACCGTGTCGGCGGGGCCTGTGGGCTCTGTGGGGCGTGCGCGAGCGTCGGCCGGGGCGCACGGCTTTGCGCCCGGTGTGCGCCGGTGGTGTGCGTAGGGGGCTCCAGCCTGCTGCTTGTCACCCGGCGACCGTAGGCAAAGGAGGCACGCCACTTAGTACCCCTTGAGCACTTTTAACCCGTACGGGTGAACACTTCGCTCAAAAGGGGACAGGAACCGGGGATTCCGGCGGTGGCGAACGGGTGGCGAACGACTGTCAGAGCCTGCCTGTACGGTCACCACCATGGCTGCCCGTACATCTCGTTCATCCGCCAAGGACCGGCCGTCCTACCGCTGCACCGAATGCGGATGGACGACCGCCAAATGGCTCGGCCGCTGCCCCGAATGCCAGGCCTGGGGGACGATCGAGGAAACCGGCGCGCCCGCCGTACGGACGACAGCGGCCGGCCGGGTAAGCACCGCCGCACTCCCCATCGGCCAGGTCGACGGCCGCACCGCCACCGCCCGCTCCACCGGCGTCGACGAGCTGGACCGCGTCCTCGGCGGCGGGCTGGTCCCCGGCGCCGTCGTGCTGCTCGCGGGCGAGCCCGGCGTCGGCAAGTCGACGCTGCTCCTGGACGTCGCCGCGAAGGCGGCCAGCGACGACCACCGCACGCTGTACGTGACCGCCGAGGAGTCCGCCAGCCAGGTGCGCCTGCGCGCCGACCGGATCGGCGCGCTCAACGATCATCTGTATCTCACCGCCGAGACCGACCTGTCCGCCGTCCTCGGGCACCTCGACGCCGTGAAGCCGTCTCTTCTCGTGCTCGACTCCGTCCAGACCGTCGCGTCGCCCGAGATCGACGGCGCGCCCGGCGGCATGGCCCAGGTCCGCGAGGTCGCGGGCGCCCTCATCCGGGCCTCCAAGGAGCGCGCCATGTCGACGCTCCTGGTCGGGCACGTCACGAAGGACGGCGCCATCGCGGGGCCGCGTCTGCTGGAGCACCTCGTCGACGTCGTGCTGTCCTTCGAGGGCGACCGGCACGCGCGCCTGCGGCTCGTGCGGGGAGTCAAGAACCGTTACGGCGCGACCGACGAGGTCGGCTGCTTCGAGCTGCACGACGAAGGCATCACCGGTCTTGCCGATCCCTCCGGCCTCTTCCTCACCCGGCGTGCCGAGGCCGTCCCGGGGACCTGCCTGACCGTCACGCTCGAAGGGCGCCGCCCGCTCGTCGCGGAGGTGCAGGCGCTGACTGTCGACTCGCAGATTCCGTCCCCACGGCGCACCACCTCGGGCCTGGAGACCTCCCGCGTGTCGATGATGCTCGCCGTGCTGGAGCAGCGCGGCCGCATCACCGCCCTCGGCAAGCGCGACATCTACACCGCGACGGTGGGCGGCGTGAAGCTCACCGAGCCCGCCGCCGACCTGGCCATCGCGCTCGCGCTCGCCAGCGCGGCCAGCGACACCCCGCTGCCGAAGAACCTCGTCGCGATCGGCGAAGTGGGCCTCGCCGGAGAGGTCAGACGGGTCACCGGTGTCCAGCGCAGGCTCGCCGAGGCGCACCGTCTCGGCTTCACGCACGCCCTGGTCCCGAGCGACCCGGGGAAGGTCCCGGCCGGCATGAAGGTCATCGAAGTGGCGGACATGGGAGACGCCCTCAGGGTCCTTCCTCGGCGCTCTCGTGCACAGGCCCCACAAGGTGAGGAACAGCGCCGGTAGACTTTGCCCTGGTCTCGCCCACCCGTACGAGTACGCGAGGCGAAGTTCAGTGCCTCAAGGGCACCGCAACCGTGTGACCGGAGGAGTGCAGTGGCAGCCATCGACCGGGCAGCAGCATCCGGAAAGTCCGGCGGAGGCTCGGGCACCGAAGCGCTGATGCGCGCCTCGCTGAGCGCTGTCGCGCCCGGCAAGGGACTGCGCGACGGCCTGGAGCGCATCCTCCGCGGCAACACCGGCGGCCTCATCGTCCTCGGTATGGACAAAACCGTCGAATCCATGTGTACCGGCGGATTCGTACTGGATGTGGAATTCACCGCGACCAGACTCCGCGAGCTGTGCAAGCTCGACGGCGCGCTGATCCTCGACAAGGACATCACCAAGATCCTGCGGGCCGGCGTCCAGCTCGTACCGGACGCGTCGATCCCGACGGAGGAGACCGGCACCCGCCACCGTACGGCGGACCGCGTCTCCAAGCAGTGCAACTTCCCGGTCGTCTCGGTGTCGCAGTCGATGCGCCTGATCGCGCTGTACGTCGATGGTGAGCGCCGCGTCCTGGAGGAGTCGGCGACGATCCTGTCCCGCGCGAACCAGGCCCTGGCCACCCTGGAGCGCTACAAGCTCCGCCTCGACGAGGTCGCGGGCACGCTGTCCGCGCTGGAGATCGAGGACCTGGTGACGGTCCGGGACGTGACGGCGGTGGCGCAGCGTCTGGAGATGGTGCGGCGTATCGCCACCGAGATCGCCGAGTACGTGGTGGAGCTGGGCACCGACGGACGCCTCCTCTCCCTCCAGCTCGACGAGTTGATCGCGGGTGTCGAGCCGGAGCGCGAGCTGGTCGTACGGGACTACGTGCCGGAGCCGACGGCGAAGCGTTCCCGCACGGTCGACGAAGCGCTCACCGAGCTGGACGCACTGCCCCACTCCGAGCTGCTCGAACTGCCCGTGGTGGCACGGGCGCTGGGGTACAGCGGGTCGCCCGAGACGCTGGACGCGGCGGTCTCGCCGCGTGGCTACCGGCTGCTGGCCAAGGTGCCGCGGCTGCCGGGCGCGATCATCGAGCGGCTCGTCGAGCACTTCGGCGGCCTGCAGAAGCTGCTTGCCGCGAGCGTCGACGACCTACAGACGGTCGACGGTGTCGGGGAGGCGCGGGCGCGGTCGGTGCGCGAGGGGCTGTCCCGGCTGGCGGAGTCGTCGATCCTGGAACGCTACGTCTGAGGGCACGACGGTTCGCAGGACCGGGGCGCAGGACCAGGGCCGGCTCTCTTCGCCAGCCCTTCTTCGCTAGTCCTTCTTCGCTAGTCCTTCTTCAGGGTGAACGTCGCCGGGGACTTCGCGCCCGGCAGCTCCAGCAGGTACGTGCCGTCGCCGACGGACGCCTCGGACGGCGTCTCGCACTTCGGCTCGCTCTGCTTGAGGTCCCATTCGATGGTGTGCTTGATGGCGCTGTGCGCGGGGACGCGGAGCAGCATGCTGCCGGGAGCCTGCGGGCAGTCCTTCGAGGACCACACCGTCTTGTTGTCGTCGTCGGTGATCGTGAGCACGGCGGCCTCCGGCCCGAAGTCGATCTTGCAGGCGGCGCCCGACACGTTCTCGGCGATCAGCTCGAACTTGGGCTTCTCGCCGGGCTCGTACTCGTTCTTGACGCTGCGCAGGGACAACTCCACCGTGGACGCGTTGCAGTTGGGGAGGCTGGAGCCGGCCGGTACGCGCTGACCGGCGCCGCCATCACCACCACCGAAGCCGCTGCCGCCGCCCGCTCCCGCGCCGCCGTCTTCGCCGGAACCGTCGCCGCCGCCGTCACCCGCGCCGCCGCTGCCTGTGGCTCCGTCACTGGCGCCGTCACCGCCGCTGCCCGGGTCCGTACCGCCGCCGCCGTCGTCCTCGCCACCGCCGCCGTCGCCGCTTCCGCTACCGCCGTTGTCGGCGCCGCCGGTGCCCGTGCCGCCCGGCTCGTCCCGGCCGCCCGGGTCCTCGGTGATGGCGGGACCCGACGAATCCGGTCCGGGGGTGATGGTGGAGGGCGCGGGAGTGGCGCCACTGTGCGCGCCGTCGTTCTTCTCGCCCTTGCCGCCGGCGGACATGACGATCCATAGGATCACCAGTGCGAGCAGCACCAGCAGGGACAGCGCGACTGCCCTCCGGCGCCAGTAAATGGAGGAGGGAAGCGGCCCGACTGGATTGCGCATAGATCCCACGGCGCAAACTGTACGAGAGATCGCGGCCAACTCCTGCCCCACCCGCCGCCTCAGCCCCCAACTTTCCACGATCATCATTCCGCACCGCCGAGGCCCACCCCTGTATTTCGTCGGGTCCGGAGCCTGACGATCGGCCCATGCGACGGCCGGGCGGCCGTCCGGGAAGCGGATTCTGAAGTGGTCTGCCGATACGAAGAGTTCGGCGCTCGCGCGGTAGCAGCGGCGGTACGGTCCCCGCCCCTGCCGGTCGTCAGTCAGGTACGCACCGCACACACTCGAACGCACCCAACCCACCGAACCCACCGAGCCTCGTCCGGCCCCGCGCAGAAACATGTCAGGATCGGTGGTGCCATGACTGCGACAAGCGAGATCACCACGAACGCGACCGACGCCGCCGCCACGGCGGCCCTCCACTCCCCCGTCATCGCGTGGTTCGACGCGAACGCCCGCGACCTTCCCTGGCGCCGCCCCGAAGCGGGCGCCTGGGGCGTGATGGTCAGCGAGTTCATGCTCCAGCAGACGCCGGTCAGCCGGGTCCTCCCGGTGTACGAGCAGTGGATGCAACGCTGGCCGCGCCCCGCCGACCTGGCCGCCGACGCCCCCGGTGACGCGGTCCGTGCCTGGGGCAGGCTCGGCTATCCGCGCCGCGCGCTGCGGCTGCACGGCGCGGCCGTGGCGATAGGGGACCGGCACAACGGCGACGTACCGAGCGACCACGGCCAGCTACTGGCCCTGCCCGGGATCGGCGAGTACACGGCCGCGGCCGTCGCCTCCTTCGCGTTCGGCCAGCGGCACCCGGTCCTCGACACGAACGTCCGGCGTGTCTTCGCCCGTACGGTCAGCGGCATCCAGTACCCGCCGAACGCCACCACCGCCGCCGAGCGCAGGCTCGCCCGCTCCCTCCTGCCCGGCGATGAGGCTCGGGCGGCCCGCTGGGCGGCCGCCTCCATGGAGCTCGGCGCGCTCGTGTGCACCGCGAAGAGCCCGGAGTGCGGGCGCTGCCCCGTCTCGGAGCAGTGCGCGTGGCGGCTGGCGGGCAAGCCGGCACACGTCGGGGCGCCGCGACGCGGTCAGACGTACGCCGGTACGGACCGCCAGGTGCGCGGCAAGCTCCTCGCCGTCCTCAGGGACGCCGTTGATCCGGTGCCGCAGGCGGCGCTCGACGCGGTGTGGCACGAACCGGTGCAGCGGGCGCGGGCGCTGGACGGGCTGGTCGCCGACGGGCTCGTGGAGCCCCTGGAGAACGGCGTCTACCGGCTGCCGCTGGGATGACCACAGCCTGACCACAACTCCGTTACACAACCGATGGACAGCCGTGCGTTTGCCGACGGCTGACCCGCACAGTGCCGTGACAACGCCTCCGTAGCGTCATCGCCGTAATCAAGCAGGTCACGGGGTCTGTTTGGCAGTGGGACGGAGGCGGTTCTGACATGGCGCACGGCGAGGTGCTCGAATTCGAAGAGTACGTACGCACTCGGCAGGATGCTCTGCTGCGGAGCGCCAGGCGTCTGGTCCCCGATCCGGTGGACGCCCAGGACCTTCTCCAGACCGCGCTGGTGCGTACGTACGGCCGCTGGGACGGCATCGCGGACAAGTCCCTGGCCGACGCCTATCTGCGCCGCGTCATGATCAACACGCGGACCGAGTGGTGGCGTGCCCGCAAGCTCGAAGAGGTCCCGACGGAGCAGCTGCCGGACGCGAGCGTCGAGGACGGCGCCGAACAGCGTGCGGACCGCGCCCTGCTGATGGACATACTGGGCGTACTGGCACCCAAGCAGCGCAGCGTAGTCGTGCTGCGACACTGGGAGCAGATGAGCACCGAGGAGACGGCCGCGGCGCTCGGCATGTCGGCAGGTACGGTCAAGAGCACGCTGCACCGGGCGCTGGCCCGTCTCCGGCAGGAGCTGGAGAGCCGCGAACTGGACGCGCACGCCCTGGAGCGTGCGGAGCAGGGTGACGAACGGGGGATGGAGCGTTGCGCGGCCTAGGCAGGGGCGGCAGGTTCTCAGTGGCGGCGGGTGGCACGGCGGCGGCCGGCGTCGCCGCCGTCGGCCTGTTTGTGGTGGCGTGCAATGCCGGGGGGACGGGCGCGCGGGACGCGGGTCCGGCGCGTACGGATCCGGTCGCCAGAGCGACTCCTTCGGCAGGCGAGTCGACGCCGCCCGCCAGGAAGCTGGTGAACCCGGTGGCGCTGCTCCGGGACGACCCGAAGGTCAGCGACACGGTGAAGCGGGACCTGAAGCCGTGCGTCAAGGACGAGTACCCGGTCGACGCGTCGTACGGGAAGCTGACCGGCGGGCCGGCCAATGACGTCGTGGTGAATGTGATGACGTGCGGGGACGCCGTGGGCATCGGGACGTACGTGTACCGGCAGGACGGGGGCGCGTACGAGAACGTCTTCGCCGCCGAGGCGCCCGCGGTGTACGCGGAGATCGACCGCGGGGACCTGGTGCTGACGAAGCCGGTCTACGGGGAGAACGACCCCATGGCGTATCCGTCCGGCGAAGAAGTGATCACGTACCGCTGGGCGGGGAACAAGTTCACCTTGCACGACCAGGTGCACAACGACTTCAGCCGTGCGGTCGGCGGGGACGGCGACGTGGACGGATCAGAGCAGGATCCGCCCGCCCCGTCGGGCAACTGAGAGAACTCGAAGAACTCCAAGAACTCGAAGAACTGAGAGAACAGAGAGCAGCGGATGGCCGAGACCCATGTCCTGTTCGTGGAGGACGACGACGTCATCCGCGAGGCAACACAGCTCGCGCTGGAGCGCGACGGCTTCGTGGTCACCGCCATGCCCGACGGGCTTTCCGGTCTTGAGGCCTTCCGCCGCGACCAGCCGGACATCGCGCTGCTCGATGTGATGGTGCCCGGCCTGGACGGCGTGAGCCTGTGCCGGCGTATCAGGGACGAGTCGACGGTGCCGGTGATCATGCTGTCGGCGCGGGCCGACTCGATCGACGTCGTACTGGGCCTGGAGGCGGGGGCCGACGACTATGTGACGAAGCCTTTCGACGGTGCGGTGCTCGTGGCCCGTATCCGCGCGGTGCTGCGCCGCTTCGGGCATGCGGGCCGGGCGGCGGGCGGGACGTACGACGACGGCGCGGGGCCGGACGGCGGGCTGCTCGTCTTCGGTGACCTGGAGGTCGACACCGAGGGCATGGAGGTCCGCAAGGGCGGCGTGCCGGTCGGGCTGACGCCGACGGAGATGCGGCTGCTGCTGGAGTTCTCGTCCGCGCCGGGCACGGTGCTGTCGCGCGACAAGCTGCTGGAGCGGGTCTGGGACTACGGGTGGGGCGGGGACACGCGGGTCGTGGACGTCCATGTGCAGCGCCTGCGGACCAAGATCGGCCAGGACCGCATCGAGACGGTCCGGGGCTTCGGCTACAAGTTGAAGGCCTGAGCACCATGCGCCTCGCACTGCGCACCGGCGTCCGCTGGAAGATCAGCATCGCCATCGCCGCCGTCGGCGCACTCATCGCCATCGCGCTCAGCCTCGTCGTGCACAACTCGGCCCGCGTCTCGATGCTCGACAACGCACGCGACGTACAGGTGGAGCGCCTGGAGTTCGCACACCGTTGGTACGAGTCCTCGCGCGAGCCCAAGTTCGGCACCAAGCTCAACGACCCGGCCCTGCCCGAAGAGCTCAAGGCGAGCATGGCGAACGGCCGCCGCGCGACCTATGTCACGGAGCGCCACAACGGTGTGCCCGACGTATGGGCCGCCGCCCCTCTCGGCAACGGCGACGTCCTGTCCCTGCACACCCGGTTCACGGACCGCAGCGTCACGATCATGGACGAACTCGACCGCGCCCTGGTCATCGGCTCGGTGTCGGTCGTTTTCGGCGGCTGCGCGCTCGGCGTGCTGATCGGCGGTCAGCTCTCGCGCCGCCTGCGCAAGGCAGCCACCGCCGCCGGAAAGGTCGCGCAGGGCAATACGGAAGTTCGCGTACGGGACGCCATCGGGGGCCTCGTACGCGATGAGACCGACGAGCTCGCGCGCGCCGTCGACGCCATGACGGACGCGCTCCAGGAGCGGCTGGAAGCGGAGCGCCGCGTCACCGCGGACATCGCCCACGAACTGCGCACCCCCGTCACCGGTCTGCTCACGGCGGCCGAGCTGCTGCCGCCCGGCCGCCCCAGCGAGCTCGTGCGCGACCGGGCCCAGGCGATGCGGACGCTCGTCGAGGACGTGCTGGAGGTCGCCCGGCTCGACAGCGCGGCGGAGCGGGCCGAGCTTCAGGAGATCGCGCTCGGCGAGTTCGTCAGCCGCCGGGTCGCGCTCCTCGACCCGGACGCGGAGATCCGCGTGGTGCACGAGTCGTGGGTGAACACCGACCCGCGCCGCCTGGAACGCATCCTCGGCAACCTCCTCGGCAACGCCGCCAAGCACGGCAGGGCGCCCTTCGAGGTCACGGTCGAAGGCCGTGTAGTACGGGTACGGGACCACGGGCCCGGGTTCCCCGAGGCGCTGCTGAAGGAGGGGCCGAGCCGGTTCCGTACGGGCAGCAGCGACCGGGCCGGCCGCGGGCACGGCCTGGGCCTGACGATCGCGGCCGGCCAGGCCCGCGTCCTCGGGGCGCGCCTCACCTTCCGTAACGCGCACCAGGACGGCGGCGCGATCGCGGTTCTGTGGCTGCCGGAACACGCGCCGACCACTACGGGAAGCTTCCCGGTCGTGCGGTTGCCCGAGCTGCCGGAACTGCCCGACGTCGGGTCGCGGGCCTAGGGCCTGGGCCTGGGCCTGGGCCTGGGCCTGGGCCTGGGCCTGGGCTAGCAGGCCCAGTCCTTCTCCATGTCGAGTTCGCCGCCCTCCCGGGCCTGGGTGAACGAGAACCAGTTCCCGGAGTCATCCCGGAAGATCGCCTCCGTGCCGTACGGACGCTCCTGCGGCGCCTGCAGGAACTCGACCCCGCGCGCCTTGAGCGTCTCGTAGTCCCCGTGGACGTCGTCCGTGGCCAGGACACCGGCTCCCAGCACTCCCTTGGAGACGAGCTTCTTGATCGCGTCGGCGGACTCGGGATCCATCGCGGGCGGCCCCGGAGTCATGAGCGTCAGCATGACGTCGGGCTGGTCCTTCGCCCCGACGGTCAGCCAGCGCATCCCGCCCTCGCCGATGGTCATGTCCGTACGGACTTCGAGTCCGAGCTTCTCGGTGTAGAACTCCTTGGCCCGGTCCTGGCCGAGGACCCAGACGGTGGAAATGGCAAGTCCCTTGATCATGGAGAGCTCCTCGGAGGCGGTGTTTTAAGGTGCCGCTGTCAGTGCGGCTATCAGTGCCGCCATCTGTGCGGCTTTCGGCGCTGCACCGTCACCGTAGGCAGCGGGCGCTTCACCGCGCTTCCTCAGAATTGCGGTCATTCATCTCGGGGAAGGCTCCGGCCCAGAGCATCGCGTAGCACCCGGGTATCAGCGCGGCCCCGCGCCGGACGTGCTGGGTGCGGTAGTCGCGAGGCGACAGCCCGGTCTGCTTCTTGAAGCGCGCGGAGAAGGTGCCGAGGCTGGTGAAGCCGACCAGCACGCAGATCTCGGTGACGGACAGATTGGCCGAGCGCAGCATCTCTTCGGCGCGCTCTATTCGTCTGCGTGACAGGTACTGGCCGGGCGTCTCGCCGTACACCGCCTTGAAGGCCCGGATGAAGTGGTACCTCGAATAACCGGCATGCGCCGACACTGCGTCCAGGTCGAGCGGCTCGGCCCAGTCGCGGTCCATGGCGTCTTTGGCAAGGCGCAACTGTCGCAGGTGTGCCAGGTGCGCGGTCGCCGGAGTCGTGGTGTCCACGTCTTCGATGCTGACATGCGGCACTGACGGCCCCCGGCGCCGAGGCGCATTGCGGGGGCCGTTGGGTCGCGGGAGCTCGTGGGCTCAGGCGGTTTCCTTGACCTTGACCCGACCGGAGCCGGCGGCTCCAGTACCGCGATTGGCACCGCCACCGGCGTCACCGCCATCCGCCGCCGCCTGCGGCCCCGCGCCCCGCAGCGGCACCTCCTTGACGAAGAAGGCCGCCACGAACCCGATCACCGCGATGATCCCGCCCAGCAGGAACGCCGCTTGCGTCCCGGAAGCCACCGCGAACTGGTACGCCTCCCGCACCTGGTCCGGCAGTCTCGCCAGGCTCGCCGCGTCCAGCTGCGCCGACTGCTGCGTGGCTGCCGACCCGCCCCGTTCGGCCATCGCGTCCTGCACCCGGCTGGTGAAGAGCGCGCCCATGATCGAGACGCCGAAGGAGCTGCCGAGCGTACGGAAGAGAGTCGTCGACGAGGACGCGACGCCCATGTCCTTCATCTCGACGCTGTTCTGCGCGACAAGCATCGTGATCTGCATCAGGAAGCCCATGCCTGCGCCGAGCACGGCCATGTAGACGCCCGAGGTCAGCCGCGAAGTCCCGGTGTCCATCTGGGCGAGCAGCAGCAGTCCGGCGACCATCAGTCCGCCGCCGAGGATCGGGAAGATCTTGTACTTGCCGTTGTTGGTGGTCATCCGGCCCGCGATCAGCGAGACGACCATCATCGACATCAGCATCGGCAGCAGGAGCAGCCCGGAGTTGGTCGCCGAAGCGCCCTGGACGGACTGCTGGAACAGCGGCAGGAAGAGCACCGCGCCGAACATGACGAAGCCAGTCAGAAAGCCGATCACCGACATGAGCGTGAAGTTGCGGTTGCGGAAGATGTGCAGCGGCATGATCGGCTCGGCGGCCTTGGCCTCGACGAAGAGGAAGCCGACGAGTGCGGCGACACCGACCGCGATGAGCTCCATGATGATGGCCGAGGACCAGGCGTACTCCGTACCGCCCCAGGTCGTGACCAGCACGATCGCCGTGATGCCGACCGTCAGCAGCCCCGCGCCGAGGTAGTCGATCCGCGCCTGTGACCGCTCCTTCTTGGGCAGGTGCAGTACGGCGGTGACCATCGCCAGGGCGACCGCGCCGAGCGGCAGGTTGATGTAGAAGCTCCAGCGCCAGCCCAGGTGGTCGGTGATCGTGCCGCCGACCAGCGGCCCGCCGATCATGGCGAGCGCCATCACGCCGGCCATCATGCCCTGGTACTTGCCTCGCTCGCGGGGCGGTATCAGGTCCCCGATGATCGCCATGACGCCGACCATCAGGCCGCCCGCGCCGAGTCCCTGTATCGCGCGGAAGCCGATCAGCTGGCCCATGTCCTGGGCCATTCCACTGAGGACCGAGCCGAGGAGGAAGACGACGATGGCGGTGAGGAAGATGCCCTTGCGTCCGTACAGGTCGCCGAGCTTGCCCCAGATCGGGGTGGAGGCGGCGGTGGCCAGGGTGTACGACGTAACGACCCAGGACAGGTGCTCCAGGCCGCCGAGCTCGCCGACGATGGTCGGCATGGCGGTGCCGATGATCATGTTGTCGAGCATGGCGAGCAGCATCGCGATCATCAGCGCGAGCAGCACTACCCGCACACTGCGCGGCTGAGCCGCCGCCCGTTTGCTCTTTTCCCCCTGCTGCCCCTGCTGCGTCGCCTTTTTCTGCCGCTTCGTCGCGCCCATGGTCCCCGCTCCCCGCTCCCCGGATACTTACTTGCCGCCCGGCAAGTTGACTACACTCGGGGAAGGTAGACCCCTAACTAGCCGGGCGTCAAGTAAGTTTTCTTGGGAGAGCAGCGTGTCCAGAGGCAACACTCGTCAGCGCATTCAGGACGTCGCCATGGAGCTCTTCGCCGAGCAGGGCTACGAGAAGACCTCGCTGCGCGAGATCGCCGAGCGGCTCGACGTCACGAAGGCGGCGCTCTACTACCACTTCAAGACCAAGGAAGACATCATCATCAGCCTCTTCCACGACCTCACCAGGCCCATGGACGAGCTGATCGCCTGGGGGCAGGAGCAGCCGCGCACTCTGGAGACGAAGAAGGAGATCCTGACCCGTTACAGCCTGGCTCTCGCCGCCGCCGCTCCCCTCTTCCGGTTCATGCACGAGAACCAGGCGACAATGCGCGACCTGAGCATCGGCGAGACGTTCAAGGAGCGCATGTTCGTACTGCTGGAGCTGGTGAAGGACCCGGACGCGGTGCTGACCGACCAGGTCCGCTGCGTCAGCGCGCTCTTCACGATGCACGCGGGGATGTTCGTACTGAGGGACGCCGAAGGCGACCCCGAGGAGAAGCGCAAGGCTGCTCTCGAGGTCGCCATCGATCTGGTGAGCCAGGCACACGGCCAGGGTCCGGGGGGCACGCGGTGACGCGGTCACGCGCTCACGCCGGTCACGCGTCGACGCCGTCACGCGCCGCGCGGTCATTCGGTCACGCGGTCACGCGCTGACGCAGGTCAGACGCTGACGCCCTCCGCACGGAGGAACGAGACCGGGTTGATCGCGGTGCCGTAGTTCGGCGTCGTACGGATCTCGAAGTGCAGGTGCGGGCCGCTGGAGTTACCGGTGTTGCCGGAGAGGGCTATGCGCTCGCCCGTCTTCACCGTCTCACCGGGGGTCACCTGGATCTTGGACAGGTGCGCGTACTGCGAGTACGTGCCGTTGGCGTGCTTGATCACGATCGCGTTGCCGTACGCCGGCCCGTCACCGCCACCGTTGGGGCCCGCCTTCACGACGGTGCCGCCGTGCACGGCGTCGACCGGGGTGCCGACGGGCACCGCGAAGTCCTGGCCGGAGTGCTTGCTCGCCCACATGCCGCCGCCCTTGCCGTACGTGGCACTGAGCGAGTAGCGCTTGACGGGCTTCTCCCAGGAAGACGCCTTCTTGGCCTTGGCCTTCTTCGCAGCCGCCACCTTGGCCTTCGCAGCGGCCTTCTTCACGTCCGCGGCCTTCTTGGCGTCGGCAGCGGCCTTCTTCGCAGTGTCGGCGGCCTTCGCCTGAACCACGGCCTGCTTCTCGACGGCCGCGGCAGCGGTCCCCTCGGCGGCGAACGCCACGCCCGCCGTGCCCAGCATCATCGACGCGCCGAGCCCGGCGGCCATGACAGCGTTGCGACGGGTACGGACGGACGAGGTGCGGGCGCGGGAGAACATGTCGAACTTCGTCATACGGGGGGAACCTCCAGGCGTGAATGAACCCGGCAGTCCGCCGGGCTGGCTTCACATTGGTAACCCGCGCCCCCGCCCCACCCAAAATGGACTATCTACTACCAAGAGCCGTATTAGCATCATCAAGCATTCGACTCTTGACGCAATCGCCCAGACACTCCCGAAGTAGTTAAATAAGCCCACTTCATCTGGTTTAACCCCACGCCAACCCCATGCGGGCCCGGCGCAAACAGGCCCACCGCCTAGGATTCCGCCCCTTCCCCCTCCATGGACCGAAGGTCCTCCCTCCTGCCACCCAAACGTCCCTCGCCCCACACGCGACAGGCCCACTACTCCGCCTCGTAGACCCCAAAACGCCTGTGCGCCTTGTCACCGCCGCACCCCTCGATACGCTGATCCACTGGACAGCACAGGCCCCGGGGGGACGGCACGTGGATCCCGCAGTAATCGGCACCCGCCTCGCATCGAGCGTGGCCGGACCACTGGTCAGGAAGCTCTTCGTGGCGGAGGGCCCGGGCGCCGGCCTGGTGGACAAGCCGGTCCGCCTCTCCGGTTACGTCTCCTTCAAGGGCGAGAAGCGCACCCTTACCCGCACCGACCTGCGCAGACTGTCCGCCGAGCTGGTCAAGCAGGCACTGCGTACGGGCGAACGGCCGATATCCGCTGATGAGGAAGAGTCCGTCGTTCGTGCCCTGGCCGCGACGCTGTACTCCCTCGGAGACCTCGCCCTGAGCGACGTAGAGGCGGTCGAAATGGGTCACACGGAGCTCGCGCGCGCGCTGTGCCGCGCGAGCGACAGACCCGAGCGCCACCTGTCGGCGGACGCGACGTACTTCTACGAGCGCCTGCTCGACGCCACCTGCCTGCACATCGTCCACTTCTTCACCCAGCGCTCGACCTTCGTCGCGGCGACCCTGGTCGCGCAGAGCCGCCGCCAGGGCGAACTGATCGCCAAGGTCGACGCCCTCATCGCCCGCAGCCCGCTGCGGGGGGCGCAGGACGTGGCGTTCGAGCAGCGCTACCTGGTGCACATGGCGAAGAAGCACAGCAAGCTGACGATCTTCGGAATCGACCTGAGCAATTCACCGGGGAAGTGGCCGCTGGACGCGGCGTATCTGAGCCTGGAAGCGACGGCGACGGCGACAGCGACGAGCACGAGGGCCGTGCCCGGCCTGCGGGAGCCCTTCTCCGAGGAATGGATCACGCGAGGAAGGCCGGGTGACTGGGGCACCAGGTGGCCCGGGCCGATCCACCCCGCCGTCTTCGATTCCCGCCCCGCCGACCAGGCGCTCGCCAACCACGAGCGCGTTCTGCTGCGCGGCGAAGCCGGCTCCGGCAAGACCACACTGGTCCAGTGGCTCGCGGTCTCCGCCGCCCGCCAGGACCTGGACGACCGCATGGCGTACCTCCGCGACCGCATCCCGTTCGTACTCCCGCTGCGCACTCTCACCCGCCACGGCGAACGCCTCCCCGCCCCCAAGGACTTTCTGGCCGCCGTGGGCTCCCCGCTCGCCGGGGAACAACCCCCCGGCTGGGAGGCCCGCGTCCTCACGACGGGCCGCGCCCTCGTCCTTGTCGACGGCATCGACGAGATCCCGGACGCCGAGCGCTCCCGCACCCGCGCCTGGCTGAGCGACCTGATCGACACCTACCCCGGCAACCGCTGGCTGGTCACGTCCCGCCCCTCGGCCGTACGGGAGGACTGGCTGGCCGACGAGGACTTCACCGAGCTCACGCTCTCCTCGATGAGCCCGGCCGACGTGGCGGCGTTCATCAAGCGCTGGCACGCGGCGGCCCGTACCGGCTCGGAGGACGAGGACGCAGCCCTGATCGTGTACGAGCGCCAACTCCGGACAGCGGTACGAACGAAACCGGACCTGGGCCACTTGGCCACCAACCCCCTGATGTGCGGCCTGATCTGCGCCCTGCACCGCGACCGCCGGGGCTTCCTCCCGCTCGGCCGCAAGGACCTGTACACAGCGGCGCTCTCCATGCTGCTGGTACGCCGCGACCGCGAGCGCGACATGGGCGTACCGGAACTGCGCGAAGAGCCGCAGATCCAGCTCCTCCAGCGCCTCGCGTACTGGCTGATCCGCAACGGTCGTACGGAGATGGACCGCGCACGAGCGGAAGCCATCATCGCCGACACGCTTCCTGCTGTCCCGGAGGTGGCGGCGCTGGGCGACACGAAGGCGGTCTTCGACCACTTCCTGCACCGGAGCGGTCTGCTGCGCCGGCCGAGCCCGGGAACTGTCGACTTCATCCACCGCACCTTCCAGGACTTCCTCGGCGCGCGCGCCGCCGTCGACGAGGGCGACTTCGGCGTCCTCGTCGGACACGCGGCGGACGACCAGTGGGAGGACGTCATCCGCATGTCGGTGGCCCACGCGCGGCCGCGAGAGCGCGCGGAGTTCTTCACGGACCTGCTCGCGTACGGAGACGCCCACGCGGATTCCGCGGTACGTACCCGCGTCCACCTCCTTGCGGCAGCCTGCCTGGAGGACGCCGCCGAACTCTCCCCCGTCGTACGCCAGGAGGTCGAACACCGCGCGGCGGCCCTGATCCCACCGGCGGACACCCATGCTGCGCGCGAGCTCGCGGCGGCCGGGCCGGTGATCCTGGACCTGCTGCCGGGCCCGGAGGAGCTGGGCGCGGACGCAGACGTCTCCGCATACGCTGACGGAGACGCATACGCAGACGCAGACGCAGTAACCGCCGAACTTGTGGTCATCGCCGCGTCCCATGTGGCATCGGATCGCGCGATCCCGTACCTGGCCCGATTCTGCCGGCACGCCAACCAGCACGTCCGGGCTCAGCTCATCTGGTCCTGGGCCAGGTTCGACACGAGGCCGTACGCCGAAGAAGTCATAGCCCGTACCGACCCCACGAACCTCTACTTCACCGCTACGACTGACGACCAGCTCGCGGCCCTGGGCGAAATCGGCACCCGGCCGTGGCTCGATGCGAGGGGGCGCTTGTCCGAGAACGCGCTGCAGGCGTACGCGGCCGAGGCCACTCTCACCCACGCTCGCATCCGCGAGAACCCGTCTCTGCGACACGTTTCTTTCCTGCGCAGCCAGACCGCCCTCTCCAGCCTTGACATTTCCGACTGCCCCCAGCTGACGGACCTGACAGGCATCGAGGGCCTCCCCCTCCGAACCCTCAGCCTGGCCACGATCGGTGGCGATGCCCTCAGCCCCCTCTCACCTCTGAAGGGACTGAAACACCTGCAATACCTCCGTCTCGCTGGGGACGACACCGCCTGGTCCATGACGGATCTCCCCTCACAGGCACCCCTGACTACCCTGGACCTCCACGAGGCAGCCCGCCCAACCGGTGGCCTTCAGGGACTCCGCAGATACGGCGAGACGCTGGAGAACCTCCAACTCGGCGCCCGGAGCGGCCCGCAGGACGTCGAAGAGTGGGAGGAGATCGGCCGATTGCCCAGGCTGCACGACCTCGTAGCAACGATCGACTGCCTTGCCCGCGCCCCGCATGCCCTGACCTTGCCATCGGTCGCGTACTTGGTTCTCCACGGTGCAATCCCGGCCTCCGCGCTGGACAGAGTCCCGGAGCTGTTCCCCAACCTCACGGGTGTTTCACTCGCAGGTGTTTCGCTCGCAGGTGTTTCGTCCCAGTCCCAGTCCCAGCAGGAAGCGGAAGCCTTTGACGTCAGCTCGCTGGCGACACTGACGGAGCTGCAGTACATCTACTTCCCCTTCGGCACGCATGTCGTGCACGGCCTAGACCGCCTCCCTGAAAGCACCGAGGTGTACGGCTACGAGGCCCCCGAAGGCACGATCGGTTGAGGGGGGTCGGGGGAACCGGGGAACCAAGGATCGCGTCTGGGGGATTCGGGTCGTTCCCGAGCGCTCCAGGGTCGGTGGGCCGTGACGGCGCGTCAAGGGCGCTCCTGCGTCGCGTCGCTGCGCGATGCGCCTGCGGCCCACCCTTGACCCGCCGCCCCGGCCCACCGCTAACGCTTTCCACGGGGACGGCCCAAAGAAAAACGCCCTGCACGCGAGGTGAGGGATGGGCGGAGGTCGGTTCGGTGGCTGTCGGCTGAGTGGGTGGGGCGCGACAGGTTGAGCGGGTGGCGCGGCCCCAGGCTCAGCGACTGCGGGAACGGCCGCTGGTGCGACATCCCCATTCCCACGCACACGGCCACCCACGGTGGTGGGCGGCCGCCCGATCGTGCCGACCTGCGAACCGGCTGGTGCGTGGGTGGGGCGCGACAGTTGAATGGGGTGACTCGGGTGGGTGTGGCGTCCGCCCCCGCCCGGTGGTCGGTGGAGCCTCAAGCACGTGGTCGGTGTGGGTGGGGGGGACGGTTGCCCAGGGGTGCGGGTCCTGCCGATGGTCCGGCCGGACGGATAGCGCGCCCGCGCGGCCGCTGGGGTCGGCCCGACGTCCTCGACGGCACTCTGGGCACTCGGCGGGCTCGGTGGGGCTCGAAGGGGGGCTCGGTGGTCCGAATCCATCACACGAGGACCCCGCATGCCCAGTTCACCCCACTTTCTTCGCATAGGGGTGGTCTGGGTGGGCGTCATGTGATGGATTCGGACCACTCGATGCCCCGCGAGCCACGTCAGTCCCCACCGACACACGGTTGGCCGTCCAGGCGTGATTCAACTGCGAGCCGGGCTGCCGTCTGACGGGAGGGGGATTCGGTGGCCCCGAGGCGGCGAGTCTTCCGTTGCGCCTTGGCCGGACGAGGCGAACCCGTCAGAAGGCGCCCCTGTAGGCCCGCCAACGGCCCGCCATCGGCATCGGCGTTGGCTCGGAGTTCACCACACCCGGCACGAGACGATCTCTTAAGCCCGGCGGAGGGCCCGACGGACCCCGTCGCCCCCCTGACAGCGGATGCCCACTTTTCCCGGGCACTTCTTGAGACGACTGATCCCCTATTCGACCTGACAGTGTGGACGATCGGCGGACGTGGACAGTGTGAGCGGTGTGAGCGGTGGGTGTGGCCGGAAGCTGGGCGGTCGGCGTGCCGGGTTTCGGACTCGGTGCTCTCGCGGGCAAGGGCAAGCGAGAAACAGTTGACGACTGGCCAGGCCAGGGGTCCCCTACGCGCGACCGCGAGAACCGACCGGCCGTCAGGTCACTGCGCGCAGAATCCGATTGGACAGGGCAAACGAATGACCCGATTCGCGGGCAAACGCACGCGCGCCCGGGGTGCTCTGTGCTCGGTGCATGGCGTTGCCTGCTGGTTGCC
>NZ_JAGGOK010000114.1 GCF_018614615.1 Streptomyces sp. ISL-100 | reverse complement strand
CAAGCGCCGACCGGGCTCGCCAGCCAGTCCGCGTTCCCCGCGCAGGTAGGCGCCGTAATCCGCCAGCAGTTCCTCCACCGCACCGCCGCCGACCGGAGCCGGAGCGGGCACGATGCCGCCGCCCCGCAGAACCCTCACCACCGCGCCGAGTGACCGGCGGGCCACCGGCTCCGACCGGCACACCGCCCGCCGGAAGGTCAGAAACTCCTCCAACCGTGGCGGTGTCAGCTCGACCGGGGTGAGCTCCCACCGTTGCATCCACGCACTCAGGCGCCTCATCATGCGCACGGCATCCGTCACCGACGCCGCCGCTTACCCCAGGGACGCCAACTCCGTACGCAGCAACGACTCGTACGGCACCAACGATTCCGTCATCACCAGCGGCACCGGTCCACGGCGCCGCCCTCTGCTCACATCCATGATCCACTCCCGTCTTGCAGGTCAACTCGCCTGCACAGACAGGAATATGAGACTCCCCCGGTCATGGCCGCCGGTTATGCTGAACCTTTCGAAACCGGACATCAGGTCCATCAGGCTTGCCGCCGTCGCAGTCGGCTTCTGGCGCAAGTCCAGAGGTGTTGCCTCTACTCTCCAACGGGTGGCGTCACGACGGGGTGTTTGATGCCCTGCCAATCACCCTCGACTTTCGACGTTCTGATAGTGGACCTTCCCGGGAGCGTTCGCGGCCTGCTCGCGGAGTTGGCGGTTCTCGACCTCCAGGACGTGGATAACGCGGGCCATCTGGGATGCTTCCCGCCTGAGCTGCTGGTGTGTGGCCCACAGCTCACTGTGACGTCGCTTGAGGTCGTCGTCCTGGGCATGCCTCTGCGCGGGGACCGCCGGGCGGTCGAGGGTCTTCACCAGCGCGTAGAACAGGTCCTTCATGCCGGTGTGCTTGTGGGTCAGTTTGTTGCGGCGAAGGCCCGCTTCCTCGGCCAGCGCTTTGACGGTCAGCTGTCCGTCGGACCGCAGCGGCGCCCCGACGAACAGTCTGATCATCGCGTCGGTGATCGCCTGGATCTCTTGGGTGTCGTCGGGCTTGGCGGCCTGGGACATCTCGGCAGTCTGGGTGAGGAGTGTGCCGATGGTCTGGGCGATGTCGGCGGCCAGGCCCTTCGGGCCGCCATCGGAGGCGTCGGGGGTCTGCGGTTCGGGGGCGGTCACGTCCGGTCTCCGGTGGCCTGGGCGAGGTGGACACGCGTGCGATGGTGCTTGCCGATGATCTCGGCCAGCGTCGCGCGACGTTGCTGAAGCCGCCGGGTGACCGGCAGAGGGTTGAGGCCGTCGGCGCACTCGGCGTCGATCTCGTCGATCTCGGCTTGCGCACGTTCGATGTGGGTGTCGGTCCGGGCGATGTTGGGGCAGGTGGGCACGCACCGGTTGTGGCTCGGCGTGCGCCGGGCGGGCTCCTGCCCGGGCTGATCCCGCTGGCACGGGGCGGTGTACGGGTCGAAGTTGCAGGCCAGCAGGGCGCCCTCGTGCTCGAACAGCTGGAGCTTCGAGTTGGTGCGGATCGCCTTGAGCTGGCGCTTGGACACGAAGGCACCGGCGTACTTGTTCTTGTACTCGCTCGCCGCCGCCATGTACCGCCCGGCGGCCGGTCCGCTGACGCCTTCGCCTGCTGCCAGCCGGTCGGATGCCTCGGCGAGGGCGTCGGCCATCGCCAGTCCCTGCTCGAAGTTCAGGATCTGGAGCATGTCGGCCTTGGAGCGGCCTAATGCTGGAGTCGGGTATTGGAACTGTCCGAATGCATGCCTGATCACGCGTTGCGTTCCTCGGATGTTCCGAAGCGTGCCAGGCAGTGCCACACCTTCTTGAGCGCCTGTTGGTCATGGAGTCCGGTGCGTGCGGCGTCACCGATGATCCGGGGATTGAGGTAACCGTCGACGGCAATCTCCGCGCCCAGGTCGACGTACTCTTGTCCGCGGTAGTCCGGGTGGAGTGCGAGTTCTTCGACGGTGAGTCGGAGTCCCGGGTGCCAGTCGAGCCGACATGGCAGGCGGCGGGCGGTGGCTTCCACGTCCGTTCCTCGATAGCTCGGGTCCAGGACGAGTGCCTCGACGTCGCGAGCCAGTATGAGTGGGCCGTGCACCTGTGCCTCGATGTAGTCGTCGAGAGCGGCCTGGCCGTCGTTCTCAGCCAGCTTTATGAGGGACAAACTGGCCGCAACTCCGAAGGCCGTTGGTTCGAAGAAGCTGTCCGGGTAGCAGAACGTGGCTCGGGTGAGGGTCTCGGCAGTCAGCCGAAGGTGCGCGGAGCCGAACCGGGGCGCCCCACCGAGCGGCTTGCGCCGGAAGTCCAGCGCGCCGTAGACAGGTCGCTCGTGGGCGGGTGTGTAGTCATAGGCGCCCCCGAAGATCCGGCTCTCCCAGCGCCATCGGTCACCGCCGGGGTGGGCTGTCAAGCCGCCGTTGCTGGTGCCTGTGACGAATTGCGAGTGATAGGTGCCGTCCTCGGCCAACGCGAGCAGGATCGGCCGACCGCGCACTGTGCGGGCGGGGTGAAAATTCAGGGTCACCCGCAGCGCGGGGTCGACCGGGGTCCCGGACGACAGCGAGGCGACGTGGCGGATGGCCTGTTCCTGCGGAGACGGGGCTGGATCAGCGTTCATCAGCGCAGTGTGCCCGAGCCTGATCAACGTGTGCATCTGCGTTGGCTGACGTCGGCGGCGTAGGCGGCCCAGTCTCCGGCTGATGCTTGCTGCCACTGGACGGCGACTTTGATGTGGACGCCGAGCATGCGGGCGAGGATCGCGGCGGGGACTTCGGTGGCGAGGGCGAACAGCGCGGTGGACCGGTCCTGTTTGGGCCGGATCCCGATGCGGTGAAGGCGCTTGCCGATTTGGCTGTCGGTGAGAGGGCGCCCCGGGTGGCCACCCGGAAACAGCCAGGGGACATCGTCGGGGGTGCCGATCTTGGCCTTGCCGCGGCGGGTCGCGACGAGCTCGCGGACCAGGCTGGCCAGCGGTGCGGGGAGAACGACCGGCGAGGTGCCGAACGCGATCGCAACGGTGTCGCCGTCGATGGTGACGTCGTCGACACTGAGCTGGCTGATGGTGGCGATCTTCTGCGCGTAGAGGATCAGCAGCAGTCCCGCGACGCGGTCCGGGGTTGGCAGTGTGTCGTCGTTGAGGAGGCGGCGGGCGTCGGCCCACCGTTTCTCGCTGTCGATGGTGCTGAGCGGTCCGGTCCAGCGGACGGTGCCGTAGGTCAGGTCGCGGGCATGGCGGTGCTGTACCGACCAGCGGACGAAGTGGCCGGTCTCGTCGCGGTAGCTGACCGTGGCATCGGCCATCCACTGTTCCAGGTCTGGCTGGGTGCAGGTCCCCAGCGTGAGCCCTTCGCCGGTGAGCCAGGTGAGAAAGTTGTCGGCTGCGGTGACGTGGCAGCGGACGTTCAGGTCCTGGAGCCGGGTGGCGTGCTCTTTGCCGAGGCGGCGACGGAGCCGGCGCAAGTGATGCCAGATCGCGTAGCCGTGCAGGATCCGGCGCTCGGCGAGATCGGTGCGGGCCTGGACGGTCTCGGTGATCCATTTCTCCAGGGCGAGGAGCCGTTCGTCGCGGGGCGGGAGGGCGCCGGTCGCGACCAGGACACTGCGCAGGTGGGCCAGCACTTTGCCCGGGGGTAGTTCGTCGAGGACCTCGTGGGTGACGGGCCGCTCGTCGCGTCCTATGTGTTCCAGGAGGTCGCGGGCCTTCGAGCGGGCGATCCAGGCGATGGCGACGTCCGGGCGCTCGGCGCTCGTCAACGCCTCGTGGAACGTGGCGAGTTCGGGCCGGATGGCGCCGGTGGCGTTGCCGAGGAGGTCGCGTACTTGCTGGTCGAGGACGCATCGCTGGCAGGGGCGGGGGCTGAGTTGCCAGGTGGTGGTGCAGACTGGGCAGCGGCCCCAGAAGTCTGGGTCGGGGTTGGTGCACTTCGCGCACAAGGGCTCCTCCCAGGTGCCGCTGCGGGCCTGGGCGACGGTGCCGCAGCCGTTGCAGGTCACCCATCGGTGCTGGCATCGCTCGCACCACGGCTGGCCAGTAGCCCGAGACATCTCGCAGAGCGTCGTCCTCCCGCAGATGCCGCACTCCGCGGTCATCCTCGGGCGGCAGTTGTTGCAGCGCGGGCCGTCGGGCAGCCGGTTCGCGACGGGCATGCGGCGTCCGCAGCCGACACATTCCTCCAGGTTCGCGGGCTGTCTGATCATGCAGTTCGGACACAACGGCCGGCCCTCGGAGTCGCGGGTGGCGGGCTCACGAACGGCTCCGCAGCCGAAGCAGGGGACGGCGGCGTGGTGGGCGAAGCAGGCCCGGCAGATCCGCTTGCCCTCCAGCAGTTTGGACAGCGCCTTCACTCCGTGGCAGCGCGGGCAGGCAGGCCGGACGACCTTGGTCGCCCCGGCGTCGACGAGCTCGTTGATGAACCGCAGGGCTGCCGGGGTGGGGGCTTCGTAACCGGCGCCGGTCAGCAGCTCGGGGCGGGCGACGACGGCCCAGGCCAGGCGGCGCTGTCCGGCGGGCCGGACGGTGGCGCGTCCGAGCGCGGCCAGGACCGCGTCGGTGTCCAGGGCGGGATCGAGGCGTGTGACGAGAGCGGTGAGTTCGTGGAGCGGGTCGCCGTCGGTGTCGGGGCAGTTCGCGCAGCGGGGCTCGCCGTTGCGGTCCCGGCTGGTGACGCGTCGTTCTTCGTGGCAGCCCGCGCAGACGGCTGGCTTGTCGAGGCAGCGCGAGCATCCCCACCGTCCTCCGGTGCTGCTGCCGACGTAGCGGCATGGGCGGCCGCACTCGCCGCAGCGGGGCAGTGCGACGTCCTGGGCGCCGGCGTCGTGCAGGGCCATCAGCAGTTTCGCGACGCAGTAGGGCGCCGGTGGCTGCCCGGTCCGCAGAAGTGACGGGTCACCGTGCAGGGCCTGGGCGAGGCTGCGGCGGCCGGCTCGTGCGCGTACGACCGTGCAGACGATGTCGCGGATGTGAGCGGCATCCAGGTGCTTCTCGACGTTGCCGATGAGTCGCACCACCAGGCCGACCGGGTCCGCGAGGACTTCCTCGGCAAGACCGGTCACCGGTCGACTCCGGTGATCCGGGCCCGCTTTGGCCGCAGGTCACCGACACCGTCGGAGACCGCGGTCCCGCCTGCGGCGGCCTTCTTCGGTTTCGTCGCGGCGCCGGCCCCGGCGATGGGCTCGATGAGGTCGTCCATGGCACAGTCGAGGATGTCCAGCAAGGCCATGAGGATCTTCAGGCTGAGTCGCTCGGGTCGCTCGACGACGAGCCGGTAGACCTGGCTCGTGGACAGTACGATGCCGCGTTCCTTCAACGCCGGCAGCAGGTCGGTGGTGGAGAACATCCCGCGGTCCGCCATGACTTTGCGCAGGTGCCAGCGGTAGTCGAGCTTGCCGACCATCATCGGGTCCTTCCTAGTCAGGCCCCGGCGAAGGCCGGGGCCAGTGCCTTGGCCAGGGCAGTGTTCATGAAGTCGTCGCTGACGTGCGTGTAGATGGCGGTGGAGCTGTCGCACTCGTGGCCGACCTGCTGCTGGATGAAGCGCCGGTCGACCCCATCCTCGGTCAGATGCGTGACGTAAGAATGGCGAATTGAGTGCGGAACTAGCTCTTTTGGGAGCTTTAGGGCATCTCGATATGCCTCGAACCGGTCGTTGATGGAACTGGGCTGGAGGCGTCCCCCGCGTTCAGTGATCCAGAGAGCCGGGTGATCGGGGAATCCGAAGCGCGGCCGGACATTCTCGACGTAGTCCTCGACTGCTTCGACGGCCCAGTCCATCACTGACAGCACGTTCCTCCGCCGCGGCGGCTGGCCCTTCTTCGCCTTGCCGTAGCGGACGTTGAGCGTGCCGTACCGGCCGAACTGGCGGGCCTTCGGGTTCCGCCCGAAATCGACCACGTCCAGCCTGGACGTCTCGGTCCGGCGAAGTCCCCACCCGTAGATGACCTTGAAGAGGGTGGCGTCGCGGTAGGCGGCGAGGGCGCCCTTGCGCTTGGACTTAACGGCGCGTGCGACCTGGTCGTCGGCGTAGTCGAGGAAGCGTTGCAGTTCTTCCCTCGTGAACGGCCGTGCCTCCGGATCGCCTTCGTAATCCTGCAGGTGGGGGAGGGTATTCCACTCATGGCAGATCGCCACCGGATGAGCGCCGAAGGCTTCTTCACATGCCGGGCCCCAGCCGTAGCGGCCGTCGATGAGGAACTCGCTGAACAGACGGATATCGCCTTGGTAGCTGCGGATCGTTGACGGCGCCAGGTGCTTCTCGCCGGTCAGCGAGGCTGACCACTCGTCCATATGGGCCGGCGTCCACTGCCATGGGTACTCGTTCGCGAACTTGAGGAACCGGCGGACCAGTCGTTCCCTCGGGTCGATCGTCTCGTCCTTCAGTCCTCGCGACTTCTGCTGAGCCCGCCATCCCCGCATCATCGCGTCGAACATTGCGTCCTCGGGACGCAGCTGGACCACCCCGGAGACGAGCTCCAGATGAGCCGCCCCCGCCAGGGCCACCTTCTGCTGATGCACCACTCCAGACCATCCCTTCTGGAGGGCAGATCATGCATCAGATGGGATCGCTTCGGCAACATGCCTGCTCAGGCGGCTAGTCCGTAGTAGCGTTGGAGTCCATCAGGTCGTCGCTCTGAACTCCCGACCTGCGACTTCTCGCCCATCTGATGCAATTCCCGAGGGTCGGCGTACGACTCACCCATGGCGCTTTCGACATGGCCGTACTGGACTCCGAGCGCGACGCGGCCGCCGGGACGGTGGTAGATGAACCACGCGACCGACCGCCGGAACCGCACCAAGGTCACCGCGCCGTCCGGGTCCTCGGGGATGAACTCGTGCCGCCGGTCGTGGATCTGGGACTGCTCGTTCGCCCATGCGATGAACTTGGCGATCCACGCGCCCATCATGGCGAGGTTGGCGATCGGAACGCGGATCTCCACCGGCTTCGGCTTCGTGGTGAGGCTGTAGGGGAACAGGAAGCGCTCGTCCGTCAGCTCTTCAAGGACGGCGATGGCCTGGTGGACCGGCTCGATTACGATCCACGGGTCCTCGCGGATCTCGCCTTCCTCGCTGGTGTTGCCGTCTTCGTCGCTGACGCCGCTGAAGTGACGTCCGGTAATCTTGTACCGGACCGTGCCGTCCTCGCGTTCCTCCGTGGACCGGCAACCGCGCTCCAGGTGAACGACCTCTTCCGGGCGCATCCCCGAGAGGTAGCTGATCACGACCAGCGCGGCAGCCGCGAGGCATATCGCGAGGTCGGGCACATGCGAGAAGTCGATCTTCTCGGTCCACGGCCGGTCCCCGATCTTCGCGGTGATCGGGACATCGAGCGGGGCCCCGCGGCCGAAGTGGTGCGCAGGGAACTCGTCCCCGCAGTCGCGGACGACCGAGCTCACCTGAACAGACGTCACTTCCAGCAGTCCGGCCAGGAACTGTGCGGCGACCGGCATCCGGCCATCACCCGGCGCCGTGGTGGCACCGGCGCTTCGTCGGCCGGCCGTCGGCTCGATGGCACGGCGGATGTCGGTCGGGATCTTCTGGCCGCTGGCCACCAGCCGCGTGAAGTGCTCCCTGATCCTGGCGCGGCCGCCCTTGACCGTCGTGGGGGCCATCCGCGCCAGCAGGCGCTTGCGCTCGCGCACGGCGGCCAGGATGTCCGGCGCGAACTCGGTGACCATGCGGATGGCCCAGACCAGCAGCGGCGACATGACCGCCGGGTGGATGACCGGGACACTGGCCTCGCCTCCGGCCGACGCCCGCTCACCCAGGTAGTCCGCGTGGCTGGCGCCCTCGTCCTCCCACGGCGGCATCGGAATCCGGTCCTGCGGCAGCAGGTAGGGCGCGTACGCCCACAGCCGGGTGAGCGAGGACAGGTGCCGCTGGTCCTGGTGCCAGGACCGGCCCTTGGGCCGCAGGGTGAACGCGTAGGACTCCATCGCCTCCCGGTTCACCTCAGCCAGGCTGGTGACCCCCTCCGAGTCGAGCCATCTGCCGAACTCGTGCCAGCCCCGGAAGACCTCATGGAGCGTCCGGGTCTGGACGAACGGCCGAGCGGAGCGCTTCTTGTCCAGAATGAAGTCGGGAGTGGGGATGTTGATGACGGCCCAGCCCGCGCGCATCAGCGGCGCCCTGAACGCCTCGGGCACATTGGCCCAGTTGAAGGAGCAGGCGGTCGCGGCCTGGCTGTGGTCGGCATAGGAGAGACTCCACCTCAGCTGGCCGAAGCGCGGCCACTCCTCAGGGCTGATGCCGGGGCGGATCCTGGCCGCGGGGAACAGCAGATCCGACGGTGCCGGGTCAACGAGCGTCCCCGCTATCGCGGCAGCGGTGTTCACGAGTCGAGTCTCCTGTCGAGCATCCGGTCGATGAGATGCCGGTCGCGCTCGGCGACCTGGGCCAGCAGTTCCGGCCGGGCGCTCTCGCTGGTGTGGGTGGTGAGGAAGTCGCTCACGCGCATGTGGTGGGCGGCCCAGTCGGCCTGCCACACACTGCCGCTGACGGCCGATCGCAGTGTTTCCAGGGCCCGGTGGAGGTAGACGATGCGCGGCAGGTCGCGGCCGGTAGCCAGAGCGTTCGGGCACGCGAGGCACAGCAGGAAGGACACCGAGCACGGGCCGGCCGGGGTGAAGGGGCTGTGGTCGAAGTCGGTGCAGGATGCCACCGGTGTCTGAAGCTGCCCGGCCACGACATCGGCCGCCGTGTCCCGTGGCAAGCCGGTGTGCTTCGCGACCAGCTCGGCGTCATGCGGTTCGGTCCCGGTCGCGTCGGCGACCATTCGCATCTTGACCTGGTCGAAGGCGTGCGACATCGCGGCGGTGAGCCCCGTTTCGACCACCGTCCTGGACTCCTCGCGGACTGTCGTGTCCTTCATGAGGTAGTCCGCGTCGTTGACGGCGTCGGTGTTGTTGCGGGCCCTGCCGTAGAGCGCCTGCGCGGTGTGACGGGTCAGCCGGGCGGTCACATGCGGCAGATCGACGCCCTCGGCCTTCGTCCGCTGCGACCAGTCGGCGATCCAGGATCCGAGGAGCTGACCGTCCTCGCAGGTGCGGAACAGCCCCTTCTTGTAGCCGCCCCCACGCGGCAGCTTGCGGGTCACCAGCAGCGCCGTGGTCGGCGTGCCCATGTTCGCCATGGTCACCCGGGCCTGGTCGGTCATCTCGATGATCTGCTTCATCGCCGCACCGGCCGTCCCCTCGCCGGCGTTGACGAGGTTGTTGCTGTTGAACCGCAGCCGGGGCCGCCGCTTCTTGTCCGTGTCCATCCGGAAGATCGCCGGATCGGGATCGTTCTCATCGGCGTTGGGCCACTGCTGCGGCAGCTGCAGCTTCTTGACCACCGACAGGTTCCAGCTCTCGTGGCAGATGAGGAGGACGGCGGCCGCTCCGATCTCCCACGGGTACGGCCACAGCCGGGCGCAGGCCGCCATGAACCCGCCGTCCGAGGTCAACGCACGGGAAGCAGGGCGGGTTGGTCCCGAAGGGAAGCGGGGAACGTCCCCTGTGCGGCTCAGTTGGTCCAGCAGCTCTCCCCACCGCCAGTCCATCGTCCCGGCCTGGATCTGGCCGCTTCGCCAGCGTTCCATCAGCGCGGTGTTCTCCGCGATCCGCAGCCGGGCCGCACGGACCGTACGGGCCGCGGCCGTACGCACAGCGTGCATCTCTCGCTGGGTGAAGCCGGTCTTCAGCGTCCTCGTCTTCGGTTTGATGGTGCGCCGGCGCTGGTCGAGCACCGCGCGGGTGTCCGCCCGCAGTGAGGGCAGCTCCCGGACAACGACGCGCAGATCCCTGGTCGCGGCAGCCCTCCGGGCCTTCCAGCTCTTCCACGCTTCAGGTGTCAGCTCCTCGACCGAGGTGACCGGCGGGTCGAACGCCCCGACGATCTTGAGGAACCGGCCGATGTGATCGAAACGTCTCCGTCGAGTTGGGGCTGTTCCAGTTCTGGCGGGCACACGTGGCGAACGCCGCGGCGAACTCCCGGCGCAGGGCCTCGGGCCCGTGCAGCTTGTTGAAGTCCCACGTGCCGCAGTCCTGGCCGTCCTGCGCGACCGCGCGGACGACGAGCCCGGTGTCATCCAGGTTGCTCGCCCGACGGTAGTCTGCCGGCGGAAGCGCGGCGGGACGTCCCGGGGAGCTCACGCGACGTCCAGGATCAGACCGGTCTTCTTCGCGAGCTCGGCCAGCGTGATGGTGTTGATCGGGTTTTCCTCGTCGTTCAGAAGCGATTCGAGCTGCAGCCCCCGCACGGGCTCCAGGTAAATGTCCTTGGTGACCTGCTCATTCTTGTGACCGAGCATGTCCTTGACCATCGACCAGACGATGCCGTAAACCTCGGCGAAGTGCCGTCTCTCCGCCGGGGTGAGCCCGTAGCGGCGGTCCAGCGCGTTGTTCAGGGAGACCAACATCCGCAAGGCCATGCTGTGGCGGAGCATGTGCGGCCCGGCGTAGACCGACAGGCCCAGGCGCTCGCAGCGGTCGCTGGCGCGCTCGAAGATCTTCGTCCAGCTCTTGTACGCCAGGGGCATCCCGGTCTCCGTGAGCCAGAGCATCGCCGGTTCAAGCCCGTTCTCCCCCTGGAGGAACAGACGCAGCCTCTGGGCGATGGCCAGCGTGTCGAAGCTCGCCTCTCCGCGCCGCCCGTCCACCGTGGTCCAACGCACAACTCCGCGCCGGGTGATCTCCCTGACCACGAGGCGATCGGGGATCGCCTCGTACAGCCCGCGCGACTGCGCGCGGCGCACCGCTTGGTCCCGCAGGCCGATCCGGTAGGCGTGGATCGACTGAAGTGCGCTGTGGCTGACATAGAAGGTACGGCCCGCCCGTTTGGCGACATCATGACCGACGCGGGAGGAGTAGTAGTTACTCGTTCCCACCGCTGGCAGCTCGGCCAGCAGGATCGTTCCTGCTTCCCGTCTGCGCAGTCCGCTGGAGTACATCAGGTCCGCCCCGGCCACGTCGCGGCCGTCGTTGCGGCCCCGGAAGCTGTCGTCCTCAAGGCCGGAGGGCAGCATCCCGCCCAGGCCGACGTCCCGCCACAGCCGGCAGGCCCGTGGGGTGAGCCACTTCACGTCGGCATGCTTCGCATCCGTCGGCGCCAGATCGGCAACCTCCAGCGACTCGCCGTCACGGCCCCGGACCTTGTGGGTCGTCACCGGGCTCGACGGCATGATCTTCTGGCCTACAGCCCAGTCGTAGAGCAGCTTGAGCGCCGCCAGCTCCCGGTCCCACCGCGGCCCCGCCCACGTTCCGGGGGTTCGCGGCTCCACGGCGCCGCCAGTCCTCCCAGTCGGCCAGGTCGTCGGCCGTCGCCTGGTCCCAGTTCAGGCCCCGCTGCCACAGGAAGCTGAAGAACAGCCGGTAGGCGGGCGCGTACGTCTCCTTGGTACCACTGGCCCGGGACGCGAACCGAGACCGTCTGAAGAAGGTACTAAGCCGAACGTCCACCCGGCCCTCAGGCGAGACCAGGATCGGCTGAACATTCCGGAACTTCAGCGCTCGCTCTCGCGAATCAAGATCATCCCAACCCGCCAAGACACCTTCCGCCAGGTCCGGCCTACCGCCCTGCCCGACCCAGTACAGGTGCCACTCATCCACAACACGACCCCCACGAAGCGCAACACGACCTCGGACAACACGGCAACCGTATACAGAACACCGCATAACCCGGCATGCGGCATAAGCCGATGACTGGCTCCTCGGATTTGCCGGGCGGAAGGCCGAAGCCGAAGAGATCAAGGACACGATCCGGCAGTTCCTGCGCGACGTGCTCAAGCTGGAACTGTCCGAGTCCAAGACCCTGATCAAGCACGCCGCCACCCAGCCGGCGCGCTTCCTCGGCTACAACGTCCGGGCCCAGCGCAGTGACACGAGGATCTCCCGGGGCCGTCGGGCAACCAACGGCGTCATCGGGCTCTTTGTGCCACCGTCCGTGATTCGGCAACGCTGCGCGATCAACATGCGCGGCGGGAAACCCGCACGCCGCGGAATGCTGATCCACGACAGCGACTACTCAATCGTGGTGAAGTACCAAGCGGAATATCGGGGATTGGTCCAGTACTACCTTCTCGCTCAGGATGTTCACCGCCTGGGCTGCCTGCGCTGGGCCATGGAGGCCTCCATGCGGCGCTGTCACGTTGTCGGGG
>NZ_JAGGOK010000113.1 GCF_018614615.1 Streptomyces sp. ISL-100 | reverse complement strand
ATCACGAGATCTCTTCCAGTCAGGCGCGAGGCGAGATCCACGGTGGCGTCGGGGCGCCACGGAACGTCGTCCGTCGGTGGTCGTTCCCCCGACGGCGCCGTCGGATGCTCAAACGCGGGCTTGGGGGTTTCCTCCCAGGGCCGCGGGGTGAGCCCCAGCATGCTGCCTGGGATGCGCAACCCGTCGGCAATCCGGCAGACCACTTCGAACGACGTGACCCGCTGCGCCCCACTGGTGATCGTGGACACCTTGCCCGGGGTGAGCCGGCAGGCCGCGCCGATCCGGTTCTGGGAGAGGCCTCCCCACTTCTTGATCAGGGTGAAGGCGGCAGCGAAGTCATGCTCAGCGAGAGCTCGCCGAACGTCGTCCCGGTTGAGGACGTCGGGTTCGAGCGGGCCGGGGGTGGTGGCTTCCATGTGGGCCGACTTCCGGAGCGATCCTATGCACGCTGGCGCACCTTGTTGGAGTACCAACGAGTGTATTACCGGCTCGGTAACCCCTGCTGGTCATACCGCAGTTGCGCGAATCGGCCGACGCTGGATGAGCGACCCGAACCGAGTAGCGACCCGGGAGACCCCGTGATCAGCAGTACAGATGCCGCAATTGCCGACTGGCTCGCTCGCGCCCACAAGTTCCCGCTGAGGGCGCATGCCGAATGGGCGGAGCGCAGCGTCGCGATGCTGCCGCTCGGTCGCCGGTTCGACGCCGTACGGATTCACGCCGGGATCGTTCACGCCGCAGCCGGCAGCGAGGACCGGGAGGCGGTCGCCGGCTTCCTCGGCGAGCTCCTGCACGGCCCGGTCATCCACGACCCGCACGGTGAGTTCTACGTGCTGGTTCCACCGCAGACGACGGAAACGTGGTCCTCGCCTCTGGCCCGCTGTCTGGGCCGGGGTTCCTGGATGGGAGTACCACGCACGGGTCAAGCCCACTTGTCGTTCGGCCCGTACTGGGCGGTTCCCATGGAGCGGGCCGGCGACCTGTGCTCGCCGCACGCCGGGGCCGAGCTGGTCCGCCTCGGTCATCAGCGGCTTACCGAGGTGACCGGGTGACCGTCAAAGCGATCATCCGCGCAGCGGACTGGACTCTGGGTGCCGATACGGAAGAGGGCGCGCCGCAGGCGCCGCTGCACGAGGTGGAGTGCACGACGTGCGAGGAGAGCTCGGGTTGCTTCACCGGCGAGCGGCTGTCGGTCGAGATCTGGGCCCTCAAGCACACCGGCCTCAACCCGACGCACCGCTCCTTCCGAGCAGTACAGACGTCGTTCTGGCGTGCCACTCCGGCCCCCACCAACCCAATGCGCGAGAGACAAGGCTGATGTCAGACATCATCTCCAGGACGCCCGCAAAGTCGGCAAGGCCACCGTCCGGCAGGCGACGTCCCGGTCAGCCGACCGGGCTGTCGTTTGCCGGCAGGCGCCGCTCAAGCAGCGTCACGCCGTACGAACTTCCGCCCGTGACCCCAGCCTTGAACGGCTGCTCGCCCACCACCTGGTATCCGGCACTCTCGTAATACGTCCGCAGCCGGGGATTCGACGTAAGGCAGTCCAGTCGGCACAGCTCCCGCCCCGCCTCCGCGATCCGCCGCTCGGCGTGCGCGAGCAGGGCTCGCCCGAGGCCGGCCGGGGCGGCCGTGCGGTCGGTCATCAGCCGGTGTACGTACCCGGCGACCGGCGGCTGTACGCCCCACGCCGGTTCGTCGTCCCACCACAGCTCGTACGCCCCGACGGCCACGCCTCCCGCCGCCTCGGCCAGCCACACCTCGCCCTCCTTCATCCGCAGCCGGAAGTGCTCCTCGTCCTTCCCGCCCGGCTGCCACTGCGCTATGCCGCGGCTCCGCATCCAGCGGGCGGCTCCGTCTTGAAGTGCTCTCCAGCATGAATGCGGGAGATTCCTGCCTACCTTGCGGTGGTGAGCTTGACGCGGCGTGCGCGCCTGACGACTGCCCTCCCGGCAGCCGGGATCGCCACGAGGCCGATCCGGTACAGGTGCAAGACGTTCCGGGATGCGTTGTGGTCAGCGTTGCACGACCAGCCGCAGTCGGGGTTCTTGCACATGAACGTGGCTTGGTCTTCCCGGCTGCCGGGTGTGATGAAGCCGCAGGCGGAGCAGCGCCGGGAGGTGTTGGGTGCGGGGACCTTGACGAGGGTGCCGCCCTGGCGGGTGGTCTTATACGTCAGCATGGTGACTGTCCGGCCCCATGCCTCCCCACTGATGGAGCGGTTCAGCCCGGATTTCTGGGCGACGTTCTTCCCCGGTGCCTCGATGGTTCCCCTGGCCGATTTGACCATGTTCGTGATGGTGAGTGCTTCGACCACGACGGTGCCGTACGTGCGGGCGATGACGGTGGTGGTCCGGTGCTGCCAGTCCAGGGCCCGGCGCTTGGCTTTCGCGCGGAGTCCTGAGATCTGGTCGTAGGTGGCCCGCAGCCGCCCGGAGGTGCGTTCTGCGGGGTTGCGGAAGGTCTTGCGGTGTGCGGCCCGCTGCTCCAGCCGGAGCAGCTTGGCCTTTTCCTTGGCGGTCAGCCATTCGTCGTGGTCGTACGTTGTGCCGTCTGAGAGGGCCAGAGGCACGGTGATACCCACGTCGATGCCGACTGCCGGGCCGGTGTGGGGCTCCGGCTTTCGCACGAGGGTCTGGACGCGGAAGGCGATGTGCCAGCCGAGTACGTCTTTGACCAGTCGCGCTCCGGTGATCCGGTTCTCCGCGTTGGCCCGCTTGCCAACCGGCAGGTCCATGGTCCACCGGAAGCGGACCCGGCCCACCTTGGGAATGTTGGCCACGCCCCAGCGTCGGTGCACGCGGGTGATGTTCAGGTCGCGGCCCTGCGGGATGTCCACGGACATCACCGTGCGGAGGCGGCCCTTGAAGTTCGGGGCGTCGGCGCGGCCCTCCCAGCAGTTCTTCCACGCCCGGAAGTACGTCTTGAGTACCGCTTGCGCGGCCTGGGCGGGGAGGACGGCCAGGAAGTCGATGTCCTCGCGGGCCTGCCGGATCGCGGCGTCCGCCCATCCGAGGGTCCGCTTCTCCTTCGGCATCATCTGCCACCAGGCGTGCAGCAGGTTCCACATCGTGCGGGCAGCGTGTGCCTGCTCATTGGTCTGCCGCGAGAGCGCAGGGTCCAGCGCCAGTCGGGCACGGTGCCCTAACTGGTGCTCTCCCAGGAGGAGTTCTTCGCTCACGCGATCACTATATGGTTTGGTTTATGTCACCACGACGGAATCCCTACCCGGACGTGCGTTCGGGTCGTCACGTCGTCTACAACCTTCACGTTCATTTGGTTTTCGTCACCAAGTAACGGCGCGAGGCGTTCACGGACGCCATGCTGGCCAGGTGCGAAGAGATCAAGCGCGAGGTGTGTACGGACTTCGAGGCCGATATGAAGCAGTTCAACGGCGCAGAGGGCCACGTCCATCTGCTCGTGCACTACCCGCCCAAGGAGTACGACACGCACGTACGCCGGTACCTGTGGGGCGGACGCTTCTGGTCAGGCTCCTACTTCGCAGGCTCCTGCGGCGGCGCACCGCTGACCGACGTACGCCAGTACATCGAGAACCAGCAGCGGCCGGCATGAGCCCGTCCGGCCTGGAGACGCAGCGAACTCCGGTGCTTCGCGCCTCCACTCCAAGGACGCCCTTCACCATCCGCCCTGAAGGGCGGAGCACTGGGCGAGATCAGAGGTAGAGGGCGAGACCAGGCCGGTCACGTCATCGTCGTCCGGATACGGAAGTCCACTTGCGTCGTCATGCGGATCACCGTAAGGCTGGCCGGGACAGCCCCTGACCTCGAACCACACCCGGAGTGCCGCCCATGCCGCAGATCACCGTCGACTACTCCGAGCAGCTGGCAGGCGCCTTCGACCGGCGCGGATTCGCGCTGGCGCTGCACCCGCTGGTCGTCGACATCGTCGACACCCAGCTCGCCGCCTGCAAGACACGCTTCCGGCGCGTCGACGAGACAGTGGTGGCCGACGCGGCGACCGGCCACACCCTCGTACACATAGGCATCGCCCTCCTGCCCGGCCGCGCCCCGGAGCTGAAGGCGCAGCTCACGACCGCCGTCCTCGACCTGGTCGCCCAGTACGTCAAGCCGGTCGACGGGACGACCGGTCCGCACATCTCCGCCGAAGTACGCGACCTGGAAGCGTCGTACCGCAAGCGCTGAGTGACCAAGGGGTACGGGGGCATCCGTACGGTATGACTCTCAGCGAGCAGCAGCTCAAAGGGCCCCCGCGCCGCACCCACGTTCCGTGGTGGGCCAAGGTCGCGGGCGTGGGTGCCGTGCTGGTGGCGCTGCTGCTCGTCGGCAGCAGGCTCAGTCTCCTGCCCAGCCTCGACGACGTCTTCGGTGAGGAGACGCACGACCGGTCGGGCCCCGCACTCCTGAAGTCCATCCAGGACATGAGCCGTTACGAGGCGGCCTCCGGCAATTTCCAGGTGGTCGTCGACCTGGAGAAGGACGCCAAGTTCCTCCCCGACGCCATCCGCGGCACGCGCACGCTGTACGTCGGCGCCGGCACCGTCGGCGCGTACGTCGACCTCGGCAAGGTGGGGGAGGGGCAGGTCACCGTGAACGAAGAGCGCACCACCGCGACCCTGCGGCTGCCGCACGCGCGGCTCGGCAAGCCGGCGCTGGACGCCGACCGTTCGTACGCCGTCTCCAAGGAGCGCGGGCTGCTCGACCGGCTCGGGGACTTCTTCTCCGACAATCCGGCCGACGAGCGCGCCGTCAACCGCCTCGCCGCCCGTCACATCGGCGAGGCCGCCGAGGAGAGCGAACTGGCCGCACGCGCGGAGAAGAACACCACCAGCATGCTCCAGGGCCTGCTGCACTCACTCGGCTTCGAGGACGTCACCGTCCGCTACGGCGACGGCGGGCGCTGACCGGGTACGGTTCCCGACGCCGTAGCCAGGGCGGCCAGCCGCACGATGAGATCCCCGAACAGCCCGTCGGCCGGCTCCAGCGCGAGGATGTCCAGCAGGATCCCCGCCATCTCCGCGTCGTACGCCGCACTCACCGCGGCCAGCGCCGCGAAGTCGTGCACCAGCTGCAACTCCAGCTCGGCGCGCGGGATCTCCCGCCCGTCCAGCCAGATCAGGGCCGTCGACTCGGCGAGCGACACCCATGACCGTACGACCATCGCCAGCCTGGCCGGGGGAGCGGTGATGCCGAGGTGCGCGAGGATCTGCTCGTACGCCGCCTGGCGCACCTCGTCGATCATGGCGTTCGTCGTGGAGGAACCGACCGCCGGGCCGCCCCGCATCAGGGCGGAGAAGCCGGGCCCGTGCTCGTCGACGAAGTCGAAGAAGCGCCCCATGACGCGCAACAGCCGTACGCCCAGCGGTCCTTCGCGCGGCTCGACGAACCGCGCGGCGAGCTCGTCGGCGGCCCGCCGCAGCGCGGCCTCGTACAGGCTCTGCTTGCCGGGGAAGTAGTGATAGACGAGCGGCCGCGAGATGCCCGCTGCGGCCGCTATCTCGTCGATCGACACGTCTTCGGGCGAGCGATGGCTGAACAGCTCCAGTGCGACGCTGATCAGCTGCTGCCTGCGTTCCTCGACGCCCATTCTTCGGCGCACCCCGGTCGTCATACGAGCAGCGTAACCGTCGCCGCTCGCTACAGGTCCAGTACCAGCCGGTCACCGTGCGCCCGCGAGACGCAGATCAGCATGGAGTCGTCACGCTCGGAGTCCGTCAGGAGCTCGTCGCGGTGGTCGATCTCGCCCTCCAGGACGCGCTGTTGGCACGTACCGCAGAAGCCCTGCTCGCAGGAGAACGAGACGCCCGGGACCTCGGGGCGGACGGCCGCCAGGACCGTGCCGCCCGCGGGGACGGTCACGGTGCGGCCGGTGCGCCGGAGTTCGACTTCGAAGGCGCCGCCGGTCCCGCCCGAGGGGGCGCCGGGGGTGAAGCGCTCAAGGTGCAGGGTGCAGCCGGCGGGGAGGGCCTCGGTCACGGCGGCCATCAGGGGCTCGGGGCCGCAGCAGTAGACGGCCGTCCCCTCGGCGGCGTCCGCGAGGGCGGCCCGCACGTCGGGGATGCCGTCCGCGTCCTCCGCGACGATCGTCACGCGCTCGGGGGCTGCCAGCTTCTCGATCTCGTCGATGTACGGCATCGAGGCGCGGCTGCGGCCCCCGTAGAGAAGCGTCCAGTCGGCGCCCGCGGCCTCGGCGGCGCGCAGCATCGGCAGGACTGGCGTGATGCCGATGCCGCCCGCGACGAAGACGTAGGACGGCGCTTCGATGAGGGGGAAACGGTTGCGGGGGCCGCGAATCTCCACCTCCGAGCCCTCGTGCAGCTGCTCGTGGACCTCGCGGGAGCCGCCCCTGCCGTCCTCGATGAGGCGGGTAGCGAGGGTGTACGTACTGCGGTCGGCCGGATCGCCGCACAGGGAGTACTGGCGTACCTGGCCGGAGGGCAGGACCAGGTCGACGTGCGCGCCGGGCGTCCAGGCCGGGAGGTCCGCTGTGTCCAGTGCCTCCAGGTGCAGTGCGACGACGCCGTCGGCCGGTTCGGTGCGGCCGGTGACGAGGAGGCGGAGGGAGGCGGGGGCGCGGGAGGCGGCTCGGGTGCCGGATATGGGGTTCTCCAGGGCCGGCATCGGCCACAGCGGGGAGCGCCTGATGCGGCGCCGCAGGGCCCGCTGCGCCAGCAGGGCGGCACCCGTGGCGAGAACGATCGTGCGTACGCGGGGCATGTCAGGAACCTCCGGTGGTGGCGGTCCGGCCGGTGGCAGCCGGTGAGCTCGCGAGATAGGCCACGGCCTGGGCGGTGCTGGCCTCCTGCGAGGGGTGGTACGTACGGCTGAGGTAGCGCGGGACGGAGCGGATGATGTCCCCGGTCGCGGGCAGCACCCCTTGCCGCCCGCCGCGCACCAGATCCTTGAAGGTGGCCTTGCCTTCGAGGAGGGTCGGGTCGTTCTCCATGAAGAACCGCGAGCCGCGCTGCCAGAGGAAGACCAGCGCGGTGAAGGCGGTGGCCCAGGTCCGCACGCGGCGCCGGTAGCTGCCGTCGACGTGCATGAAGAGCTCGAAGGCGACGGAGCGGTGCTCGACCTCCTCCGCGCCGTGCCAGCGCAGCAGATCGAGCATGGTGGGATCGGCGCCGCGCCGGTCCAGTTCGTCCGCGTTGAGCACCCAGTCGCCGAGGAACGCGGTGTAGTGCTCAATGGCCGCGATGATCGCGACCCGCTCCATCAGCCACCACTTGCGGGCCTTGCCCGGCGGAAGGGTGCGGTCGCCCAGGAGCTTTTCGAAGAGCCAGTCGACCTGGGCGGTGTACGGCGTCGGGTCGAGCCCGAGCTTCTTCAGGTGCGGCAGTACGTCGTCATGGGCCTGGGAGTGCATGGCCTCCTGGCCGATGAAGCCGATGACGTCCTCGCGCAGGCGGTCGTCGTGGATGTACGGCAGCACTTGCTTGTAGACGTGTACGAACCAGCGCTCGCCCGCCGGGAGCAGCAGGTGCAGCACGTTGATGGTGTGCGTGGTGAACGGGTCGCCCGGGACCCAGTGGAGGGGCGTGTCGTCCCACGCGAAGGTGACCTTCCGGGCCTTGAGCGGAGTCCGCTCGGACGCGATTGCGGCGGGCGTGGGCCCCTGCGGCGTATTAGACATGGCGTCAATGTACTGACGGGTACGAGTCTGGCAACAGGGTCGTGCGGCGGGTTTCTTCCGGGGGCAAGCCGCCCCGGTTCGGGAACCCGCACCCGCACAGACGCACCGCCTACCGCAGCGCCCCCACCCGCTCCCCGCTCTCCACCCGTCCCTCCAGGTCCGCCTGTGCGCCCGCCTTCGCCCGTACCGCCAGGAGATTGCCGCGTGCCGTGCCCTCCACGCCGCCCGACGTGGTGACCGACCTGAACTGCCCGCTCCCCGCGGCCAACACGTACCAGTTCCCGCCCCGCGACTTCCACAGCACACCCGCCAGCACCCGCGGATCCCGCGCCCCGCACGCCAGCGAGTGCTCGGCGCGCGCCGCGATCGCGCCCGGCGCCCCCTCCTTCGCGGACGGCGCCTGGAACTGGGCCAGCACCCTGCTGCCCGTGCCCCGCCACGTCTCCGCGCGGGTGCAGAGCCAGGCGGCGGTGCCGTTGCCCTCGGGGAGGGACTGCTGGGCGTACGCCCACAGGTTCACGCTGCGCACGCCGTGCGAACGCACCGCCGGCAGCAGACACGCCGTACGCGCCCACCGTGCCCGCTCCTCCGGGCCGCTCACATCGCGCGGCGCGGACGGCGGGCCCGACGTCAGCCGGGCCGGGGCCAGCTCACCGAGGTCGGTCATCAGCCGGGGGCCCGCGTCGTCGCGCAGTTCGAGCGCGTCCCACGAACGGCAGTCGCGCGCCTGCGCCGGACTCGCGAGCGGGTCCGTCACCCCGTCCCGGGACCGCTTCAGGGGCGCCGGGGCCCCGGCCGGGTCGAGCAGGTCCCGTACGGACGCCGTACGCACCCAGGGGGCCGTCAGGTACCGGACGTTGCCGTCCGTGCGCCCCACCACCAGCGCGTTCGCCGCCGCCGCGTCCGCGCCGTCCACGCGCGCGAAGTCGAGCGCCGCGCCCGCCGTGCCGTCCCGGGGCTCGGCGTACCGGACGACGCGCAGACCGTCGTACAGCAGCACCACCCTCGCCCCGTCGATGTCACCCGCGAACAGCAGCTGCGGCGGGCCCATCGGGGGGCCCACCGGCGTGGCGGGCGTCGCGGAGGTCTGCACGGAGGGGCCCGGCCTGGTCCAGACGGCGAGGGCGCGGCGGAGCAGTGCGTTGTCGGAGGCGAGGTTGCCGCGGGCCGGCCAGGCGGAGAAGTCGGTACGGGAGGACCGCTTCCACACCCCGGCCGCGACCCGGACCGTCTTCGACGGGTCCAGCGCACGCTCGGACGCCGGGTTACGGGCATACGCCGGCGCGGCCGCGCCGTCAGGCCCCCACCCCTCTCCCGGCAGCCCGAGCAGCGCCCCGCACACCACCGCGGCGGCCGCCGCGGCGAGCGCGGCCTTGGCGTGCTGCCTGCGCCGCATCAAATCCGTCGGCCTGGCCTGGAGCGAGCACGGGTCGAACTCGGCGGACCCCAGCAGCGCCGCCACGCTCGCGCCGCCGGGAGCCTCGACCCCGTCCGCCTCGGCCAGCGCCGCGTGCGGGTCGGCGGCCCCGGCGGCGGTGAGCAGCTGCGCCACCTCCGCGTCCTGCATACGCTCCAGGCCGCGCAGTACGTACGCCGCGCGGCCGGGGCCGCTGAGGGCCGACAGCCGCTGGTCCAGGGCGAGTTCGTCGGCTCCGCCGGAGCGCGGGAACAGCCGCAGCCCCCACACCTGCGGCAGCAGCGGCGGCAGCTGTGCCCGCTTGGGCCAGGCCTTGCGCCGCAGCGGCAACCCGGCCTCCAGCGCCTGGCGCAGCACCCGCTGCCGTACGTACGCGTACCCCGGACCGGCCGAGGCGCCACCGGGGCGGCGCGGCAGGGGAACGGAGACCCCGGGGGTGCGGCTGCGCGGCAGGGAACGCTGCACGAGCGAATGGGCGGTCAGGACACGGCGGTTGCGGCCGAGGTGCGGCGGCAGCACGAGGTACGCCAGCCGTACCAGCCGGGGATAGTGCTCGACGAGCGCGGCCTCGGCCTGCTCGACGTCGACGGGGGCGACGGGCGCGACGGGTTCGAGGGGCTCGGGGACAGGGCGGCTGGGGACAACATCCTGTGGGCGCACGTTCAGCAAAACGAGCGAATCGTCGGATGGTCACCTCGCGGGGACCCGCCCGGCTCGGCTTTGGGCTCAGCCCGCGATCAGGGGCCCCGGTTCGTCATTGACGGCGAGGGCGCACGCCGTGCCGGACCCAGACATTGGGTTCCACGTACACCGCGTGGTCATGCGTGGTGTCGCAGTGCACCGGCACCAGGGCGCCGGGCACCTCGATGTCGCCGTCGTGGTCGAAAGGGAGGCTGGTCCAGTGCCGCCACTGGGCCAGGGATCCGCTGATCGTCATCGATGCGGGAGCGACCTTCTTGATGGTGCCGCCGGCTTTGACGTGGACGCGCAGCCAAGGGTCGGCCGGCAGCCCGTCAGTGCGCCGTTGGCGGAGGTATTCCGCCAGGGGGGCGCGTGGTTGCAGGTGCTTGGCCGTCGGGCGGACCGGAGCCAGAAGGTGGTCGTGGCCCTGCCGGCCGACCGCGTCGCGCAGCGCGGACAGCATGCGGTAGGACAGACCGCGGCCGAGGTACCCGGAGTCCACCGTTATTTCGAGCGCGCTGGCCGTCGTCGGCGGGTGGCCGCGACGCTGGTCGCGGAAGGCCCACACCAGTACCCGGTCCCATCCCCGTCCGGCATCTCCTCACGACCGTCCAGCTCGGCGTTGAAGGGCACACTGAACCGTTCCTAAAGACTGAGCGGGAGTGAGTCCTGTTGCCAGGCCCCGTGCTCAGCCGAACGCCCCGAACGGTTTTGGGCGTTCTGGTCTCCCGCGTTCGCTCCGCGTCCGGGCGGCACGGATCGTGTCCGTGGTCCGGGAATGCGGGGGCGGGTTTCCTCACGCCCAAGAGCACGCCGGC
>NZ_JAGGOK010000112.1 GCF_018614615.1 Streptomyces sp. ISL-100 | reverse complement strand
ACGACCTCACCCACGATTGGCAGCGGCGTCGCGACGCCTGGGACCTCCGCCTCCGGCGTTGTCGTCAGTCCCCGACGCTCCGCGTCGACTCCCTCCTCCGCCTTGGATTCGAAGGCCCCAGACGCCGCTCCTTCTCCTACTGCCAATCGTGGGTGAGGTCGTAACCGACACCACCACCCTCCTGCCGTCCACCGGCACGTCCGCCACCATCCGGCCATGGAAGCCGTGCACCCGCCCGGTCGGTGTCCCGCACACCGGACAAGGCGCCGGATCATCCCGGGTACGCGCCACCACCCGGACCAGATCACCCTCATCCGCCACACTCTCGACGACCAGCGCGGACAGCCCCGAGAACGCCACACCCACAAGGGCGTTGACTTCAAGCACGCCTCAGCCTGGCGCGAGGTGACGTATTACAACTACCACCGATTACGGGACAGAGCCGTTTGTTTGACAGACCCCGCCTCAACGTGATGTTGGAAGGCTCACTCTTCGAGATGCGTCATACCGGCTGGAGCTGACGGAACTCGTGTGTGCTGAGCGGGAATCGAGAAGAGAGGATAGTGGAGCGGAGTTCTCCCTGGAGAACATCTGCCAGGAACTGGGTGCAGGTGGTGGAGTAGTGCTCCCAGCGTTCGCCGCGGGCTTCGTTCACCATGATCGTCCACTGATCTGGTTCCTGTCCTGGGCGGGCGAGCCAGTAAAGGCATTCGCCGTTGTCAGTGGTTGCCCAGGGGATGACCCGGGTTCCCTCATCTTGCAGCTCCCTGGGCTTCTTCTCGAATTCCCAAAGGCCGTCCAGGGCTTCGGTTTGCTGGTCTTCCCACTCGATGAGGTCGTAGTTGTCATTGGGGCAGCCGGGCTCGAGTACGTACAGGTAGTCATCCCAGTTGCTGCCCCCGTAAGTGTGGATGAGTTCCTTGTAGTCCAAAGGAAGCCCCACACCGAGTTCCTGTTCTGCTGACGCCCAGTCCTTCTCCCGAACCTCTGAAGGTGGCGGGACGAGTTGAGTGAGTCGGGCGATGGAGGGGTTCACAGAGTTCTCCTGTTCTAACTGGCTTCCGATGGCTGGCTTCAGGGGCTTTAGCTAGGTTGTCGAAGTCCCTTATGCTCCTCGTTTCTTGTTGGGTATGAACGCGTCGTTGCCGGCTTCGGCGATCCCTGTGCTCTTGTGTTGCGTGAACTCGAATTCGTTCGAACCGTGCGCAGCGATGCGGACGCCCGTTGGGACCGGATCGCTCCCGTTGTGCACGGGGGTCACACTGTATTGGATGATTTCTCCCGCCTCGACTGCCTTGCGAACCTGGTTCTCTATATGCCGCATGACTGGAGAATTCGCATAGGCGTGCATCGTGACAAAGTTCGCCGGGTCATAGTTCGACCCGCCGAGCTGAGCACCGAGCAGGTGTGCGCGATTGTAACCCTTGTCCTTTTGCCAGCCGGGCGGGTCTCCGTGCGGGTCGGTGGGGTTGGCTGCCATCATGTCCGGCCCGAGGGTGGCATGCATCGCCGTGGGCCGCCCGTGCTCGTCCAGCTCGCCATAGCGAACCCGGCCGCCCCACGTGGGATCGTCGGGCTCGTTCTTCCGGCACGGTGCCAGCCCGAGCGGGTCCGTCCACGCGTGAGGGTTGGCGACGTACGTGGCGGGGTTGGGAGCGGGGGCGAGGCCTAGCGGATCAAGGGTGAGGTAGCGGGCGACTTCCGGGTCGTAGTGGCGAAAGTAGTTGTAGTGGAGCTGGGTCTCCGGGTCGAAGTACTGTCCAGGAAATCGCAGTGGCGTGTAGGCGGTGGCGGATGGATCCCAGCCGGTGGTGCCCCACAGTGTGGCTCGGGCATGCCAGGCGATGTGACCGCTCTCGTCGACGAGTTCGGTCGGAGTGCCGACGAGGTCCGTGACGATCGCGAAGAAGCGCTGGTCGATCGTCTGCTGAGGTGGATCGGCCAGTGTTTTGCGCTCAGTCTGGGCGATCGGCGTCAGGCCGTCGTGATCCCAGGTCAGGGTGAGCGCTTCGGTTGCGCCGCGGGTGTGGGTCGTCTGCTCCGCGAGTGCGCTTCCGTCCCAGACGAACCGGGTCTCCTCCAGGACCGTTTCCTGATCGGCGGCCAGGCGCTGTTTGGCTATGCGTCGGCTCAGCGGGTCGTACAGGTAGCGCCATCGGGTGCCGTCGGGGGTGATGACGCCGGTCAGACGGTCCTCGGCATCCCATATGTAACGCCAGTTATCCGGTTTGCGTGACAGACGGGTCTTCTGGCGCAGGGTGACGCGGCCTGCTGCATCGTATTCGTAGCGAATGTTTCCGGCTTGGGTGATGCGCGTCCCTGCGTAGGTGCGTTCACCGCGGGCCTCGGAGTTGAGGTGCCGGCCGGGCCAGGTGGCATAGGTCTGGTTGCCGGAATCGTCGTAGGAGTATGCCTCGTTCCAGTTGGCTGCCTGAACGGCGGTGACACGGCCGGTGGCGTCCAGGTCGAACCGCCTGCTGCCCTCGTGGTCATCGTCGATACCGATGAGATGGCCATCTGGACGGTAGGCGTACTCCCGGCGTCGGATGCTTCGCCCTCCGCTGCCGCTGACCACTTGGGAGGTGACGCGTCCGAGCTCGTCGAAGGAATTGGTGAGCGTGAGATGGTCGCCGACGTGGCGGGCCAGTTCTCTGCCGGCCTCGTCGTGAGCGAAGGTAAAGGTATGGCCGGAGGCCGTGAGTTCGGCGCGGTTGCCCGCCGCGTCGTAACTGTAAGTACTCACCCCGCCCGTCGGGGTGGTACGGCTGGTACGCCGACCCAGTGCGTCGTATGTATAGGTCAGCGTGCGGTCGTTGACGGTTTCCGAGGTCAAGCGACCCGCATTGTCACGTTGCAGCGTAACGACGGCGTCCGGGCCTGCGGCGAGTGCCAGGCCCCCCAACGTGTCGTAGGCGTACGTTGTGACGGCGCCGTCGGCGTCCTTCTTGACAAGGCGGCCCAGAATGTCGCGCTCGAAGCGGATCGTGGCGCCGGACGCGGTGGTGCGGGCAGTGAGCTGCCCGGCTGCGTCGTGGGCGTAGGTCAGGGTGCGGCCGTCGAAATCCGTCTCCGAGCTGAGACGCCCCGCCGGGTCGTACTCATAACTCCAGGTGAGCCCCTGCGGGTTGGTAACCTTCCGCAGGTGAAGTTCGGCGTCGTGCTCGAACTCGTAGCGCACGCCGTCGGGGCCCGTGCGGGCCGACATCAGGTCGAAGTGGGTGTACTCGAAGCGAGAGACGGCACCCAGCGCGTCCGTGTGGCTGGCGCAGTTGCCCTCGCCGTCGTACGTCCAGGACTCGGAGGTGCCATCCGGTCCCCTACGGCTTGCGAGGTGGCCCTCCCGCGTCCATTCCAGGCGGGTCGTCGCACCGAGGGGGCTGGTGACAGCGGTCGGGCGACCGAATGCGTCCCGCTCATAGCGGGTCGAGGCTCCGAGTGGGTCGGCGATAACCACCGGCAGGCCCGCAGAATTGCACCGTACCGTCACCGTTTCACCCAGGGTGTTGGTCAGCGCTGCGAGGTGACCGCGATCGTCGTAGACATAACGTGCCCCGATCCCGGCCGGGTTGGTGGTGGCGGTGCGGTTGCCGCGGTCGTCGTAGGAATAGCTCAGCCGCGCGCCGCCCGGCTCGTGCACCTCTACCGGCTGGTTCAGGTCGTTGTACGCAATGGCAGTGCGGCTGCCGTCGGGGTGCTGGACCGCTGTGAGGTTCCCGCGTTCGTCCCAGGTGTAGCCGGTCGTACGTCCCACGGCGTCGATATGGGAGAGCAGCTGGTCGCGGGCGTCGAAAGTCTGAAGGGTGGTGTGGCCCAGTGGGTCGGTTTCAGCGGTGATCTGGCGACGGTTGTTGAGCTGGTAGACGGTGGTGGCACCCAGCGCGTCGGTCCAGCGGGTGGTGTGGCTGTCGGTGTCGTAGACGAAGGTGCCGGAGAGGTAGCCCTCCGGGCCGATCGTTTGGACCACGCGGCCGGCCGCGTCGTGCACATACCTGTAGGTGGAGTCGTTGCGGTCGGTCCAGGAGGCGATCCGGCCCTGTGCGTCGTAGTCGAACCGCAGTGGCAGACCGGACGAGTTGGTGACTTCGGTCAAGTCACCGGTGGCGGGATGGTAGCCGTAGGCCATCACCTGCGCGGTGTCGTCAGGGCCCTCGCCGGTGCGCAGCGCAAGGTGCGTGATCCGCCCCAGGTCCCGGTCGGCGGTGAGCTTGATGTCGTAGCCGCCGCTGTGGGTGACGGTGAGGGGCAGGCCGGTGGGGTCGCGGTGGAAGTCGATCTGGCTGCCGTTGCGGTCCTCGATCGCGGTCAGCCACAGCTGCCATCCCTCGCCACGCGGGCGGGAAAAGTAGCGGGTCAGGCCGGTGCGCGGATCGGTGGTGGCGAATTCTTGCTCCTGGGCCCCGAATGCGCTGGTGCGGCGCAGGGGTATTCGCGGGCCTTCCAGCGGCAGCACTTCCGGCTGCTGAGGTGTGGGCAGGCGGTCGTAGACCAGCAGAGTGCCGTCCTCTCGGGCCCAGACGGCCTTGTTGCGGATGTCGACCTCTATCCGCTCGTCCAGGGTTGAGGCCCAGGAGCGGCCGAACCAGGTGCCGAAGGTGTAGTCCGACAGATGGGTGCGCTTGAGGATCAGCGGCAGGGCGCCGGGCAGGCTGAGGTCCGTCTGCTCCAGCAGCATCTGGCCGCTGGCCACATCGATCGGGTCTTCCTTGCATTCGCGCTTGTTCGGCTCGACACCGTGATGGCGCGGGTCATTGAGCGCCTTGTTCAGCAGATCCGGCTTGGTCCCGGCCGCCCCCTTGCGTCCACCGGGCGTATTGCCGCCCCGTGGCGGTGAGTTGGGGCCGTCCTTCCCGCCCCGCCCCTTGAGGATCTTGTCCAGCTCATCCTTGTTGGAGCGTTCGTTGCGCTTGTGGTTGGTGGAGGTGGCACGCATGTTCTTGGGCACGGTCTCGCCGGTGTGCTTGATCACCGCCTGGACGGCCTTCTTCATCCCCTTCGTGGCGCCGTCCACGACTCCGTCGATGGAGGCGGTGAAGGTGTCCTTGCCGCGCGTGCGGCCATTGGCGCTATGGGCTCGGTCCAGCGGCCCGGCCATCTTGCTGAGCGAGGTCTCGCTGAGGCGGCCCAGATCTCCGGCGCCCTTCTCGTACTCGTCGTGGTCGATGCGCAGGTTGCCGCTCCTGCCCGGCCCCACACCGCCGCCGCCTCCCGGCCCGCCGGCCGAGTTGAGGTTCATGGCGGAGGTACCCGACGTGCCGCTGCCGCTGCCGCCGACGCTGTCGCCGGATGCCAGGGCGTCCGTGGCCAGTTCCAGGATGGCGTCGGAGACCATTTCCTCCAGCTTGGCGGCGACCGGCTCGGTCACCATGGCCATCACCTGGTCGACGATCTGGTCGGCGGCCTCCTTGATGATCCGGCGCACCACCTCCCGCATCGCCGTGATCTGCGCCGCCCCGATCAGCGCCGACAGGCCCCCGGTGACAAAGGCCAGACCGATCGAGATGCCCACCGAAGCCGCCATCACGCCCAGTTCGATCTCGGCCTTGACCTTCATGCCGTAGATGACATCCGCGACCACATCCATGGCATCCGCGAACAACCGTGCCACTTCGGGCAGTTGCTCCAGATGCGAGGCCTTGACCTTGCCCCAGTGCTCCGCCAGGGCATCCACCGCCATGCCCTCGCTGGAGGACAGCAGGCGGCTCACCGCCCCGTGCGCCGCGCCCGCGTGGTCGTCGAAAGCATCCGCGAGCTCCCGCATCGCGTCGGCCATCTCGCGGTAGTTGTCCTCGTCGACATTCGGCCAGTTGATCCCGATGAAATCGAGAATCTCATCCAGCCAGCCGGGCAGAACGTAGCCCATCCCCGTAAACCTCCCCCGTAAGACGCCAGCTCGCACGCCCCCGCCGATCACCTGTGATCATCGCGTATGCGAATCAGCACCGTAACTGATCGAACTAGCAGTCCCGCAAAGGCATCATGCGTCCTTTGCGGCACATGGCTTGAATGTGCCGCTCCACACGTCCGCACCGAAGCCGCGAACAGCCTTAGGGCTCGCAGATCATTAACACGTCGCCTTGATCTTGTTGCTGGGCTCGCTGGTTTGGGCGAGGACCCGAGCCTGGAGGGCTACGAGGACGACGGGTGGCGTCGTCGCGGGTGGGATGACGATGCCGTGTGCCTTGAGCAGTCTCCTGGTCTTCAGGAGGGGGCGGTGCATGGCAGTTCGGCTGCTGCCGAACAGTACGGCGAGAGGTTCTGCGGCCAGGGCGACCCGCAGGTGGAGCACGGTGGCCAAGGCCTGTTCGGGGAAGGCGAGTCGGCGCGGCCGCCCGCCGACTCCGGTGTTCGAGTGTGAACGGGTAGCGGTAGGCATCGTTCATCTCTGGGGTGAGGGGGCGGCGGTCAGTGACAGCCCACCAGCGTGCGCGCGGGAGACGCGTGGTCGGTGCGTTGCGCGCGCTGGGAGCTCTCTCCCCTCTACGTGTGGGCGAAGAAGACGAGCCTGGTGGGCAGCTCCCCTGCACCGCGGCGTGCCCGTCGGTCAGGCGCGTACGGGAGGGGCGTAGCCCCTCGCCACGCGACGGTCCCGGGCTCTTCGGCCGCACGTACCGCATCCAGTCCGACCAGTACCGCCTGGGCGACCCCGCCCGCCTCTCCGCCCAGAGCAGCGGCCACCGTGCTGTAGCTGAGGACGCGGCCCCCGCCGGCGACATCGGTTAGCCGCAGACCGGTCCTGATCCGCATCGGCAGCTTCGCCAGGTTCCCGGATGCAGCACCCGGCCTTTCCGACGAAGCGGCTGGTTTGCCCCAGGGCGGCCACACCGAGACCGTGGCCCTGGCCGACTTCCCCGCCGAGGCCCTGTGGCGCCTGGTCCTGGAGCACGAAACGAAGGTCCACGTCACTCGGGTCAAGCCCGTGGACGTCGGGCAAGTGCTAGTCCTGGCCCGCCGCAAGGCGACGCTGTTCCTCGGCGTGGACGCCCCGCACGCCGAGCCCCGGGCCAGGCGCCCGGCCACGCTCAACTCCCCCCAGGACTACGCCGTGCATCTGGCCCAGTCCACCGACTCAGACCTGGTGCAGTTGCTGGAGAACCAGCAGGAGAAGTGGAAGATCAAGGCCGTGCGCCTGTACGCGAGGGAAGCGTGGCACGCCTATGCGCGGCTGCTCACCTGGGCCGAGCGAGAGACGGGCGTGTCCGAAGCCACCGAGGAACGCTTGGACCAGTCGTTCCAGGAGGAGAACGGCGGCCGCCTGTTCTGCATCGACCGGGGCGACCGGAAGAAGACGACCGCCCGGGCCGTCGCCGCGTCCGAAGTAGGCCTGGCGTGAGCTGGGGGCGGGGCGGACTGTCCAGGATGGGTGGAGCCCAGCGCGAAGCGCCGCCGCAGGCGCCCTTGACCGCTCGGCACGGCCCGCACACTGCACGATCGGGCGGCCCCGACCCTCGTTGCTGACAGCAACCGAGTGGGGAGCGAAGAGCAGCACTGGCCGATTTCACAGATCCTCATCAACAGCCCGTGCAGGGCCTGTGGTTGATCACGGCGGCCAGGATCTGGCGGCATACTGGGCCGCCCGTTCATCGACGGATGTCCGCGAACATCTCAGCCGGAAACAGCCCACCCCGATGCTCGGTCAAGAACGCGAACGTACTCCCAGCCGGAATCAGATCCCGACACGTCTCCCACGCGTCCGGCCCGACCGTCTCGCCGACCCACTCGCCCATCGCCACAAGACGAGTCTGGCCCTACCGCTCACGCGGCAGGGCCACAACTCAAGGCCTTCATGAGTCTTCTAGTCGTCCTCCAGCTCCCGGACCACCCTGCGCTCGATCGCCTCCACCTCGAAGCGGGCCTCCGGGTCGCCATCCTGCGCCCGTACCGCGGCGCGCACTAGCGACAAGTAGAACAGGGCCGGGGCGCACGGCGTCCACTTCTCCGCCGGTTCGTCCCGCAGGAAGCGCAGCACGCTCTCCGCGTCGGCTGGCACGAAGGCGTGCATGTCGTGCTCCCACTTGTCCTCGATGCCGCGGCTCCATCGCGCCCGCAGTTCGTCTTCCGTCAGGTCCTTGAGCACCGCCCGGAAGAACGCGGCCCACTGGTTGTTGCGCACGTCGAGGCCGAAGCCGAGGAGCTCGAGGTCGACGTTGTCCGACTCGTACACCGCCAGTTCCTCGCGCAGCGCCCGGCGGGCGACGGCGTGGAGGCTGACCGTGCCGTGTGGGGAGAGGTCATGGTTGCGGGCGAGGCCCTCGTTCGCGGACGAGTTCCACTTTGAGCTGTTCGGCCCCGCCACCCGTGAACTGCGGTGCGAGACGATCAGCTTGTTGTCCTTGCCCGTCTCGGCCGCGACGTTCACACCGAAGCTGCAGAACATGAACGGCTCCGCGTCTAGCGGGTTCTTGCCGTCGATGTACTGCTCCCGCAGGGTCTGCCCGTCGCTCTTGACGCGGTCGAGGTTGAGGGAGGTGGTCAGGAAGTCGTAGTAGTCCGCGTCGCGCAGTGTCAGCGCCGCCACAGGCTCCTCAGCGGTGTGGGTGCGGGTGATGGTCAGACGCTCCACGGCGAAACGGGGGTTGTTCCAGCGGTGCGGCTCCCCGGCCGCTTCCTTGGCGGCCTCCGCCTCCTCGATCTCCCGACGCCACCGTGCGACCTCCTCGGGGAAGCTGACCCGTCCGGGGACGTACTTCACCCGCATGTTCTCCTCGGTGATCGTCCGTGTCCCGTCACCTTCGTGGACAAGACAATCGGTCCGGCGCCCGACCACGGCAAAGCGGTCCAGAGAGGTCATCAATTGGCCCTTCAACGTGTGGAGTTGATTGCTCGCGTGACACAGGTCACGGAAGATGCACCATGATAGGGACATTGGGAGGGGAGGGAATGACGGTTCACCTCGTACGCGAGGAGCTCAGGGCGTCGGGGCTCGTCGGCACCGTCGCCATGGAGGCGTACGACGATCCGGCGGGCAGGCTCGACCGGAGACTCGTCGAGGACGCCCGCCGCAGGTTCACGGACCTGTGCACTAAGCGGCTCGGGTTCGCCCACGACATGCGGATCGACGGCACGGGCACGCTCGAGGACGTCCGCGCGGGCCTGCGGCGCTTCCTGGACTACCGGGCAACCCGCAAGATTCTCTACTGGACCGGCCACGGCTACGACGTCGGCGGGTACGGCTACTTCCTGGGCTGCCGGGACAGCTTCCCTGCCGGGGACCTCGACCGACACAGGGCCATGCGCTTCACCGATCTGCTCCAGCAGTGCGCGGACGAAAGGGACACGGAGTTCCTGGTCGTCGTCGACGCCTGCCAGTCGCAGAGCACTCTGGGCACCGCCCGCCCCCTGGTTGAGGCGTACGGCCACGCCGCCGAAGGCACTCCGCGCGAGCGCGGACTCGTGGTGGCAGCCACGGCGGGCGCCGGGCACAAGGTCGACGAGGGCCGCTGGGTCGACTGGCTGGAGCAGGCGCTCTCGGACGAACGCCTCGAACTGGCGGGCATGGTCCGTCCGTTCGCGTCGACCGCGCTGTACCTGTCGCTGCCCGACCTGCTGGAGGCGGTCGACACCAAGGCGAAGGAGGCCGGTCTGGCCGACCCGGAGCAGCGGCCCCGGGCGGCCGTGGTCCGACCCGTGGACACCCGGTTCCTGCACAACCCGTACTTCTCCGAGGAGAACAAGGTCTTCCGCACGGCCGCACGGCCGCCGGGACATCTGCCGTGGCTGCGTCCCGCCCACTTCGACCAGGTCGCCGACACCACCACACGCGACCGCTTCAGGGGCCGGCAGTGGTCGTTGAGCAGACTGGTCACCTGGCTCGAGGCGACGACCGGCGGGATGCTCGTCGTCACCGGCGCCGCTGGCACCGGCAAGACCGCGCTCCTGGGCCGGCTCGCGCTGCTGTCCGTGCCGGAAATCTGCGAGTCGCTAAGGCCCGTGCCGCCGCCGCAGACACGGCCTCGCCCCGGATCGGTGCACGCCGCCGTCTCCTGCGGCGGCGAGTCGCTGCACTCGCTTGCCGCGGCCGTGTTGGAGGTGCTGCGGCCGCTGGGCGCCCGACTACCGGAAGCAGGGGTCACGCCGGAGCAGTGCGTGGAGCGGGTGGCCGCGCTGGTGCGCGAGGCGGGCGCGCTGAACCTGCTGGTCGACAGCCTCGACGAGGCCATGCCGGGCCAGGCCCACGAGATGGCGCGCCGGCTGCTCAACCCCCTGTCGCACTGCCCAGGCGTGAAGCTGGTGGTGGCCACTCGGGCGCACCCCCGGCAGCTCACCGACGACCTGCCCAGGGAGTCGCTGCTGGACGCCCTGGACCGCACGGCACCCGACCTCCATGTTGCCCGGGACGACGATACCGAGCAAGACATCGCAGGACTCGTCGCGACCGTCCTCGACGGCTACGAGGGTTCCCCGTACGCCGGCCCCGCCAACGACGGCGTCCGCCTGGAGACCGCGCGGCAGGTCGCCGCGCACTGCGGCCGCAGGTTCCTGGTGGCCAGACTGGTGGCCCGCGCCTTGGCGCGGGAACCGGAGTGCCTGTCGGGCCGGCAGCTGGCGGACTTCGTCGGCGCCGGCGGCGCCGAGCTCCGGGCCCGCATGGCGGACGAGCTCGAGGTGCTCGACCCCTCCGGCCGTTACGGGGCCGCGGCGCTGCTGCTTCCCCTAGCGCTGGCCCAGGGCAGGGGCCTGTCGGACCTGGACCTGTGGTTCCGGATGGCCGGGGCGCTGCTGCGCCGGGGCACGGCGAAGCCGTCCCGGGAGTCCCTCGACACAGTGCTGAGCAAGGTCACGGACGTCCTAGTGACCGTGGAGCACCGCTCCGGTCGGCCCCCCATGTACCGGCTCGGGCACGCCTCCTACGGCGTCGCCCTGCTGGCCCGCGCCAGACTCGAACCCGCCGCCGCCCACCGCCAGCTGTACGAGGAGTTGGCGTCGGGAGACTGGGACGCGGCCGACGCGTACACCCTCGCCCACCTGGGGGCGCACGCCGCACAGGCGACGGCCGGTTCGGCACAGGACGACGAACCGGACCCTCTGACGGAGCTGTTCGACGACCACCGCTTCCTGGTGCGCACCGATCCGGACGTGATGCTGCCGCTCGCTGGCTCCGCGGCCGCCACCTGCGATGGAGCCGCCCTGTACCGGCGGGTGGGTGGGGAGTTCCGGCGCCACACCGACCTGGTGCTGCGCAGGGCGATCCTGCGCGCGGCCGCCCACGCCGGGCATCCCGACTCGTTGCGCCGCATCGACGACCTGCCGGAGTTCAGGGAGCTGCGCTGGGATGAGGTGTGGACCGACACACCGCCGGACCCGCCGGAGGTGGCCCTGCCCGGCCCGCTCGGCGGCGCCCGTGCGATCAGCTGGACGGCCGCCGACGGAGGGACCGTCGCCGTCGCGGGTCGCGGTGAGATCACCGTCCGCGCCGCGGACACCGGTGCGCACTTGCTGACGCGGCGCACGGCCGGGTCCGACCACGGCCAGCGGGCCGTGTTGACTGAGTTACGCGAGGCCGACAGCCGAACCGGCAGACTCGTGGCCGCGAACGACGGCTCCTCGCTCCACCTGTGGTCCGGCGTTGACCGCCTGCCGCGCACGACCTTCCACTGGGGCGGCACCCTGGCCGGCCTCACCGCGGGCCGGATCGCGGACGACCTGCTGGTGGTTGCCGCCGACGGCCGGCGGGTCTGGGCGTGGCGCTGGCCGGCCCGGGAAGGCGTCACGGCGGAGGCCCGCGCCACCTTGCTGGCGGTGCCTGCGAGCCGCGTCGCGCTGCTGGGGCTGCGCGACCGGGGCTTCCTGCTCACGGCCGGCACCACCGTCACCCTGCACGAGCTGCACGGCAAACTCTCCGGCGATGAGGACTGGGTGCGCAAGACCTGGGACCTCGGCACCCTCCAGGCCCCCGCCTACGCTGCGACGGCACTGGCCGACGGACCCGACAGCGGCCTCCTCGCAGTCGTCGACGGTGAAGAGGCCCGGATCTGGCGGCTGTCCGCCCCGGGGTACGCGGCCGCCCCGCGCCTCACCCCGGAGTTCGTCGCTCCGTCGGCCTCCCGGGACGCGGCGCTCGGGTTCCACGGGGACCGGCCCCTGGTGGCGCTCCGCGAGGACGACGGCGGCACCGTGCGGATCACCGGAGTCACCGACAGCACCTTCCGGTGCTCCTTCGCACTCGGCAGCCCGCATGACGGCATGGCCTTCGACCCCCGGCGCTCGGGCCGGCTGGCAGTCGGCGACGGCGACACGGTCCGGCTGCTCGACGTGCCCGCCGCCGTGCGCGCCTGCCACGAGGTCCGGCGTCGGCAGCACGACGAGCGGCCGGTGGTCCGCCTCACGGCGGCGGAGCCGGGGGCGCCGTCCCTGCTGGCCCGGGTCTGGGGGCACGAGGTGCTCGTCACCCGGCAGCACGCCCGTGAAGGGCGGACCGGCCCCGAGGCCGTGCTGCGCCACGACCGCGGCCGGCGGATCACGGCCGTGGCGGGACTCCGCCACGACGGGGGCTGGACGGTGGCGGTGGCGACCGGGCGCCGCATCCACGTGTGGCGGCTCGCCGACGATCTGGGCGTGTGCGAACCGGACGGTCGCATCGACCTCGGCGGCGACGACGGCGACCACGCCGAAGGTCTGGGCCTGGTAGACACGCCGGACGGCCCGCAGCTCTTCGTGCCGGACGGACGACGCGTCAGGCGCTACGCACCGGTCGGCCCGCCCGCCGCGTGGCAGTGCACCGGCGAGGCGACTGTCCCGGGTGCCGTGAAGGTACGGGCGGTGCATGCCCACACGGCGGAGGGACGCACGTGGGCGCTTGCGGACTGCGGGGACGCCCTGCTGCTGTGGGAGAGCACCGGCAGGGGGCTCGAGCCGGCGGGCCGGCACCGGGCCGCACCCGACCGCCCCGCCGGCGCGGTGCTCGGCGCACACCTCGTCGCCGGCGAACCCCTGCCGCTAGTCGCCTGGGGGCAGGGGAGCATGGTGCACCTCGCCGAGTGCGAGGACGGCGAGTGGACCACGACCGCCTTCCCGCACGCACACGGGACACCCGCCGCCCTGGCCTTCTCCGGCCGCACGCGCAGGCCGCTGCTGCTGGTCCTCGGCGGGGGCCGGACCGTGTCCGTCCGAGACGTGCGCCGCGAGGCCTGGCTCGACGAGCTGGCGGTGCCCTACCGAGGCATGGACGTTGAGGCCGCCGACGCCGCGTACGACCGCGGGGACGGCATCACCCTCGCACTGCAGGGACGCGTCCGCTGCGACCAGATAAGGCTGCCCGAACCACTGATCACGAGCGCGCTGCGGTCCAGCGCCCGGTGACCGGACGTTCCCGGCGCCGGAAGGCTCCGGGGGAACACCCCACAAGGAAGAGGAGGACATCCGCGATGCAGCACGACCTGGTGGTTTTCGTACCGGGCATCCTCGGCAGCCGGCTCACCCGGGACGGCCGAGACCTGTGGCACCAGTCCAAGCAAGCCGCGCTGCAACTGCTGCGCCCCTCCAAGGCGGTCGAACGCCTGGCCCTGCCGCCGGGCATCGGTGACGCCGAACCGGAGGCACCCTGGGCGGTGGACGCCGACGAACTACTCAAGGGCCCCGACGCGCTGCCCGGCCTGCTGTCGTTCCTCGGCTACCCGGACGTGAGCGGCATGCTGGGACGCAGCCCCGACCACCACCCTGGAGGCGGGCTCCGCCCTGGGCAGTACGTGGCCTTCACCTACGACTGGCGCCTGTCCAACCGGCTTACCGCCCAGCGCTTGGCGGCCCGGGTCGAGACGGCGCTCGCGCGGTGGCAGGAGCAGGCCCCGCAGCACTACCCCGAGGCGCACGACGACGAGCCGAAGGTCGTGTTCATGTGCCATTCCATGGGCGGCCTGATCACCCGTCACTACCTGGAGTGCCTGGGCGGCCGCAGCATCGCCCGGTCGCTGGTCACCATCGGCACACCGCACCGCGGAGCGGCCAAGGCGATCAGGTTCCTCACAAAGAACGGCGTGGGCACGGGCGCCGACCAGGGCCGACTGCGCCGCCGGGCGGCCCAGCGGGCGGCGCGGGTCAACTCCGCGCTGGTGGACCTGGCCCGCACCTTCCCGTCGGTGGCGCAGCTGCTGCCGGTGTACCGATCTGCCATGGCGGACGGCGACACCCGGTGGCGCCCGCTGACCGACGTCCTCGTGCCCGACCTGCCGACGGAACTCGTGGACGACGCCGTCGCCTTTCACCGCGAGTTCGAGGACGCCTGGCACGGGAACCTCGCAGCCGACCCGGTCCCGCCGTACCGGGTGCACTGCATCGGCGGGCGCGCGCACCCGACCGTGCACGGCGTGGTCGTCGGCGTGGACGGCAGCCTCGAGTTCCCCACGTGGCTCAACACCAAGCAGGAGTGGACTGGGGACGGCACCGTCCCGGAGGAGTCAGCGTTCTTCAAGTGGGCCTTGGACGACATGTCCAAGGCGGTGTGGGGCGGCGAGCGCCACGCGACGATGGCGGGGGCCGAGTCCGTAGGCCACCAACTGGTCGCCATCCGCCACGGCAAGCCCGCCCGGCAGACTCTCGCCGGGGACGACTTCGGTCTCGCCGCACCGGACCTCGCGGTGGCGGGGGAGCCGTTCGAGATCGTCGTCAGCGGGCTCGGAGATCCGGCACGCACCGTGCGGGCGCGCCTGACGCGCGATGGAGTGCCGGCCGGAGAGCCGGTTCTCCTGGCGCCGGACGGCACGGGCAGCCTGGTCGCGGACCTGGCCGGGCCCGCGGGCACATGGGTCCTGGAGGTCGAGGCGGACCGGCCGCGGGTGGTGTGCCGCGACATCGTGACGATCGTGGAGGACTGACGACCGGTCACTCGCCCCGGCGCCCGGCGCCCGGCGCTCGGCGCTGGGTGCGTGGTGCACGGTGCCGGCGCCCGGTGGGTCACTCGTCGGCCGGGGCGGGTGAGGGCAGCGTGGAGATGACCGACCGCGTGGGCGAGGCGCAGGGCCGCCGCCTTCGCCGCAGCCCTTGTTGCCAAGTGGGGCCATCACATGAGGGCGCCACCGTCACTGGTCAACTGCTGTGCGGCACGCCGAAGCGGTCCGGCCGGGCCGGTCCCCGCGGGATGCGGGAACCGGCACGGCCGGTGGGGGTGGACGTGCTAGTACTCCAGCAGTACT
>NZ_JAGGOK010000111.1 GCF_018614615.1 Streptomyces sp. ISL-100 | reverse complement strand
CCGCGACGGGGCGTCTCCTCGGGTGCCGAACGTTCCGGTTCTCGGTTTCGTTCGGGGCGGTTGCGTTCGACACCCTGCGGGGAGCACCCCGCCACGTCCCCTCCCGGCACCTCGGAACGCGAAACGGTGCCGGGGGTGTTCTGTCAGGGGTTCTTCTTGCGCTCGTCTTCCTCGCCCGGGGTGGTGTCGGCCTCCGGGCCCGGGCCGATCCGGATCTCGAATTCGCCGGCGTACTTCTCGTGGCCCGCGATCACCGCGCTCTCCACGGCCTCCTCGGCGATCTCACCGCGGACGATCAGCGGGTCCTGGCGCAGGTCGCGCATGAGGGCCAGGCACATGCCCACCATGACGAGTACGAAGGGTGCCGCGACGAGGATGGTGAGGTTCTGGAGGCCGGCCAGCGCGTCTCCCTTGCCGTCGCCGACCAGCAGCATCACGGCTGCGACCGCGCCGGTCACCACGCCCCAGAAAATGACTACGAGCCTCGCCGGTTCGAAGGTGCCTCGCTGGGAGAGCGTCCCCATGACGATCGAGGCGGCGTCTGCCCCTGAGACGAAGAAGATGCCGACCAGGATCATGACCAGGAGGCTCATCACGCCGGCGATGGGAAACTCCTGGAGTACGCCGAAGAGCTGGCCCTCGGGCGTCGCCTCCTCGGCGAGCTGTCCGCGCTCCTGGAGCTTCATCGCCGTACCGCCGAAGATGGCGAACCAGACCAGGCTGACGCTGCTGGGGACCAGGATGACGCCGCCCACGAACTGACGGATCGTACGGCCGCGGCTGATACGCGCGATGAACATGCCGACGAAGGGCGTCCAGGAGATCCACCACGCCCAGTAGAAGACGGTCCAGCTGCTCAGCCAGTCCGAGACTTCGCCGCCACCGGTTGCCGCCTCGGTACGGCCGGCGAGCTGGGGGATTTCGTCGATGTAGGCGGCGAGGGAGGTGGGGAGGAGGTCCAGTACGAGGATCGTCGGGCCGGCGATGAACACGAAGAGCGCGAGGACGACCGCGAGGACCATGTTGGTGTTGGACAGCCACTGGATGCCCTTTTCGACACCGGAGACGGCCGAGAAGACGAAGGCGACGGTGAGGACGCCGATGATGGAGATCAGCAGTCCGGTGCCGGCCTTCTCCATCCAGTCCAGTTCCCGGAATCCGCTGCCGATCTGCAGGGCGCCGAGGCCGAGGGAGGTCGCGGAGCCGAAGAGGGTGGCGAAGATCGCGAGGATGTCGATCACCCGGCCGGGCGTGCCGTCGGCGCGCTTCTTGCCGATCAGCGGCACGAACACGGCGCTGATGGTCTGCCGCCTGCGGCGCCGGAAGGTGCTGTACGCGATGGCCAGGCCGACGACCGCGTAGATCGCCCACGGGTGGAGGGTCCAGTGGAAGAGGGTGGTGGCCAGAGCTGTCTGCATCGCGTCCGCCGAGTCGGCGGGGTCGGTGCCCGGTGGTGGGGTGGTGTAGTGCGCGAGCGGCTCGCTGACGCCGTAGAACATCAGGCCGATGCCCATGCCCGCGCTGAACATCATCGCGACCCAGGAGACGGTACGGAATTCGGGTCCCTCGTGCTCCTGGCCGAGCGGGATCCTGCCGTAACGGCTGATGGCCAGCCAGAGAGCGAAGACGACAAACCCGGAGGCGGCCAGGACGAAGGCCCAGCCGCCGTTGTGCATCAGGCCGCTCAGCATCTTGTCGGAGACGCTCTCCAGCGTCTCGGTGAAGACGGAGCCCCAGACCACGAAGGCCACGGTGAGTACGGCCGTTACGCCGAACACCACCCGGTCGGTCCGGGGCGTCTCGTCCTCGTGCGGGTGGCGGCCCGGGAGAGCCGCCCTCACCGGCAGCCGAAGCCGTTGAGCCGGTTTCTGTTCGTGCGACACAGGGGGCACCTTTCAGGAATTCGCGGGAGCCTGATTTCGCTCTCCCGTACCCCCTACCACATGTGTTGCACGTCCCAGCTGTCTAACAGGTGGTGTCGGGCCTCCCGGTTGTGAGGTGGTACGCCGCACGGTCGTCGAGCAGGAGGGCGGCGAGGTTCCGCTGGGACTGGCGCAGTGGTACGTAGGCGCCGGTGGTGCGGGAGTGGGAGACGACGCCGTGCAGTGCCAGTTCGTCTTTGATGTCCGCGTACTGCGCCGGGGAGAGGTGGTAGCCGCAAGGGGGATTGTCGATTGTCTCGGTGGGTTCGGGCGGGTCGTTGTCGGCGCCGCCGAGGTGGACGGGGCCTCGGTCCGCGAAGCCCGCGAGGCGTGCCTGGGTGGTGGCGGCCTTGATGCGGCCCCGGCGCTCGTCGGTGAAGGTGAATGCGCCGGTCAGGGCTGCTAGTTGGGTCTCTACGCGGCGTTTGTTGTTGAGGGCGGGGTTGTTTCTTTCGTCGGCGGTCAGGGGGTCTACTCGGGTTTCCACCAGGAGGCCCACCGAGTGCTTGATGCCGGCCGTGTTGCGCAGGATGCGCTCCTGGCCGTCGCCCGCCACCTGTTTGACCGGTTCGTTTGTTACTGGATCCGTCCAGATGCCGTAGATGCCGCTGCTGAAGCCGGCGTCCTCGGCGCGGGGGCGTACATAGGACTCGGAGAGGGTGTGCGCTTCGGCGTGCACGTGGGTGTTCGTGTTGAGGTTGCGGGGCCAGAGGGAGAGCAGGTCCTTGTCGTAGTACGGCGAGGTGGCGCCGTACTCGTGCAGGTCGTAGATGATTTCGGGTTTGTGGTCGCGGATGACGGCGGCCATCGCCCTGGCCTCGGCGGTCTTCAGGGCGATGTGGTCGCGGTTGATGTCGACGTTGTCGGAGTTGGTACGGGTGTTCGCCGCGCGGCCGTCGGGGTTAGCGGTGGGGATGACGAGGATCGTGGTGCGGGCGAGGAAGTCGAGGGTGCTCTTGTCCTTGGCGTACGCGAGGTCCCGGACGGTCGTCAGGCAGGCTTCGCGTCCTGACGGTTCGTCGCCGTGCTGGGAGCAGATCAGCAGCATGGTGGTGGATGTGCGCTGCTGAGATCCGATGCGTACCAGTTGGATCGGGCGGTTCTGGTTCGTGGTGCCGATGGTGGATTTGGTGATGTTGCTGCTCGCGCGGTCGACTGTGGTGAGGAAGTCTTGTTCCTCGGGCTGGGTCGTCCAGCGGGCGCCGTTGGTCGACTCGAAGCCGGTACGGGGTGGGGCCGGGGACGCCTGGGCGGTTGTCGTGGCGGGTGCGGCCAGGGCCGCTGCGGCGGCGCCGATTACGAGTGCGCGGATACGCGGGTGCATCAGCGGGTGGCTCCCGGGATCGGGCGGATGTCGCGCGGCTCGGCCACGCCGTCGAGGCGGGCGCCCGGTGCGGTGGAGTACGGCGAGCCTGCTGTTGCTCGGGCGAAGGCCTGCGAGCCGCCTGCTATGGGCAGCTCCGCGGTCGTACGGGAAAGGTCGATACCGAGCGTCGGGGTGGTGGACGGCGGGTCGATGAGGCCCGCGTCGGTGCCGCCGACGATCAGCGCGAGACGGTGTCCGGCGGGGACGACGTGGTCGCTCGCGTGGAGGTCCAGGGTGATCGTGTGCCGCTTGCCCGGGGTGAGCGGGCGGCCGCGGTCCGGGTCTGCGTGGGTTCCGAGGTCGGCCCAGCCGCGGCTGAAGACGGTGTAGTCGACGTTCGCGGTACGAGCTTTCGTCTCCTTGAAGCAGGAGCTGTCACCGGTGGTGCTCGGACCCCAGCAGGTGCGGTTGGTGAGTGTGGTGATGCCTTCGCCGGATGCGGTGTAGTCGCGGATTGTGTCGGGGCCGAGGTCGACCAGGACTGCGGACAGGTGCGCTGTGGAAGTGGACGGCGTCGCGGTGATGGTCACCTTGGAGGAGCCGGACAGGCGCAGGTCGCCGGTCAGCGGCTTGGTGGTGAAGCCGGCCTTGGCGGGGGTTGATGTGTCGATCTGCGCGGCCCAGTCGCTCTCGCTCAGCTTGGGGTCGTCGGTGAAGGTCTCCGTCGCGCCGGAGGCGGCGGGCTTCAGGGAGAGGGTGCCGACGCCGGGCGCGGATCCCTTGCCGGGGCGCAGGGTGGTGGCGGCGGTGGAGCGGGGCGGCCAGACCTTGTCGGTGGACCACTGGTCGGGGGCTCGCTCGATGTCGGCCATCGGTTCACTGTCGATGCCGTTGTCGTAGCCGAGGAGTTCGTGGTCGAACCAGCGGTGCAGGGTCTTCACCCAGTCGGCGCGGCGGAAGTCGAAGGGGTCGACGTGGCCTGTCTGGGAGAGCCAGATCTTGCGGTCGACGCCTGCGTCGGCCAGGGCGTCCCACCACTGGCCGAAGTGCTTGGCGCGGACGTTGAGGTCCTGCATGCCATGGATGACGAAGACGCTGGCCTTCGTCCTGTCCGCGTTCGGTACGTAGTCGCGCTCGGCCCAGAGGCTGGTGAAATCGCCGTTGCGCGGGGCCTCGTCGACCAGGCGCTTCTGGACTGCCTGGCAGCGGGCGCGGGCGTCGGGGCTCTCGACGTAGTCGGACAGCCACTCGGGGCCGCTGTCGTAGAGCGGGGCGCCCTGGGCGAAGTAGTAGTCGTACCAGGAGGAGATCGCGCCGATCGGGACGATCGTCTTGAGGCCCTCGACGCCGGTCGCCGCGACACCGTTGGCGATGGTGCCGTCGTAGCTCTTGCCGATCATGCCGGTGTTTCCGGTGGACCAGGCGGCCTTGGTGCGCTCGGTGCCGGTGCGGCTGGTGTACGCCTTGCCGCGGCCGTTCAGCCAGTCGACCACTGCCTTGGCCGACTGGATGTCGGAGTGGCCGCCCACGTCCACACAGCCGTCGGAGCGGTTGGTGCCGGCGAGGTCCACGGCGACGAAGGCGTAGCCGCGGGGCACGAAGTAGTTGTCGTAGTAGAGGGGGAACTGGACGGGGTTGCCGTCCGCGTCGTACGTCTTCTTCTGGCTCTCGTTGCCGCGCCCGCAGCAGGCGTAGTACGGGCTGGCGTCCATGATGACGGGTATTTTGCGGCCCTGTTGGGCCGGTTCCCTGGGGCGGACTATGTCGACGGCGACGCGGTCGCTCTTCCCGTCGCCGTCGCCGTCCATTCTGGTGTCCACCCATACGGCTTCGCGGATCGCGTTGTCGTAGGAGTAGACCGGTCTGCTCTCCCTGGTGCCGGCGGCGCCCTGGGCGCCCGCCGGGGTCAGCATGATAGCCACCAGGGCAGCCGTAGTCGCCGGAATGAGCCTTCGCCACTTCAAGCGGGATCCCCGCGCAGGTATCGGCATGCGCCGGAAGGTACTCCGGTCAACTCCCGTGCAAAAGAGGGCAGGAGTGGTCCGCGTGTCGGCCGGATGGCAATTGTGTGACAGGAGCGACCATGGACATGACTGGTGGCACTGGGGCTGAATAAGCTGCCAACAGATCCTTCGAACTGATGACTTGGAGTATCCGTGCACCGCAGACTTATCGTCCCGGGCGCGCTGGCGGCCTCGCTCTTGCTGGCGATCCCGGCATCGGCAGCCAATTTTGGTCCGGGCGCGCCGGGCGTCGGCGACAGCTACTACCCGGCCAGTGGCAACGGCGGGTATGACGTAGCTCATTACGACCTCCGCCTCAAGTACCAGCCCACGACCGACCTGCTGGAGGGCACGGCGACGATCCTCGCCACCACCACGCAGAACCTCTCGCGCTTCAACCTCGACTTCGGTCTCGGTGTGAGTGAAGTGCGGGTCAATGGGAAGAAGGCGAAGTTCGCCAAGGAGGGCGATCAGGAGCTGGTCGTCACTCCGGTCGCGCCGCTGGAGAAGGGCCGGGCCGTCTCGGTCGTCGTGCGGTACGCCGGAAAGCCCTCCGAGCTGAAGATCGGCGGCTACACCGCCTGGCACCGCACCCCGGACGGCGGCGTCGCCGCCCAGGAGCCCGACTCGGCCGTCTGGTGGTTCCCGAGCAACGACCACCCGCTGGACAAGGCGACGTACGACGTCTCCGTCCTGGTGCCGGACGGCACGCAGGCCATCAGCAACGGCGTACTCCAGTCGCAGAGCTCGAAGCTCGGGTGGACCCGCTACAACTGGCGCTCGAACAAGCCGCAGGCCAGCTATCTCGCCACGCTCGCGGTCGGGAAGTTCGACATCACGACGGACAAGACGGCGGACGGGCTGCCCGTGCTCAACGCCTACAGCAAGGACCTCGGCGACAACGCCGGGGCCGCGCGCGCCAGCATCGAGCGGACCACCGAGGTCGCCGAGTACCTGACAGAGGTCTTCGGCCCGTACCCCTTCAACGCCCTCGGCGGTTACGTCCCGAACGTGACCAGCGGGTATGCGCTGGAGACGCAGACCCGGCCGTTCTACAGCCCGCGGCAGTTCGCCAACGGCGCGAATGTGTCGGTCGTCGTCCATGAGCTGGCGCATCAGTGGTACGGCGACAGCGTCGCGGTCAAGGGCTGGAAGGACATCTGGATCAATGAGGGCTTCGCCCGGTACAGCCAGTGGCTGTGGTCCGAGAAGGAGGGGGAGGGCACGACACAGGAGCTCGCGGACTACGTGTACGAGACGCGCGCGGCCGACGACCCCTTCTGGACGGTCAAGCCGGGTGACCCGGGGCCGGACAACCAGTTCCACATCGCCGTGTACGACCGGGGCGCGCTGGCCGTGCAGGCGCTGCGCAACGAGGTCGGCGACGAGGACTTCTTCAAGATTCTGAAGGGGTGGCCGGCCAAGTTCGCCCACGGCAACGCGAGTGTGGGCGACTTCGTGAAGTACGCCGAGAGCGTCTCGGGCAAGCCGCTCGCCGCGCTCTTCGACACCTGGCTGTACGAGCCGTCGAAGCCGGGTGCTCCGTCGGCTGCCGAGAGCCGGATCGCCCGCTCGGGCGCCGATGAAGGTGCGAAGCCCGTGCAGCCCAAGTCGTGGAAGAAGATCGCCGCGACGAACACGATCCACGAGCGCGACCACCACTGACCGGTCGTACGCCGCGCCGCCGTCCCCTCGCGAGGGGCGGCGGCGTTGTCGCGCCAGTGGGCTGAAAGCGCTCTCAAGGGGGCTTGGCTGCGGATATTCTCCCTCTCGGCAGCCCTCTCCCCCGCTGCCGTCCCGAGCCGCCAAGGAGCACCCGCCTTGCCCGAGCAGTCCGCCGGTTCCCGCCCCACTCTCGAAGCCGTCGCCGCCCGCGCCGGAGTCTCCCGGGCCACGGCTTCCCGTGTCGTCAACGGCGGCGCCGGCGTGCGGCAGCCCCTGGCCGACAAGGTGCGTGAGGCGGTCGAGGAGTTGGGGTACGTCCCGAATCAAGCGGCCAGGTCCCTCGTCACGCGCCAGAGCGGCGCGGTGGCCGTGGTCATCGCGGAGCCGGAGTTCAGGATCTTCTCGGACCCCTTCTTCGAGCAGCAGGTGCGCGGCATCAGCAGGGAACTGACGCTTAGCGACTCCCAGTTGGTGCTGCTGTGGGTGGAGGGGCCGGACGACTACGACCGGATCGCCCGCTACCTCGGCGGCGGTCACGTCGACGGCGCGCTCGCCTTCTCCCTGCACAACGACGACGGACTGCCCGCCCTCATCCTCAGCACCAAGGTCCCGACCGTCTTCGGCGGCCGGCCCGGCGGCGGGGCGGAGGCGGTGCCGTACGTCGACTGCGACAACCGGGGCGGCGCCCGGGCGGCCGTACGCCATCTCGTCGGCCTGGGCCGGGAACGCATCGCGCACATCGCGGGGCCCCGCGACCAGACCTCCGCCATCGACCGCGCCGACGGCTACCGCGACGTACTGTTCGACGCCGATCCCGCGCTGACCGCGCAGGGTGACTTCACCGTGGACAGCGGTGCGCGCGCCATGGCGGAGCTGCTCGCGCGCCGGCCGGACCTGGATGGGGTCTTCGCCGCCAACGACCTCATGGCGGCGGGCGCGCTGCGGGTCCTGCGGGAGAGGGGGCGGCGGGTGCCGGAGGACGTCGCGTTCGTCGGCTTCGACGACATGGTGACCGTTGCCGAGTCGGCGGATCCCGCGCTGACCACGGTCCGCCAGGACATCGAGGGAATGGGCCGGCTGATGGTCCGACTGCTGATGCGGGTCCTGAGCAGCGAGGGGGCTGGAGCGGGGGACGCGCCGGCCTCGGTGATCACGCCTACCGAGCTGGTGCGGCGGGCCTCGGCCTGATCGGCCGGGACCCGCCGCGTGTGGGGGGTGGGATGTACGTTCCGGTCACTGGTAGGGAATCACCAGGACCGAATCGCCCGTTCCGGTGCGGAGCTGGGCTGCGCCGTTGCCGATGGCGCTCCACACTTCGAGGCGTACGGTGCCGCCCTTGAGGTCGCCGGGCGTGCCGGTCGCCGACTTGAGACCGCGAGCCTGGGTGTACTGCTCCCAGCCCGCCACCGGGTCGGTCGCGAAGTACTGGTACGTCTCCGTCCGGTCGTACGTGCCGTCACCCGTCAGGTCGTAGCTGACCCGGGCCTGCTGGCCGAGGCCGACCGTCGTGCCCGCGTCGAGCTGAAGGCGGAAGGCGGTCGGCGTACCGGATTTGAGCGTGCCGTTGACCCCCTTGACCGTGTACGTCAGCGGCTGGTGGGGGGTGCCGTCGTAATTGGCGCCGCGCGCCGAGGCGATGGTGTCGGTGGTGGCGGTGGTCCCTGTGGTGGTCGTGAGGGCGCCGCCTGTGCGCAGTTGGAAGGTGTTGCCGGTGGGGGGTTCGGGATCCGGGTCCGGGTCGGTGCCTCCCGTGCCGGTGCCCGTCGCGGTCGAGCGGGCGGGGACGGTGAGCTTCCCGCCGTCCGAGAAGGTCACGGTGCGGGTGGTGGAGGTGTGGTTGTGGGCGGCGTACGTCCGTACCGTCCCCCTGGTGAAGACGGCCGACGTCGGGATGTCACCGCTCACCGTCGCGTCGGGGGCGCCGAGCGTGTCGAGGGTGCTGATCCAGTGGTAGGTGTGCGCCTTGGACTCGCCCTGCTCCGGGGTGTAAGCGGTGTTCCCCGCGTCCCATTTGGCCTTGGCGGCTGCCGGGTCGGCCATTGACTGGAACTCCCAGAGGATGTCGCGCCATTCGACGGCCGGTCCGCCGTTCTCCCGTTCCATCTCGGCGAGGTTGCGCCGGATGGCGGCCTTCTCACCGCCCAGGTGCAGTGAACCGCCTGTTACGGGGAGGACGTTGATGCCGTGGATCTCCTCGGGGTTCGCGGTCCACCAGGTGGCGTACGCCCCGCCGCTCCCCCACACCATGCCGACCGTGTCGTGGCCGAAGGATGACGGGAAGACCTGCTCGTCGGCGTCGAACCAGTACTGCGCGATCGCCTCGGACTCGGTGGTCAGGAGGTACGTGCCGAGGTCGCGCAGGGCCGTGTCGCCGGTCGCCGCGCCCCACAGGACGAGACCTGCGCTGAGGTTGGTGGACTCCGACGAGGACTCCTGGTTGTTGCCGGCCGCGAAGCCCTGGTGGCCGGAGGCCCAGCTGTGGCCGGCGTACACGTCGAAGCCGCGCAGGAAGGGGAAGGCGGTGTCGGTGCGGCTGGGGTTGGCGGCGTCGCGCACGAGCGTCTTGACCATGCCGCCCCACGCGGAGTCGGCGGCCCAGGCCGGGTCGTACTGCGCGACGATCGCGGCCGCGTAGACGTAGTAGCTGTAGTGGAAGTGGTGGTCGTTGAGCTCGGTGTCGCTGCCGTACGACGCCGGATAGCCGGTCAGCGTCTTCCAGGTTTTGTCGTACGAGAATTCGTTGGGTCCGCCCGCCGTGAACCAGTCCTGGAGGCGGCCCTTCATGAGGCCGAGGAGCTTGTCGCGGACGGCGGCCTCACCGATTTGGTCGGCGAGGGGTACGAGCTGGGCGAGGCGGCCCAGCGCCTTGCCGGTCCAGTACGTGTCGGTGGCGCCGGAGAACGGGTCGGCGGCGTTCGCGGCCTCGGTCAGGTAGCCCCTGAGCCGGGCTTTGTCGACGCCGCTCGACTGCGGCAGGGCGGGCAGCACGCCGGAAGCTCGCTGGCTGGTGGTGAAGGACCTGCCCTCGCGGACCTTCATCGTGCCGCGCGGTGAGATGTACGTGTGCGGGGTGAGCGGGTCGGCGGTGTGCAGCCACTGGTGGCGGTAGAGGGCCTGGAGCGTGCCGGTCTCGCTGCCCTCTTTCGCCTCGGTGGTGAGGGTGTACGTCGCCTTCACCGTGCCGCCGGTGGAGGTCCAGCTCGCCCTGGAGCCGGTGACGAAGCTGTACGCGTACTTCTTGTACGTCGCGAGGGCGTCGGTGGAGGGCAGCACGGCGAGCGAGAAGTAGTCCTTGGCGCCGAGGCCGGCGGTGATGGTCGATCCGGCGATGTTCCAGTCGCTGCCGGTGGGTGCGAAGAGGGCGTAGTGGTGGCCCGTGACGGTGATGCCGAGGACGTTGCCCTGGTCGGCGAAGACGGTGGGGGCTGCGGCCGTGGTGATCTGGGCGCCGGCGCCCGAGCCCTTGGCGTACACGAAGGGCAGGCCGTGACCGATGGTGGTGCGCAGGGTGCGGGCGCCGTCGGACCAGTACGGGGTGACGGTCCAGTCGGACCAGTCGTCGGCCTTGGTGTCGGGTGAGTTGAGGCCGGTCAGGCCGAGCGTGAGGTCGCGCTTGTGGGCGTACTCGTACTGCCTGCCGTCGCCTACGACGGCAGGGGTGGTCGGGTAGCCCACTTCGAGGCCTGCGGCGGTGGCCTGGTAGGTGAGCGGGTGCCCGTACATGGGGGTGGAGTGCGGGTTGTCGCCGTACCTCTGGAAGGCGAGGGAGGACCACCAGTCGTTGGTGGGGAGCGGCTTGTCCTTCGCTGCTGGGGTGAGTTTGGGGGTGACGGGTGTGCCGGTGTTGGTGGTGGGTCCTGAGGTTCCGGCGGGGCGTACGTCGGAGTAACTGCCGGACCCGACGGGGACGGTGGCGGCGGTCGCTGGAGAGGCGGCGGAGCCGAGGCCGATGGCGGCCAGGGCGGAGACGAGGACCAGTGTGGACGCGGTTCTGAACGGAGGAGCTGGCATGGACGGCACCTCGGAGTCGTGGGGGAAGGGCGTCCGAGAGCGCTCTCAGATATCAGGGAACGTAAAACTCCTGTAATGGAAGTGTCAATACATGTGACACGGACGGCAGTTGGGAGCGCCGCTGACCGCGGTGCGTTCAATTGTTGACGGGGAAGAGCACGCGGGAGCATGCCGAGAGTGGATTTCCGAGAGCGCTCTCAGTCAGCTTCAGGAGACCTGGTTCCGGTGCCGCGCCCTGGCCTCGCGCGCCAGGGGCAGATAGCGCAGCCGCTCGGGCAACAGCGGAACGAGGGTGCGTACGACGCGGCTGAACCGGCGCAGCCTGCGTTCCTGTACGTCGCTCCACTCCAGCCCCAGCGCCTCCCGCGCGTCCGGCGGCATGTAGCCGACGGTCACGAACGCCCGGAAGCGGGCCAGCGGCGGCAGCAGAACGGGCCACAGGGCGCGCAGGACGAGACGTACCGGCAGCGGGCCCCGGTCGGGGGCGGGAACCGGGCTGTCGGTGGCGATCAGTTCCCGTACCACCACGGTCGGTTCCAGCTCCTCGGCCAGCATCTTGCGGTAGTACGGCCAGAACTCCTCGACGGTCTGCGGCATGTCCCGGTCGCTGATGCCGAGGATCCGGCCGACCTGGAGCCACTCGGCGTACAGCTGCCGCTCCTGTGCCTCGGTCAGCGGCCGGTAGAGATAGCGCAGCGCGTGCTGGTAGCAGGGGAAGCCGGTGGCATGGACCCAGGAATAGTGGGCCGGGTCGAGCGCGTGGTACGGGCGGCCGTGCGCGTCGGTGCCCTGGATGCCCTTGTGGAGCCGCCGGAGCCTGCGGCCCTCCTCGGCGCCCGCCTCTCCCCCGTACACCCACAGCTGTACGGAGCGCAGCGACCGCTCGCCGCGCCCCCACGGGTCCGTACGGAAGACGGAGTGCTGGTCGACGCCCGCGCCGACGGCCGGGCGGGCGACCTGGAGGGTGAGGGCGGCGGGAAGCATGAGCAGCGAGCGCACGTCACCGGCGACCGACCACAGGACACCGCCGGGAGGGGGTGGGGCGGGGTCCTGCTCACTGATCTTCATACCTCCAGGCTACGGCTGGCGGTCGGCCGCCGGTGCGGGGGCGTGGGCGGGGGCGGAGACGGGCTCGCCGAGGATGCGACCGGCCAGTTCCAGCGCCAGCCCGTCGACGTACGGGCGGAGTACGGCCTCGGCGGCGGCCCGTTCGGCGGCGACCACCACCGCGCCATCGGCGAGAATCTGCTCGCGTACGCGCATGCCGTCCGCACGGGCGGCGGCGATCAGGGCTATGCCTTCCTCGTGCGCCTGCTGGCGGGTCCTGGCGGCGACGTGCCGGGCATCGGCCAGCGCGGACTCGTACAGGGCGCGGACACCGGCGGCTTGCGCGCGCAGGTCCTCGGCCTGCTGCTGACGCCCCTCGGTCATTTCCTCGCGCTGCTCCAGGACCTTGTTGATACGGGGCAGCAGAACCCGGGAGAACGCCCAGAACACGGCGGCGAAGGACACGAAGCCGACGACGAGTTCCGGTACGCCCGGATTGAGGGGACCCAAGTCCATGGGTATCAGCTGTGCGTTCATGCCCGGGACCTACCCATTCGTGCAGGTGCACGAACCCGATGGGTAACGGGAGTTGGGGAGATCGTGTGCCGCCTGCAAGGCAATCGCCGCCCAATGGCTACCGGAAGGTAACTACGGCTGATTTGATGTGCCGCGCCGAGCTTTAGCCCCCCCACTCTAAACAGGAGTCCCAGTGCCGCACTCCGTGCTCCGCCGTACCCCTGGCGCCGCCCTGGCCACCGTACTGGCGGCCGCGACACTTGCCGCGACCGCCCCGGCCGTCTCCGCGGCCCCGGTGACCCCGGCCGCCGCCTCCGCCTCCGCCTCCGCCGAGGTGCCGTCGCTGAAGGTGCTGTCGTACAACGTCTTTCTTTTCAGCAAAAACCTTTACCCCAACTGGGGCCAGGACCACCGCGCGAAGGCCATACCGGCGGCCTCCTTCTTCCAGGGCAACGACGTGGTCGTCGTCCAGGAAGCCTTCGACAACGGTGCCGCCGACGCGCTGAAGAGCAACGCCGCGCCGCAGTACCCGTACCAGACACCGGTGATGGGCCGCAGCAAGACCGGCTGGGACGCGACCGGCGGCTCGTACTCCTCCACGACTCCGGAGGACGGCGGGGTCGCGGTCCTCAGCAAGTGGCCGGTCGTCCGCAAGGAGCAGTACGTCTACAAGGACGCGTGCGGCGCCGACTGGTACTCCAACAAGGGCTTCGTGTACGCCGTGCTGGACGTGAACGGCACCAAGGTCCATGTCGTCGGCACGCACGCCCAGTCCACCGACCCGGGCTGCGGCGCGGGCGAGGCCGCCCAGATGCGCAGCCGGCAGTTCAAGGCGATCGACACCTTCCTCGACGGCAAGAACATCCCCGCCTCCGAGCAGGTCATCGTCGCGGGCGACTTCAACGTCGACTCGCACAGCCCCGAGTACGCCACGATGCTCGCCGACGGCGGGCTGACCGGCGACGACGCGCGCACCGGCCACCCGTACTCGTTCGACACCGCCGACAACTCGATCGCCTCCGAGCGCTACCCGGACGACCCGCGCGAGGACCTCGACTACGTCCTGCACCGCGCCGGGCACGTCAAACCGGCCGGCTGGACGAACGAGGTGATCAAGGAGCAGAGCGCGCCCTGGACCGTCTCCAGCTGGGGCAAGCAGTACACGTACACGAATCTCTCCGACCACTACCCGGTGGTGGCAAGCGGCCGCTGACCGTATGCGCGCGGGCTGATGTCACATTCCGCACCGGCCCGTCCGGTCTGGTGGAGCAGGAGACCGGAACGGACGGGCTGGAGGAGGACGACATGGCCGGGGATCGACCGGGGCGACGGGGGTTCCTGGCGGGGACATGGTGGCGGCGCCCAGTGGGGTAATCGCGAGCGGTTCGCACCTGGTCACGGGCTGTTTTTCGACAGTGGCTGCAAGGGAGTTGGTATGCCACTGTGGTGAACATGACGGGTCACGGACACGGACACCATCACCATGGCCATCAGGACCGGATCGACTCCGCGCTCGAAGGCTCGTCGGCAGGGCTCCGGACCCTCTGGTTCTCCTTCGCGGTCCTCGCGGCGACCACCGCCGCCCAGGCCGTCGTCGCCGCATTGTCCGGTTCGGTCGCGCTGCTCGGCGACACCGTCCACAACGCCACCGACGCCCTGACCGCGCTGCCCCTGGCCGTCGCCTTCCTGCTGGGGCGGCGCGCGGCGACCCGCCGCTACACCTACGGCTTTGGGCGGGCCGAGGATCTGGCGGGAGTGTTCGTGGTGCTGGTGATCGCCGCCTCGGCGGTGTTCGCCGGGTACGAGGCGGTGCGGCGCCTTCTCGATCCGCAGGAGGTCAGCCACCTCCCGGCGGTCGCCGCGGCCGGCCTGATCGGCTTCGCGGGCAATGAGTGGGTGGCGCGGGCCCGTATCCGTACCGGCAGGAAGATCGGCTCCGCCGCGCTGGTCGCCGACGGGCTGCACGCCCGCACCGACGGATTCACCTCCCTCGCCGTGCTGGCGGGCGCGGGCGGCTCCGCGCTCGGCTGGCGTTACGCCGACCCCCTGATCGGGCTGCTGATCACGGCCGCGATCGTGCTGGTGCTGCGTGGCGCGGCCCGGGAGATCTGGCAGCGGCTGATGGACGCGGTGGATCCGGCGCTGGTGGACGAGGCCGAGCACGCGTTGTCCCATGTCGAGGGCGTACGGGCGGTGGGCGCCGTCCGCATGCGGTGGCTGGGCCACAGTCTGCGCGCCGAGACGTCTGTGGTGGTCGACCCCGGCCTGACGGTGGTCCAGGCGCACGCGGTGGCGGTAGCGGCGGAGCACGCGCTGCTGCACGCGGTGGGCCGGCTGGCCGGCGCCACGGTCCACGTGGACCACACCCCGCACCCGGCAGCCCCGGACCCGCACGCACCACTGGCCCACCATTTCGCCCGGGGGGCCTAGCGGGCGACCCCTGCGGGGCTTTCCCTGCCCGCTGGGGCAAGCCCCCAGACCCCCCGAGACGCCCTACGGCGTGTCCTCGAACGCCGGACGAGCTGGATTCGCCCCGCACCATCCAGCGCTGCTCAGGCTCAGTCAGCCGTGGTCATAGACCGTGACCGCGAGGCCCCGCATCACCAGCCGCTCCCCTATCAGCGGTTCGATCCGCGACCACTTTCCGCCCGCGAGCCCACAGCCGATGCGCGGCATGTGGACCGAGGCGCCCAGCTCTGCCGCCTTGGCCGCCACCGCTTCGAGCGCCGCGTCGATCGCGTCGTACCGGACCGGCACGCCCTGACTGCCGGTCCGTATGCCGCGCTGGCCCACCATGTTGGCCACCCAGACGTACGGCCCGGCCTGGACGAATTGCACGGCGCCCAGGCCGAAGTCGTTGCCCGCCCGCTCCCGGTGCCAGCGGCGATACGCGGCCTCCGGCTCGGGCCACCGGCGGGATATCGCGAGCACGAAGCCCTCGCCCCAGCCGCCCAGGTCGTTGCAGACATGCGCGATGATCTTGACGCCCTTGCCCTGCGGCGCGGTGGCGTCCCCCCGTACGTAACTGATCCCCGACATGGCACAACCGTACGGGCGACCACTGACAGTCCGGCCGGACAGCTTTCACAACAGTGGTGAGACAGCAATACTGTTGCACTGTACTGGCGCAGTACTGGAAGCGAGGCGCAGTCATGACGACGGACACCGAGGGGCCGACGCTCACGGTAGACGAGCTGGCCGCGCGGGCCGGGGTCACGGTGCGTACGGTCCGCTTCTACAGCACCCGTGGCCTGCTCCCGCCGCCCGTGATCGGCCCGCGCCGCGTCGGACACTACGGGCCCGCCCACCTGTCCCGGCTGGCGCTCATCGAGGAGCTTCAGCACCACGGCATGACGCTCGCCGCGATCGAGCGCTACCTGGAGCAGCTGCCGCCCGACCTGAGCGCGCACGATCTGGCGATCCACCGTGCGGTAGTGGCGTCGTGGGCGCCGGACTCGGCGGAGGACGCGACCCGGGCGGAGCTCGATCGCCGGGCGGGCCGTCCGCTTTCGGACGAGGACATCGACCGGCTCGCCGCGATGAACGTCCTGGAGCGGGCGGAGGCCCCCGACACGTTTCGCGTCGACCCTGGGCTGCTGGGTCTCGGCGTACAGCTACTCGGTGTGCCTATAGCGCACGAGACGATCCTCGCCGCCCGGACGATTCTCCTGGAGCACGCTCGGTCGGTGGCGCACGCGCTCACGAACCTTTTCAAGGACGAGGTGTGGGGTCCTTACCGCGAGCGGGAGTCGGATCCTGAGCATGTGAAGGCTATGAAGTCGCTGTCGGCGCATATGCAGCCGATGGTGGTGCAGGCGCTGGTGACGGCGTTTCAGCGGTCGCTGAGGGAGGAGTTGCGGGCGGCGTTCACGGCGGAGTGAGTGGGTAGCTGGGGCTAGGGGGCGCGGGTGCCGCTGCGCGGGGCTTTCCCCCACCCGCCCCTTCCCGAACTGGGGCCAGCCCCAGCCCCCAGACCACACAGACGCCCTACGGGCGTGTCCTCAAACGCCGGACGGGCCAGATATTGCCCCCTGGGCAAATTCCAGCCCCTCCGGCGTTTGAGGAGCGGGGTCTGGGGCGGAGCCCCAGTTCGGGATCAGGCGTCGCTGAAACGCTCCCCCTGCTCCGCCTTCTCCACCAGCAGCGCCGGCGGCGTGAAGCGTTCGCCGTATGTCGCCGCCAGCTCGCGCGCGCGGGCCACGAAGCCGGGCAGGCCGCCCTCGTACCCGTTGATGTACTGGATCGCGCCGCCCGTCCAGGCCGGGAAGCCGATACCCATGATGGAGCCGATATTGGCGTCGGCGACCGACGTCAGCACGCCCTCCTCGAAGCAGCGGACCGTATCCAGCGCCTCCGAGAACAGCATCCGCTCCTTCATGTCGGCGAAGGGGATCTCCGCGCCCGGCTTCGCGAAGTGCTCCCGCAGCCCCGGCCACAGGCGCGTGCGCTTGCCGTCCTCGCCGTACTCGTAGAAGCCCGCCCCGCCGCTGCGGCCCGTACGCCCGAACTCGTCGACCATCCGGTCGATGACCGCGTCCGAGGGGTGCCCCGGCCACGTGCCGCCCGCGGCCTCGATCGCCCGCTTCGTCTCGTTGCGGATCTTGCGCGGGAGAGTGAGGGTCAGTTCGTCCATCAGGGACAGGACCTTCGCCGGGTAGCCGGCCTGGGCCGCCGCCTGCTCGATCGACGCGGGCTCGATGCCCTCGCCGACCATCGCGACGCCCTCGTTGATGAACTGGCCGATGACACGCGAGGTGAAGAAGCCGCGCGAGTCGTTCACGACGATCGGCGTCTTCTTGATCTGGCGTACGAGGTCGAAGGCGCGGGCCAGCGCCTCGTCGCCCGTCCGCTCCCCCTTGATGATCTCGACGAGCGGCATCTTGTCGACCGGCGAGAAGAAGTGCAGGCCGATGAAGTCGACGGGGCGGGAAACCCCTTCCGCCAGGCCGGTGATGGGCAGCGTGGAGGTGTTGGAGCAGAGCAGCGCGTCCGGCTCGACGACGTCCTGGATCTCCTGGAACACCTTGTGCTTGAGCGAGGTGTCCTCGAACACCGCCTCGATCACGGCGTCGCAGCCCGCGAGGTCGGCCGCGTCGGCGGTCGGCGTGATGAGGGCGAGCAGCGCGTCCCGCTTGGCCTCGGTCGTACGGCCGCGCGAGAGCGCCTTCGCGAGGAGGTTCTCGGAGTACGCCTTGCCCTTGGCGGCGGCCTCGGGCGTCACGTCCTTCAGGACTACCTCGATGCCGGCGCGCGCGCAGGAGTACGCGATGCCCGCGCCCATCATCCCGGCGCCGAGGACGGCGACCTTGCGGACGGGGCGCGGCTCGATGCCCTTGGGGCGGTTGGCGCCGGAGTTGACGGCCTGGAGGTCGAAGAAGAACGCCTGGATCATGTTCTTGGCGAACTGACCCGTGACGAGTTCCGTGAAGTAGCGGGCCTCGATGGTCAGCGCCGTTTCGAAGTCGACCTGCGCGCCCTCGACGGCCGCCGCGAGGATGTTGCGCGGGGCGGGGTAGGGGGCGCCCGCCGTCTGCTTCTTGAGGTTGGCGGGGAAGGCGGGGAGGTTCGCGGCGAAGCGCGGGTTGGACGGGGTGCCGCCAGGGATCTTGTAGCCCTTGACGTCCCACGGCTGCTGGGATTCCGGATTGGCGTCGATGAAGGCGCGCGCCTTCGCGAGCATCTCGTCCCGGGTGGCCGCTACTTCGTGGATCAGGCCGTTCTCGAGGGCCCGCTGCGGGTTGTACTGCGTGCCCTGGAGGAGGACCTTCAGCAGCGCGTCCGCGATGCCCATGAGGCGTACGGTACGGGTGACGCCGCCGCCCGCCGGGAGCAGACCGAGCGTGACCTCGGGCAGGCCGATCTTGGAGCCGGGCGCGTCGAGCGCGACGCGGTGATGGCAGGCGAGAGCGATCTCGTAACCGCCGCCGAGGGCCGCGCCGTTGATCGCGGCGACGACCGGCTTGCCCAGCGTCTCGATGCGGCGCAGGGAGCTCTTGATGGCCGTACCCGTGTCGAAGACCTGCTGGGCGTGTACCGGACCGACCTTGATCATGTCCTTGAGGTCGCCACCCGCGAAGAAGGTCTTCTTGGCGGAGGTGAAGATGATGCCCCGGATGGAGTCCTTCTCTGCCTCCGCGCGGTCGGCGATCGCCGCGATGGAGGATTTGAAGGCCTGGTTCATGGTGTTGGCCGACTGGTTGGGGTCGTCCAGGACGAGGGTGACGACACCGGTCTCGTCCTGTTCCCAGCGGATGGTGGTGGACTCGCTCATGCTGTGGGTTCTCCGTAAGGGGTGGGGACGGGACGGTCAGACACGCTCGACGACGGTGGCGATACCCATGCCGCCGCCGACGCACAGGGTGGCGAGGCCGTACCGCTTGTCCTGTCGCTCCAGCTCGTCGACGAGGGTGCCGAGGATCATCGCGCCGGTGGCGCCCAGCGGGTGGCCCATGGCGATGGCGCCGCCATTGACGTTGATCTTGTCGAGGGAGAGCCCCATGTCCTTGGCGAAGCGCAGGACGACGCCCGCGAAAGCCTCGTTGATCTCGACGAGGTCGATGTCGTCGATGGTCAGGCCCGCCTTGGCGAGCGCCTTGCGGGTGGCGGGCGCGGGGCCCGTCAGCATGATGGTGGGCTCGGAGCCGGAGACGGCCGCCGAGACGATACGGGCGCGGGGGGTGAGGCCGTAGCGCTCACCGACCTCCTTGGTCCCGATCGCGACGAGTGCCGCGCCGTCGACGATGCCGGACGAGTTGCCCGCGTGGTGTACGTGGTCGATCTTCTCGACCCAGTGGTACTTCTGGAGCGCCACCGCGTCGAAGCCGCCCATGTCGCCGATCGCGGCGAACGACGGCTTGAGCGAGGCCAGCGAATCGGCCGTCGTACCGGGGCGCATGTGCTCGTCGTGGTCGAGGACGACCAGGCCGTTGCGGTCCCGGACGGGGACGACGGAGCGCTCGAAGCGGCTGTCCTTCCAGGCAGCGGCGGCCCGCTCCTGCGACATCGCGGCGTACTCGTCGACGTCACGCCGTGAATAGCCCTCGATGGTCGCGATGAGGTCGGCGCCGATGCCCTGCGGGACGAAGCCGTTCTCGAAGTTGGTCATCGGGTCGGCGAACCAGGCGCCGCCGTCCGAGCCCATCGGGACGCGCGACATCGACTCGACGCCGCCCGCGAGGACCAGGTCCTCCCAGCCCGAACGTACCTTCATGGCGGCCAGGTTGACGGCCTCCAGGCCCGAGGCGCAGAAGCGGTTCTCCTGTACGCCGGCGACCGTGTCCGGCAGTCCGGCGGCGATCGCGGCGGTACGGGCGATGTCCGAGCCCTGGTCCCCGACGGGGCCGACGACGCCCAGCACGATGTCGTCGATGGCTGCCGGGTCCAGGCCGGGGAAGCGCCGGGTCACTTCGTGGATGAGGCCGACGACGAGGTCGATCGGCTTGGTGCCGTGCAGGGCGCCATTGGCCTTGCCGCGTCCGCGCGGGGTGCGGATCGCGTCGTACACAAACGCTTCGGTACTCAAGACAGCAGCCTTTCGAGGATTACGTGACGTGACAACAGGGAGAGTCAGGCGAGCAGCGACCGGCCGATGATTTCCTTCATGATCTCGGTCGTACCACCGTAAATCGTCTGGATACGGCCGTCAGTGAAGGCCTTCGCGACGCGATATTCGGTCATATAGCCGTATCCGCCGTGCAGTTGCAGGCAGCGGTCGGCCACCCGCTTCTGGAGTTCGGTGGCCCACCACTTGGCCATCGACGCGTGGACCGCGTCGAGCTCCCCGTTCGAGTGGTCGACGATGCAGCGGTCGAGGAACGTACGGGTGACGGCGCACTCGGTGGCCATCTCCGCGATCTCGAAGCGGATGTACTGGAGCTTGGACAGCGGCCGCCCGAACGCCTCGCGCTCCTTGACGTACGTCGTGGTGATCTCCAGCAGGTGCTCGGCCGCGGCGATCCCGGCGACCGCGATGCCCATGCGCTCCTGTGCCAGGTTGGTCATCAGATGGATGAAGGCGCCGTCGAGCTCGCCGAGCAGGTTCTCCTTCGGGACGCGTACGTCGTTGAAGAAGAGCTCGGCGGTGTCCTGGGACTTCTGGCCGATCTTGTCGAGATTGCGCCCGCGCTCGAAGCCTTCGGCGCCGCGCTCCACGACGAGCAGGGACAGGCCCTTGGCGCCGCCCTCGGGCGAGGTCTTGGCGACGACGATCACCAGGTCGGCGAGAATGCCGTTGGAGATGAAGGTCTTCGAGCCGTTGAGCACCCAGTGGTCGCCCCGGTCCTCGGCCGTCGTGACGATTCCCTGGAGGTCGGAGCCCGCGCCCGGCTCGGTCATCGCGATGGCGGTGATCGTCTCGCCGGAGCAGAAGCCGGGCAGCCAGCGCCGCTTCTGCTCGTCGGTCGCAAGGCCGGTGAGGTACGGGCCGATGATGTCGTTGTGCAGCCCGAGCGCGAGCCCGGCGGCGCCCGCGCGGGTGAACTCCTCGGCCAGTACGGCGCTGTAGCGGAAGTCGGCGTTCCCGCCGCCCCCGTACTCCTCCGGTACGGCGAGACCGAGCAGCCCCTGCTTTCCTGCCGCCAGCCACGCCTCGCGGCTGACGATGCCGTCCTTCTCCCATTGTTCGTAGTACGGCGTCACTTCCTTCGCCAGGAAGGTGCGCACCGTCTCCCGGAAGGCCTCGTGCTCCGCGGTGAAGATCTGACGCTTCAACTCTGTCTCCTGCCTCTACAGCCAGCCCTTGACGGTTTCGATCAACTTGGCCGGCTCGGGGCCGACGGGAATGACGTTGAGCATGGTGACGCCCGCCGCGCGGAACGCCTCGACACGCTCACGTACGTAACTCTCGGGACCGCACAGCGACATGAGTTCGCAGAACTCGTCGGGGACGGCGGCCTCCGCTTCCTTCTTCTTCCCGGAGAGGTAGAGGTCCTGGATCTTCGCGGCTTCGGCCTCGTAGCCGTAGGCGACGGCGAGGTCGTTGTAGAAGTTCTTGCCCCTGGCGCCCATCCCGCCGACGTACAGCGCGATCTGCGGGCGGGCCAGGTCCCGTGCGGCCGCCGCGTCCTCGCCGATGGCGAGCAGTCCGCCGGCCACGGTCTGGAGCGGGCCGAGGGAGGGGTCGCGCTGCGCGGCGCCCTCGGCCAAGGCGCTTCCCCACACCTGCTGGGCCTTCTCCGGGAGGAAGAGCGTCGGCAGCCAGCCGTCGGCGATCTCGGCGGTCAGCTTCACGTTGGCCGGGCCGAGCGAGGCGACGTAAACAGGGATCTCGTCGCGGACGGGCCTGGTGAGGATCTTGAGCGGCTTGCCGAGCTTGCCGCCCTTTTCCTTGGGCAGCGGCATGTCGGTGATGCCGTGGTGGTCGATGACCTCGCGCTTCCAGATGCGGCGGCACAGTTCGACGGTTTCGCGGGTACGGCCGAGCGGCTTGTCGTACGGCTTGCCGTGCCAGCCCTCGACGACCTGCGGGCCCGAGGCGCCGAGCCCGAGCAGCGCCCGGCCGCCGGAGATCGCGTCGAGTCCGGCGCCGGTCTGGGCGATGAGGGCGGGGGTGCGGGAGTAGACGTTGAGGATCGCGGCGCCGATTTTCATGCGCTCGGTTCGGGCCGCCAGATAGCCCATGATCGTCGGGGAGTCGAAGCCGTACGCCTCGGCCACCCAGACGGCGTCCAGGCCGGCCGACTCCAGCGCGGCGACCTGGTCGCAGGCGGCGCGCGGGTCGCCCGCGTAGTTGAGCGGCAGGGAGAGTTCCATTTATTGGGCGCCGTCCTCGTCGATGACCTTCTCGATGCTTGGTACGTCCCAGTCGCGGGCCACTTCGGCAGTGTCCGCGCCGGGCCGGGCAGGGCCGCAACGCACGGCCCCCGGCGTGGCCGAGAAGCGCGGCGCGGGCGCGGGCTGCGTGATGCCGCCGTGGGTGATGAAGGTGGAACGGGCTGCGAGGTGCGGGTGGGAGGGGGCCTCGCGCAGGGAGAGGACGGGGGCGACGCAGGCGTCGGAGCCCTCGAAGGCGGCGGTCCACTCGTCGCGCGTCTTCGTCCTGAAGCGGGCGGCGATCACGTCGCGCAGCTCGCCCCAGCGGGCCATGTCGCGGCGGGCGTCCGCCTCGGCCTTGTCGAGTCCGAGGAGGCGGGTGAACTCGGCGTAGAACTGGGGCTCCAGCGCGCCCACCGCCATGTACTGGCCGTCCGATGTCTCGTAATTGCCGTAGAAGGGACATCCGCCGTCGAGAAGATTGGACGCGCGCCGGTCCTGCCACCCGCCGGCCGCCACCATCCCGTGAATCATCGTGGCGAGATGGGCCGCGCCGTCCACGATCGCGGCGTCGACGACCTGGCCGGCGCCACCTTCCGTACGGGCGTGCTGGAGCGCCGCGAGGACGCCGATGACGAGATAGAGCGAACCGCCCGCGTAGTCGCCGACGAGGTTCGCGGGGACGGTGGGCGGCTCGTCCGGCTTGCCGAACATGCCGAGTGTGCCGGTGAGGGCGATGTACGCGATGTCGTGGCCGGCGCGCTGAGTAAGCGGGCCCTCCTGGCCCCAGCCCGTCATCCGCCCGTACACAAGCCGCGGATTTCGGGCCAGGCAGGCGTCGGGGCCGACTCCGAGGCGCTCGGCGACGCCGGGGCGGTAGCCCTCGATGAGTACGTCGGCGCGCTCGACGAGGTCGAGCACCTGGGCCGGTCCGGTGGCGGACTTGAGGTCGACGATCACCGAGCGCTTGTTGCGGTTGGTGAGGTCGTACGCCGGATCAATGCCCAGGCCCGCGCCGCCGGGGCGGTCCACGCGGACCACGTCGGCGCCGAGGTCGGCGAGGAGCATGGCGGCGAAGGGGCCGGGGCCGATTCCCGCCAGTTCCACCACGCGCACTCCGGAGAGCGGGCCGTTCCCTGTCGCTGTCATCAAGCCCCCAGCAATGTGACACAACTGATGTAACATCAATGATGCTAAGAACGTGTTCCACTCTGCACAAGCCCTTGGGGCGAGCAAGCGCTTAGTTCTTTTTACCGGCGATCACCGCTACCCTCTGCCCCCATGAACGAGACGGTTCGGCGCACGTACGACATCGTGCTTTTCGGGGCCACGGGCTTCGTCGGGGAACTGACCGCGGAGTACCTCGCCGCGCACGCACCGGCCGACTGCCGCTGGGCGATAGCCGGGCGTAGCCCCGCAAAGCTGGAGAAGCTGCGCGAGCGGCTCATCGCGGTCAATCCGGCCTGTGCGACCCTTCCCATCCTGCACGCCGACGCGGCTGACCCCGCATCGCTGCGCGAACTCGCCGGCAGCACGCGGGTGCTGGCGACGACTGTCGGCCCGTACGTCCTGTACGGCGAAGAGCTCGTCGCCGCCTGCGCCGACGCGGGGACGGACTACGCGGACCTGTCGGGCGAGCCGGAGTTCGCCGACCGGATGTATCTGGCGTACGACGCGCGGGCGCGGGAGACGGGGGCGCGGATCGTGCACGCGTGCGGCTTCGACTCGATCCCGCACGACCTCGGCGTGTACTTCACGGTCAAGCAGCTACCAGAGGGCGTACCGCTGCGCATCGACGGGTTCGTACGCTCCAACGCGATGTTCTCGGGCGGCACCTTCGCCTCCGCGATGACCGCGTTCGGGCGCGGGCGGCAGACGCTGCGGGCCGCGAAGGAGCGGCGGCTGTCCGAGCCGAGGCTGGTGGGGCGGCGGGCGCGGGCCCCGATCGGTGCGCCGCGGCGCAGCCGCGAGACGGGGACGTGGGCGCTGCCGCTGGCGACCATCGACCCGCAGGTGGTGGCCCGTTCGGCGGCCGCGCTCGATCGGTACGGGCCGGACTTCCGCTACCGGCACTACGCGGCGGTGAAGTGGCTGCCGGTCGCGGTCGGCGGGGTGGCGGCGGTGGGGACCGCGTTCGCGCTGGCTCAGATCCCGGCGGCGCGCGCGTGGCTGATGAGCCGGTACGCGGCGGGTTCGGGGCCCGATGAGGAACGCAGGGGCCGGAGTTGGTTCACCGTGCGCTTCGTCGGCGAGGGCGGCGGGCGCCGGGTGTTCACCGAGGTGTCGGGGGGCGACCCCGGCTACGACGAGACGGCGAAGATGCTGGCCGAATCGGTACTGTGCCTGGCCTTCGACGAGCTGCCTGCGACGTCCGGGCAGGTGACGACGGCGGTGGCGATGGGCGACGCACTGCTGAAGCGGCTGATGGCGGCGGGGGTGAGGTTCCGGGTCGCGGCCGTGCGGGAGTGACGCGTGCGAGGTGCCTTCAGCTACCGCTGATCCAGCCCGCGATGGTGTAGATCATCCCGCCGGTCCACGCGAGTGCGGCCAGGCCGCCGACCAGAATGACCATGTTCGTACGGCGACCGGCGCGGTGGACGGTCACAGATTCGACCGCCGGCCTGGGCGGCCCGGGGTGTGTGGGGTGGTCGAAGTGGTCGAGGTGGTCCAGGTGGTCGAGGTACTCAGGGCGCGTGTATGCAGTCATACGATCACCTTGTCCCATTGCGCCTGTTCAAACATCCGTACAGATACTCAGTTACGTGGTTGTTCCGAAATCCGCACCAATCGCATCGCGCAGGGCACGGCGGCACAGAGCGTCCGCCGCGCGCGTCGACTCCGGGAGCCGGAAGCCGGGCGCGAGGCGCAGTGTGTGCGCGCAGGCGTTGTCCAGGCTCACGCGGTGGCCGACGGAGACGAAGACCGGCTTCACGCCGTCCTGGGTGCGCAGCGCGCGGCCCACTTCTTCGCCCGCCTCGTCGAGGAGGGGCGACTCGGCGCCGCGGCGGGGGCCCGGCTGCTCGTAGGTGAAGGTGAAGGGGTTCTTGGCTACGCCGATGGTCGCGAGGCCCGTCACGACGCCGAGGTGACTGGCCAGGCCGAAGCGGCGCGGGTGAGCCTGTCCGTATCCGTCGCAGACCACGAGGCCCGGGTCCGCCGTCAGGGATTCGAGGGCGGCGAGCACCGTGGGGAGTTCCCGGAAGGCAAGCAGGCCGGGGACGTAGGGGAAGGCGACGCGGCCGACCGCCGTGGCCTCCTCCACGATGGTGAGCGTCGCGGCGTCGAGGACGACGGCCGCCGCGGCGACGATGTCACGCTCGTCGTCGTACGCCACGTCCACACCCGTGACGAGGCCGGTGCCGGGGGGCGGTCCGGGCTCATCGAGTACGACCCGGGTGCGGAGTTCGTCCTGGATCGCTCGGGCTTCGGCTTCGTCGGCGGGGGCACGGAGGCTCTTCATAGTCGTCAGAGCGTACGCGGTAGCCTGGCGGTCATGTTCGTACTGGAGTTGACCTACACCGCACCCGTCGAGCGCGTCGACGAGCTGATGGAAGCGCATGTGGCGTGGCTGAACGCGCAGTACGAGGCGGGGGTTTTCATCGCCTCGGGGCGAAAGCAGCCGCGTGACGGCGGAGTGATTCTGGCCGTCGCGGACGACCGGGCTCGGATAGAGGAGATCGCGGCGGCGGATCCGTTCACGGTGGCGGGGGTCTGCGCGTACCGGATCACCGAATTCGTGGCAACGAAGACGGCGCCGGGACTGGCCCCGTACCGGCAGCAGTTGCCGGCGTAGGTCTCCGGCGTAGGTCTCCGGCATAGGTCTGGGGCCCCGGACGCACTACGGGCGTTATGTCCTCAATCGCCGGAAGGGCTCGATAGTGCCGAGCAGGACTTGCCCCGACGACAGGGCCGAGCCATGCCTGCCCAAGGCCGGGCCTTTGCCGTCGGAGCCGTGACCTGCCGAACCGGAACTTGATCCACCCACGCAGCGGCTTGCCTGACCCGCCGCAAGCCCGGACTCACCCGACAGAACTTGCCCTCCCGCAAGGACCTGACCCTGGCCGGCGGACGCGTAACCAGCCCGGCCGGAGCCTGCCTGATCCAGCCACCCAGGAGCTCCCCCCGCCCGACGCAAGCCCGGACTCGCCCGGCGGGATCGCAACCCTGCCAAGCAGGAGCCTGACCTGGCCGGCGGAGCTCGGCTTTGCCCGATGCGAACGGCCTGCCCGGCGCAACTGCGGCCCTACTCGGGGCTGAACTGTCCGCATGCATCGACCTTTCGGCCTGTCCGGCGATTGAGCACCGGGGCCCCGGGCAGCGCCCCGCACGCGGCAAAGTCGCAGCGTCGGCGCACCTGGCCTCCACCCCCGGTGCGGAAACCAGCCCGTCCGACCATTGAGGACCAGCGCCCCCAGCCAGCACCCCACACACGGCGGGGCGCCTCAGCCCCACCCCCGCCCGGGGCAGCGGCCCCGCACGCGGCAAAGCCGCAGACGCCGGCGCAACCGGGCCTCCACCCCCATCCGGAAGCCACCCCGTCCGGCCGTTGAGGGCCGGCGCCCCAGCCGGCGCCCGCAGGCGGCAGGCCACTTGGTCTCCTCCGGCGGTGCGGAACCCCCATCCGGCCACTCAGTACCAGCGCCCCCACATGGCGGGACACCCTCCCCTCCGCCCCGGTCCGGAAACCAGCCCGTCCGGCGATTGAGGACCGGGGCCCCGGGCAGCGCCCCGCACTCGGCAAAGTCGCAGCGCCGGGGGCAGGCCGGCCTCCACCGCCCGTCCGAGACGCCGGCCCGTCCCGCCGCCGGCGCCCGAGGCGGTGGGCCGGTCAGAGCTGGAGGCGGGCCACTCGGCCCTTTTCGCCCGATGCCCAGCAGCCGAAGTCGGGTGCGCAGTCCACCGTGTCGTACGAGCCGGTGTCGATCGTTCGCCAGTTGCGGCCGCCGTCCAGTGTGAGGTCCGTCCCCGTGGGGCCGACCGCCAGCGCGCCGGACTTGGTGTGCGGCAGCCAGGTCACGCCCGAGCGGTATGCCGGCGGTGGCGTCTTCGACCGGTGCCAGGTCGTGCCGCCGTCGGCGGTCACCGCCGCCGCCTTGGGTGACGCCTGGCCCGCGCGGTAGTCGCCGCCGACCGCGATGCCGTGGTCGCGGTCGCGGAAGGCGAGGCCGAACACGCCGCGCGCCGGGTCGCCCGCCGGGATGGTGGCATCCGTGGCGGTCCAGGTCAGGCCGCGGTCGGCGGAGTGCAGCACCCGGCCCGTGGCGCCGCCGCCCGTGGCGAGCCATACGTCCCGTGGCCCGGCGCTGACCAGGCACTGGCCGCTCGCCGCGAACCCCGCCTCGCCGGGCTCCGCAGCCGGCATGCCCGCGTTCGGCAGGACGGTCCACGACTTGCCGCCGTCGCCGGTGGACAGGATGCGGTACTTGCCGTCGACCGGGTCGCTCATCGCGAGACCGTTGCGGCTGTCGAAGAAGGTGACGCAGTCGTAGAAAGCCCTCGGGTCGGTGTTGCGGAAGGTCTCGGTCCAGGTCTCGCCGCCGTCCGCCGTACGGAAGACCCTGGACGCCTCCCCCTCGCCGATCGCCAACACCACAGCGCGCCGGGCATCGAAAGCCTCGATGTCGCGAAACTCCAGCCCCCCTGCGCTCAGCGGCGATACATCGCGCCAGGTGCGGCCGCCGTCAGACGTACGCAGCACCGTGCCCTTTGATCCCGCCACCCACGCGGTCTTCCTGCTGACCGCAGCCAGGCCCCGGAACCGTACGTCGTTCTTACCGGTGTCCTTCAGCTGCCAGCCGGGCGCGTTCCCGTTCGTTTGCACGTTCGCCTGTACGTTCGCCTGCGCCGACGCCGCTAAGGCTGCTGCCAGCGCCGCCCCGCACAGTCCCAGCGAAACCATCCGTCTCGTCTTCCCCAAGCCCCTCATGGCGCTGGAAGCTAGCCCACCGCGACAACGCCGTCCAGGGTGCGATGAAGCCGGACCGGGCTTCATGGAGTGGAGGGGCGACGGTGACGCACGTCACGTCCCGCTCGCATGCACGGATTCCCGTGTTCTTACGTCTGTCCCTATGACAGGACGCATCAACCCGAGCCGTGAGAGGGAGCAGCCCGTGTCTCCCGTGATTGAGCAAGCCGTGCAGACCCGTCTGGTGTCATCCACACCCCGGATGGAGACGGTCCCGGCGACCCTGCGTTACGACAGCGCGGACCCGTTCGCCGTACGCATGGCCTTCCCGCCCGCCGCCACGCTGGAGGGCATCGAGGTGGCCTGGGCGTTCGCCCGCGACCTGCTGGACACGGGCACGGACCGGCGGACCGGCCTGGGCGACGTACGCGTGCGCCCGTACGGGTACGGGCGGACCGTACTGGAATTCCATGCCGCGGAGGGGACCGCGATGGTCCACATCCGCACGTCCGACCTGCGCCGCTTCCTCAAACGCACCCACGAGCTCGTCCCGGCCGGCAGCGAGCATCTGCATCTCGATGTCGACCACGACCTGGCCGAACTGCTGCGCGACGCCCTGTGAGGGGATGGGCCGGGCGCGTTCTCGGCCAACTCGAATAATTCGTTGGCGTCCTCCGGGGCCACGACGTACTTTGGTCGTGGCCCTGTTGTCGTCGATCGGAGTGGACGTTGCTCGTCTGAGGTCCTGAGACACCGTGTCGTACAGACTTGACTCTTTCGTCTGTGCGCCGCCGCGTGCGACCTCGGCACTTGAGCCGTCCAGCCCATCCCTCCGCCGTACGTCGCCCACGCCGCCACCCCCGGTGTCTCCACCCGTTGCCCTTGCTCGTTCTTCAGCAACCGGGAGGCCCCCTTGTCTACCTTCCCCACCCATCTCAGCTGCTCCGCGCTCTCCTTCGGCTGGCCCGACGGAACGCCGGTGTTTGACGGATTCCAACTGACCGTCGGCCCCGGCAGAACCGGGCTCATCGGTCTCAACGGGTCAGGCAAATCCACCCTGTTGAGGCTTGCTGCCGGTGAACTCACCCCCACCGGGGGAAAAATCCAGGTCGCCGGCGAAGTCGGTTATCTGCCGCAGGATCTCGTCCTCGACACCTCGCTGCGCGTGGACCAGGCCCTCGGCATCGCCGGCACGCGCGCCGCGCTCCACGCCATCGAGGCCGGCGAGGCGACGGAGGAGAACTTCACCGCCGTCGGCGACGACTGGGACGTCAAGGAGCGCGCCCGCGCCACCCTTGACCAGCTCGGCCTCGACCGGATCGGCCTCGACCGGACCATCGGCGAGGTGTCGGGCGGTGAGTCGGTGCTGCTGCGTCTGGCCGCGCTGCTGCTGCGCCGTCCCGGCGTACTCCTGCTCGACGAGCCGACGAACAATCTGGACCGCCGCGCGCGGGAGCGTCTGTACGCCGCCGTCGAGGCATGGTCCGGCATGATGATCGTGGTCAGCCACGACCGCGAACTGCTGGAGCGCGTCGATCAGATCGCCGAGCTGCGCGAAGGTGAAGTCCGTTGGTACGGCGGGAACTTCTCGGCGTACGAAGAGGCGCTCGCCGTCGAGCAGGAGGCGGCCGAACGCATGGTGCGGGTCGCGGAGGCCGACGTACACCGGCAGAAGAAGGAGCTGGCCGAGGCACAAGTGAAACTGGCCCGGCGCAAGCGGTACGGGCAGAAGATGTACGACACCAAGCGCGAGCCGAAGATCGTCATGAACGCCCGCAAGCGCGCCGCGCAGGAGTCGGCGGGCAAGCATCGCATCATGCACGCCGAGAAACTGGCGGAGGCGAAGGAGCGGCTGAGCGGGGCGGTGGACGCGGTGCGCGACGACGACGAGATCAGAGTCGAATTGCCGTACACGACCGTGCATCCGGGGCGCAGGGTGCTGACGCTGTGTGATCTGCGATTGCGGTACGGGTCAGAGATCGCCGGCGAGTTCGAGGTACGCGGTCCGGAGCGGATCGCGCTGGTCGGGCGGAACGGGTCGGGCAAGACGACGCTGCTGCGCACGATCACCGGGGAGCTGGAGCCGGTCTCGGGCGAGGCGCTCGCGCATGTGCCGCTGCGATTTCTGCCGCAGCGGCTCGACGTACTGGACGATGGGCTGACGGTGGCCGAGAACGTGGCGAAGTTCGCGCCTTCGGCCACGAACAACGCCATCAGGGCGCGACTGGCGCGCTTCCTGTTCAAGGGAGCGCGGGCTGATCAGCGGGCCGGGACGCTGTCGGGCGGCGAGCGGTTCCGCGCGACCCTGGCGGCGCTGCTGCTGGCGGAGCCGGCACCACAGCTACTGCTGCTGGACGAGCCGACGAACAATCTGGACATGGCGAGTGTGCACCGGCTCACACAGGCTCTGGAGTCGTACGAGGGCGCACTGATCGTGGCGAGCCACGACGAGCCGTTCCTGGAGTCGATCGGGATCACCCGGCGGCTGGAACTTGGGAGGAATGAGGGGGATGAAGTGGATGAGGTGGACGCAGCGGGGAACGCGGAGGGGGGCGAGAGCCCCGAGGTCGCGTGACATGGCTCTCGATGCGGGCGCCTGACCTGTACGCATAACTGACCGTAACGGGACATTGCAAACGGGGACTTGGCTCAGCTCTTACGGCCCCCTTAACCTACGGTCTCGTAACCTACGAAGCCGTAGGTAATTTATGCCCACAGTCCCCGTCCCCAGGAGCACCAGTGACGATCACCTCTCCCCAACTCGGCAGTTCGGACGCGTGGACCGACGCCCGACTGCTGTACGCGCTGGAGGAGGTGGTGGAGAAGGAACTCAACCGCCATCTCAAGGTCGCCAAGGACTGGATGCCGCACGAGTACGTGCCGTTCTCCGACGGCCGGAACTTCCCCGGCATCTTCGACGACGGTCAGGCCTGGGAGCCTGAGCAGTCGAAGGTCACCGACATCGGCAAGATCGCGCTCGTCGTGAACCTGCTGACCGAGGACAACCTCCCCAGCTACCACCACGAGATCGCTTCCCTCTTCGGCCGCGACGGCGCCTGGGGCACCTGGGTGCACCGCTGGACGGCCGAGGAGGGCAGGCACGGGATCGTGATGCGTGACTACCTGCTCACCTCGCGTGCCGTCGACCCGGACAAGCTCGAAGCGTTCCGTATGCAGCACATGTCGGAGGGCTTCGAGTCCGACAACCGCCACTCGATGCTGCACTCGGTCGCGTATGTCGCCTTCCAGGAGCTCGCGACCCGCGTCTCGCACCGCAACACCGGCCACCAGTCGGGCGACCCCGTCTGCGACCGCATGCTGGCGCGCATCGCGACCGACGAGAACCTGCACATGGTCTTCTACCGCAACCTGCTGGGCGCGGCCTTCGAGATCGCCCCCGACCTGACGATGCAGTCGGTGCGCGACGTCGTCGTGAACTTCCGGATGCCCGGACACGGCATGCCGGGCTTCGAGCGCGCCGCCGCCCAGATGGCGATCGGCGAGATCTACAACATGCGCATCCACCACGACGACGTGCTGCAGCCCGTCCTGCGCTACCTCAAGGTCCTGGAGATCGACGGGCTCGGCCCCGAGGGTCTCAAGGCGCAGGAGGAGCTCGGCCTGTACATGAACGGGCTGGACGCCGAGGCGAGCAAGTTCGACGAGAAGCTGGCCGCGCGCAAGGCCCGGATGGCCGCCCGCGCCGCCTCCGCCTGACCCCCTGCTCGCGGCTCCAGCTCGCAGCTCCAGCTCTCAGTACGCCGTCACCACGGCACAGGCCGCGTCACGCACGTCCTGTACCGGGTGGCGGCGCAGCTGTTTCAGCAGCTCTCGCCACGGGTCTGCCCACTCCGTGCGCCTGCCGCCGACGTCGGTGAGGGTGACGGCCAGCAGCCCCTCGGTGTGAGTGCCGTCCTCGCACAGCAGGCCGGCCTGGGCGAGCAGGGCGTCCGTGTCCCCGGGGCGGGCGGCCGAGTCCAGCCGGTCCTCGATGCTTTCGGCGGTACGGACCGCGAGGGCGGGACGGCCGTCGTGCAGCCGGGCCAACCGGACCAGGGCGGCCCGCAGCTCGGCCGGCCCCGCGTTGAGATCCAGTGCGTGCACCAGGAGATCGGCGGCCTGCGGCACGAAGTCGCGGTGGCCGGCGAGGAGTCCCGCGGCGGCGTTCGCCACGGGACGTACGGCGTCGGGGCGCTGCCAGGTCTCGGTGATCAGCCCGGTGATCAGGGACTCGGCGCGCCGGCGCGCCGGGCGGTCCCGTACGGTCCCCGCGTCGTCGGCCGTGCCTTCCGCGCTCGCGTCCGCGGTGACCAGGGCTTCCAGGGCCTGGCGCACGGCCAGGCCCGCTTCCGGGCCGTGCGCGGCGGCGGACGTGAGACCACTCGCCGCGCCGCGCCAGGCCGAACCGCGGCCCGGATCGCTGATCGCGGCCACCAGGACCGCCGGAGCGCCCGGCGCCCAGGGGATCCACCCGGCCAGCGCCCGGAGGGCGAGGCCGGCGAGGTCGTCGTCCTCGGTGGCGCACACCTCCTGGACGAGCCGTGCGTACTGGGGCCGGTGCGGCTCGGGCAGGTCCATGGGCTGGACGCGCAGTACTGCGGTGCGCACGGCCGTCTCCCCGGTCGCCGCGTCCTGGAGCATGCGCCGGACGCGGTCGTCGCCGAGCAGCGGGGTCGCGAACGCCACACAGGCGGCCCGTACGTCGCGGTGCTGGCCCGGCATCGCGTACGCGTCGGCCAGCAGCTCCGCCGCCGCCGCCTGCGGCAGCCGGGTCGCGGCGAGCCGCACGGCCTCCTTGCGGCTGGTGACCTTCGCGGCGCCCTCGCCGGGTGCCACCAGCCCGCGCAGCAGCGCGCCGAGCCGCGAGGGGCGGACGTACCGGGAGGCGCGCGTGGCGGCGTACACCGCGACCCGCGCACGGTCGCTCCCGGCGTGGCTCAGCAGCTCCGCGAGCGCGCCGTCGGGCCGGTCGGTCCACGCCAGGGCCGCGAGAGCGGCCTCGGCGAGCACCACGTCCCCCGCGCCGGTCCATTGGCGCACCGCGTCCAGGCCGGTGCCGGGCAGGTTCGCGGACTGGGCTATGGCTGCGGCGCGGGCGTTCAGCGGCAGCTCTTCGTCCCCGGCCGCGCGCGCCAGCCGACCGGCGGCGGCGCGCTGCTGGCGCGGCACCCAGCGGCGTACGTCCGGGCCCACCGGGACGGTCCACGGGCGGTCCTTGGCCAGGAAGCGGCCGTACGGCGAGGTGTCGCCCAGGAGCTGGTCGAGCAGGTCTGTGCGCCGCCGGGTGAGCACGCGCAGAACGGGGTCCAGCACGGCGGCCGACGGCTCGCGGGCGAGGACGCGCTCGACGCGTTCGTCGCGGCCGGCGGGCGGGTCCAGCCAGAGCGCGATCGCGGTCTGCGCGGTGCGGTTGTCTTCGGAAAGGACGGCCTGCCACAGGAGTTCCTGGAGTTCCGGCATGGCGGCGGCCCGCTTGCCGAGGGCGCGCGTGAGGGCGAAGGCGAGCCGGTAGTCGGCCTTCTTCGCTCCCGCGTCCAGCCAGGGGCGCAGGGCGTTGAAGACCTGGTGCTCCTGGCCGCGGCTCAGGATGTGGTCCAGCCGGCCCAGGTCGGCGCCGCCGGTGGTCGCCGCGATGCGCGCCAGGGTGCGCAGCGCCCAGTCCACCAGAGCGAGCTCCCCGGTCGCCGCGTGTTCGGACGCGTGCTCGCGGAGCACGGCGAGGCCGAGGCGGCTCAGGTCCTGTCGGGCACCCTGGGAGGAGTCCCGTGCCTCGACGGCGTCCGTGGTGACGCGCTCCAGGTGCGGCGCCGCGTCCTCGGTGAAGAGCGCGGGATGCGTCGCGGCGAGGGCGTGCAGGGCGGGCGAGCGCACCGGGTCCTGCTCGTTGCGCAGCCGCGCCATCTCCGCCAGTACGGCGGTGACGGCGGCCGGGTCGCCGGAGCGGCCCGCGTTGCGTATCAGCAGCGGCCAGGCCTCCGCGCGGTCCCCGGCAGTCGGCCGGCGGGTGGCCTCGACGAGCCGGTGGCGCGCCTCGGCGACGGGCAGGTACGACTCGGCGAGCAGCACCGTGTTCCACCGCGCGCCGCGTTCCCTGGCCCGGTCCGCCATCCGCCGCGCCTCCTGGGCGGCGTAACCGCGCGGCAGCGAATCGAGCAGCACGGCGTCGACGGTGCCGAACCCGCCTTCCCCCTGCCCTTCCGCGACGGACGCCCAGAAGGGGTCCAGCCCAGGTAAGCCCAAAACACGCAACGAGATGATCTTGAAGGTGTCGGTCACCGTACCGAAGCGGGAGTGACGACAGGGGCGGGCCGGGGGTGGGGGATGTCGTCCGCGTCTTGGAGGGTCGCGAAGTCGGCGTGGGCCTGGGCGATGGCCTCGGGGTATGCCTGGGTCTTCTCGTGTTCGGCGAGCGCTCGGTAGATGCTGGAGAGGCTGGGGTTGTGGCCCTTGCGGCGGCCGGTGGGGATGAGCAGGTCGGGCTGGATCTGCTCGACGGTCTCGCCGTTCGCGCGTCGGCGGAGCACGGTGTGCAGCATGTCGTCGGTGATGACGGGCGGTCGGCCGCCGTGCTTGCCCTTGCGGGAGGCGGCATCGAGTCCTTCGAGGGTGGCCTCGCGGATGTTCTCGCGCTCGGTCTCCGCCATCGCGGCGAAGAAGCCGAACAGCAGCCGGCCCGGACCGGTGGGGTCGTAGATCCCGGCCAGGGGTCCGGCGAGCATCTCCAGTACCAGGCCGTGTGCGGTGAGGTGGTCCGCAAGCGCGGTCAGCTCGGCGGCATCGCGGCCCAGTCTCTTCATCTCGTTCACCGTGAAAATCACCCGGCAGTGCGGGGCGTGGGCCTTGATCTCCCGCGCGCACGCGAGCGCGGCCTCGAACTGCGGGCGGACCCGCACCCGGGTGCTGATCTTCTCAGCGAAGATCTTGTCCCGGGGGATGTTCTTCGCGGCGAGCGCGTCCAGCTGCGACTGGAGCTCTTGGGTGAGGCTGGAGCACCGGGCGTATCCGATGCGGATGTCCGCGGTCGGGGTGCCCGGGTCGATCGCCGCCGGGACGGGGGTGCCGGGTCGCCACGGCTGGCCGGGCCCGCGGTCGGCGGGCGTCGGGACGCGCAGAAGTTTCGCGAGCCGGGGTACTTTCGTGAAGCGGCCGGTGTGGTAGGTGCCGGCGACCGCGCCGGAGCGCGAGCGGCAGGGTGAACCTGACGATGTGCGACAGCGGGGGCAGGGGTGGCGCTCGACGTCGTCGGCGTCGGACATGAGCGCGGTTTGAGGGTCCGTCATGACCCCGGATGCTGTCACAAACATTTCCCAGAATGGGCCCGGTTCCACTTTTGAGTGAGAACGAGTTGTGACAGTGAATCGGCGGTCCGGGGTGTTTCCGTGGACCGTTCTTGATCTTGCTCCGGGAAAGGAGCGTTTGTGAGAGTAACGCCCGCGTCGGATCCGTGGCCTTGGCCCTCCACTCGTCGAACGTCCGGCCCACGTTCGGGAATCCGGGACGCAGTGTGGAAGGTGAAGCCGCCCGCGTTGCGTGCCGGCATTCCAATGTGGCATCCGGGGGCGTGCTGCCGTGCGTGCGGTCGGGTGCTGCAGCTGGACCATTCCGATGGGTTCCGGGTGGGTCATGTTTCTGGCGTGTTCCGGCCAGAGGGCGGGGCAGACGCGGCGATCCGTGACTGAGGGGGCGCAAATGGCCAGTGATAGCCCTCTTCGTTAGCTTTTGGGTGCGGAGGCGGAGGGGGCAGTTTCGAGGTTGGGCACTTGGTGTCCATCTGGTGGGTGTGAAGAGGAGTTTCGGGGGGCGAGAGGGAGCTCTCGTGTTTGGCTGAGGTAGGAATGGCGGGTTGTGAGTCCTCCTGGTGACGGCCGGCATGGAAGTGGAATATGCCGCCTTGCTGAGCTGGGGTGCGTGCTGGATTGTTGAGTTCTCTACGACGTCTACTGTCGTGATGTTGGCCGGTAACGCGATTGTGCGCGGCAGGAGTGATGAAGGCCGGATTCCGCGCTGTGGGCGGAGGGGGCGGGGACTACAAAGGGTGCCGAGGCAGTGGTTCGCCGACCTGTGAGCCATTGCCTCTCGCCCCGGTCCCTGAGGAGGTCTCGAATGCGGCAGGGGTCCGTATGCGGGGCTGAATTCCCCGCGTGCCTGGCGTCGGACTGAGAGGGCCGCATGTCATGTCCAGATGGTTGCGGATGTCTTTCCCGCACGCATACGTCGCTGTTCCTTGAAGGAGATCTCCATTCCGGCGCAACGAATCCTTATGCGTGTGTGCTTTTATCGTGGCGCTTTCAAGTCACGGAATTAACGGAAACGCATCCTTGACTGCTGTTTTCAATCGCTGCAAGCATGGCTTGCGGAAATCACCGCACCCTGATTCGAGGAGTGAACACGTGATTCGTTCCACTCGCATTTCCCTGACCGCGCTGGCCGCCGCTGCGCTGCTGGCCGGGTCGGTAGGCGTGTCCGGCGCCGTGGATGCGCCAGCCGGCTCCCCCCGGGCAAGCTCCGCCGGTGTCCTGGACCTGCACTGCAACGGCACCATGCGGTTCGAGTACAGCCCTCACCTGCTGTTCACGCCGCAGAACGCGACCCTGCACGGAACAGGCGGCCTGACCTGCGCCTCTTCGACCAACCCGAATATCACCAACGCGCAGGTCGACATCCAGGGCTCCGGTTCACTCAGCTGCACCGGCGGCCAGGCCGAAGGAACAGCCCGCTTCGACTACAACGACGGCAGCTCCAGTACGGTCAAGGGCGAGTTCCTCCTCAGCGCCCGTCCCGGCGGAGAGATCGTCACCGCCATCCGAGGCACTGTCACCGGCGGACAGTTCCAGGGCGACACTGTCGTAGGAGAATACGTCGGCACCACCACCACCCCGTTCGACTGCGCCAATCCCCAGGAGGGTCTGGACAGTACTTCCGGACCCGTGAACATCGACTTCACCGGGCTGGCCGGTAACTGACCCCGACGAGCGACAGGTCAGCCAAGCACATGGCGCGCTGCGGCTCATTGGGCCGCAGCGCGTTCTCCGCACAGAACAAGGCGTCAGGCCATGAACCCGGCCTCAGCCGGTCGCCACAAGCCCGACAGCTCCTCTCCCTGGCCCGCTCGGCGCCATCCCCTGGACGCCACGCCAGCGGCGTAGAACTCAAGGCTACTCAGCACCGGGAATCAGAACTACGTACGACCATCCTCTGCCCCCGTCGAATCACGGAGGAACACACCATGTCACCCCCTGCTCTCCGCACGTTCGCACTCCTGCTGCCGATCACCTGACCCCCATCAGACCGCGGTCCAGGAGACCGGCACGGTGGGTACCTGCGTCTCCGACGTGCCCGGCCTGTCCTACGGAACCTACGTCTACTCCGGCAACGGGGTGCTGTCGTGTCTCGGCGGGAACTCCACCGGCAAGTTCACCTGGACCTGGCACCGTTCGGACGGGTCCGTCATCGGCAACACCGTCGTGGGTCTGGATGCCGACGATCCCGCTGTCATCACCCGCGTCAACGGCAACAACGTCGCCGCGACCACCGCTGACACCACCGGCGGATCGATCATCCACCCCGGCCGTATGGAGTACACCGAACAACTCATCGCCACCGACCAGACCGCCTGTGCCACCACCGGCCTCAACGCCCAGACCGGAACCAGCCTGGGCCTGACGGCGCAGGACACGCTGATCGTCTGCACCTCGGGCAACCAGACCCAGCGCTACAGCCCCGGCCTGACCTACGCCCGACTGATTCACGTGCTCGGAGCAACACATCCGGGTGCCTTTCGATGGCCCCTCAGCGTCCTACTGACCCACGGGCTCGGAACACACCAAGGCGACACGACGTCCGCCGGACGGCCACGGGACGTCACACCACGCGATCGCTGATCACCGGTGACTGATTAATGACGCGTGGTGAGCAGAGTTCGGACGGGTCGCCCGGCTGGGCTTCCCAGCCGGACGACTTTATGTCGTGTCGTGAGGCGGGCTGTGCGGGTCCCGGTCAGGCGGCTTCGTCGAAGTCGTCGCGCAGTTTGGTGAAGTCCACGTCCAGTTTCGGTTCATACGCGTCGGGGACGATGCCCAGTTCGTGAGTGGAGTACTCGCCGAACCGCATGATGTGCTCGGTCAGGTAGGGGGAGATCTCCGCGAGGTCTTCAGGCTCGATTGGCCACCCTTCCGCCTGGAGTTCGCGCACGATCTCGGCGATATCCAGCGTGTTGTGGAAAATCACGGCGTTCGTGAGCAGGGAATTGAACTTCATCGCCTTCTCCTGCTCGACCGGATCATTGTCGGCGATGACGCCGCGGTTGCCGAAATGCAGCCACTCAGAGAACCCGTTGTACGCCTCGACCTTGTTCGTCGCCGCCGTCACCCGCCGGCGCATGGACGGGTCCGAGAGATACTTCAGCAGCTGGACGGTACGGATCACACGTCCGACCTCACGGAACGCCGTGTAGGTGGCGTTCTTCCGGGAGCCCGAACGCAGGCGACGCAGCAGCAGCGTGGAGGAGACGGCACCCTCCCGCACGGAGATCGCCACCCGCATCAGATCCTTGAAGTGATAGGCGATGGTGTCCCAGTTGATGACGTTCTTGCCCGCCTCGCCGAACAGCGCGTCGATATGCTGGTACTCCACACTGCGGGTGGGCCGGTAGAAGTTCAGGTCCTTCCAGTTCCGAATCCTGGGCATCAGCTCAAAGCCCAGCAAATGCGCCAAACTGAACACCGGGAAGCTCTGGCCCTGCGTATCCGCGTGAATCGTGGTCGGCTTAATCTCCGAGGCGTTCTTCAGCAGCCCCTCGATGATGTAGACCGCCTCCCACACCCCGCACGGAATGAAATGCGTGAACAGCGCAATATAGGTGTCGGAAATGTGATGGTAGGCGATGCCGCCCGGCAGTCCGTACCGGATAGACGTCTCCGCCAGGAGGTTGTTGAGGTAGGTGTCCATGTGGGTGCCGTCGGCCGCCGCGGTGGTCCCATCGCCCCAGGCCCGCGACATGTCCAGGCGGGCGTGCGCGTTCACCACGTCCGTGATCGCCTCGTTCAGCTTGGCGATGTTGAAGTGCCGGTTCGCCGCCAGCGACAGCTCATGAGCGGTCACCCCGGGGATGTGGCGGGCGGCTTCGGTCGGGCCCATGTTGGTGCCCTTCACGAACGTGGTGATCACGTACCTGCCGAACGGATCGGTCAGCTTCGGATCACTCCCCGAGGCCGGGCCGAAACGGCGCCACCACTCGATCCAGAACGCGGTACGGGCCAGGATGCCCAGCAGCGAGCGTTCCGGCAGCCGTGCCTTGATCTCCTGCTCCAGCTTCTCCGCCGAGGCCCGCTGACCCTCCGCCCGCCGCCGCTTGAGCGACGGGACACCCGTACTGGGATCGATGAACAAGTCCTCGTTGTCCGGATACCCGGCATCCGCCGCAGCCGCAGCGGCGGTGAGCTTGTCCTTCAGCTGCGCGACGAACACGGCAGCGTCGAACGGCGTGTCGTCCCCGGCCTCCTTCAGCCCCACCTCGACCAGGTAGTCGTCCAGCTTCTCCTCCACCGCCTCCCACGGCAGCAGCTTCTTGCTCCAGTCCGCGTACTCCTCCGACCCTTCCACCGCGACGTCGCCGGTCCGCAGTTCCTCGGCGAGATTGCAGAAGACCATCGCCTCGAAGTGGCGGCGCACGAACTGGCCCGGCCGGCTCCTGTCCGTAATGGCCTTCCGCCAGTTCTGGGTGGCGAAGGAGACATCCACCCGTCGGCCCTGTTCATCAAGGGCGGGGATGTAGTCGCCGCGGGCGCTCTGGTGCCGCTTGGCGTGTGCGAGCGCGGCCAGCACCCGCTCGTCCTCGCTCGTGGCGGTCAGCTCCAGCACGTCGGTCAGCTCGAACATCGTCGCCCGGTCCCGGCCGATCTGCCCGTACAGCAGGATCTCCCAGTTGTCGCCGTGGTGGGCGGAGACTTTCTCGATCTGCGCGTACTGCTCGGCGAACCCGCCGAAGGAGTCCACCGCCCGCGTCACCGCACCCAGTCCGCCGGCCTGCACCCGCAACCCACCGACCAGCGCGAGGAGCGCGGGCGAGACCTTTCCGCCGAGGCGCCGCACCACCTCCGCCGCATCCGCGTCCTCGTCCAGGTCTGTGAGGGCGCTGACCGCCTCGGCGGTCATCCGCGCGGCCTTGACCTGAGCGGACTGGGCGGGGCCGGTTTCATCGACCTGCTGGAGCAGGGCACGGTAGTTGCCCACCAGCGCCTCGACGATGGCCTGCTGGTGCTTGCGGATGTCCTCCAGCTCGTCCTTGGCCTTCTTCACCTTGCCCGCGAGGCGCTTGCAGAACATCGTGGTCAGGTCGTCGCGGGCCCGCATCCGCGCCTTGTGCGCCAGGCACGCGATCAGCGCGGTCCGCTTGACCAGGGTGTAGTCGCGCAGCACCGCCGCGTCGGCGGCGTCCGCTTCCCCGGCGAAGTCGGTGATCTTCCCCGAGGCAACACCCTCCAGCCACACCCCGGTATCACCGAGCTCGTCAACCCACTGGAGGTGGTCCTTCTGCCTGCGGAAGTTCGACCAGCTCGGGCGCTGGGCCGCCAGCTTGAGCCGGTTGTAGGACGTCTTGCCGTCCAACCCCTTGACGTTCAGCAACCGCAGCGCAGCCGCCCGTTCCGGCTCGCTCATCCGGTCGTGGATGCCACCGCAGATCGCCGTGTTCACCTCCCCGCGGACCTTCGAGGCCATCGCGTCCAGCGTGGAGAACGCCAGCAGCTCCAGCCCGGCCTCGACCAGCTTCTCCAGCGCGATGTTGATCAGGTCCGCCGGATTGTTCTTCGCCGCTGCCTCCACCCGGATCGTCGCCTCGGCGATCTTCCGGGCCTTCGCCTTGTCGTAGTGCACACCCGTCCGCCGGCGCACCCACGTCCGGTGCTGGGCCGCCGTACGCTCCGACGCGTACCCCGGCAGCGTTCCCTCCGGCAGCTCCACCGCCCGCCGCACAAAGTCCACCACCATGTCCGGGATCTCCACCAGCTTCGGGAAACACCCCATCCGCTGATAGGACTTCAGCGCCAACAGCAACGCGAGCTGATGCCCGTCCGAGTCTGTCTGTCCTGCCGCCCACTCCACCTCCTCGCGGCTCGGCGAGAAGAACAGGTGCAGCTCACGCGCGGTGATCAGCCGCTTGAAACGCGGATACGCGGTCCGCTCGATCGACGTCATCCCGAAAGCCCCACAAAGCCCGATGCCAACAACGAACGCGGGCGCCACATGGCCCACAGGGGCATCGTCCTGACCAGATGATCCACAGCAGACTGAAAGGTCCATACCCGGGACAGCAGCGCCATCCGGTGATATTGAATGCTCGCCCCAGAGGGTCAGGAGAGCCGGTCAGGGCTTCAAGATCATCTCGGTGCGTGTTTTGGGCTTACCTGGGCTGGACCCCCAGAAGGGCCCTCGCTCCGCCGGGGGCAGAGCCATGGCGAGCCGGGCGACGTCGCGGGTGTACTGCCCCATGGCCCGCCCGAGCTCGACCACCACCTGCTGTGGGGCGTTCCGTGCGAGGCGGCAGAGAACACTGCGGCGCAGGGCCCCGCTGCGGCGGATCGCGTATCCCCCTGGCCCGAGGAGCAGCCGCACCACACCCGCGGGGTCCGCGGCGGCCAGGGCGCCGAGGCGGCCGCGCAGCGCGAGAGGCAGCGCGGTGGGTGCGTACCGGCCGAGGAGTCCGAGCACGCGCAGCGGTTCGGCGTCCAGCGCGGACGCCACCGCGTGGGCGTTCCGCTGCCACCAGCCGTCACGCAGGGCCTCGGGCAGCGCGGCGAGCTCGCCTTCGGCGGCGTCGAGCACCAGGGCGGGGTGGCGGGCGCCGAGCGCCTTCCAGCTGTGTACGGCGTGGAACAGGGCGGGCAGCAGCCGTGCCACCGTCTCGTGGCCGCAGATCGGCAACAGCCGCACGGCCTCGGCGTCGCCCCAGGTGTCGCGTACGGCATCGACCATGCGTTCCGCGAGGGCGGTCCGGCCGTCCCTGACCATCGCGCGCACTAGCTGGTGGCGTACGGCGGCGGGCGCGTCGTCCAGCGCCGCCTCGTACGCCGCGTCGGGTACGCCGAGCCTGCCCGCCACCCGCAGGGCCTGGCCGCGTACAAAGTCGTCCGGGTCTGCCAGCCGTGCGGCGACCCAGTCGGCGTCACGTCCGACGGCGGCCGCGACGGCGGCGATCCCCCGCTCGTACGGCCCGCGCCCGTCGAGCTCCTCCAGGACCGGCCGGAGCGTACCTTCGGCAGCCAGCTGCCTTGCCCGACCGGCCAGTTGGCGCATGCGCAGCGGGTACGGCAGCGGGTCAAGCGCGTCGAGCAGTCGGTCGGCCTGGCGCTGCGGAGGATGAACCATGGGGAGATTGTCCCTGGCGGGGACGGCCGCCCCCACTGAGTTTCGAGGGGAGCGCCGCGTACCACTCGAACATGTGCCCCGTACGCTGTGCGGCGTGAAACCACTGACCCGTCTCGCGCTCGTTGGCGCACCGCTCGCCATCGCCGCCTCCATCATCTTCGGCGGCGGTTCGGACGTTCTTGTTTCGGACGCCCCCGCCGAGGGTCAGGACCTGACCGCGGACCGGCCGGCGTACCAGCCGAAGCAGCGGGAGCCGCGGACAGATCAGGAGAAACGAGAGCACAAGGAACTCGACGAGCGGATAGCCAAGATGCCGCCCGGCCTCGCGGCTCCCGAAATGAAGGAGATCGCCTCGCAGATCGTGGCGAGCGCCGAGAACTCCACCCTGAACTGGCGCGGACAGTACGGCTCCATCGAGGACATCGGCGACGGCTGCGGCTACACCGCCGGTGTCATCGGCTTCTGTTCCGGCACCAACGACATGCTCCAGCTCGTCGAGGGCTACACGAAGGACCACCCGGACAACCCGCTCGCCGGGTACCTGCCCGCTCTCCGCGAGGTCGACGGCACGGCGTCGCACGAAGGCCTGGACCCCGGTTTCCGGGCGGCGTGGGCGAAGGCCGCCGAGAGCCCGGCTTTCCGCAAGGCACAGGACGAGACGAGGGACCGGATCTACTTCGAGCCGGCCGTCCGCATCGCGAAGATGGACGGCCTCGGCACGCTCGGCCAGTTCATCTACTACGACGCGATGGTGCTGCACGGCCCCGGTATCGATCCCAAGGGCTTCTACGGCATCCGCGAGGCGGCGATGAAGTCCGCGAAGACGGTCGCCGAGGGCGGAAAGGAGCAGGCGTACCTGAACGCGTTCCTGGACGCCGGACGTGCGGTGATGAAGGTGAAGAAGGCGCACAAGGACACCTCGCGCATCGACACCGCACAGCGCGTGTTCCTGCGCAGCGGCAACCTGGACCTCAAGACGCCGCTGGTGTGGCAGATGTACGGCGAGACCTTCCGCATCCCGGCTTCCTGAACCGGAGCGCCGGCGACGACGTCACACGCGCGCGTCCTCACGGATCAGTTCCGCCGCCTTCTCGGCGATGGCCACCGTGGGGGCCTGCGTGTGTCCCCGCGTGATCCGGGGCATCACCGAGGCGTCCACCACCCGCAGGCCTTCCACGCCCCTCACGCGCAGCCTGGGATCCGTCACTGACGCGTCGTCGGTGCCCATCCGGCAGGTGCCGACGGGGTGGTAGAGCGTTTCGCAGGAGTCCCGGACCGCCTGGGCCAGGGCCTCGTCGTCGACGATCCCCGGGTACGGCGCCATCGGGCCCGCCGTGTACGGGGCGAACGCGCTGTCCGCGAAGAGGGCTTCGGCCTGGCGCACGCCCGCTGTCAGCCGGCGCAGGTCGGAAGCGTCCGTCAGATAGCCGGGGTCGATGCGGGGCGCCGAAGTCGCCTGGTCGTCGGTCAGAGTGATGCGGCCCTCGCTCGCAGGCTGGAGGAGGATCACGCCGATGGTGACACCGTGCTCGGTCGGCGGCGTAAGGCCGTGCTGGACGAACGGCACCGGAGCGTAGATCAACTCGATGTCGGGCGCGGCCAGTTCCGGCGTACTGCGGACAAAGGCGACGGCCTCTCCGACGTTCGAGGTGAGCGGTCCGCGCCCGGAAACCAGGAAGCGGCCCACGTTCCTGAGCGTGTCCGCGCCGGTCAGCGTGACCGGCAGGGGGCAGCGCATCGCCACCGCCGTGGACAGGTGGTCCTGAAGATGCCGGCCCACGTCGGGCGAGGCCGCCCGCAGCTCCACTCCGGTCTCCCGCAGATGCTCCGGGTCTCCGATGCCGGAGAGCATCAGCAGCTGCGGGGAGCCGATGGCACCCGCGCTGAGGATCACCTCTCGGCGGGCGCGCAGCACGTTCCCCGCGTCCGCCACCACCCCCGTCACACGCGTGCCTTCGAAAGCCAGCCGCCGCACCCGGACGTCGGTGATGACGTCGAGATTCGGGCGGCGCGCGGCCGGCTTCAGGTAACCGTCGGCCGTACTCCAGCGCCGGCCGGCCCGCTGGTTGACCGGGGTCAGGGAGAAGCCGCTGGGATCCGGGACGTTCAGTTCCGCCAGCTCCGTGAGACCGGCGCTCCGGCAGGCTGCCAGGAAGGCGGCCGTGGTCACATTCGGGTCGCGCGGTGGCGATATGGACAGCGGCCCCTCGGTTCCGTACACCGACGGCCGGCCCGAACCGTCGGGCGCGCCACCGGTCCACCCTTCCGCCCGCCGGAAGTAAGGCACGATCGCGTCGTGCGACCACTCGGACCCGGCCGCCTCGCCCCACGCGTCGTAGTCGTCACGGTGGCCGCGTACCCACATCATGCCGTTGATCGACGAACAGCCGCCCAGCATGTGGCCGCGCGGCCAGTACAGCTCGCGGCCGCCGAGCTCGGTCTGCTTGGCGGTGCTGAAGTCCCAGTCGTACGGCGTCTTGAAGAGCTTGGGGAAGGCCGCGGGCATCCGTATCTCGGTCTTACGGTCCTTGCCGCCCGACTCGACGATCGCGACGCGCACCGTGGGGTCCTCGGAGAGGCGGGCGGCAAGCACACAGCCCGCCGACCCGGCTCCGACGATGACGTAGTCGTACTCGGTCGTTGCCTGCCTGCTGGTCAACACGTCTCCCTGGCCGATTCGCTGACGGTGCGGGGACCTCAGCATGGACGGCTCCAGGCCGCCGTGCCAGTGGGCATGCGCCCGTCAGCGGGTGCCGCGCCTGAGGCGCAGTCTCTCCTTCTCGGAAAGTCCACCCCAGACGCCGAACCGCTCGTCGTTGGTGAGCGCGTACTCCAGGCACGCCACCCGCCCTTCGCAGGCGCCGCAGAGCTGCTTGGCCTCGCGGGTGGAGCTGCCGGGGGCCGGGAAGAAGAACTCGGGCCCGGCCTGGGCGCACAGTGCTGTCTCCTGCCAGGAGAGTTCGCGTTCGGTAGTGATGTTGATCGGCATGCCGCACACGCTGCCCCGCGGGGATCAACGTCCGATCAACGTCCGATCAACACCGCCGGCCACACGAACTCCGGATTGCCGGGTCGAGCGGCGGGTGGCCCCATTGCCCGCTCCCGCAGGAGGGGTCGTGCCGGGGCGCTCCCCGCAGGGTGTCGAACGCAACCACCCCAAACGAAACACGGCGCCCCGGTGTTCGGCACCCGAGGAGACGCCCCGGCGCGGCACCGACCCCCATGCGCGGGAAAAGGACCCCGCCTTAGAACTAGTGCGCGTGCTCCGCCGGATGGTGCGGCTCGTACCCCGGAATCGTGCCGTCGGGCTTGGCGACCAGAAAGAGCCCCGCCATCCCCATGTCCGAATGGCTCTGAACATGGCAGTGATACATCCACGCGCCCGCACCCACATGCTCACCCGCGATGATCTGGAACCCGAACGAGTCCGCAGGCCCTGTGATCTTGTTGTCGACGACACGACTCGGGTCGTCGGGCCCGGTGAGCAGCCCCGTCCTGTTGTCCGCCCACCGGTGACCGTGCATATGGAACGTGTGGTAGAACTCGCCGTGCGTGATCATGACAATTTCGACCCGGTCCCCCACCGTGGCCTCGAAGTCGGGACTCTGGTGACCCGGCTTGTTGTTGATCGTCATGTCGTTGAAGACGATGGTGAAGGTCTTGTCCGGCAGGATGTCACCCTTGCGCCGTACGATCACGCCGCCGTAGAGCCCCTTGCGGATGCCGCCCGTGCCGTGGTCCGTGCCAACCACGTGATCGTGGTAGTGCCAGTAACCCGCGCTGCCGGCCCGCCAGGTGCCGTCCTTGCGCCGCCCCGGGACGTGCGTACGCCAGGTGTACGTCCGGGTCCCACCGGGCTCGACATGGCTCTTGCTGAGCTTCGTGCCGTCACTCGCGATGTCGTAGTCGACACCGTGCACATGCAGACTCGCGGGCACGTCAAGCGTGTTCTCGAACTCGATGTGCACGGTGTCGCCTTCGACGATCTCGATCAGCGGCCCGGGCACCGACGCCTTGCCCTTCTCGAAGCCGTAGCCCAACTGCCCGTCGGGCAGCTTCTCGGCGTACATCTTCAGCCGGTGGATCTGGCCGCCGGCCGGTGCGGTCTTCGGCGGGCCCTCCGCCGCAGCCGCGGAGGGTGCGGAATCCACGAGCGACAACGATGTCACGCCGGTCGCAGCGACCGCCCCGCCCGCCAGCAGCCGTCGGTTGAAGCTTCGTCTGTCCATGGCCTGACTCCCCACCAACGTCCGGAGATTGACGGGCACACCGTAGCGGGACGAGCCCAGTTCATCCACACCAAGGACAAAGTTCGCGCTATTCCGGTCATACCTCTTGGCGCGTCACGAAAAGAGGTCTAGCTTCGTCGCCGTTCCTGTGACCACTGAGGGATGGGTGAACACATGCATCGCGCACCACATCACCGGTCAAGACCCCGACGCGCACTGACAGCGGCCCTGACGGCCGGAGTTGTCGCATCCGGCCTGCTCGGCGGCACGGCCGCCTCCGCCAAACCGTATCCGGAACCCCCGCCAACTGACGCGACAACGTTGTCGCTTCCCGCACTGCCGACTCCCCCCGGCGGCGCGAATGTCCGCGTGCTGGTCTTCCACGGATCGGCCGGCGCCGGGGAGCCACCGACCGTCAACGCCGGTATCGAGGCCATCGAGAAGATCGGCCAGTCCGGCCCGGCCGCGCAGCGCTTCCGCGTGGAGGCCACGGACGACGCGAGCGTCTTCACCACCGCCAAGCTCGGCAAGTTCAACGCCGTCGTCTTCCTGACCGGTGGCGGCGATGTCCTGGACCCGGATCAGGAGGCAGGCCTGGAGGCCTACATGGAAGCCGGCGGCGGCTTCCTCGGCATCCACGACGCGGCGCGCACCGAGCCGTACTCCGACTGGTTCGGCGGCCTGATCGGCGCGCGGCCCGCCGCGGGCGGACCCACGAACGTACAGCGCGCGACCGTGGAGGTCGGCGACCGGCAGCACCCGGCCGCCAAGAACCTGCCGCTCCAGTGGAAGCGCCCCGACAAGTGGCTGAACTGGACGAAGAACCCGTCCGGCGACGTCCACACGGTGGCGCGCGTCCGTGAGGCGACGTACAAGCCGGGCACGAGCGCCAACGGCTGGGACCACCCGGTCTCCTGGTGCCGGGACTACGACGGCGGCCGGTCCTTCTACACCGGCATGGGCGGTACGGCCGAGTCCTTCCAGGAGACGGACTTCCGCGACCACCTCCGGGGTGCTCTCCAGTGGACGACGCGCATCGCCCGCGCCGACTGCAAGGCGAGCGTCAACGCCAACTACAAGGCCGAGCGCCTCACCGCGCCCAACCAGCCGGGCCACTCGGACCAGATCGGCGAACCGCACGGCCTGGTGACCGCCAAGGACGGCCGGGTCATCTACATCGGCCGGGGCGGCGGCGACAGCAACGCGCCGGTCGTCACCGACTGGAACAACCCCGACATCGGCAAGGGTCAGGGCCAGGTCCACGTCTACGACCCGAAGACCAAGAAGGTGACCCTCGCCGGCTCCCTCACCGTCTTCGGCAACAAGGGCGGCGGCGACGAACTGGTCAAGAACGAGGAAGGCCTGCTCGGCGTCGAGACGGACCCCGGCTTCCTCACCAACGGCTGGGTGTACCTGCACTACACACCCCACTCGCAGATCAACCGCGACACGCGCATGGCCGAGCGCCGCGTCTCCCGCTTCACCCTCGATCTCGCCACCAACACACTGGACCTCACCTCGGAGAAGGTCCTGCTCAAGTGGCCGGTCCAGATCCACAGTTGCTGCCACGCGGGCGGTGGTCTGGCCTGGGACTCCAAGCAGAACCTCTACATCGCGACGGGCGACAACAACTCCTCCCGCTTCAGCGACGGTTACTCGGGCAACAACCCGGAGCCGAATTTCAAGGGCGTGTCCTTCGCCGACGCCCGCCGTACCGCCGGCAACACCAACAACCTCAACGGCAAGATCCTGCGGATCCACCCCGAGGACGACGGTACGTACACACTCCCCGATGGCAATCTCTTCACCGGCAAGGAGCCGGACGAGGGCGGCGGCAAGACGCGCGGCGAGATCTACGTGATGGGCGTGCGCAATCCGGCGCGCATCGCGGTCGATCCGAAGACCGACATCCTGTACGCCGGCTGGGTCGGCCCCGACGCGGGGGCACCCAGCACCACCTGGGGCCCGGCGAAGTACGACACCTTCGCCGCGATCACGAAGCCGGGCAACCACGGCTGGCCGTACTGCATGGGCAACAACCAGCCGTACCGCGACCGCAATCTGCCGGACCCGACGAAGCCGCTCGGCTGGTACGACTGCGCCAAGCCGAAGAACGAGTCCCCGAACAACGACGGTCTCGTCAACCTTCCGCCCGTCATGCCCAACACCATCTGGTACTCGCCCCAGGGCGGCGGCGTCGACTACCCGCGCGACGCCAACGGCGTGCCGAGCTACAAGCAGGAGGAACAGAAGATCCTCCTGCCGTGGCTCAAGGGCGGCGGCCAGGCAACCATGAACGGCCCGGTCTACCGCTACGACGCGACGACCGACAGCAAGGACAAGTGGCCCTCCTACTGGGACGGCAAGTGGTTCGTGGGCGACTTCTACGACGGCGACCAGCCACGCCACGCCGTGCTGACCGACCCGAAGACCGTCGGCAACGGCGGGCTGCCCACACACGCCGAGTCACTGAAGAAGATCATCCCGGTGGGCGCGGACGGTATCCGCAACCTCATGGACTGGAAGTTCGCGCCGGACGGCTCGCTCTATGTCCTCGACTACGGGCGCGGGTTCTTCACTTCGGACGCCAAGTCGGCGCTGTGGCGCGTGACGTACAAGGGCGGCGAGCCGACACCGGCCGCCGAGGACCTGGCCAGGAAGGCGGAGTAGGCAGTGAAGCTGAAACGAAGAGCACGTCACCTGTGGACGGCGCTCGCGGCCGCCCTGCTGATGGTCCTCGGACTGACCTCGACGGCGGCGTACGGGCGTGAAGACGACGCCAGAACCAGGACCGCCGCCGCCCAGACCCTCACCTGGACGGCCGGCGACCCGATCGACCGCTATCTCACCTTCCCCAGAACGGCGGTGGCGGGCGAGACGACGATCGTCTTCGAGAACAGCGCGGCTACCGGCAACACGACCGGGATGCCGCACACGCTGACGTTCGACGTGTCGGACCCCGAGTACAACAACGACGTACAGCTGAACATCCTCGCCAACCCGAGCGACGCCCAGGGCGGCAAGCACACCGCCACCGTCACCCTCACGCCCGGCCGGTACTTCTACCACTGCACCATCCCCGGCCACGGCTCGATGCAGGGCATCCTCACCGTCACCGAGGGAGGCGGCGACGACACCACCGCGCCGGAGACCTCGGCGACCGTCAGCGGTGAGAAGAACGCCGACGGCGCATACATCGGGCACGCCTCGGTGGCCGTCGCGGCGACCGACGCGGGCTCGGGCGTGGACAAGAGCGAGTACGCCGTCGGAGCGGCCGGCGCCTGGCAGCCGTACACGGCGCCCGTCATGGTCCACGAGGTCGGTACGCACAAGATCCGCTACCGGGCCACCGACAAGGCGGGCAACACCGCCGCCGAGAAGGCCGTCGACTTCACGGTCGTCGCACCGCCAACAGACGACAAGACCCCGCCGGAGACCTCGGCGACCGTAAGCGGCGAGAAGAACCCGGAAGGCCAGTACCTGGGCATGGCGACGGTCACGGTGACCGCTTCCGACACCGGCTCGGGCGTCAACACGATCGAGTACGCGCTCGGGGCGGCCGGCGCCTGGACGGCGTACAACGGCCCGGTCATGGTCCACGAGAGCGGCACGCACAAGGTCCGCTACCGGGCCACCGACAAGGCGGGCAATGCGGCCGCCGAGAAGTCGGTCGACTTCACGGTCGTCGCACCGCCGGCCGAGGACAAGACCCCGCCGGAGACCACGGCGACGGTGACCGGCGACAAGAACGCCGACGGCGCGTACATCACCAGCGCGAAGGTGACGCTCGCCGCGACGGACGCGGGCGGCTCGGGCGTCGACAAGGTCGAGTACTCGCTCGACGGCGGCCCGTACCTGGCGTACATCACACCAGTGATCGTCGACCGCGTCGGCCGGCACACCGTCGATCACCGCGCCACCGACAAGGCGGGCAACACGTCCGTCGCGAAGCAGGTGGCGTTCACGATCGCGGAGGGCGGCGGCGTACCCGCGCCGAACTGCCCCGAGCACGACGAGCGGCTGACCGTCATCGTCGGCACGGTCGACACGGGCGTCCCGAACCGCATCACCCGCAACCGCTGCACGATAAACGAGCTGATCGAGGACGAGAGGGAGTGGACCTCCCAGGCCCTGTTCCTCAAGCACGTCGACACTGTCATCGACAAGCTGCTGTACGACGGTGTCATCGACGAGCGCGAGCACCGCAAGATCTATCGCGCCGCCAAGCAGTCCGGCATCGGCAAGCCGGGACAGACGGCCGGCTACCGCGATCTCTTCGACGGTACGCAGTCCTCCTTCGCCAAGTGGCAGCAGGTGGGCGGCGGTTCGTTCGGCCTCAACGCGGACGGCTCGATGACGAGCAGCACCACGACGCCCGGCATGGGCATGCTGTGGTTCCCGGAGCGCAAGTACGAGGACTTCTCCCTCAAGTTGCGCTGGCGTGACGACGCACCGGGCACGGGCAACGCCAACGCCGGTGTCTTCGTCCGCTTCCCGCAGGTCCACGACCACCCGGAGGAGCCGCGCCCGGAGTGGGTCGCCATCAAGTACGGGCACGAGGTGCAGATCCTGGACCGCCCGGACGGCGACATGTACAAGACGGGCTCGGTCTACGGCTTCGACCGCGTGGGTCCGGGCAGCGCGGGTGTCACGCCCAAGGGCACCTGGAACGACTACGAGATCCGGGTGGAGGGCCAGCACTACTCGGTCTTCCGCAACGGTGTCCTGATCAATGAATTCGACAACAACGGCGGGCAGGACTTCTACCCGCCGCGCGCCGACGACCCGGGCTCTGACGGTCGGCGCTACGCCTCCGGCTACGTCGGCCTCCAGGTCCACGGGACCACCGACGTGATCTCGTACCGCGACATCCGCATCAAGCAGCTGTAACCGAGTGCTACGCCCCGGCGGGCGCGGCCGCGTGCGCAGGCGCGCGGTCGCGCCCGCCGGGGTGCCGGTGCCGGTACACCCAGAAGACCGTGGAGGAGACCAGCGCCCAGGCGCCCAGCACCAGGAAGGGGAAGAGGTGCTGGTGGCCCTGGAAGTACACGGCCGTGTGCTGCGCATTGACCGACGCGCCCGGCGGCAGCCACTGACCGATGTGGCCGAGTACGGACGGCAGCAGCGGCCAGGACACCGCCCCGCCCGACGACGGGTTTCCCAGGAGCACCATCAGCCCCCAGGTGGGGAGCATCGCCCACCGCCCCATCAGGGTGTTGAACATCGTGAAGACCATCCCGGACGTGAACATCGTCAGCGCCAGAATCAGCCACGACTCGACGAACGGCAGGTCGAGCGCCCCGAGCAGCCAGTCCACGACGGCGGCGATCGCGAACGCGCCGAGGAGTGAGTAGGCGACGGTGAAGCCGACGCGCTCGGCGGGGTTCAGCGCGCGGGCATGAACGCTCAGCTGAATCGCCCCGACGAAGCCGATGATGACGGCGGCGAGCGAGATGTAGAAGAGGGCGAGTCCGCGCGGATCGCCCTCCTGCAGTGGCTTGATGTCCCTGATCGCGACCGGTACACCGGTCTGTTTACCGACCTTCGCGCCCGTCTCGGCGAGCACCTGCGCGACCGAAGCGCCCGACGCCCCCGCCACATCGAGCTCGACGCCAGGGCCCGTCCTCCGCAGGATCGCGAACTCCTCCTGCTCGTCGACGGCGTAGCGCGCCTCGGCGTCCGAGTCGTAACGGGTCAGGACGAGCGAGGCGTTGAGCGCCCTCTCCATGCCGGTGACGAAGGCCCGGCCGTCCGGTGCGGACATGTCGCCGACCACCGCGGTGGGAATCCGGTGCGGGGTGGGGTTGGCCATGGTGTACGTGTACGACCCGGCGAACAGGCCGGCGGCGGCTGCCAGGATGAACAGCAGCACGAGGGCGGGCAGGAAGGGCGAGTCCTTGAAGGCCGCCCACTCTTCGGCGCGGGTCGGCGCTCTGCCGTGCGAGGTGCCGCGCGGCACGCCCTCTCCGTCCCCCGCGCTCATACAGCCTTCACGTGCCCTCGTGCTTCGCCCTGCTCGGCGCCACCCGCTTCGGCTCCCCCGGCATCTTCGGGTAGTCCGGCGGGTACGGCATGTCGCCGAGCCCGTGGTCGTGTTCGTGGCGCTCGGCCAGCTCCAGCAGGCCTTCCAGTCCGAACGCGTGATCGTCCATGTCCGCGTGTACGTCGCCGAGTTCGGCGAACCGGGTCGGCATGGTGGCGATGTCGAACTCGCGGGGATCGGTCTGGTCGAGCTCGTCCCAGGTCAGCGGCGCGGAAACGGGTGCGTGCGGGCGCGGCCGTACGGAGTAGGCGCAGGCGATGGTGCGGTCGCGGGCGGTCTGGTTGTAGTCGACGAAGATCTTCTCGCCGCGCTCCTCCTTCCACCAGGCGGTGGTGACCCGCCCCGGCATGCGCCGCTCCAGCTCGCGGCCGACGGCGATCGCGGCTCGGCGTACCTCCGTGAACGTCCAGCGGGGCTCGATCGGCACGTACACATGCAAGCCGCGGCCGCCGGAGGTCTTGGGCCAGCCACGCAGCCCTTGTTCGTCGAGGAGCGCGTGGAGCTCGTGGGCGGTCCTGACCGCGTCCCCGAAGTCCGTGCCGGGCTGCGGGTCGAGGTCGATGCGCAGCTCGTCGGGGTGTTCGGGGCGGTCGCGGCGTACCGGCCAGGGGTGGAAGGTGAGGCAGCCCAGGTTCGCGGCCCAGAGCACGGCGGCGGTCTCGGTGGGGCACATCTCGTCAGCGGTGCGGCCGCTGGGGAACGCGATCCGGGCGGTGGGGATCCAGTCCGGCAGGTTCTTGGGGACGCGCTTCTGGAAGAAGGACTCGCCGCCAATGCCTTCGGGGAAGCGTTCGAGGGTGGTCGGCCGGTCGCGCAGGGCGCGCGTGATCCCGTCCCCCACGGCCAGGTAGTACTGAGCCACGTCCCACTTGGTGTAGCCGGGCTCGGGAAAGTAAATCTTGTCCGGACTGGACAGCCGTACGGTCCGCTCTCCGGTATGCAGCTCCACCGCTTCACCCATGCCCGCCACGCTAAGCGGGACGGGCTTTTGCCGCACTTTTGCCGCACTCCTTCCGCATCCAGCACGAAATCGAGCGATCCGCCGCAAACAGTCGCAGAATCAGTCCATGGACCTGCCGGTGATGCCGCCCGTGAAACCGATGCTGGCCAAGGCCGTGGCCACCATTCCGCCGGGACCCGGCATGCAGTACGAGGCCAAGTGGGACGGGTTCCGCGCGATCGTCCACCGGGACGGCGACGAGATGGAGATCGGCAGCAGGACGGGCAAGTCGCTGGTCCGCTACTTCCCCGAGCTGGTCGAGTCGCTGCGCGCCGCGCTGCCGCCGCGCTGCGTCGTGGACGGCGAGATCGTGATCGTCCACGACGGCCGGCTCGACTTCGACCGGCTGAGCGAGCGCATCCATCCGGCGGACTCCCGGGTGCGGACGCTCGCCGAGCGTACGCCCGCGAGCTTCATCGCCTTCGATCTGCTGGCCCTGGACGACGAGGGCCTGCTCGACGCCCCGTTCGTGTACCGGCGCAGCGCCCTGGCCGGGGCGCTGGAGGGCGCTCCGCCGCCGGTCTACCTGGCGCCCGCGACGAACGACATCGAGGTGGCGAAGGAGTGGTTCCAGCATTTCGAGGGCGCGGGGCTCGACGGTGTGCTGGCCAAGCCGGAGTCCATGCCGTACCGCCCCGACACCCGTCTGATGTACAAGATCAAACATGAGCGGACGGCGGACTGCGTCGTCGCCGGTTACCGCTTCCACAAGACCGGCGCCGTCGTCGGCTCCCTCCTCCTCGGCCTCTACGACGACGCGGGCACGCTCCAGCACGTCGGGGTGTGCGCGGCGTTCCCGATGCGCCGCCGCCAGGAGCTGATCGACGAACTGGGTCCGCTGCGGATGGAGTCGCCCCAGGCCGAGGGCCACCCGTGGGCGGCCTGGTCGGACGTCACCGCGCACGAGGGTTCCCGGATGCCCGGCGCCCCGAGCCGCTGGTCGGGGAAGAAGGACCTGTCGTGGGTGGCGCTGCGGCCCGAGGCGGTGTGCGAGGTCGCGTACGACCACATGGAGGGCGACCGCTTCCGGCACACGGCCAGGTTCCGCCGGTGGCGTGAGGACCGTACGCCGGAGAGCTGTACGTACGCCCAGTTGGAGGAGCCGGTGAGCTACGACCTGGCCGACGTACTCAGGGCGCGGTGATCTTCTCCCACTCTCTGCGGCCGGGGCCCACGGTGTTCGGTACGTAGTCGGGGTGCGCCAGCAGCCAGGCCGCGACCCGGGCTCTGACTTCCGGGGCGCCGTACGCCTCGGCCGGGGGCGCCGCGAGATGCCGGACCCTGGCGCGCGCCCGCATCACTTCCGGGTCTTCCTGGGCGCACTCGAAGAGCGCCGCCATCTGGCGGGCGGGTCCTGCCGTGAACTCGCGTCCGGCGAAGCGCTCGCCGATCGCGCGGTCGGTCGTGACCTGGAAGTCGAACCAGGGCTTGAGGGTGCGCTGCGCCCAGGCGTAGTGCTCGGCGATGAAGTCCGGCGAGCCCTGTTCCCTGCTCCCGTGGTCCGTCTCCCGGGCGACCCGGCGGGCCGCCCACAGTGCGAGCGACATGCCTTGGCCGATGGTGGGGTTGGTGTGGGTGACGGCGTCGCCGACGCCGATCAGGCCCGTGGCTATGGGCCCCTGTTCGTCGACGAGGACGCTCCAGCGGTTGTCGAGACCGGCGGTCGCGAGCACCGGGGAGAGCGGCCGCGCCCCCAGCTCCAGCCATGCCGCCCCCGGCGGGAAGGTGCGGGCCGCCGCCTCGAAGACGGCCGGGTCGCGCAGTGCGCCGCGCGTCGGGTCCTCGGTGTGGACGAACAGCGTGACGGCGAACACCCCGTTGTCGGCGGGGAAGACGGCGCACCCGGCGAACGTTCCGCCGGACACCGTCCAGGGCCGGGTGGGGCCGTCCGCGCGCCCGTCCGGCAGCCGGTACCAGCGGCAGAAGTACGCGATGCCGGTACGGTGGCGCTCCACCACCGGGGGCCGGCAGCCCGCGCCGGTCAGCCACTCCCCCGAGGCGCACCGGCGGCCGCCCGCGTCGATCACCAGCTCGGCTTCGTACGCCCCGCGTTCGGTCTGTACGCCGCGGACGCGCGGCGGGGCGCAGGACGGGTCGACGAGCAGGCCGGTGACGGGCTCGCCGTAGCGCAGGACGGCTCGCGGCTCGGCGCGCAGGGCGTCGGTGAGCGCCGTCTCGACGACGATGCGGCGCGCCTGGACCATCACCAGGTCCTCGTCGCCGGGCCGGGCGGGGGGCCGTTGCTCGAACCAGTCGAGCTCGTGCCGTTCGCGGGCGCCGAGCCGCATGATCGCGTCGTAGACGTCGGGCGCTTCGGCGCGGAGCACGGAGCGGGCGGCGCCCAGCATGAGGTGGGGCTGGGCGGCCTGCGGTACGCCGGGGCGCCGCCAGCCGAAGAAGTCCTCGTCGAGGGTGGACCCGCTGCCGCGGGGGGCTCGGGCGTCGCGTTCGAAGACGGCCACCCGGTGGCCGCGTCTGGCCGCGAAGAGCGCGGTTGCCAGACCGCCGATGCCGCCGCCGATCACCGCGAAGTCCGCCATGCCGTCCCCCTCAGCCCGGATTACCCGTCGCTGAAGCCTGCCCAGTACGGGGCGGCCCGACCCTGGAGCCCTGGCGGGGCCTTTCCCCCACGCGCCCCTTCCCGAACCCGGGGCTCCGCCCCAGACCCCGCTCCTCAAACGCCGGAGGGGCTGGATTCGGCCGCACCGCCCCTACGGTGTACGGACGTCACCGCATGCGCGCCGCCCATGCCGGTGTGAGGGTGCAAGGGTGACCACCACCCGCGAGTCCAGCCCGGCCAAGGCCCCGGTACCCGCGCCGGCGGCCGCCTCCGCCCCACCTGTGCTCGACCGCCGGCAGCGCAACATCGTCTTCGCGACGATCATGCTCGGCATGCTGCTGGCCGCCCTGGACCAGACGATCGTCGGCACCGCACTGCCGACGATCGTCGCGGAACTCGGCGGCGCCGAGCACATGTCGTGGGTGGTCACCGCCTACCTGCTGGCCGAGACCGTGGCCACCGTCCTCGTCGGCAAGTTCGGTGACCTCTTCGGCCGCAAGCTCGTCTTCCAGGTCTCGGCAATCGTCTTCATCACCGGCTCGTTCCTGTGCGGCCTCTCCGGCAACATGACCCTCCTGATCGCCTGGCGCGCACTCCAGGGCATCGGCGCCGGCGGCCTGATGGTCACCTCGATGGCCCTGATCGCCGACGTCATCCCGCTGCGCGAGCGCGGGAAATACCAGGGCGCGATTGGCGCCGTCTTCGGCGTCGCCACCGTCATCGGCCCGCTGCTCGGCGGCCTCTTCACGGACCACCTGACCTGGCGCTGGGCGTTCTACATCAACGTACCGATCGCGATCGTCGTGGTCATCGCCGCCGCCCGCAACATCCCGTCCGTACGCTCGGCGACCCGCCCCGTCATCGACTACCTCGGCATCGCGCTCGTCGCGCTCGGCGCGAGCGCGCTGATCCTGGCGACGAGCTGGGGCGGCAACGAGTACGCCTGGAGTTCGGGCGTCATCATCGGTCTCTTCGCGGGCGGCCTGATCGCGCTCGCCCTGTTCTGTTACGCCGAGACGCGCGCCGCCGAGCCCATGCTGCCGATGCGGCTGTTCTCGAACCCCGTGTTCACCGTCTGCTCGATCCTCAGCTTCGTCGTCGGCTTCGCGATGCTCGGCGCGATGATCTTCCTGCCGACGTATCTGCAGTACGTCGACGGGGACTCGGCCACCGTCTCGGGCGTCCGTACGCTCCCCATGATCGTCGGTCTCCTCATCGCGTCCGTCTTCAGCGGCAACGTCGTCAGCAAGACAGGCACGTACCGGATCTTCCCCATCATCGGCTCGCTCGTCATGGGCATCGGCCTGTTCCTGCTGTCCCTGATGGGCACGGGCACCAGCGCCTGGCTGGAGTCGCTCTACATGTTCGTCCTCGGCCTCGGCATCGGCCTGTGCATGCAGGTCCTGACGATCGCCGTGCAGAACACCGTGGAGTACGCGGACCTCGGCACGGCCACCTCCGGTGTCACCTTCTTCCGTACGCTCGGCATGTCCTTCGGCACCGCCGTCTTCGGCACCATCTATGCCAATTCGCTCCGCCCCAACCTCACCGCCGGCGTCGCCGAGGCCGCCCGCGCCGGCGGGGCGGATCCCGCGGCCCTCACGCGGGCCGCGCAGAGCCCGGAGGGTCTGCACGCGCTGCCGCCCGCGCAGGCCGGGCCGATCGTCCAGGCGTACGCCGACTCGCTGCACACGGTGTTCCTGTGGACGGTCCCGGTGGCGATCGTGGGCTTCGTCGTGTCGCTGTTCCTCAAGCAGGTCAAGCTGCGCGACGCCGCACGCGCCGGCTCGACCGACATGGGTGAGGGGTTCGCGTCGCCCATGTCGGGTGACTCGGCCAAGCTGCTGGAGCTGGCCGTCGCGCAGATCCTCCGCACCAAGGGACCCGACACGGCGCGGTGGATCGTCAGCGGCTCCGACACCCGTCTCGACATCGCGGGCGCCTGGGCGGTCATGCAGGTCGCGCTGCTGACCCGCATCGTCGGACACGCCAGCCTCGGGCTCATCGCCGCCCGCCGCAACGTCCCGCCGGAGGTCCTGCTGCCGGTCTTCGACCGGATGGTGGACGAGGGCTACCTCACCCGCGACGGCAACCTGCTCTCGCACACCCCGGCGGGCGAGCGCGAGGCCGAGGTGATCGGTGCCGCGTGGTCGCGCTGGATCGGCGACCAGCTGGAGATGGACGGCGGGCGGCCGGGCAACGAGGAGCTGATGGCCGCCGTCGACGCGATCGCCAAGCGGCTGCTCGCCGAGGACCTCGCGCAGGGCAAGAGCCTGCCGGCCGGCCGCCGCTGAGCGCCGCGTTGGCCGGCCGTCGCGGGATTACGCCGACGAACCGACCTCGGCGTCCGCCGGTTCACGGGGTGACGGAACGGCCGGCGCTTCCCGCTTCTCCGCCGGGGCCGCCCGCGCCGTCCGTACCAGCCGGGTCGCCGCCAGCCAGAAGGTGGTCGGCAGGAACACCAGGTCGCCGACGATCGTGATGGCGGAGAACATCGGCAGGGCCATCAGCACACCGACGCCGATGTGCGTGGCCAGCATGATGACGAGGATGCAGTACTTGAGCCGCCGGTTGAACACCAGCGCCGGGAACAGCATCTGCGAAAAGACGGTGACGTACGCCATGAGGGCCGCGAACGTGCCGTGACTCACGATCCAGGCCGAGAGCTCGGGGAAAGTGGAGAAGTCGTCGTACATCATCGAGTAGTAGAGAGCCGTGCCGTTGCGCCACGACTCGCCCTGGATTTTGTACATGGCCGCGGAACCGTAGATCACCATGACCTGGAGCGCGATCATCGCCATGCCGCCGTTGTGCAGGACGGTGACCAGGCGCCGGCGAAGCTCTTCCGTCTCCGCGCCCCAGAAGACGAACTTCGACGCGGACGATGTCCCCTGCTGCGCCTTGCGGGCGCGGCGGCGCGCGTCGAGTGACCAGTAGCGGCCCGACGCGACGAAGACCAGGTAGTTGGCGAAGAGCAGGCTCAGCAGCGCCCAGCCGCTGTTGGCCATGGATCCGCGGATGTAGAAGGCCACGACGAGGAACCAGAAGAGCACGGCCGTGGCGCGGGTGCGCCAGCCGAGCATCAATAGCGCGCTGACCACGACGGCGAGTCCGTACCAGGCCCAGAAGACGAGGGCGCTGTCGGTGACGAGGAGCGAGTACCACCAGGAGAACGCGCCGTCCCAGCCCCTGGACTTCAGGGTCTGGTCGAAGAGGTCTGCGGTGAACGGCGAACCCGGCCCCCACAGGTGGTCGGCGCGTACCGATTCGCGGAGCAGGTGGATCAGGTACAGGCCGCCCAGGCCGATGCGGATCGCGGCCGCGCTGTACGGGGCGAGCGGCTGGAGGGTCAGCTTCCGGGCCGTGCCCCTGACTTGGCGGCCGAGGCCCGCGGCAGAGTCCAGGCCCTGGGCGAGTGCTGCGCGTACGGTCATGAGCGGACCTTCCAGTACCCGAGGTTCTGATACTGCGGACGTGGGACGGCTGCGGAGCCCTTGGTGCCGGGCGCCGGTATGCGGGTGCTCTTCAGGCGCAGTTGTACGGCCTGTCCGGGCTTCTCCCCCATGGCGTCGAGCCGCACCAGAATGACGTTGAGCAGGTAGCGCGCCGAGCGGGCGGTGGCCTGGGGGGCGTTTTGGCGCGCCGCGCTGGTCCGGTACTGGGACATGGCCCGGCGCAGTACGAGCTGGTCCTCGATGCTGGGGAGCAGCTCACCCCGGTACGCCGCGTTGTCGTGCGCGGTGAGGTCGATCCACCGGCCGAACTTCCCGTCGACGTTCGCGCGCACTTCGAGGTGCTGATTGAACTTCGATGGCTCCGGGGCGAAGATGCTCCAGTCCTGCGGGAAAAGCGGCCGCATCCACCCATTGACCTGTTTCGCGTAGGTCTTGGAGAGCGGGAAGTCCGTGGCGACGTAGAGCAGCAGCATGCTGGAGTGAATCAGGGCAACGAACGCAACAAAAGCCGCGAACCACCGCACGATTCCGCGCCGCGAGGCCCCAAGAGGCGTGCCTCTGGGGGCGAGTGGGTCGGGCGGCGGTATGACGGACTCGGCCACGCTGGTTCTCCTCATGATGCCCACTAATCACAACGGCGCCCAGGGTATCCATCCGCGCATCCGTCCACTGCGTCAGATCGCTTTGGCGGGCCATTCCAGCAGCCGTGCGCCGATCACCGCCGTCTGGAGGGTGTAGCGGTGCATCGGGTCGGCCGGGTCGGAACCGGTGAGCTGGTGGATGCGCTGGAGGCGGTAAGTCAGTGCCCTTACGCTCAGGCTGAGGCGGCGGGCCGCTTCAGCCGAGACGCAGCCGGCGTCGAAGTACACGCTGAGGGTCTCCAGCAGCGGCTCGGCGCCGCCGCGCGCCCGGCGGAGCGGGCCGAGCGCGCTGAGCACCAGGTCCGCCATCGCCTGCCGGTCCCGGGTGAGGACGGGGAAAACCAGCAGGTCGGCGGCGCGCAGCACGGGGCTGTCGAGCGCCATGCGGTCGGCCAGTTCGAGGGCGCTGAGGGCCTCTTCGTACGAATGGACCACGCCGCCCGCGCCGGGATGCGCGCGGCCGATCGCCACGCGGCCGCCCTCCGTGGCGGCGTGGGCCTGCTTGGCGAAGTGGGTGAGCACATCGGCCTGGTCGCCGGGCACGATGCAGATCAGCCGGCCGTCCTTGGTGGCGATGAGGATGCGCCGGTCGCCGAAGCGGCCGATCAGTTCGCGGTCCACCCGGCGGGTGACATGGTCGGTGTCCTCGTACGCCTCGGCGCCTTCGGCCACCGCGACGGCGTGGGCCTGGGAGAGCCGCAGGCCGAAGCGCTCGGCGCGGGCGGCGAGGCGGCCCAGGTCGCTGCGCCCGTGAAGGAGGTCGTCGATGAACTCGCGGCGGGCCGCCTCTTCCTGGCGTACGGCCAGCCGCTGGGCCCGCTCGTACCCCTCGGCAAAGGCGTCGACGGCCTGTTCCACCGCTGCCAGGACCCGGTCCGGCGCCGCGGAGGCGCCGGGCCAGGCGGCGCGGGTGGCGGCCAGGTGCCGGCCGACGAGGGCGCGCAGGCCGTGCCCGGCCTCGGCCGCCTGTTCCCCGAGGGCGCGGCGCGAGTCCAGCTCGTCCCTGGTGAGGCGGCGGCCGGTCGCGGAGACCTCCGCCAGGATCTGGGCATAGCCGTCCAGATACTCCTCGGATATTTCGGGCTCTGTCACGCGCTTCCCCGGATTCTTGATGCTTCCCGAAGCCCTTCGGCATTAAGAGAGCATAAAGATTGCCGGAAACCGGAAATACGCCGGGAGTTGTCTCCCTGGAACGATGAGCGGGCCCGGAGCTGCCGTACAGGGGTCGTCAGCTCCGGGCGGGGTCAGACACGACGGCGTACACGCTCGCCGCGGCAGCCGTGCCCGGCCGGGCAGGCCGTACGCCGCCGCCGTCAGCCCGTCAGCCCGTCGACGGATCGTCGGCGCGGGGCGCGGGCGTACGGCCGAGGAGTTCGGCCAGGCCCCGGCGGGTGGCCGCGAGGACGACGCGGTCGTCGGAGCGAAGAACGTAGCCCGGGTGCAGGTCCCACACCAGGCGCGGCGGACCGCCGGCGCGCCTGCCGCCGCCGTCCTCGTCGGCTGCTCGGGCCGCGCTCAGGTCGTCGCGGCGGTCGCCGGGGGTCCCGGTGTCCAGGGCGAGGAGGCGCCACGCGCCGGAGCTGAAGGCCTCGGCGACGGTACGGCCTTCGAGCTGCGGCAGGCCGGCCACCGCGACAGCGGCGAAGAGCAACACCGTACGTTCGACGGGAATGGCGCCCAGGATCTGACGTCCCATCATCGCCCCGGCGAAGGCGGGCGCGGCGAGGTGGGAGACGCTGCGGCTGCGGGTCAGGGCGCGGGGGTGGGCGGCGCGCAGGGTGCGGTAGACGGCGGTGGCGAAGTCGTCGTCGTACAGGCGCAGCGCCACGCGCAGGTCGGACTTGACGGAGCGTCCGTACAGGGCGGCTTCGAGGTTGGTCGTGTCGGCGCTGGTGAGGGCGAGCATGGCGTGCGCGCGGTGGATTTTGGCGGCTTCGAGTACGCCCTCTTGCGTGACGTCGCCGATCACGGTCGGTACGCGCAGGCGGCGGGCGAGCGCGATACCGCGCGCCTCCGGGTCCTCCTCCACGCACACCACTGGGATGTCGAGTTCGCGCAGCCTGGCCAGCACGCGCGTGCCGACCTTGCCGAGACCGAGCAGGACGACATGGCCGGAGAGGCCGCGCGGCGGGCGGCGCAGTCCGGAGGCGCTGCGCAGGGCGCCGAGGGCCTGGAGTACGGCGGCGACGAGCACGGGGAGCAGCAGCATCCCGGCTAGTCCGGCGAGGAGTTGGAGGATCTGGCGGTCGAGGGGTGCGCCTACGGCGGGGTCGTTGATGGCGAAGAGGTCGAGCAGGGTGACGTAAGCGGCGTGGAGGGGGTGGTCGCCGGTGGTGAGCCAGGATGCGACGGCGAGGCCCAGTACGGCGGTCGCGATGCCGGCGATCGCCCACCGCAGGCGGCGGGAGAAGAGTTCGGCGAGCGGGAGACCGCGGCCTGCGAGCCGGCCCGGCGGCGGGTTCGCACCCGTGTAGGAGATCGCTTCGAGCACGATCGTGCCCCGGCCCGTGGCTTCCGCGACGCTGCGGTCGTCGGGCAGCAGACGCGGCGCTTCCTCGCCGCTGTGGTCTGAACCCTCGGCGCCGGCCGGGTTGTTGGTGGTGGAGGAGAGCAGCGCGAGGGTGCAGAGCCCGGGGTCCGCGACCTCGCCGCGAGCGGGCGGGTTGCGTTCGACGGCGCGCAGGAGCAGTCCGTCGGCCTGCACGACCTTGCTGGTGCCCGCGACCGCGGTGGCGGCCAGGGCGGGGGCCGCGGTGTCGGCGTCCGAGAGCACGGTGGTCGCGGCGTCGAGGGCGGCGGCGTCGATTCCGGGCGAAGCGAGGGCGGCGGCCTGGTCGAGGAGTTCTTCCAGGTGCTGGCCGAGCTTGCGGTTGTAGAGGCGAATGACCAGGCGCAGACGGGGGTTGAGCCGGCGGGCGGTCAGCGCGGCACGGATGTTGGTCTCGTCGTCGTCGTGGACGAGTGCGAGCGCGGCGGCCCGCTCCACGCCGGCCTCGGCCAGTACGAGGTCGTCGAGCTCCCACGCTTCGACGACGCGTACGGCGTCAGCGGGCCGGTCGTCCCGGTCGGCCGCGCCCGTGACTCCCGGAGGCGTGGCGCCGGTCCGGCCCATGACGGCCGACACCCGCCCGAAGAGGGCGGACGCCCGGCCCGGAACGCGGACCGCGAGGGGTGCGGGCGCATGGCGCGACTCGCGGGCGGGCGGCACGACGAGCGTCACCCGCTCCCCGTACACCTCGCGCAGCTCGGCGGCGAGCCGGTGGGCGAGTGCGTCGTCGCCACTGACGATCATGTGGTGGTCGCGGGGTCCGTGTTGACCCTGGTGGGGAAGTGAGGTCACGCCCCCAGAGTGCCTTGCGGTCTGCGGCCGGTTCGTGGGCCCCTGGGTTTGAGGCGGCGGTGCGAACGCCCGGGTCTCGCAACAGACCAGCCGCGCCCCGGAGAAGACGCCCCGTCAGGCCCCCTTCCCCTCCGCATGTCGCACGGTTCGTGGCGGGCCGTGGCACTTGCGCGCGTACGACGCCACCGCGGCCGACGGCTGCTGCGGCAGCGAGGTCGACGTCGGAGCGATCGGGCAGTCCCCGACGGCCGCCGTCGTGACGGGGCGCAGGGGCCGATCAGTGGTGTGTTGACGGGGTCCCCGCGTCGGCGCCGGGCAGCTGAACGGCCTGCGACCGGACCCGGCCCAGCGGACACGACTTGCCGACATCCGCGACAACCTGATCGCCCGCATCGCCGAGGCCGAACGTGAAGGCCGGCCCGGCGCAGGTTGGATGCGCTCATGTGTTCGGTCAGGCGGCCCCTGCCTAGGCCTTACGGACGAGCAGTTGAATCTCCTGGAACTGCCGTCGGTCGGTGGGCTGAGGCTCGCGAACCATCCGGGCTACCTCGGCCAACCCGTACTTGCGCAGCATCGCGGCGAGGTGATCAGGCGACCACCGATAGGCCAGGGCGACCGTGTGATCGAAGGCCTGCGTCAGGTGAGACGGATCATCGCTTGCCGAAAAGCCGACCAGAACGTGGCCGCCAGGCGCCAGCACGCGGTGGAACTCCCCCAAGATGACGGGGAGGTCCTGCGGCGGAGTGTGGATGATGGACCAACGTGAGAGTACGCCGCCCAGCACGCCGTCAGCGATGTTCAACGCGGCCATCGAGCCCACGTCGAACCGCAGGCCTGGATAGGCCTGTCGAGCCAACTTGATCATCGCAGGAGAGGCGTCAACACCAAACGCCGCCAGCCCCAGCTCGTCCAGATAAGCAGTGATATGGCCAGGCCCACACCCCAGGTCCGCGACCTGACCGTCCCCACTCGCACTTACGACCTCGGCGAAGGCACCCAAGATCGCGCGGTCCAGGGGACTGTCGCGCAGCGTGTCGCGGAACAACTGCGCATAGGTCGGGGCGGCAGCGTCGTAAGCCTCGCGGGTGGAACTGAGGGCATCGTGTTCGACCATGCTCGCGACAGTAGTTCCTGGCCCCGAGGCGAGCAGCGCATCGGAACCAGCTGCCTCTGCCGACGGCCGTCCTGGCGCTTCATTCTCCTGCGGCGGCCACTGCGTCAGTCGGGCCGCTCGGAGCGTTCGGTCTCCGGGCCCCTGCCGCGCTCGGTGCGAGGGCCGCTGCTCTGGTAGTGCGGGTCGGCCTGTAGGTTCTCGTTGGCCTGCTCGTTGGCGTGCTTGTCGGGTACGCCGCTGTCCTCGGCCTCCTTCCGCAGCCGGGCCCGCTTCGTGTCGTACTTCTTGCTGCCTGGCTCGGGCACAGTGCTCACCTCTCCCGTAGGTCCCGCTGCCCCTCGCGTACCCCACGCGCCCCGGCCGTAACGGCCCCGTCGCGGCTCGCGCGGGATCAGCCTGTGTCCCGCAGCTCGTCCTGGAGCTCCTCCGCGATGTGCCGGTCGAGTGCGACCCGTACGAGCGCCGCCGCCAGCGAGGCCACCTCACCTTCGTCGACGAGGCCGGCCAGCTTGGCCGGGTCCGTCGGCAGCCCGAGCCGTTCCGCCCCCTGGAGGGCCTTGACGTCCAGGTACGGCGCGACCTCGGCCCATACGGCCTGTGCCTCGCGCAGGAAGATGTCCGTACCGGCGGGGCCCAGTCCCGGGACCTCGCGCAGCAGGCTCCGCAGCGCCTGCGTATCGCCGTCGGCGGCATCGCGCATGCGGCGCAGGTCGCCGCCGTACTTGTCGAGGACCAGCCGCGCCGCGTCACCGAGCTGCGTGGCGGTCCGTTCGTCGTAGCGGCGGTAACCGCCCTCGCCGAGGGCGTCGACCCGCTGCTGCCAGGTGGCGCTTTCCATGCGGCGCGCGTCGCGCATTCCCGCGTCGTGCAGCGCGCGGGCGGCGGCCACGGCGATGGATGCCTGGATCCGTGCGCTCAGCAGGTGGGACAGGACGAGAAGGCGGTAGAGCGGCTGCGGGGTGTCACGCAGCCGGATACCGGCCTCGGCGGCGTACGTACGCCCGTGCGCGTCCAGGAGTGCCCGCACCGTGCGCTCGTCCTGGCCGCCCTTCGAGCGGGCGCCGGAGCGGGAGCCGGAACGGGTCCGGGTGCCGGCGGTCATGCCGGCTTCAGGGGGTCGTGCCCCAGCAGCATCAGCCGGTGCCGCCAGACGCCGTCCCCCGATATCGGCTCCAGGTCGGTGCGCCGCTGTGCGCTGACGGTTTCCACCACCTGCCGCATGACCGCGACGTCGTCTGCCGTCAGATCCGTGCGCCGCTTGCCCAGGATCGTGAGCACCTGCCGCCCGGTCTCGGTCCCGGCCCGCTCAGGCAGCGGCTCGGTGTTCTCGCCGGCGCCACTGGTGCGCAGCCAGGTGCTCAGTTCCTGCGACGTCATGTTCACCACGCGGTGGAAATCGTCCCAGAGCGCTTCGAGTTCCAGGTCGGTGATGCCTTCCACGATGTGCCTCCCGGTGGTTCTGGGGTCCCGTCCGCAGTACCCCTGCGACGTGGCACGAAACTCCCCCAGGTCGGGAGAAAAGGGGCGATCGGCCGCAGCAGCCCGGCTAGCGCGTGAAGACGGCGTCCAGGTAGACCCAAGCGCCCTCGTGCTGCGCGAAACGGCTCTGCTCGTGGAGTTCGCCGGGCTCGCCCTGGTGCGTGTAGTGGGCGCGGAAGGTGACCGTTCCCGTGGTGTGGAAGGCACTGCCGTCGGTGGTGGCCAGGATGTCCAGGCTCTGCCAGCGCATGTCCGGGTCGAAGTCGAGGGTCTGCGGCCTCGTGTCGGGGTGCCAGGAGCGCAGCAGGTACGCCGCGTCCTGGGCCGCGAACGCGCTGTAGCGGGAGCGCATGAGGAGCTCGGCGGTGGGCGCGGCGGCCGCCCCGGAGTGGAAGCGCCCGCAGCAGTCGCCGTAGGCGGCGGGGAGCCCGCAGGGGCAGGGCGATGCGGCGGAGAGCGGCGCGTGGGGCGCGGAGGGCGCGGCAACGGACCGGCTCTGGGGGCGGCGGCTCGTACCGCGTGAACTGCGTCGGGACATGTCCCCATTGTGCCTGCGGCCGGTGGGGCTCTTTCGCGCCAATGTGCGGCCGACGCGGGGATGTGCACGCACGTGCCTTCCGGGTCGTGGGGGCCGGCCGTAGTCTCCTGGGCCTGACGCGACAGTTACCGCCGGTAAGGCGATAAGGGGGACGGGCATGGGCAGTTCCAGACGCACGTTCGTGGCAGGGGCAGCGGCTGCGGCGGCAGCAACGGCGGGCGGGGCGATGGCGCTCGGAGCGGCGCCCGCGACGGCCGCACCGACGGCGCCCTCTGCGGCGGCCGGCCTCCGGCGTACCGCCCAGGAGTCGGTCGCCGTGCTCGGCGGCGGCGTCGCGGGCCTCACCGCCGCGCACGAGCTCGCCGAGCGCGGTTTCGCGGTCACGGTGTACGAGAGACGGGCGCTCGGCGGCAAGGCCCGCAGCATGGACGTACCGAACAGCGCGAAGGGCGGACGCAGGCCGCTGCCCGCCGAGCACGGCTTCCGGTTCATCCCCGGCATCTACCACAACCTGCCGGACACGATGCGCCGCATCCCCTTCCCCGGCAACGCCAACGGCGTCCACGACAACCTCGTCGCACCGCGGGAAATGATGTTCGCGCGCACGGGCCGTGAAGACCTCCGGATGCCGATTCCCTGGCCCGGCCACCAGCCGGCCGACCTCACCCTCGACGACATCCGCCGCGCGCTCAGCGCGCTCCTCGAAACGGCCGCCAACCTCCCCGCGCACGAGAGCGCGTACTTCGTGAACCGCGCGCTCGTCTTCCTGACCAGCTGCGACGAACGGCGCGACAACACCTGGGAGCGCACGCCCTGGTGGGACTTCGTACGGGCCGAGCGCATGTCCAAGGACTACCAGCGCATCCTCGCCATCGGCGTCACCCGCAACATCGTCGCGACGAAGGCCGAGGAAGCCAGCACCCGTACGGTCGGAACACTCGGCGAGGCCTTCGTACTCAACGCGCTCGGCCGGGGCGCCGACGGCCCGCCGGACCGCATCCTCAACGCCCCGACCAACGAGGCGTGGATCGACCCCTGGGTGGACCATCTGCGGGGCCTGGGCGTCGACTTCCGGGTCGGCTGGACCGTACGGGAGATGAGGTACGCCGACGGGAAGATCTCGGCGGCGATGATCGAGGACCCGGGCGGCGTACGCCGGACCGTGACCGCCGGCCACTACGTCTGCGCCCTGCCGGTGGAGCACGCCCGCCCCACCTGGAACGCGGCAATGCGCGCCGCCGACCCGCAACTGGCCCGCTGCGACAGGCTCAGGACGGACTGGATGACGGGCATCCAGTTCTATCTGACGGAACGTACGCCGATCCTGCACGGCCACCTCAACTGCATCGACTCACCCTGGTCCCTGACCGCCATCGCCCAGGCCCAGCACTGGCCGGACCGCGACTTCCCCGCCGACTACGGCGACGGCACGGCGGCCGACTGCCTGTCGGTCGACATCTCCGAGTGGGACAAGCCCGGGATTCTGTACGGGAAGACGGCGAAGCAGTGCACCCGCGAGGAGGTCGCGCGCGAGGTGTGGGCGCAGCTCAAGGCCGCGCTCAACGACACGGGCAAGACGGTGCTGCGTGACAGCACACTGCACTCGTGGTTCCTGGACCCGGGCGTGGACGGCATCGGCACGCCGAACCCGACGAACGACGACGAGCTGCTGATCCATCCCGTCGGTACGTTCCACAACCGCCCGGCGGCCGCGACGAAGATCCCCAACTTCTTCCTGGCGGGCGACTACGTCTCCGTGGACATCGACCTGGCGACGATGGAGGGCGCGAACGCGTCGGCCCGCGCGGCGGTCAACGCCCTGCTGGACCGGGTCGGTTCGACGGCGCCGCGGTGCACGGTGACGCCGCTGTTCCGGCCACCGGCGGTCGAGTCCCTGAAGCGTCACGACCGGACGCGCTACCGGTTGGGGCTGCGGAACGCGCTCGATCTGGGGTGACGACGGTCAGGGGCGATCGGCCCGTCCCGGGTACGCGGCTACCAGGCCGCGTACCCGGGCGAGGGTCTCCGGCGGGACGTCGCGCAACTGGTCGTCGGTCATCCGGTCCAACACCTCACGCGCGGCGTCGCCGAACCACCCGCTTGCCCACTGCGACGCGCCAGTCTGTGCCCAGAGGTTCAGCACGCGGCCGAAGGCACCCGACCCCAGAAGCGAGTCCACGGCCGCCTCCCAGTAGCTCCGGAGCGCGGTGCGGTCCTCCCCCGTGGCGCCCGACTCCAGCGCCGCCATGGCGGCTCGCGCCAGCGCTTCCAACGCGTGCGGCTCGAGCTCCACCGGATACAGCCCGCCCAGCACACTCGACACCACGGACGCCGGCAGCCGGGCCGCGTCATTGACCAGTTGCCCCAGGACGATCCAGGTCGCGCAGCGCCGAGTGGACATGTCGAGGCCGGAGTACCGCTCGAGAAACGTGCCGCAGCGCTCGTACAGGACGCCCAGTTCACTGTCCGGGGCGCCGAGGCCGCTCGCCAGCCACAGGTCCGTCAGACTGTGGGCGACCGAAGTGGCCGTGCCGTCCGGCGTACCGACGAAGGTGGTGACGGCGGAACCCAGTCGGCGGAAGACAGGGTCCACGGCATGCAGGACAACCGCGTCATTGGTGCCACCGGACACCACCATCTTGTGCCGGATCTGTTCCGGGTAGGGGCGGGACCAGCAGACCCTGCTACTGCGGTCGCCGTGACCCGGCGGACGGCCGTAGAGCCAGTAGGCGTCGACCGGTTCCGCGACGAGAAAGCCTTCCGCCGGAAAGATGTCCAGGTCCCGCCTGCCGTCGTTCCAGATGTGATGGAGGTCGAGTGCGATCGCGAAGTCCGTCCACTCCGGTTCGGTGAGGGCCGACCGCCACAGCAGGACGTACCGGTGCCAGGTGCCCGCTGCATTGGCATCGCCGGGGAACACCTCGCTCGCCTTGACCCCGTCCCTGACCAGCACTGTCAGCATCATCAGATTCGCGCCGTAGACGCCGTGCCGCGAGGAGGTCGCGCGCACGGTGGGCCGGTACTCGGCGAAGCGGTGCTCGGTGCGGTTGCGGTGGTCGGCCATCACGGTGACGAGAAGCTCACCGAGCCGCTCACGGTCCTGCGGGGCGAGGTGGCGGATCCGGGCGCCGACGAAGCGGAGCATCTGGCGCGACGAGAGCGGCGCGTAGGACAGCAGGACGTACAGCAGGTCGTCGTCGACTCCCGCACGGCCGAGGGACAGCGCCGGGCGCTGGTCGAGCAGGCCGACGAGAAGCTGTACAGCGAGACGGGCGGCCAGGTACTCGCCGAAGGTGGCGTGCAGGAACTCGTACGTCGCCAGCCGCTGGTCGTCGCGCAGTGCCTGGGCCTTCTGTACGAAGAAGAACCGGCCGAGCGCGATCTCCGCCTGGTCGAGCGGCGCGCGGAAGCCGTCGGTCCGAGCCGACTGGGGGCGACCGAGCAGCGCGGTCAGGTCCTGCTCCAGTTCCGCCGTGGTGATCCACTGCCGGTGCCGGTTCAGCATGCCGAAGGAGATCAGGGAGAGTCGCTGGAGCTCCTGCTCCACGCGGTTGGCCAGTTGCCGCTGCGGCAGCGCCGTGGCGGACTTTGCCACCTCCCGGACGGCGAAGGACGCCAACAGTTCCTCGTACAGCTCGGCCTCACCCAGGGGGTCGTCGTTTTCGGCTCCGTATTGCAGCGCGTTTCCTGTGGCGTCGTACAGGGCGAGCATCAGCAGCAGCAGCGGCTGGGAGGCGAGAGCCCGGTGCCGTGCGGCGACGGCGGCGGGGAGGGGCCGCAGTCCGTTCGCGGTGAGGTACGGCTCGTTGAGCCGGTTCCAGAGGTCGAGCCAGCGCTCGACCTGCCGCGCCCTGAAGGGTTCGAGGCGCAGTGCCACCGCGCCTTGCGGGTAGTGCGCCCTGTCGGCGACGGCGGTCCTGCTCGTGACCAGGGCGAGGACGGGCCGCCCCTGATCTGCCTCGCGCTGCTGGAAGCGGGCTACCCGCACCAGGTAGTCGGACTGGCTGACGCCGGTGGCCTGAAGCAGCTCGTCGAAGCCGTCGAAGAGGAGGACGGGTACGGCCCCTTCTGCCGCCCGGATCAGATCCGGCCATGAGACCCGTTCGCCGGTCGTGGCGCGTACGGCGTGCTCGATCTGGTCCTGTACGTCGGCGTCGGCCGGCACTTCGCGCAGGATGACCCGGACGGGCAGGAAGCCCGCCTCGGGCAGCCGGGCCGAGAGGATCTTCGTCAGTACGGACTTCCCGGCGCCCGGCTGGCCGAGGACGACCAGGGGCGCGGTGGTGGAGGCGACCGAGGTGAGGGCGCCCGCGAGGTACTCCGTGAGGTCGGACCGTACCGGCGCGGTCTCCCACCACTCCTCTTCGGCGGGCCCGTGGGGGCCTTCCGTCACGGCCCGGACGCGGAAGTCGGGGTCGACGTAACCCTCGCCGAGAGTGGGCAGGCACACGCCCGTCGGAGCGTCTCCCTCGGCCAGGATCGGGCGGGGCAGAGCCGCCTGGTAGCCAGTGGCGAGGGCGGCGGCCGCGTGGGTGAACCGGCGTACGGTGGTCAGGCCGGCGAGGGCCGACTCGATGCCGGTGAGGGCCTGGCGAATGCCGGTGCGGGTGGCCTGGTGCTCGATCTGACCGGACCAGAACCCAAATTCCGGTACTTCGAGGGCTAGTTGAGCGTAGAGCTCCTCGTAGCGCCGGACTGCCTGCCGGCTCAGTTCATAGCCCAGCGCGTGAGTCACATCATCGCGCTGCGTATCGTCAAGCCTGTCCCATACGGCCAGCCCCCCAATAAATCGCAACACGCTACGAGAAAGCCAGAAGTAGTAGCTCTGGAGTTCATCGCGGACTTGCTCGTAAGGCAGATGCGGGGCGGGCTGCGGAGCCGCACTGGCGACCAGCCCTTGAATGAGGTCATTCGCGTAATCCCAACTCCCGGCCAGTCCGACCTGATCGCGCCGCGTGAGCCGCACCTCGGCCAGATCGAACGGGATTTCCGCCTCCCCGAGAGCCTCGAAGTACGCCGTAACCACGAGCACCGCATGCGCCGCCGCGATCCGTTCCGTACGCTCCGCCCGCTCCGACGAGCCCAGTCGCTCCCTCAACCCCGCCGTCAGATCACGCCCGAGCCTGAGCACCCCTCCCCGCGCCTGGAACAGATTGAGCACAGCGTCGCTGGCCCCGCCCGTAGCCATCGACAGCGCCCCGCCCAACGCCTGGTCGGCTGCCGCCAGTGCCGCGCTGTCGCCGCCGAGAATCGCTACCGCGTCGCTGTAACTGAGAAGTCGTCGCCCCCGTACCGTCACCGTTCTGGTCTATCACCAGAAGCGGTCACAGACGCCCGGCTTCGACAATCCGTCGCAGGAACCGCTGGGTGCGTTCCTCCTGCGGGTCGCCGAAGATCTGCTCCGGCGTGCCGCGCTCCAGCACCACTCCCCCGTCCAGGAAGCACACCTGGTCGGCGACTTCGCGCGCGAAGCCCATCTCGTGGGTGGCGAGGATCATCGTCATGCTGTCGCCCTTGAGATCCCGTACGACGTTCAGGACCTCGCCCACCAGCTCCGGGTCCAGCGCCGCCGTGATCTCGTCGAGCAGGAGAAGGCGGGGGCGTACGGCGAGGGCGCGGGCGATGGCGACGCGTTGCTGCTGGCCGCCGCTGAGGCGGTCCGGGTAGGCGGTGGCCTTGTCGGCGAGGCCGAGGCGGTCGAGGAGTTCGCGGGCCTGTGCCTCCGCGTCCGTACGCGACGTGCCGTGTACGCGCCTCGGCGCGAGGGTGATGTTGTCGAGCACCGTCATGTGCGGGAAGAGGTTGTACGCCTGGAAAACGACGCCGATCCGGCGACGTACGGCGTCCGCGTCCGCCCGTGGGTCAGTGATGTCCTCACCGTCGAGGAAGATCGCGCCGTCGTCGATCTCCTCCAGGAGGTTCGCGCAGCGCAGGAGGGTCGATTTGCCGGATCCGGACGCGCCGATGAGTGCGGTCACGGTGTGCGGGGCGACTTCGAGGTTCACGTCACGCAGCACGACTGTGTCGCGTCCGAAGGTCTCTTCTCGCCGGGCGCGAAGGCGGTGTTGAACGGCACGGTCTGCCACACCACTTGGTCCTTGCCGTAGCCGAGCTTCTTGGCGACTGCGTGCGCGACCGCCGACTCGAAGCCCTTGCCGTTGGCCGGGTTGTCGTCGTCGAACCAGGGTGCGTACGCGGGCTTGTCGGTGCCGATGGTCAGCTTGCCCGGCACCTCGGTGGCCAGTTTGCCCGGCGCGCAGCTCGCCTTGGCGTCGCCGGGCGCGGCGGCCGGGGACTCGGGCTGCGGGGCGCAGCCGGTGGCGGCCGCGACGGTCACGACGGCCGTGGCGGTGAGCGCGCCGAAGGGTGAGAAGGCGGTCGTGCGGCGGCGGAACGGGCTGGCAGGGCGCATGGCGGGAGAGTGGCAGTGCGCGCGTGCGTTTGTCCAGGTCACGGCTGGAAACGTCCGCATCCTGGAATGTGTCCGCAATGTATTGCGAGCCGGTGAATTCCGGCCGGTTCAGGCTCCCGGTGCGAACCGCTCGCGGTAGGCGCTGGGGGTGAGTCCGGTGCGGCGGCGGAGCTGGGCGCGGAGGTTGGCGGCCGTACCGAGTCCGCTCGCCCGGGCCACGGATTCGACGGCGGGATCGCCGCGTTCCATCAAGCGGCAGGCCAGCGCGACGCGTTCGGCGGTGAGCCAGGCCAGAGGTGTGGTGCCGAGCTGGGCGCGGAACCTTCGGTGGAGGGTCGCGGGGCTGACAGCAGCGCGGGCGGCAAGGCCGGCGACGGTCAGCGGTGTGCCGAGCCGTCCTCTGGCCCAGTCCAGGAGGGGGCCGAGGGAGGGGTCGGCGGAGGAGGTGAGGGAAGGGATCGGGTGCTCGACGAACTGGCGCTGGCCACCGTCGCGGTGGACGGCGAAGACGAGGCGGCGGCTGACGGAGACGGCGGCCTCCACGCCGTGGTCGCGACGGACCAGGTGCAGCCCGAGGTCAAGGGCGGCGGCGCTGCCCGCCGCGGTGAGGATGTCGCCGTCGTCGACGAACAGCACGTCCGGTTCGAGCCGGACGGCGGGGAAGCGCGCGCGGAAGGTGTCCGCCCACTGCCAGTGCGCAGTGGCGCGGCGGCCGTCGAGCACGCCCGCCTCGGCCATCGTGAAGGCGCCGCTGCAGAAGCCCACCAGCCGCGCGCCGCGCGCGTGCGCGCGGCGGACGGCGTCCAGGACTGCGGGGCGGCGCGGCACGTCGGTGTCCGGCCGGTTGGGCACGATGAGGGTGTCCGCGGTGTCAGCCGCCTCCAGCCCCGCGACTCCCGTGAGCGTGAAGAACCCGTCTCGCATGAGGGTGCGGGGCTGCGGGGAGCAGAGGGCGAAGTCGTAGAGTTCGCGGCCGAGTTCGGCCTTGCGCCGCAGTCCGAACACTTCGATCGCACAGCTGAGCTCGAAGGGGTTGGAGTTCTCGTCGACGATCACGACAACCCGGTGCGAGGATCCTTGCGTCATGTGCGATTTCTAGCACTCGCGGTGGTCCGGTACCAGGGGTGAAGGTGAGGTCATGACGACGACGTACGAGCAGAGCGAGCAGCACGAACCCATCGCACTTACCGAGGCCCTCGGCTCCTTCGACGCGCTGTGGAGCCCGCGCATCGTGACCCGGGTCAACGACTACGACGTGCGCGTGGCGAAGGTCGCGGGCGAGCACGTCTGGCACGTCCACGAGGATACGGACGAGTTCTTCCAGGTCCTGGACGGGGAGCTGACCATCGCCCTGCGTGAGGGCGGCGCGGAGCGGTCCGTGGTCCTGGCGACCGGCTCGGTGTACGTCGTGCCGCGCGGCGTCTGGCACAAACCCTCGGCGGCGGACTGGGCGTCGATTCTGCTGTTCGAGCCGACGGGCACGTCGACGGTGGGCAACCACCACGACCCGGTCCCGTCACACGTGGACGCGACCACTGGCCACGCGCTCTGAGGGACGAGGGCTTTCCTTCAGCACATACGCCCTCCGGGCGTGTCCTCAAAACGCCGGAGGGGCTGGATTCGACGCACCATCCAGCCCCTCCGGCGTTTGAGGAGCGGGGTCTGGGGCGGAGCCCCAGCGGCCCACCCCCCGGCGACTTCAGCCCGTCCGACGCTTGAGGACCGGGGGCTGGGGCAGCGCCCCAGTTGCGGGAAGGGGCGGGTAGGGGAAAAGACCCGCCGTTGGGGACCGGAGCCGGTCTTCAATAGGATCCAGCGATGATCACAAGAAAACGGCTGGCGGCCGGGGCGTTCGCCCTGTTCGTCGCCCTGGCCGCCGGCCTCCTCCCGGCCGGCCTCGCCGCAGCCACCGCTGCCGCCGGTGAACCGGACTCACGCGACTCCCCGAAGGTCGAACTCGTCCTCGACGTCAGCGGTTCGATGCGGGCCAAGGACATCGACGGCCAGTCCCGGATGGCCGCCGCCAAGCAGGCGTTCAACGACGTGCTGGACGCGGTCCCGGCCGAGGTTCAGCTCGGCATACGCACGCTCGGCGCCGACTACCCCGGCGACAACCGCAAGACCGGCTGCAAGGACACCAGGCAGCTGTACCCGGTCGGCCCGCTGGACCGGACCGAGGCGAAGACCGCCGTCGCCACGCTCGCCCCCACCGGCTGGACCCCCATCGGCCCCGCCCTCCTCGGCGCGGCCGACGACCTCGAAGGCGGTGACGGCACCCGCAGGATCGTGCTCATCACCGACGGCGAGGACACCTGCGGCCCCCTCGACCCGTGCGAGGTCGCCCGCGAGATCGCCGCGAAGGGCACCCACCTGGTCGTCGATACGCTCGGCCTGGTCCCGAACGCGAAGATCCGCCAGCAGCTGACGTGCATCGCGGAGGCCACCGGCGGCACCTACACCGCCGTGCAGCACACCGACGAACTCTCCGGCCGCGTCAAGCAGTTGGTGGACCGCGCCGCCGACCCCGTCGTCAATCCGGTGGCGACCGAGGGCGCGGATCGGTGCGTGGACGCGCCGCAGCTCAAGGCCGGTCTCTACACCGACCGAGAGAAGTTCTCCGAGCACCGCTGGTACCGGGTGGACGTACTGCCCGGCCAGGAACTGCGGGCCTCGGTCAGCATCGGCGCCGACCGCGCCGTCGACCGCGACTACGCCGTACTCCTGCGTGCGGTGACCACGAACGGCAGGGAGATCGTGCGCGGCTCGGAGGCGGGTGACGGCCGTACGGACGTCATCTCGACCGGCCTGCGCTACCCGAAGGCACCGCTGGACGACGCCACGGCCGACGAGGTGAAGCCGGCGGCGGAGAGCGTATGCCTCCAGGTCAGCAACTCCTTCTCCGCTCCCGCGTCCGTCAAAACCACACCGGGCCTGCCCGTCGAGCTGACCATCGACGTGGTGGACGGCCCCGACGAGGCGTCGGACGTCGCGGCCTTCGGCCTGGGCCGCGGCTGGTGGCTGCTCGGCGTACTCGCCCTGACCGGCCTGCTCGCCGGTCTCCTGTGGGGCTGCATCTCGCGCTGGCGCTTCGCCGTATGGAGGACCAACTGATGCGTACGACGACACGTGTGCTGAGCGGTGTTGTGCTGGCGGCTGCCGCGCTCTTCGGCACGGCAGCCCCTGTCCTCGCGGACTCGACGCCCTCGCCGGGCGCCAGTCAGGGCGGCGAGGAGGAGGCCGCGCCGACCGAGGCGGGCACCACCTTCCGTACGGCGACGCAGATCCGGCAGGACCAGCCGGCCACGGCCGACGCGTCCACCGGTGATTACCTCTACTGGGTCTTCGACGCCGACGCGGGGCGTACCGCCACGGTGAAGGCCACGGTGAAGCTGCCGGAGGCCGCCGCTCGCCACGGCGCGGCGACCTGGCAGCTCGACGTGTACGACGGACTGCGCCGGCGGCAGGCCTGCGTCTACGGCAGCCAGGCGAAGGCGGCACCGAAGGAGGCCGCGTCGGTCACCGTGTCCTGCACGCTGCGTACGGTCAGGGCCTGGGCGGAGCCGTGGGCGAACGACCCGCTGCCGGGGCGTTACTACGTACGGCTGACAGTCGTCGACCTGCCGCAGGAGGACCTCGGTCTGCCGGTGCGCGCGGAGGTCGTGGCATCGGCGAAGGACGCGGGCGGTTCGCGGGCGGTGGACGGCGCGCTGTCCGTCCCGCTGGTTCCCGGCGTGTCCGACGCGGACGTGGCGGAGGCCGCCGATGACCGCTTTTCATCCGGCTGGTGGTCGTCGCGCTGGCTCTGGACAGCGGGCGGGGGCGTCCTCGCGGCGGCCGCGGCCATCGCGGGGTACAACATGACGCGCGGCTCCGGGCGGCCCTCGCGCGTCCCGCCGGGCGTCTGAGCGCTCGCGCGCGGCACGTACGAACAGCCACGCAGCCGGCCCTGTTCCGCCTCGGCGGGGCGGGGCGGGCCGCCGTACCGGGGTGGGGCGTACGGCAGGTGGCGCAAGGGACTTGTGGTGCGGCTGCCCGGTCCGCACCCTTGCCTCATGACCGCTCCCGTCCATGGTCCAGGCCCCGCGACAGCCGCCCGACCGGTCCGCTCACGCCGGGCGCTGGTGGCGGGGTCCGTCGGCAACTTCATCGAGTGGTACGAGTTCGGCGTCTACGGCTACTTCGCCACCATCATCGCCGCGCACTTCTTCACCCCCGAGGGCGGCAGCGACGTAGAAGGGCTCATCAAGACGTACGCGTCGTTCGCCCTGGCGTTCTTCTTCCGGCCCGTCGGGGCCGCCGTGTTCGGGCGGCTCGGTGACCGGATCGGCCGCCGGCCGACGCTGATCCTGGTGATCTGTCTGATGACCGGCGCCACGACGCTGATCGGTGTGCTTCCGACGTACGCCTCGATCGGCGCGGCAGCGCCGTGGCTGTTGACGCTGCTGCGGATCCTGCAAGGGCTGTCGGCAGGCGGGGAGTTCGGCGGCGCGGTGTCGATCATGACGGAGTTCGCGCCGCCGGGCCGACGGGGACGGTACGGGGCGTGGCAGTCGTTCACGGTGGCGCTCGGGCTGCTCGCGGGCGCCGGAATGGCGGCGCTCCTCGCGACCGTACTGACCGAGTCGCAGCTGAACGGGTGGGGCTGGCGGGTGCCCTTCCTGCTGACGTTGCCACTCGGGCTCGTCGCGCTGTGGCTGCGATTGCGCCTGGACGAGACGCCCGCCTTCGCGGCGGCCGTCGTCGAGAAGAGCACGCCCGTACGGCCGCCACCCGCCGCCGAGACGGTCAGGGCCATCGCGCTGGGCGCCGGGCGTCTGATGGGGTGGTCCGCGGCCGGTTACACCTTCCTGGTGGTCCTCCCTTCGTACCTCCAGAGCACCTTGAACGCGACGTTCCAGGAGGCGCTGATCGCGACCGTTCTGGCCAACCTCGGCTTCGCCGCGTCGATCCTGCCCGCCGGCCTGGTCAGCGACCGGATCGGGCGGCGGACGGTGATGCTGACCGGTGCGCTGCTGGTCGCCGTGCTCGCGCTGCCGCTGCTGAATCTGGTGCAGGATGCGGGCGTACCGACGTACGCGAAAGGGGCGGCGCTCTTCGGTGCGGGGGCGGCCGTCGGACTGATGGCGGGGCCGGGGCCGGCGATGCTGGCCGAGATGTTCCCGACGACGGTGCGCTATACAGGGCTCGGCCTGGCGTACTCGCTGTCCAATGCCGTGTTCTCGGGCTGCGCGGGGCTCCTCATCACCGAGGTCGTCAAGCGGACCGGCGACGTCGACGTCCCCGCCTATTACGCGGCGGTGACGTGCGCGGTCAGCGTCCTGGCGCTGCTGTCGCTGCGCGGCGACGACCACAAGCGGGCACTGCGGTGAGCAGCCTGCGGGTGATCGGGCTGATGTCCGGCACGTCGTACGACGCCATCGACGCCGCTGCCGCCGACCTCACCCTCGACGGGGACACCCTGGTGCTCACGCCGCTCGGCATGATCAGCGCGGTGTACGACGACGAGCTGCGGGCGGCGCTGGCCGAGGCGCTGCCGCCCGCCGGGACGACCCTGGCCGCCGCGTGCCGGCTCGACACGCGCATCGGGCAGGCCTTCGCCGACGCGGCGGTGCGCGCCGACCGCGAACTGTGCGCTGGCAAAGCCGACTTGATCGCCTCGCACGGGCAGACCGTCTACCACTGGGCCGAGGGCGGGCGGGTGCACGGCACGCTCCAGATCGGCGAGCCGGCCTGGATCGCCGAGGCGACGGGCCGCCCCGTCGTATCCGGCTTCCGTACGCGCGATGTAGCCGCCGGGGGCCAGGGCGCGCCGCTGGTGAGCATCGTCGACGTCATGTGGCTGCGCGGGCGGCCGGGTGTGCCTGTCGCACTGAACCTCGGCGGGATCGGCAACGTCACGGTGGCGGGGGACGGTTCGTCACGCGGCGAACCTCTCGCCTTCGACACCGGGCCCGCCAACGCGCTGATCGACGCGGCGGTGCGCGAGCTGGCGGCGGCGGCCTACGACGCCGAGGGTGCCCTGGCCGCCCGCGGCACTGTCCACCGGCCGCTGCTGCGACGGCTGCTGGAGGAGCCGTACTACGCCAGGCCCGCACCCAAGACGACGGGCAAGGAACTGTTCCATCTGCCCTACCTGCGGGCCGCGCTCGCCGGCTTCGGGCCGTTGCCCGCCGCGGACGTCGTCGCCACGCTGACCCGGCTCACGGCGCGGACCGTGGCCGACGCCATCCGGCCTTTCGGGGCGACGGAGGTGATCGCGTCGGGCGGGGGTACGCGCAATCCGGTGCTGATGGAGTGGCTGCGGGAAGAGCTCGGCGGCGGAGTACTCGGAGTCGGGGAACCGGGCGTTGGCGTACCGCTGCGGACGTCGGACGAGCTCGGGCTGCCGTCGGCGGCCAAGGAGGCGTACGCCTTCGCCGTTCTGGGCTGGCTGACCGCGCAGGGCCTGCCCGGCACGGTCCCTTCGTGCACGGGCGCCCGCCGCCCGAGCGTCCTCGGCTCGATCACGCCCGGCGGGCCCGGCGGGCCCGGCCTGAGGCTCCCGGAGCGGATGGCGACGGCGCCCGCCCGGCTCACCATCTCGGCCACAGACAACTCCGTCCCCTTTACTGGGCGTTGAACGCACCCGTACGCTCCCGCCACCGCGTGATCACCAGTCGTACGGCAGACGGAGGGTGCACCACCATGAGACTTCTGAACAGACCCGCGCTTCTCGCGGTGGCGGGGGCACTTCTCGCAGCCTGCGCCATAGGCACCACGCCACCGGCTACAGCGGCGACGGCGGCGACGGCGTCCACAGCAGCGCCGCACCCGGTGACCGCGAACGCCAAGGTGGTGCCCGTCCAGCAGACGGGCCCGGCCGACAAGCGCTTCAATCTCGTCGTACTCGGTGACGGCTACACCACGGGCGACATGCCCGGCTTCCGTGCCGATGTCGACAAGCACATCAATGTGCTGTGGAACATGGAGCCGTTCGCCTCGTACCGTTCTTACATCAACGTCTGGGCGGTGGAAGTGCCGTCGGCCGAGTCGGGCGTCGACTGCGACCCCGGCCTGGACGCGCCGCGCCGTGACACCGCGCTGGACATGGGCTTCTGGGGCGGCTGCAACCCGGCCAGTGTGCAGCGCCTGCTGTCGATCGATTCGACGGCGGCGACGGCACTGGCCGACCTGATCCCCGGCTCGAAGAGCACGAACCGGCAGATCGTCGGGCTCGCCAACAGCGCGACGTACGGCGGCGCGGGCGGCACCTTCGCCACGGCGTCCGGCGGCAACGCGCTGTCCTCGCTCATCACCCCGCACGAGATCGGCCACTCCCTGGGCAAGCTCCAGGACGAGTACGACTACTACGCGCGGGGCGTCCCCGGCGGTGTGTACGAGGGCGGCGAGCCGAGCTCCGCGCACCACACGCTCCTGACCGAGGACGAGATGCGCGCCAAGCAGCGCAAGTGGTGGCGCTGGCTGGGCGAGCGCAGCGACTCCGGCGGCGTCATAGGTCGCCACGAGGGCGGCATGTACCAGACGAAGGGGGTCTGGCGACCGAGCAAGCACTCGATGATGAAGACCCTCGGGTACGCCTTCGACCAGGTGGAGCGGGAGATCATGACGCAGGCGATCTCCGCCAAGGTGGACCTGGTGCAGGGCCACACCCCGAACGACGCGCCGATCGGCGACGACCGGACGGTGTGGGTCGACACCCTGCATCCGGTGGGCGGGGAACTCGACACTGTATGGCGGCTGGACGGCCGAAAGGTGGACGGGACGGCGGGCGAGCGCAGCCTGGACCTGCGCCGCCTGGGCCTCGCGGAGGGGCGCGACCACCGGCTTTCGGCGACCGTCTCGGACCCGACTCCGTTCGTACGGGACCCGAAGATCCGCGCCTCGGCGGCGCTGACCCGCACGGTCACGTGGACGGTTGACCCGTCCGTCACTACCACCACGGAACCTCCTTCCACGGCACCGGAGTTCACGGGCCACACCCGCACCGGGGCACCGGTGGGCGTGGAATCGGTGGTGTACGCCGACACGACGCATCCGGCGGGCCGCGAAGCCCCGCGGGTGCGGTGGACCCTGGACGGGCGTCCGGTCCCGAACCCGGGCAACGACCGCGACCTGGACCTGGGCGAGCTGCCGCTGCGCGGCGGCGACCACACGCTGAAGGCCCGCATCGCGGGTACGGACCGGACGCTGACCTGGACCGTCGACGCGACGCCCGCCAGGGCGGCGTACGAACTGTCCGAACCACTGCGGACAGTGCGGCGGGCGGGGAAGCCGGTGGAGTACGTCTACGACGGCCCGTTCACGATGAAGCTCACGGCCCGCGACGATCAGGACAGCTACGTGGTCACGCAGTTCCGGGTCGACGGTGACGGCTGGTACACGTACTTCGGCTGGCCGACGGACGCGAACGCGCCGTTCCGGTTCACGCCGGGCGGCACGGTCATCGACGACCTCCTCTACGGCAAGCTCGGCACGCCGCGGGTCGTGCCGTGGGACGACGCGACACCGGAGTACGGCTCGCACACGATCGAGTACCGCACGATCGATGCGGCGGGCAACGTCGCCCCGGCGAAGGCATTCCGCGCAACGCTGATCCCTCCGGGTGCGGGGGGCGGCGAGCGGTAGGTGTGCGCGGGCGGGTGCGGACGCCTGCGGCGGACTTGTTCCCCTACCCGCCCCTTCCCGAACTGGGCCAAGCCCCAGCCCCCGGACGGGCTGGATTGGCCGCTTGCGGCAACTCTCAGCCCCTCCGGCGTTGAGGAGCGGGGTCTGGGGCAGCGCCCCAGTTCGGGAGGGGCGGGGTGGGGAAGAAGCCCGCCGCAGGCGCCACCCGCGCCACCCCGCCTAGTGATCTGGTTGTGAGGT